>NZ_BOSF01000005.1:0-526554 GCF_018403205.1 Paenibacillus sp. J22TS3
TCTTTTTAAATTCAGAGGTGAAGGTTCGTCGTTGTTGTTTTGGCATTGTAGAGATCCGCTCCTTAGCATGATAGGTTTATTCTACAAGCCCTTATTTTTTCTGTCCAACTAAGTGTAGACGATCCACCTTACTAGGTCTTAGTGGAAAGAAAATTATTCTCTGAGGGCTAATGTTTTTGCCTGTACGCATTTGAAATGGAGACGGGTATGTATAGGGCCTTCTCCCTCACTTTTTTCTTAATTGGGAATAGTATACTTTTTTATATAATGTGTACTCGATAGTTGGGCATCCAAAGAACCGATCTTATTTGTCGTTTACTTGTATCAACTTTTCTTTTTAAATTCATTTTACACACTCCTACTAGAAATTTTCCAAGATGTGTTCAATTACACTATCCTGTCCGTTACTTGAATAGTAAAAAGGCTTCACTTCATATCGAAGTAAAGCCTCTTTAGCACAAAACCCTAAAAAGAATAATCCCTTTCAACTTTACAAACTCGAACCTTATAACTTTTATACCACTCTTTTTTACCCTTTTCTAATAATGGAAATATAATACTCATGCGATAAGTAGAAAGTCACATCGAATCTACCATGGATTCAACCACGTTTTCTGTCTGTCTAGATGTAGCACTTGATAAATTGCTATGTTTTTCTCCCCAGATTTTCATTTTGATAATGATCGGCACTAATGTGCGTCCGAATTCCGATAGCGAGTATTCCACTTTGGGAGGAACTTGCGGGTACACCTCACGGTGTACGATCCCGTCTTCTTCAAGCTCTCGAAGCTGTAGCGTCAGCATTCTCTGGGTGATGGTCGGACATATTCTGCGGAACTCATTAAATCGTACGGGACCTTCGATCATATGATACAAAAGTACACCCTTCCACTTGCCCCCAATGACATCCAACGTATACTCGACGGGACAACCTTCTTCATTCGGGCATTGGCCATATCCCGATTTGCGGTCACGCATGTACATATCCTCCTTTTTTAACAGTATACAAATTGATACTACATCACACTAATGTGCGTACTATTCATGATAG
Organism: Paenibacillus sp. J22TS3; assembly: GCF_018403205.1. Taxonomy (NCBI): domain Bacteria; kingdom Bacillati; phylum Bacillota; class Bacilli; order Caryophanales; family Paenibacillaceae; genus Paenibacillus; species Paenibacillus sp. J22TS3. The sequence goes on from NZ_BOSF01000005.1 coordinate 1,052, forward strand.
TTAATATACGTTATATTACAACCAGAAAGCAATAAGTGATATACATTCAAGGAGGAAACGACAATGTCAAACCGACAAATGAAAGCCATCGGCTTGCTGAAGTATTTACCCATTAATCAACCTGAGAGCTTGCTGGACGTCATGATGGATGTACCTGAACCTACAGGGAGAGACTTGCTGATCCGAGTCAAAGCCATTTCTGTTAATCCCGTCGACGTTAAAGTGCGCGCTCCCAAAAATCGGACCGAAAAAACGCCAAAGGTTCTCGGTTGGGATGTTGCTGGTGTCGTCGAACAAGCCGGACCGGAATCTTCACTGTTCAAACCTGGCGATGAAGTGTATTATGCCGGCAGCATTGCCCGTCCTGGTGGGAATAGCGAGTTTCATCTCGTTGATGAGAGAATCGTCGGTTTTAAACCAGCAACACTGGAATTTGCCCATGCAGCCGCTCTGCCGTTAACCGCTATCACCGCTTGGGAAGGATTATTTGATCGTTTGGGCGTGCCTGCTGCCACCGAGCGCAACGAAGGCAAAACTATTTTGATCATCGGGGCGGCGGGTGGTGTTGGTTCTATTGCGACACAACTGGCCAAACACGCTGGTTTGACTGTCATCGGCACAGCTTCACGCCCTGAATCTGCTGATTGGGCTAAAAACATGGGAGCTGACCACATCATCAATCATTACGAAGCATTTCTCCCTCAGCTTAAAGCGCTGGGCTTGGAACACGTTGACTATATTTTCTGCTTGAACAGTACAGAGAAGCATTGGGTCAATATGGCTGAAGCCATTGCCCCTCAAGGGAAAATCTGCTCCATTGTAGAGACGGATGAGCTGCTCGATCTGACCTTACTGAAAAACAAAAGCGTAACTTTTGCCTGGGAGCTGATGTTCACCAGACCATTATTCCAGACTTCGGATATGATTGAACAGCACAACCTGTTAAACGAAGTTTCCCGTATGATCGATGAAGGACGCTTACGAACTACGGTTGCCCAGATCCTCTCTCCCATCAATGCAGCCAATTTGCGTAAAGCCCATGCAATACTGGAAGAAGGACGTATGACAGGCAAAATTGTGATTGAGAACTTCGAGTAACTAATCGATTGCTAAGCGCAAGGGCAGGAACGTTTGTGCTCGAACCTAATGTACGCTTAATACGTCTACGCAAACGTATCATAGGAAGAGTCAGTTTATGTATATATTATTCGCGATATTATGCAATTCTGTCCGTTAGTTAAACAAAAGCAGCCGATCACTATGGTCGGCTGCTTCTACTAAACTAACGTTTCCCATTAGTTGAATTCCTTGGTGTATAAATATGGTCTATATCTGTATCAATTACAAAATCAATCCGAATCCCTTCTTTATCTGCGTTTTACCCATGCTGTCAAAAATTCATTTGCTGAGAATCTGTTGAATTTAAATAACAGATGTTGTTTTATCATTAGTGTCACTTCCTTTCAAGCTTCAATTACCTCTGCTCCTAAATTCATCAAGCGTCTTCTTGCTTTCTCCTAATGAGCGAAGTTGGACAATATCTCCTCTTTCATTTAAAGTAAAATGTCCTTTGAAAGCATCTGGCATGGCATTATATTGTTTTTCTTCCTGCTCATATGCCTGAATAAAACAAGCATATCCATATTGATTTACTAAATACGGCAGCCCAAAAGCAGAACGAAGCAGTTCATATTCTTGAAAGTTATAAGGGGTGCTTTCAGGACGCTTCATCAGAATTTCTATGAATTTAGACATCAGTTTCTCTACTTCTTTCTCAGTCGCATACTTTGCATAGCCTCGAATTGCAGTCAATCTCATGTCTAGGTAGCGCTCTTTTTTAAACGCTTTTAAGAAGAATTCCTTTAAATCAATATCTTCACAGAACACAAGTGCTTTCAATATTGTGTTGCGAATGTACAAATTTTTAGCCTTAAAATAAAGTTCTATTAAAAATTCAACATCTTCATTCGACAACGTTATATCCTTACATCTTTCCAGCAACTGTTGAAAATCGTCTTTATTTTCAAACCCTCTTTTTTGGGACATTTTCTTAAGCTCTTCAATTATGTTTATCATATGTATCCCTCCCTCATTTCCTTCCTCTTCAGTGGCTTTACCCTTTTTATTAAACTATCCCGTTAGCGTAACAATCAATCGTTACTTTTATATGAATGGGCTGGCTGGATCATTTGGACTCGCGATTGTTATATTAATAACGTGGCCTCCAATTCCTCTTCCTCTTTGGCCAATGTAATGAACCCATCCGAATTTTCAATAATATCGTCAGCCAATTCTTTCATATCTTGATCAATCTTATCAAAATTGATATGGACATGATCAACGATTTCTTGTTTGTCACGAGCTCGTTTATGTAGTGAACTGGGATCAGCTCGAACATAAATGATTATGGCGTGTTTAGGAAATGCTTCCTTGAATTTCTTGGCACATTCGAGATCAAGCGCCACAATCGGAAACAATCCCTCGATCATTTTTCTCTCGATATTTAAAATAAGCCGTGTGACCCGGCGTAAGACCAGGTGCTTCACTGGCTTGTATGCCCGAAATCGGCTCCTTCTCATCCCTCCCAAAGGTGCGGATTAGCCCCTCATAAGGCGCCATTGCCGTTTGAACCATCTGAAAACTGACTTGTTCAATTTCATTAGAAGGGTCCTTCATATTCCTGTCGTCCATCCAGTACTCATACTCGGTGTCTCTCACGACAATTTCTGCGTTTGGAAATGTTATAGTGCCATTTGCCTGGACAAGGCCATTTGAATGATCAGGATGGAGATGGGTTAACAGTACTGTAGCCCGACGGGCTTAGGGGGCTGGATGAGGTCAATCGCTTCTCAGAGTGACCCGAAGCGTCAATATGGTGTTAGTCGAAGGAAGTTCTGGAAGCAGCCATTGCATTTAAGGCTTTTTCAAAATAACTATATACTTCATCCGCAATTCCCAGAAACTCTTCAACAAGTACATTATTACCATCCAAGTAACAAGCATACAGATAATCAACTAAAGCGGAGTCAATCTCACAATAGTTTAATATGGCATTCTTCATCTTAATAATGTCATCTTGCCATACACCTGTATCTTCTAAAATCAAAGAGTATAATGCACGAATTAATCTCTTAGAGTAACCTTTAATATATCTAGTTTTCATTGTGTTTTCACTAGCATTAGAAAGTAAACTATGTATACGATCTACTTCGTTCTTGGTCTCTGTATTTAAGTCTAAAATGAACTCTGGAGAAATAATTATCGGTGGTACTTTTTCACCAACGTCATCACCATATATGCAAACACAAATTATCTTAACCCAAAAACCCCACTCATTTGGTTTACTTAATACATCGTCAATCGAGCAAATTATCGTATCAATCTTAGTTACTACTGGATATTCTTCTAAAAGCGTGTCTTTAATATTTGACAATCTTTCGTAATCAATATCTTGGGGATTTACACATACAATAGTAAAGTCTGCATCTGACTTAAAAGGTTTAGCAGTTCCTTTTGGAATCGAGCCACACATATAAATGCTATGAATCTTACCTTTAAATTCGGTAAGTATATTATCAATATACTTATCAACAAAACCCTTATATTCACTTTGTATTACAAATCTATTTATAACTTTTTCTAAAATCATATAGACTCCTCCTAAACTAAGAAGTTCTTTCGGCTAAAGTCTCATCTACGAACTTCGTAAATAACTTCATATGTAAGTATTCGCGAAATCAATAAACTCCCCTGCCTGTTAGCTTAATAAACTTAATTAATAGTTCAATCGGTAATCCGCTTATATATATCTGATCCATTTAATGTTTCTCTAATATGATTCAGGTACTCGACCCGTGGTGTAACACCGATCCAAATTGCTGATCCGTATTTGGCTTTCCATGATTGAAAATACCAGCCCTCATTAACCCTCTTAATATACAAAAAGACAGAGGTATCACGCCATTCCTGCGCAATCCTCTGTCGGAACAGTCGGTCATTTATCTAGATAATTCAAAGTAAGTATATTGGATCTCAATTTGGACTTGCCATAGAAAAGTATTGCGTTAAAAAACAAAAGCCCAAGATCCTGTTCAGCAGGATTCTCAGACTTTTGAAATGCTATGGTTAAAGCAGTTACACTTGCGGTTGGCGTTGCATGGCTGATCTCAGGTAGAGCACCGCACAGCTAATAGATACGATGACGATGATGGTCAGCCCCCAGTAAATATTGCTGTAGGCCATGCCCATTGGCAGATTCTTTTGCATCGCCAGTGCGCTGGCAGAAGCAGCAACCCCCATGGCTCCGCTGCAGAACTGCAGCAGCTGGTACAGCCCCATCCCGGAGCCCATCTCGGCCGGCAGTAGAATACGGGAAATTTCGTTGGATACGCTGCTCGACAGAATTGTGAAGCAGGTGCTCATCAGCATGTAAATGAAGATGATGGCTACATATGAGCTTCCCTCAAATAATGCAAACAAGACGACGGCTGCCAGAAAGAACACCGGGATAATCCGAAGAATCGGGTTGTTTCCACGAGAATCAATAAACCGTCCGACCCGCTGAGAGACAATCATGGCCAGGAACGATCCCGGAAAAATCACCATTCCCGCCTGGATGGCGCTTAGACTGTACTGTTTCACCAGAATCTGCGGCATCAGGAACAAGGTCGCAAAGCTGCAAAGATAAGCAGCGATACCGACCGCTGCCAGGATCAGATAGCGGCGGTTCTGGAACAGGGATGGCAGGACAAACGGTTCCTTCGCCGAGCGAATCCGGGCAGCGAACAACACAAGCCCTACAAGCCCTCTAACCAGACCAATCCAGGAATGATTCGTTAAGGCGATTAGCAGGCCTGTCGTGCCCACGCTAATGAACAATGCGCCCAGGAAATCGAAAGACCCCTTCTGCACACTCTCTTTTGGAATAAAAATGACGAACAGCGGTATCAGAAGCATTGTGACTGCGGTAACTACAAACAACATATGCCAGCCTAAATACTCGACAATGGCTCCACCCATAACCGGACCCAGTCCAAGACCCATTGAGACGGAGGACATGGTAATGCTCATCGCCTTGCCGCGGCGCTCAACCGGAATGTAACGGGAGTTCAGGACCATTGTCAGCGCAAGGATCGAACCCGCGCCAGTGGCTTGAACGAGCCGTACAATTAGAAGCATCATGAAACTGTTGCTGAACAACCCTGCTATGGCTGCAAGACTCAGTGACAAGATACCTATTATGAACAGCCTGCGGATCGGTACAAAATCGGCAAGACGGCTGTATGTAATAGACGAGACGGCAAAAACGATCGAATAGCCTGTGACTATCCACGAGGTTAACGCAGGTGTCAGATGAAAAGCGACTGCAACATCAGGCAGAGCCAGATTGAACATCATGGTATTCATGATGACCAGGACGATCGCTACACCCAGTAAAATGACTACAGCCCGTTCATTTATCACGGCCGATTCCTGTCCGCTAGGTGCGGCAGGTACTGTTTTTTTATTCATTTTCTCCACCATCCAATTTCTATTGTTCGATTATCATCGAAATTTGAAAATAATATAGCACGGTTTGTGTTATAATGCAATCATCAGTAAAAAAAGGAGGGCCTCCCGTGAAGCTCTTATTTCATCCCGACCGGGCGGATATTCATTTATCCACGGTACTTAATGCACTAAGCGATCCCATTCGTCTGTTAATCGTTTCTGAACTGTATCAAGCCGGTGAACGCCCCTGCGGTGAAATTAACGTTCCTGTGGTCAAATCCACAGCGTCTCATCATATCAAGAATCTCCGGGAATCAGGCATTGTTCAGGTGCGTCCTCATGGAACGCAGAGAATCGTGACGCTGCGGGCAGAGGACTTGAATCTTCGTTTTCCTGGTCTGCTCGATTCCATTCTCGAGGCTTTCGAACATTCCGAAGAGAAGAGCAAGCTGTTGAACCCGGACAGCTGATCTGCCTATACCCCCAGTAATATCAGATATAAGATCATTCTTTAAGTATTATATTTTTAGGATCGGTGTTTCTGTTCATTTGGCCGTTTCTCCCATCTCCGACCTCATTCATGTGCTGTTTGATTGCGCACGTCGTTCGTCCGACAGCTTTCAAAAGCGTTTAAATATCTAGCTCCGACGTTCGCGTTCCCTCCCTTCATAGCCGGTCGGATCCTTAAGTTAGCTCTACAAATATGGATCTGGTTAGATCATCATCTAATCGGGAATCGGTACAAGTTCTTGTCCTGGACGCAGGACAAGAACTTGTACCGATAAAACAAAAAAGCCGCTAAATTGGTATTATCCCTGTCAAGTAGACAGGTCTAAAAAGACATGTTTAAGCAGCAACCGTTTCTCGGTATTCAACCGGGAACGGTTGTTTAGTTTTTTCTGGAATCTACTTTGGTTATAAAATGAAATATACTCACGCACCTGTTTTTCTACCTCAGCTAAGGTTTGGGGCTTGCTTAAATATATCTTTTCCGTCTTCAGATGAGAAAAGAAGGATTCTATGCATGCGTTGTCCAGACAGTTTCCACGTCTGGAATGGCTTCCGAGGATCCCAAGTCCAGTAAGTTTACGGTTAAATGGTTTGGAGGTGTATTGAAATCCCTGGTCTGAATGGAGAATAACCCCCTCCAAATTTACATCTTTACTTAACGCGTCTAGCGTTTCGTTAACCAGAGCCAGATCGTTTCGTTCCGAAAGGTGCCATGCTAGGATCTCGTTGTTATACAGATCCTGGATTGCCGAAAGGTAGACAAACCGTTCCCCAACCCGTATGTAGGTAATGTCGGTAGCCAGTTTAGATAAAGGAGTGTCCGCCTGAAATTGACGATCCAGCCGATTGGGATTCACGACAGAAGCCTGTTTACCGAAAAAGCGACGCTTCTTTCGAATGACCGACTGAATCCCCAATTTCTTCATAATCCGGTAGACCCTTTTGTGGTTTACTAAGAGGCCTTCTTTCCGTAAAGCAACCGTCATACGCAGATAACCAAAGTAGGGATGAAGGCGGTGGATCGACAACATATGAGCTTCCAGTAGCTTGTCTCTTTCTTTGCGCTGCCTGGCTGTCTGCTGAGCCCTTCTCCATTTGTAATAGCCCGCTCGTGAAACATGGGCTAACTCTAATAGCCATTTCAGTGAGTATCTCTCTCGCATTTCCTCGATGATTCCGAACCTGGTTGCTTTCTTCGTCACTCCTTGTGCAGATTTGGATACTGCTTTTTTAAATATTCAATCTCCGCTCGTAGATACGCCATTTCTTCTTCCATACTGGAAAACTTCGTTTTCGACCGTCCTCGTCTTGGGGGAGTTGGCTCTAAAATCTCACCTGTTCGATATTTTGTTGCCCAGATTTGTACCTGAGATTTATTACGAACGCCCAACTGTTTCGCCACTTCACGAATACTCCTCTGCTCCTCGTTCACCAACCGGACTGCCTCCATCTTTAATTCCAAGGAGTACTTCCGAAAGGTTTGTCCCTTTTTGGCCATGAAAAATCCCCTCCACTCAACAAGAATTAAATCCATCTTACCAGATGTCTTTTTTCTCTTGTCTACTAGAAGGGGATAATACCAAATTAGCGACTTTTAATGAGACTATGTTCTTGTCCCTCGACATTTATATTTAATCCGAATTGCTTTTCTTTGAACTACTGTGCTCCGGTACCGCCAACGAAAAGGCCAAGCGATGTCAACCCCTCTTCGATTGCCGGATTTATCATTCCTCCTGGATTCCCAGCAACTCTTCTACATGAGGACCTCCACATACTTCTCTACTCCAAACTTTCCCTTCGTTATCTTTGATTGTATACACCTTAACGATAAACGATATCCGGATATTTATCCCAAAAATTACCTACAACATTACTTTCTTTCACTTCAATTTTAGGCAACATGCAAACTCTTCTAGCTGCCCTAACGGCGTGGTTTGCAATGGCGGCGCCAAGACCTCAGTGGCTAGTCTAAAATTTCAAGCGTTCAGCCAAATACTCCTTCAGCTCCGCGATCGGCATACGGGTCTGCTCCATCGTGTCGCGGTCGCGGACGGTAACGCTACCATCAGTCTCCGAATCGAAGTCGTACGTAATGCAGAACGGCGTGCCTATTTCGTCGTGGCGGCGGTAGCGTTTCCCGATGGAGCCGGCGTCGTCATAGTCGACCATGAATTCGGACGCCAGATCGGCGAAGATCTGCTTCGCACCTTTGGCTAATTTCTTGGAGAGTGGGAAAACTGCCGCTTTGATAGGCGCAATCGCCGGGTGGAAACGAAGCACAACACGGCTGTCATCGGCCTCAAGCTTTTCCTCCTCGTATGCATCGATAAGAAAGGCCAGCGTAACGCGGTCAGCGCCGAGCGAAGGCTCGATGCAGTACGGTACGTAACGCTCGTTCGAGTCCTGGTCGATGTAATGGAAGTCTTCGCCGGAGTGGGTCATATGCTGTTTTAGGTCGTAATCGGTCCGGTCGGCGATGCCCCAGAGCTCCCCCCAGCCGAACGGGAAACGATATTCGATATCTGTCGTAGCGTTACTGTAATGGGACAACTCGTCCTCGGAATGATCGCGTAGCCGGATACTCGGTTCGTTCATGCCGAGCGACAGTAGCCAATCGCGGCAGAAGTTGCGCCAATACTCGAACCACTGCAGATCCTCCCCTGGCTTGCAGAAGAACTCGAGCTCCATCTGCTCGAATTCGCGTGTGCGGAATGTGAAGTTGCCAGGCGTAATTTCATTGCGGAAACTCTTGCCGATTTGGCCGATGCCGAATGGCAGCTTCTTGCGCATTGTGCGCTGCACGTTTTTGAAGTTGACGAAGATGCCCTGAGCTGTCTCGGGACGGAGGTAAACCGTGTTTGCGCTCGATTCCGTGACGCCTTGGAATGTCTTGAACATCAGATTAAATTGGCGAATGTCCGTGTAATCGCGGCTGCTGCAATCCGGGCAAGCAATTTCGTGTTCGTCGATAAGCGCCTTCATTTGGTCGAAGGACATTCCATCGACGACGATTTCGATGTCCTTCTCACCGAGTGCGTTCTCGATCAATTTGTCCGCTCGGTGGCGGGCTTTGCACGATTTGCAGTCGATCATCGGGTCATTGAAGTTACCGACGTGGCCGGAGGCAACCCAAGCTTGCGGATTCATCAGGATCGCGGCGTCCAGGCCGACGTTATATGGTGACTGCTGGATGAACTTCTTCCACCACGCACGTTTGATGTTGTTCTTCAGCTCGACGCCGAGCGGACCATAGTCCCAAGTATTAGCGAGTCCGCCGTAAATTTCTGATCCGGGGAATACGAAGCCGCGGTGCTTGGCCAGCGCGACAATTTGCTCCATAGTTTTGCTGTTGTTCATTGTTCTGCACTCTCCTAATGTGTTGTAATTACAGCCGAGAATATCAAAAAAGCTCCCGCCTCTAGGACATCGCGGGGAGCGAATGCCTAGGGACGAGAGCGTATGTGCACCCGCGGTTCCACCCTAGTTGACGTTTCGTGACATAACGAGAACGTCCACTTTTTACGAAATACCACTCCGGACTGCCTTTTCCCTGACAAGATGCCGGACTTGCACTGTCCCCGGCTCGCTGACGATGAAACGGCATGGCGCCGCATCAGGTACTATTGGTCCATCAACGCGGATATAACTGATTTTAATCATTCTAAACCGGAAATTGGAAAAAATCAACATACAACATACTGTAGTAGTTTTCCTATCTTCGTTAAGCTCCCTTGAAATTATGATGCATCATTCCCTACGGAGAACGATAGTTAAACAAAAAAATGGTTCCACATATTAGTCATGCATAATATGTATAACCCTTTATTTTATTCGTTGTGGGGCATCGTATGGCGATAGGTTCTCCCTCCCGTCATTTTTAGCTTCAGCATTTGAGCAACTATAGAAACGTAGGCTTAAAATAGTCCCCACCTGTTCAGCAGATGGGGACTTTAAGCTTACTTTATTTTTTCGCATATCCTTGCTTGTTCAAATAGTTCATCATTTGAGGGAGAATACTTCTCTGGAGATGATCTTGGATATGGTCACTCCATCCTTTTACTCTTTTCACTGTGAAAGGAGCCCTAACCGGACGGCTCTCATAATACTTCAACATGGCTTCATCATAGAAGGCTAATTTCTCTTGATCCAGTGGTTGATACTGATTTTCCAGCATGACCATGGATTGAGGCAGCCGCGGCTTAATTTCAGGTTTTTCTTCTGCCGGGGTACCGAGGCATAATCCCACCAAAGGTATCACATACTTCGGTAATTTCAATAGGTCAGATAATTCGTTAATATTAGCTCTGACAGCTCCGATAAATACACCGCCAAGTCCCATGGATTCGGCTGCTGTTAAAGCATTTTGTGCCATCAGTCCAGCATCGAACGTACCAACCAATAGAAATTCAATATATTCAATATCTACCTTTGGGGCAATTTGATGATTACGGTTGAAATCCGCACAAAAAATCCAAAACTCTGGTGCTTCTTCAATATAGGGTTGATCCATACTGAGCTGCATCACTTTTTTTCGAAGATTAGGATTTGTGATTCGAATAATCGAAACGGCTTGAAGAAGACTGGAAGATGAAGTTTGACTGGCTGCTTTAAAGATTGCTTCTCGCTGTTCTTCTGTCAAGGGTTTATTGGTAAAAGATCGCACAGATGTATGATTATGAAGCAATGAAATGGTTTCATTCATGTAATCCATCTCCATATTTATTTGATATAATAACTCCGTATTGATAAGGAACTCTCATATTTCGCGTGGTGTTCTTTCCCTACTCTCCTTTATGCTGTACAGGCTTAGAGTTGAATCATCTTGTTGCTATAATTACATTAAGACTGCTAACTAAATATTGGCCAATGTTGTTCTGTCCCGGTGACATTGACACTATCATAAAATTTTTCGTTGGATCCGCAAAGAGGGCAATATAAATGAACATAGTACAACTTTTTGTACCTTTAGGGGGGGATATCAATGAGGGTCTGTAATGAAGGATTTGATCAAGCGTTTATCGATGATAACAGGGATATGTACGCGATATCCTTTACCCAATATGTCCTTTCAGGACGTTGGAAACACTTTATATTATGGTATCTAAGGGGAGGAGCGCGTCGCTATACGGAGATAAAAAAATTTCTTGGCGGTTTATCGCAAGGCTCTCTCACAAAGCATCTTAAAGAGTTGGAGCAAGATGGAGTTATTAAACGTGATGTTTATCCGGAAGTTCCTCCACGGGTAGAGTATTCGCTTACAGACAAGGGGAATAAATTACTGCCGATTCTTGAGAAGATGGAAGACTTCGGAAGAGAATACGGCTAAAAAAATATTTTGGCTGAATCTAGGTAAGCGTCAAAATAAAACCGTTGAAACTTGATCATCAACGGTTTTTTGAAATAGTTGTTATATATTCCTGGTAGTTTTAAAAAAAGGGGTGTTCAGCATTGAATCATCACTGCCTGTTCGTTTCCGCCCATCTGGACGATGCTATTATTTCTTGCGGCGATTATATCGATTCGCTTGTTCGTGCTGGCCACCATGTGACCATAGCAACTGTTTTCACTGGTTCTGGCACAAATATATCCCTACTTGCTCACATCCTACATAAAAAGTTCGGGCTCAACTCCGACGTGATGACAGTGCGCCGGGAAGAGGACGTTAGTGCATGCGATCTACTCGGAGTGGACACGATTCATCTGGACCTGCAGGAATGTATCTATCGTAAGGATCCCAACGGTGCCCCCTTATATAAAATGCTGGAAGATTTGTTCCATAGTGACTACGAGACCGAGCTGGACCTGATTTCTGAGGTAACAACGGTGCTTTCAACACGCCTCTGTCTTACAGACTACGACCATATTTATATTCCACTTGCAATCGGTAGACATGTGGATCACGGTATCGTGCGGATTGCGGCCGAACAAGCTGTACGAAATATTAGTGATTTGGAAGTCTCTGCCCGTTTGATTTACTACGAAGATCTGCCGTATTTAAACTATGGTCAAGATTTGCAATGGGAAATTGACTTAGCACAGAACTTACATCCGGTCTACATTTCGCTTCCTAAATGCAGTTTGAAGCAGAAGGCTGCGGCTATTCTGGCATACCGCTCTCAAATCCGTCTATTATGGCACTCCAGATGGGAGATGCTTAAACAAGTGATTCAACATGCCCATTCGTGCCGTCCGCCAGGGCTTCAGCTCGATCCTAACACATATTGTTTCCGACTGCATGCTATGAGTGTGCCTAACCAAGTACCACTTGCTACACATGTTCCGGGGAACTTTTAATAAGCTTAGCCAGGTTGCCGACGGTTAGATGATTGTCTGTCATGCTCCCCACCAGTTCGTCCGACAGCTCGATCCCGAACTCGTCTTCTAGCTCCACAACGAATGTAATCATCTGCATAGAATCCATTAGGACCCACACCTCTTTAAGTAGTGTTTGTCTCTTTTTATTCTCGGGTTAAACACAAAAAAACTGTCGAAGATTTAAGATTGACGGTTTTTAAAATTCAATTTTTTCACGTATGTTTCTACTGTTTTTTGAAGTGTTTTATTTTCATTACTTAGTTCTTGACTTAGTTCTTGTCCTTTATAGCGACTTTAGAGTTTTGTTCTTGTCCCCCGATAAAAAAGGATAGCTCTACGTCATTCGTTCAGGCTCGTGTTTCGCCTTTCCGGCTTCGATCGTTAATGAACTATGATTTTACCCCAATCGATTACCTCCTTTCTGACAACGCAAAAAGAAGGCAGGAAAAGTTTCATTGCCTTCTTCTTCGGTCATAATTCCATAGATTTATAATAACATTGGTTTGATTCGTAGTTACTACAGATTTTGTAATCGTTCCGCTGATTACCAATGGAGCTTTTCAATTAACGAAATATACTTTCTACTTATAAGTTTAAATCTCTCATATGAACCGCCGAAAAGACCTGTTTTTAACGGCAACCATTCATTCTGCTTTTGTTCTGCTTCTGTTATCAACTCATTTAAAGCACTGTCTTCATAGGCAGAATGTTTCCATGCGAATCTTCCTGGCGGCCCCCAAACACGATCCTCACCATCATAGTAAATATCTGCGTAGACTAAGGCATAAAAAACTTCAAATTTATCAAAGATCTCTTCATAACTTTTTCCCATGAAAAACAAGTCATCAAGGACAGGTTGAATTTTCTTGAACAAGTATTCGCTTCTAGGTACATACATACGATCATGATCAGGAATTGCTTTAAATATTTCCTCAAATTCTCGATTGTTAGGGAAAACCCTTATGATTTCTTGAGTTCTACCACGCCGTTCATTTTTAACTTTTGTTGTAAGCAAAGTAGCAAGCATTCCATAATTTTCAGTAGCTATAGCACTGATTCCAGTACTATACAACATTAGTATTAAAGGATACCACCTCAGATTAAGCAAAACTACACTTCCAGAGCGAGTTTCATTGGCTTCGGACAGGCGACTTATAATTTTCTTTACAATTACTTCTTTTCTTTCATCTCCCCAATAAGCAATAGCTGCCATTACCGTTTGTAAATTTTCACTGGCATCCTCATATTTTTTCAACTTTTCAAGGACTCCATCCTGGCTAATAGTGCCTTCTACAGGGAAGTTTTCACCGAGATAGATCAGCATTTGTCTCAGTTGTTGATTGACTATGTCATCCAATTTAATATGATATCTGTCTTCTGAGAGATATTCTTTGACTTTATCTATGATTTCCTCTTTATCGGATGTATTTCTCTCTACGACAGGAGGAATTATGATCATTTGATCAATATCTTTTTGCTCATCTCTTAGAGAAGAGAGAATAGGAGCTTTGAATATAAAGTCACCATCACCATCGAAATACCCGTAATGTGGGGTTTGATTTGAATAAGCATCGTTTGAAACTTTCTGATATACATATGACATTAGACCGTTCGCAGTAATGATGCCATCAGCTTGAGCAGCTTCTCCTCTTAGTCCTTGTAAAAAATGTCCGGTAAATATTGAGTGATCTGGAAGCGGCCCCCCTGCATCAGACACTGCTTCATTGGCCTTTCCTGCAGTTAAGACTTGTCTTGCATGTCTTCTAAGCATGTCTTTTAGAAAGCGAGCATTGCCCGGTTGTAACGATCTAGTTATTGCAAGCCCTCCATAACAAGCATCCATTACAAATAAAACATGTTTTGCTTCAAATAATTCTGAGTTCCTGGTCAGTTCATCCCATCTAATAAATGTTGAGATATCATCAGGTGTTCCATCAACAGGTATTAAAAAACCGATCTCTCCCCTTGTACCTGGTATCGTGTCACCGTGACCTGCATAAAATATGAAAATCTTATCATCTGGATCAGTATTGCCATTTGAAAACTGCAAAAAACTTTTCAAAATATTAGATTTTGTAGCTTCACCATCAAGCAGTAGTGTGACGTTTTCAGGTGAAAAATCAAAATCCTTTATTAATGTCGCAGCGACCTCCTCAGCATCATTACGAGCATAGAGCAAAGGATTAACATACTGATAATCATTAATTCCGATAACTAAAGCAAAGTTATTCTTGTATTCTGAACTATAAACTTTAGACACACTACACCCCACCTTTTTAGTTACATAAAACGATAATTTCTGCAATGGGATATAAATCTCCTTCCTCTAATCTCACTTATCTTGCATTAAGCAAAATTTAAGTACATGTAATCAATGTTAGATTTACATCTAATCGGCAATCGGTACAAGTTCTTATCCTTGGCTTGGGAGAAGAACTTGTACCGATAAAATAAAAAAGTCGCTAAAATAGCGACTTTAAATATGAATATGTTCTTGTCCCCGCTTGTTTTTCGTTATTTCTTTTCCACACTTGATCCACCACTAGGTGGTTTAGGTATTTTTTCTTGAGATCTATTTGGCTGATGGCCACTTCCTACTTGTTTCAAGGAGATGGCTGCTTGTTTGGTGTCATTCAACCGTCCCCTTTCTATGGTTTTTTCACACTACTTCCACCTTTAGGAGTGCTTAATGACTTACCAGATGCCTTTGGCTGTAGGCCCCTTTCCTCTAATCCCACCCTAGGCTGATACCCATTTGTTTCTACAACTCTACTCTGTTGATTCTGATTCTTCACGTTTCTCCTCCTTATTTTCTGAAATTAGAAATTCAATATGTAAAATTTCGGAACCACTAATCCATATTCCTTTTGCTTTAGGTAGCCATTCTTCATTCTCGTCCAATTCAAATATCTCTTCTAAGTAAAGGTCCTTCTCTATCGGTACGGTAGAAGCGAGAGATTTTGAGGCAAAAAGTCCATATATCACAAATTCGTTTTTCAAAGTAACAATAACATAACTTGAATCATTAGACATGATGTAGTCCCATGCTGTTGGCGATGGATGGACCGGATTGACCCCTATCTTTAGTAGGAGCTTCCGTATCCAATCTCTTTCAGTAGCTATTCCTACAATTATTCCAATAACATAGGGTAATAATAACACGATTAATCCAAGTAGGAGAGACCATCTAAAAGGATGTTTCTCCCAGTACTGGGTTTGAATCAGCCTATTTATTACTGGCCACGCGAATGCAAAATTAACACAGCTGAAAACTATAAATCTTACAAGATAGATTGGAGCTTGACCTTCTCTTGTAGGAAGAATATAGTTATACCCCATGTTCATAATAAAACCAGGTACCATCATGAGTATGGTATAATAAACGGCTTCAAAATTATTAAAGATCAAATGATTTTCCTCCTTAATCCACAATCTTTAATATAATACTAACATTTGGATAAATCAATTATGAAAGCGCAAACCAGTCTTGAATAAACGAATATAAGTCGCAGCCATCAACGAAACTCAATCCGCAAACTGATTTTCGGTTTTTTTGTTTCATAAAATCCTCTGCACCCACAATTGTTTTAAGTCTTTCGAGTAATCATTCAGAACAAGATATTATCTCTGTTTCATATCCTAGAACCTACCCGTTAGTTAATAACTCGTGCGAAATGGTCTAACGGGAATGTTTAGAAGTTCTTGTCGTCAAACATTTATCGTGCCTTAAACTACATGATCTTCATATTTAGATGCTTATCTAATCGGTAATCGGCTCATGTTCATGCCCTTTTCGATAATCGGTACAAGTTCTTTTCTTTGATTTGGGACAAGTACTTGTACCGATAAAATAAAAAAGCCGCTATAATAGCGACTTTTAATGGGACTATGTTTTTGTCGACGACAATTGGCTTACCAACATCGATCACTAAATATTAGTCCAGAAGGCTGTAGATCTGAATGCTCTCCACCTTGGAATCCTTGATGTGAAACGACATCACGTCCACATAATTGGATGGCTCGTAACGGAAGTCATCCTCCTCATTAGGGGCTCCATCACCAAGCAGTTTCCCCTCCGGGTAGGCGTGTTTGAGTGTATCCAGGCTGTCTCCTGCTTTAATGTTTCGCACTGTCGCGTACTTAGGATCTGTAATTTCGATATGAAAGATGGAGTCTTGCTTCCCCTTCGGTATACTGATTGTTTTAATCTTCAGGCCAGGATACGTATAAACCTTTTCCGTAAAACCGATTAACGTATCCATGTTTGTCCCATCGTCGGCACTGTACGTATGAGATTTCAGGTTATCCGGTTTGCCCAGCATCTGTTCCATCTGATCTTCATCCGCTGTATCCGAAATCGCAATGGTATGCTTATTATAGACAAAAGCAAGCTCCTTCAGCACCACATTGCCTTTCTTCTCTATCGAACCTTCCTTAATGGTTTCCGCACTCTGTCCTTTCGATTTTTCTGAAGCAGGCGCAGTAGAATTCAATGCTCCTCCGTCTTTGGCCTGTTCGTTTGACGTGTTTTTTTCAGCCGAGTTCTGCGCCTCTTCTGGCGACTTGGCACCACTCGACTGACAGCCCGTCAGTGCCATCGTTAGTAAAATACTCAGCAGGGTAACAGCTGTAGCTTTGTTTATCCATTTCATCATGATCCCTCCATAAATGTGTGATTTCTTCTTATGAAGTGATTATAAAAAAAGCATTTGTTAGTCTCATAACAGAATTGTATCAATCTTGTAACGTCAACTATTTACGAGCGTGTTTACGCACGGGGTAACACAATCGTAACGGTCGTTCCTTTCCCGATTTGGCTTTCCATGTCGATATATCCATTAAATCGCTCTACAATCTCTTTGCAAATAGAAAGTCCAAGACCTGAACCGTTCGCTGTGCTTGCATTTTTCGCCCGGTAAAAGCGTTCCTGCACTCTCTCCAGCTCATCGCCCGCAATACCGATACCTTGATCACGTATCCGTATAACTACCTCGCTTGGTGTATGTGTAAGCTTCAATTCGATTAGCGATGAACTGCCCGAATATTTGATGGCATTGTCCACAAGATTGGCGATCGCATGGGACATTAGCATTGGATTCACGTTGGCGTAGAGTCTCGTCATAAGCTTATCCTCTTGTTCCGCTTCAGCCTCCGCCTCCCTGAATATAATCTCGATTCCTTTATCTTTGGCCTTTGCACTCATGTTCGTTGCGACTTGCTGAATCAGTTCGTTCATTTCCGTCTTCCGGGCTTCCAGTTCGTTAGAACCAGCCTTGTCGAATCGGGATAGCAGCAACAGTTCATTAATCAAGCGTGTCAGCCGATCCGATTCCTGCAGCAGATGAGCATAGATTTTTTGCAGCTCCTTGTTCTCGTTCTCCCCTTCATACAAGTATTGAGAGAAACCACGAATTGCAGCCAAAGGTGTTTTTAACTCGTGAGATACGTTGGAGACAAATTGTTTCTGGTACTGAATGTAATCATGAAGCTGCCGCCCCATGGAATCCAGCCCATCTGCCAGCATGCCCAGCTCATCCTTCCGGTTTAGATGAACTCTCCGAAACTCCTGTCTAGAGAAACTTTGCGCAGCGCCAAGCAACAGCTTAATCGGCTTGGTTGTGCCCCGGGCAATCCACAGACTGGATAACGTAATCAATACAATAAATCCGCCTGCACCCGCAAACAGGATATAACGGATTTGATCCATAATCGCATAAAAGTAGGAGATGTCCTCCACGAACTCATATACATAAGCGTTTTGGTAGTATTGATCCTGTATGGGAGTGGCAAAATAAAGCAGATGATCTTCCGTTACGGTGTAGGCATAACTGCCGCTCAGGGCTTTCTCAATATTCTTTTTAAAAATAAGAGGTTTGCCATCATTAATGATGATGCCATCCACAGCCAAGCCCAGCAACTGCTTGGAGCTGTCATAGATACGTACTTCCTGGCCTGAAGCTTTCAGCTTCTCCAGAGCAAGTCTGACGATTTCTTTGGTCTGCGGCTCTCCTGACGATGATCTATGCTGTGCCAACACCTCACGGAAGGACAACTCGGACAGATCCGCCTTCTCCATCATCTGTTTTTCAATGGTAATGAAGCTGTAGTAATCGATGGCTTTATTCACCGCAAAAATGATGATGCTAAAGGACAGCACGGAGAAAAATAAATAATTCAGCAGTAACCGGGTTGCATACTTCAGGCCTCGCCACCTCCAAGTTGATAGCCAAATCCATAGATCGTCCTGACATACTTCGGTTCGTCTGCGTTATCCTCCAGCTTCTTCCGTAAACGCATGATGGTCATATCCACACTGCGACTGTCTCCCATAAAGTCGTAGCCCCATCCGATCTGCAGCAGCTCATCCCGGGTAAAGATTTTGTCTGGCCTTTTGAGTAACGTTTCCAGAATTTTAAACTCTTTGGCCGTTAAAGACACGGGTACATCGTTTTTCAGCACCCTTCGGCTTTCCAGATCAAATGTCAGCTCTTCATGAATGATGCGTGTAGAGTTCACTTCTGTTCCTTCACCTGATTCCTCCTTGCTCTCGTTTCTTCTCAGAATCACCTTGATCCGAGCGAGCAATTCACGATTGTCAAAGGGTTTGGTCATGTAATCTTCCGCCCCTAGCTCTAGTCCTAATACCTTGTCGATCACCTCATTTTTGGCAGAGAGCATGATCACAGGAATAGCACGTTTCCCGGTGATTTCCTTGCACAGGTCATATCCGGAGCAGTCAGGCAGCATCAAGTCAAGCACCACGAGGTCCGGCCCAAAAGCATCCAGCAGCTGCAGGGCTATTTTACCGTTTTCAGCCGTTTGAACGACGTAGTTTTCTCTTCTCAGTACGAGCTCAATTAAATCTCTGATTGCGACTTCATCTTCAATGACAAGTATTTTCTTCAATGTGCACTCCTTCTAGCCTTGTTCCCCAGCTTGAATCATAATTTACCCTCATCTTAGCACAGACACTTTAGATTCCTCCACTAACTGGAAAATGAACACTTACTGTCCTTTTTTTCGCACTGTTTTTATCCATTCTTTCAGTGCCTGAAGAACCTGCTAAAGCTGTCCTGTCGCATAGGATGTAAGGTTAAAGATCTGATCTGTGTGTTTCAGTCACTCAATAGAGACACGAACTTGTACCGATAAAACAAAAAAGCCGCTAAATTAGCGACTTTCTATGAGATCATGTTCTTGTCCCTCGATAAGACCGTTGTCACTGCTTGCTAACACCCCGAGTGGTGGGACAGCCCTTGTATTCCTAACTTTTCTCCAGATGTTTGTGTTCTCCACTTTTAATCTACTTTTACTCCACTTTGCTGACCTTCATAATAATTCGCGATCTCTACGATTAAAGCACCCATTCGTTCTTTCTCCGGCACGATAATCCGGCTTATCCCTCTTTCTCGAAGGGCTTCAGCCGTTACTTTGCCGACAGCGGCAGCCAGTACATCCTGTTCAAAGACGGATTTCACCTCTTCTTCACGTACATGTTCTCTCGCATAATCAAATAAATATCCGACTTGAACTCTTGTCGTGAAACAAACGGCATCCACTTCCCGCTGAATCAGTTCATTCATAATCGTTGCAAGCGTCTCCTGTTCAGGAGCTTGATAATGATAAGGAAGTATGGCCTGAACATCCATGCTGCCCTTGCTTTTGATAAACTGATATAACTGCGACGACAACTCGCCATGAAGCTGAATCCACACCTTTTGATCGATAAAATCAAATACCTCAAGCTTTTTGATCATACTGGCAATCGTTCCATCGTCATCACAGACGACCGGATGAATACCAGATTTCTTTAAAAAGGCGTTTGTTTTGTAACCTCGGCAGGCAATCTTGGTTTCTTTCAATCTCTCTTCGAATTCAGAGACCGCGTTAAGCCTCTCCGCAGCGTGAATCATGGCTTCAAATCCAATACCTGTCGTGAAAATAAACCAGTCTGCCCCATGTTCGATAAAACGCTTTACATCCTCTTCCACTTCAACCGGATCAGAATACGTTAATCCCTGAAGTGACCGGACAAGGGGGACTCCACCTTTTCGTTCAATAATCCCAGCCATTTCTTCCGTCTTTTGCGACCCGGCAATGACAATTTTTTTGTTCTGAAGGTCTTTACTCATGGAGCAGCCCTCCCTCATTCTTTAGTAATCCAACTCGTACCTCGTTTCCGAGAACATGAACCGGATAAGTCCGAACCTGTCCCGTATCAGGATCAAGCACCTGACCATCTATCAACGAAATTTTCCAATCACAGATCGGGTCGAACAGGACCTCCCCGGATATAATTCCTTCTGCAATCGTGCCTCCACGTGGCCCAGGGCTTTTATTCTCAAGTGCATAGATTTGTCCGTCCGTTGTCTTGAATACCGCAATCTCTTCCTTACCCAAGTGCACAACCCGTCCCAGTCTCTCCGTGAAATCATCTACACTGCCAACAAGGTAATACGTGTATTCATTTCTGTTCAATATCGGTTCCATCTTGCGGCCCCTTCCTGTTTCTAGTCCTGTTTCGTAGAGACATTGATCTCTTCAAACATCCGTTCCCTTAAATTTGAATTATTCAGGATTTCACTCCAAGGTTCCTTCACCTGCGCCAGAGCGACCTCCATTCGCTCAGCCAAAGCCCGGCGGTTATCCAGATCATTGACTACAGCTTCGGTGACGGATTTAAGTCCCATCCTTTCGATCCATTCCGAGGTCCGCTCCAGATATTTGCCTGTCTCCCGGTAATACTGCATGAACGCGGAGACAATCTCCAGAAGCTCTTCATCTGTTCGCACCTTACACAGAAGTTCAGCAAGCCGGGCTTTAATTCCGCCATTACCACCAACGTAAATTTCCCATGCCCCCTCATTGCCGACGATCCCAATATCCTTGGTTGATGACTCCGCACAGTTACGCGGACAGCCATTTACGGCAAGCTTGAACTTGGCTGGCATATCTAACCGCTCGAACTTCTTCTCGAGGATTATTCCCATTCCCATCGAATCTTTCGTGCCAAAACGGCAGAACTGTGATCCCACGCAGGTCTTCACCGTACGCAGCGCCTTTGCATATGCATAACCGGACGGCATACCAAGGTCCTTCCAGATCTTCGGCAGGTCCTCCTTTTTGACCCCAAGCAGGTCAAGCCGCTGACCACCGGTTACCTTAACCAGCTTGACGTTGTATTTGTCGGCAATATCAGCAATAAGTCTGAGATCCTCCGGTGTGGTTACCCCGCCGTACATCCGCGGCACAACGCCAAAGGTACCGTCCTTCTGGATATTCGCATGCATCCGTTCATTCACAAAACGTGAATCCTTCTCGTCCACATGCTCAGCGGGCCAAATCATACCCAGATAGTAGTTCAGCGCAGGACGACATTTGGAGCAGCCCTCCGGGTTATCCCAATCCAGCGCATACCTTACTTCTTTAGATGTGATCAGTCCCTTTTCTTTAATCGCCGTCACGACTTCATCTCTGCTCAGTGTGGTACAGGAACAGATTGCTTCCTGTTTCGCCGCCGCTGAATCATATTTGTCCCCGAGCACATATTGCAGAATCTGTTCTACAACAGGTCGGCAGCCTCCACAAGAACGCGATGCACTTGTTGCGACCTTGATCTCTTCCACCGTGGTTAATCCTTTTTCGTTAATGGCATCCACAATGTGTTTCTTTGTCACCCCATTACATCCGCATACGATTTCCTCATCCGCCAGATCTGCGGCCGTATTCCCGGTTTCGACGGAAGCTTGTCCCACAATTGCATCATGAATGGCTTCTGTCATCACGGTGCCTGTTCGAATCCACTGCTGCAGTCTGGAGGATTCCTTACCGTCACCGATCAGAACACCGCCGACGATCCGTCCGCCGCGCAGCAGCACTTTTTTGTAAATACGTCGCCAGTCATCATGCATCCGCACAATAGACAGCCCTTCTGCATCCATAAACTCACCAGCGGAGAATACGTCTACGCCAGATATCTTGAGTTGAGTAGAAACCACAGATCCTTCATAAGGCTTCGTTTCCACTCCGCATAGATGCTTCGCAAGAACAGCCCCCTGCTCAAATAGTGGAGCTACGAGCCCATATGTAATGCCCCGATGCTCGTTACACTCCCCTACCGCATATATATCCGGTACTGAAGTACGCATATAATCATCCACAAGAATACCGCGATTAACCTCAATGCCGCTTTCCTTGGCTAATGCAGTGTTTGGCCTGATCCCCACCGCCATGACAACGAATTCCGCATCCAGCGTCGTTCCGTCTGAAAAACGAATACCGCTGACCCGATCATCTCCCAGAAACTCCTCCGTCTGTTTGCCGGTAGCAAATTTCAAACCCTGGCTTTCCAGCTCTGCCTGAAGCATCAGTGAGGCGGTATGATCGAGCTGGCGTTCCATGATCTCCTCAAACAGATGGACCACAGTCACATCCATCCCCAGTTTAAGCAGCCCCTTGGCCGCCTCCAATCCAAGCAAGCCCCCGCCAATAACAGCAGCCTTCTTGTACTGATCTGCTGCATGCAGCATGTTCTGGCAATCTGCGATATCCCTGAAACCTACAATTCCTTCTTTATCTGCTCCTGGAACAGGAAGTATAAACGGGTTGGAACCCGTTGCAATAATGAGGGTGTCGTATGGAACCTCCATACCATTGTCTGCTTTCACGATTTTTTGTTCCGTATCAATATGCGTTACAGTCGTTCCCGTATATAGCTCTATTCCGTTCTCTAAATACCAATCCCAGTCGTTCAGAATGATGTCTTCTATTGCTTTACTCTTCTCTAGCACATACGATAACTGAATACGATTGTAGTTGGGATAAGGCTCGCTTCCAAATACGGTGATCCTGTAGGTGCTGGGCGCCAGTTTTAATATCTGTTCCACCGTGTTGATGCCCGCCATCCCGTTGCCAATCAAGACTAGATGCCGACGTTCTTGTACTTTCAACATGCAGAAACCTCCTAAATATATATACGAATCCATGCAAAAGAGAACTTGTAACCTACTAAACATCACACGTACAATCGAACCATTTTTAGCAGATTTTCTCTGTTTACATCATAAGAAAAGAAGGATATAAAAGGAACCCCTTTTGAGGCATCATCAGTTTATTAGGAACGAAAAAAGACGTTGTCATGCAATATGACGACAACGTCTTTTACTAGTTAACAGATTAGCCACCTTCTACCTCAAACCTAAGTACATTGCGCATTCAAGCCTGGTCCCGATCCTGAAGAGAATAGCTTTTCATTCAAATTGAGTTAAATTTGGGAACCCAACTGTACCAAAAGCTCAGCATGTTCTTTAGCTAATCTCTTACCACTCTCGGCTTGCACTTGATGGATAAATCCGTTTAGTGCGCCCTTTTTTCCTCCCTCATTACCCGATTCATCGGCTCTTTGTACTTTGAACCATTGTTCCTTCAGTCTCTCAGCCAGCTCTGGATCGTTAGATAGGAACTTGCCAATAAGTCCTGCAATGCCTTCATAGGTAAGGATCACTTCATAAGAAAAAGAGGACTTGGTAGCGTTCCCAGCTATATCATTCACGGATGCATTAACCAAATGCACCCCGATACCCGCCAAATAGGCGGGGCTATCTGCAAGCACAGCATCGCACTCATTTGTTGCTACACCTGATAGTGCATCTTGAGCAGAGCATTCGATCCGAATTACATCATCCACTTCATAGACGGGTTTTCCTGAAAATTGAATTATAGGCCCCGTTTTGTCAATCTTGACTTCGGTAGTAGAAGGCACCCCGGACACACCAGAAGGCGATTTTGCCCAATAATTTACTGAGGTTATACCTTCTGCGCTTACTGTAAACTCTGCGGTACTGCCTGCGGTCTCACGCTGATTTATTCTCTCAGCCCCCGTGGTTTCGTAGAAGAGAGAGGCTGCTCCTTCCGAGTTCAACGTTATGGAAACATCTTCATGGTGCCAACCCAGTTCATTTGCCTGCGGATTAAAGGTAACTTCGGTCAAGGGAGCCTTATTATCCTTAACCGTTACGGAAAAATCATCATAGTAAGCTGTTGAAGTATTATAGCGGCTGGTTACTGCGATCAGCCTGGCATAAGCCGTTCCTTCCGGTGCCTTACCGCGGAGGGTTACTTTTTGCCATTGCTGAAGCCTGGATTCATCCAGATGAGTTTCCAAAGTAGACAAACTCTGCCCTTCCGCATTATAAAATCGAAACATGAATCCAGGCTGGCCTGATTCAATATAAATTTGGGTACTTGCGGTATACTCTTCCCCGGGCGATAATGCGATCGGATCGCTTTGAACCGCTACGGAGGCGGTACGGATAAGATCCGTAGTTTTCAGACTGTACTTACCGGCATAACTCTTGCTGCCGCTCCGCTCAAAATAAGCATCCCCGCTGGTCCCAAACATTGAAGTCCAGCCCGGCAGCTTTCCGCTCTCTTCCGGCTGCTCCAACCCGGCATTGTTTACTGGCAAAGGTAGTCCCGGCGGTTCGGATACAATCTCTCCATCGATCTTGATCCTGTAGAGAACTGTATTCGTTGCAAGATCGGTGAAATAAAGATTGCCATCCATCCCAAGATCAAATCTTGATGCATCCGTTAATGTTCTGAAATCCAGTGTTTCCGGATCAATTACCGTCAGCTTGTTGTTAAACAGTACATACAATAATCCGTCTTCCGACCATCGCATCGGATGATGGTGCCACTGGGTGTAATAAAGCTTTGGATAAATTTTTTTATATTTTACAAGTTTGTACGTGTCCGGATCAATCGCAAAAATATATTCATAGGATGCTCCCCAGATGAGTCCATCCGGCCCAAGAGACAGGTCCCCAATGAAAACAGGATCGATAAGTTCGGGAATATCCAGCGTAAATTCCGTAATTTTTTGCTCTTTCTGAACATCCCATACAAAAATTTTGGCCTCCTGCTCGCTTGGCGTGGAGCCCAGTCCTCCCCTAATGGTTGTTGATCCAAAAATCTTTCCATCGACATAGGCAGTACTAAGCACACTCTGATTCTGGACTATGTTGCGATGGACTTTAGTTTCACCTGTAGCGGTATCATGGACCGTAAGCGATCCTCCTAATTTCCCGTATCCGGAGATGGTCGAAATAAACAGCTTGTCGTCACCTTCAGACATATGCACAAGCCGTTCCTGCTCGTTCCCGAGTACAGCGAGACGCTGCGGGTTCGTGCTTCCCGGTTCTTGATTCAGATCATAAACGTACAAGCCACCTTCCGGGTAGACTCCCATATAGACTTTGTTTCCTATCGGGTATACACTGTCCGCTTGACCGATGTTAAAAGGTTTTGCCGTCATGGTCTTTAAATCAACCAACGAAGATCTGGCTTGGGAACCCGTTGTTATCAGCTGTGTCTCTGATACGCTTTGAAGCCGATTGACAACACCCGGCAATCCCGGGATAATCGGCGGTTTTACAATGACTTTTTTGGTATCGATATTTAGCATGGCTACCCCGCCGTCATATCGGACCGTAACAAGTGTTTTTCCTGGAAGCTCGGGATTATTTTTGAACTCTACCCAATCCGCTCCTCTGAATCCACTCTCATAAGTCATGCCGGTTTCCTCTACCTGATGCGTCGCCAGGTCAAAAGTTTTGAGCTTTTTCTCGGACATGTAATACAGCTTTCCATCGACCGAGTCAGTCGCGTGAAGACCGGTTACCTGCTGGAGCTCCACATCAAGCCATGTTTTTGTTGTTGTATCGTAGATGTAACCCTCACCCGGTATACCACTTCCATCTGTATAACGGGCGAACAAATAACGGTTATCGATCGTACTCAAATCGTATACCGTATCGTTTTTTACGGTAAGCGAAGCGGCAATATTCGTTTTTTCGCCTGTAGCCAAATCCACACGCACGATCTGTTCATGGGCCGTACCGGCATAAATATATCCTCCCTGGTAAGCAATGGAGCGGACATATTCCTGATCAAGCGCGCCAATAACGCGTCCATAATCCCTCACTTGCTTGGTCGCAGGGTCATACTGCCAAACTTTGCCGCCCGGATAAGTCCCAACGTACACTCTCCCCTGTTCATCCGTTGTAATGCTGTTGGAAACAGTCTGTCCCTCAAACTGGGCCACTTGAACGGCCTCATGAGTGACAGGCGAATACTCCCACAATCTTGCACCCGATCCTTCAGTCGCGACATATAGCGTACCGTTCGGCGCAACGGTATGCGCCCAAGAGCTTTCCGACGGCGCAAGAGAAACGGTCCGAAGCAGTTTGTACTCTTCCAGGTCGATCACATTAAGGAAGCCTGGCTTTCCTTTACTCGTGGCATACATCACGGGTTTTCCATCCTCGTAGCCTACGGTTCCGTTAAAGACAGCTACCGTGTAATTATTGGGAACAAGCAGTTCTTCAGGTTCGCTGAAGTTTTTTTGAGACAGTTTGGATTCTTCCGCTTGGGCAGGAGAAGAATGCACGGGAAACATCGCAAATACAAGTAAACAGCTCATGAATATGGTGATCAGGTTGAAAGAAGACTTTTTCATCATGTATTCCCCCTTCTTCATCATTAAAAATACTTGATCAACGTGGCTAGGGCCTCTTGAGCAGAGTTGGACTGGTAATTGCCATAGGCTTCAAACGCTTCTTCCAAAGCAAACATATGTGTGATAGCAGGACTTACCGTAATTCGCTTATCAGCAAGCAACCTGACATACTCATCCATATTTCTTCCTTCCGTCCACCGCACGAAACCGATGGGATAATCCTGATTGTCCTTCTCGTACTGCATATCGTACCTTCCCGGCCCGCCCGCTCTCGAGATCAGGACCTGGGCTTCTTTGCGAAACATCAAATCTCTTGAAAACTTCATGGACAAATCACCGACGATCACGACTTTTCCCCGGTCACGAAGCCACTCAAGCGACTTGTTGATCAGCATTTCTCCAGGTCCGCCAGCACATAAGAGAATGGAATCAAATCCGTATCCCCCCGTTTCGTTCACCACAAAACGTTCCACTTCCTCTTCACTTGAAAAGCCCGCTTGAATTCCCATCTGCTCCTGAATCAGCTGAACCCGCTCTTTGCTCAGATCGTATGCAGCAGTGTGACATGCACCAGCAGCGGCAATTTGGGCTACAAGATTACCGAGAATACCGAGTCCAACGACAAGCACCTTGTCGCCGAACCTCACGTCGGCTGTACGCAGTGCATGTATGGCAATCGCTCCGAGCCCTGTAAATGCGGCCTCCTCAGGTTTGACATGTTGAGGCACTTTGGTTACCAGATTGGTCGGTACCGAAATCACCTCTGCATGTCTTACGTAGGGCACACCGTAACAAGCTACCCGGTCTCCCGGAAGAATATCTCTGACTTCACTTCCCGTTTTTTCCACAATCCCAACAGCGCTATAGCCAAGGTATACGGGAGATACGCCTGATCTCTTAATCGCACTCATCTCTGTACCGGGACTAATCGCCGAATATTCGGTTCTCACTTGGACATGTCGTTTGTTCAGTTCGGGGATATTCGCTTGCAGTATCTTAACTTTCCCTTCCTTCGCAGCAACGATTTTCATTAGATAGAGCTCCTCCTTATGCCTATTTAGCCTTTTTCCGAACCGAGCATCACCCCTTTGGCGAAATACTTCTGAGCAAACGGATAGATGAGCAGAACAGGAATCATTGAAAGCACGATGGTTGCATTTTTGATGGACTGAGGGGCAATGGCCGAACGATCCACAAGTCCCGCGTCGTTTTCTGCGCTGTAGATTAGCATATCCCGCAGCACGACCTGCAAAGGATATTTATCCGGGTCGTTCAGATAAATCAGCGGAAGAAAGAAGCTGTTCCAGTGACCCATGAAATAAAAAAGTCCGATGGAAGCAAGCGCAGGCTTGGATAAGGGTATGACAATGTTGAACAGAATCCGGTATTCGGAAGCTCCATCGATCAGGGCCGCTTCGCGGATCTGGGAAGACATGTTTTCGTAAAAGCTTTTTAGAATAATCAGTTCCATGGTCCAAATGGCATTGGGAAGTACGAGGGCCCAAACCGAATCCGTTAACCCAAGCTGCTGCACGACCACATAAGTGGGAATAATGCCGGGATTCAGGAACATGGTTAGAACGATGGCCATCATAAAAAACTTGCGTCCGAAAAATCCTTTTTGAGACAAGGGATACGCGGCAACAGCCGTAAAAAGTAAATTCACAAACGTGCCGAATGCCGTATAAAAAATAGAATTCAGGTAGGCTCTTGGAATCGTGTCATTTTTAAGCACCTCGGCATAAGCCCCAAAGTTCAGACCTTTCGGGAAAAGAAACACCTTACCTTGAACAACTGCTGCTGTATCGCTTAAAGAAACGGCCGTAATGTACACGATGGGATAGAGTGTCGCTGCAGCAACAAGACAGAGTATCAGCGTATTTATGACACCAAAAACAGATATTTTGTGCTCTCCTACCATAAGCCGTTTCCTCCCAGCCGTTTGCTGATCGCATTGGCGGACAGCAGCATCACCATGGCCACGAGCGCTTCGAATAGCCCTACTGCGGCCGCATAACTGTAATTCGATTCAAGCAGTCCTTTACGGTATACATACGTTGAAAATACATCGGCAACACCATAGGTCATCGGATTGTAGAGCAGCAGTACTTTCTCATAACCGACGCGAATCATGGAGCCGGTTTTCAATATAAACATGATGAGCATCGTGGGAAACAATCCGGGAAGTGTGATATGGCGGATCATATGGAAACGACTGGCACCGTCCACCTTGGCGGCTTCATAGAGCGTAGGACTGATTCCTGCAATCGCCGCCAGATAAATGATCGATTCGTATCCTGCGTTCGCCCATATTTCCGAAATAACATAGATCGGACGGAACCAACCCGAATCAACAAGAAAATATTTTTTCTCGAAACCGAACGAAGCCAGTACTTGATTCAAAATACCATGGTTCGGAGAGAGGAAATCGATAATCATGCTGCTGACAATGACCACGGACAAAAATGCCGGCAAATAACTGAAGGTTTGAACGGATTTTTTAAACCATTTGTTTCTGACTTCGTTTAGCAGAAGTGCAAGCATGATTGGAAAAGGAAAACCAAAAATGAGTGTATAGAGCCCAAGGAGCAGCGTGTTCCGGAACAGCATCCAGAAGTCCTGGTTCGTAAAAAACTTGATGAAATGCTCAAATCCCACCCATTCGCTGCCAAGCACTCCTGTAAACACGCTGTAGTCTTTGAAGGCAATAATCAATCCATAAAGTGGCCCGTAACGAAAGATGACGTAGAATAGGATGCAAGGAAGAAACAGCAGAAGCAGCTGTCTGTCGCGTTTAATATGATTCCACGTTTTTCCAATCCGGCTTCTAAAACTCTTCTTTGGCACTTCTTTATGGTAAACTGCCGAATGTTCCGTGCCGATGTCTGCCATAAGATTTTCGCCTCCAATACTTTTTCCCGCAAGGAGGGAAACGTTCCATGCCTCGTCCCCTCCAGTTGATTCACAGGTTTAAGTCCTTTTATTTGGACTCATCGTATCTTTTTTGCGCTTCATTATAGATCGTCATCAGTTCCTCCACACCGCCTTTGCTGATTTGGTTTTTGAAACTCTCCCACTCGGCATCACCATAGCTGGCGTCAAGAATATACTTCGAGTTAAATTCTTCAGCCGATTTTTGCAGCGATGTCTGCAATTCGGCGATCTTGGAAGTTTCTTCGTCCGTAAAATTAAGTATAGGATCAAGTGGTTCGAAACGATTCTCCTTCACGATTTTATCCTGCGCCTCCTGCTCTTTTTCCGAGAAACGATAGTAGATGCTTCGATGGTCCGGTCTTAGGTAAGCTCCTTCCAGCCACATGGCATAACGATCCTCGAGTACGGTGATATCTACAAGTGGAAGATCCTTTAGTTCCGGGTAGACCGGATATCCGTCCTTGCCCCATTCGAAGTTAACCCCTTCCACCCCGATGGTCATCAGTTCACTTCCGGATGGGCTGGTCAGATAGTCGAGCAGTTTGAGCGAGGCTTCTGTATTTTTGTTCTTGGCTACGGCAACGCTGAAATCCGAAACTTCTGGTAGGGATCTGATATGGCCGGTCGGTCCGACGGGATTGGCATACCTGAGGTTATAGTCTGGATTTTGCTTTTTGATCTGGTTGTAAAAGAGATCAAGGCGTCCAATCCAGTCAAACGTGACAAACGATTTGTCCGTCGTCATCTTAGTCGTCCAGGAATCTTGAGTGTCTGTCAAAAATTCCGGATCAAGCAGTTTTTCGTTGTACAGCTTCTTCATGAAATCAAGCATGTCCTTATGCTCTTTCTGTACTGCAGCGTACTTCCAGGTTCCATCTTTTTCATCGTAATATGCCGGGTACTGATCCGTATTGCCGAGCCCCCAGCCGAAAGCCCAATCTCTGAAGATATTGGCCAAGCCTTTGGATGCGTAGGGGTAAGAATCCGGATAAGCTTTTTTTACTTTTTTCAAAGCTTCGTAAAACTCGTTTGTGTTAGTCCATTCCTTAATGCCCAGCTTATCAAAGATATCCTTCCTGTACATGAATCCATGATTCACTTTGCGATTCAGATTATATATAGGCCAGGTATATATATTGCCGGCTTCATCGCCGAAGGATTTGATGACCCATTTGTTTTCTTCCATATATAGCTTTTTGAAGTTAGGGAGCTGATCTGCGTATTCATTGATGGCAACTACACCTTTTTGTTTGCCGATTTTTTTGAGTTCGGCCGGTTTTAGCCCTGTAAAAATGTCCGGCAGTTTACCGGATGCCACAATGACTTTTAATTTATCCTGGTAGGTTTGTGGGGAATAGGTTTGGAAGTTAACTTTAATACCGGTCCGTTTTTCAAGCTCCTGGACAACCAGTTTGCTGGGACCGAGGTCTTTCGCGTTGCTTGGCAGCATGTACGTGATGGTCGTCGGCTCATTGACAAGAGGCAAAGTCAAGCCGCCTGTATCACCGTACTGTCCGGGCTTCTGGGGCGGCAAGGCGGCAGAACCGCCTTTGTCCGTACCGCTGCTGCATGCGGCAAGGATCGAGGTTAACAGCGTGGTTGCAAGCAGTATGGAAATCCTCTTTTTCAGCTTCATCAAACATTCCTCCTTCAGATAGGTGGATCTGATTAACTAGAATCAAGGGGTCACCCCGTATAAGGCTTTATCACATTTCCATGAGGACGGGGCGTTTTTGTAGACGGCTGTGCTCTGCACACTCCAAAAACCGGATGACTTCCAGCGTTTCAGAGGGATGCACCGTGCACACGCCGTTTTTGAACAAATTCAGGACCGACTTTAGGAGCTCTTTGTAGCTCGGTTCAAGCGGGACATGCCGGGTAGCGTTTCTAGTGTGCAGGCTTATTCCAAAAGACTCTGGGCCACTTCGGATTCCTCGAATCGTTCCCATTCTCCCGTCCTTCCAGGTTCCGGTAATGAGATCGTTGTGATCTGTGGAAAGGGCGGTTACTTCCCTGCACCCGGGGCCCATGATTCGAAACAACAGATCTGCCGCATGGATGCCGTACCAGAAATAATGCCCCTGCGTCGATTCGACGTGCATTGGGCCGTACACGTCCGCACCCAAGATGTCTCCCCTTGTGTATTCGGGCAGGTCTTCTGCGTAACGCAAGCTTGAAGCACTCATTAAAGGGATTTGAAACTCTTCCGCGAGTCTGATGATTTCACTTGCGTCTGTTGTTGACAAAGCAAAAGGCTTATCGATAAATACCGGTTTCTGGTAAGGGCAGATCGCCTTGAACTGATTCAGATGTATCCTTCCGTCGGCACTCAGGATAAGGATGGCATTGGTGCTTTCTGCAACTTGCTGCATCGTGGGCATTAATCTCACTCCGTATTCTTTCATCATCCGGCCGGCAAAAGAGTTAACACGGCTTATACTGAGCGGAAAATCCGGAGATCCGCCCGCATATGCGGCCGTCACGGTCACATCTGAAAAAAGAGCCTCTTGGGTTTCATGAAGAGTACGGGTGAATGCCAGAGCATGCGAACTGTCAAGCCCGATGATTCCGATATTCATGGCTGAGCAAGAGAAGCAAGCCTAAGCCATTCATCCAGATGCTGCTTTACAAAATCATCATCATTCAGGTGAGGATACTGTCGGTATACACGATCGATTTCCTCTTTTTGTCCTTCGGATAAGGTCTCCTGTGGATTCAAGCACCAGATCCCTCTCATGAGACCCTGCCTTCGAAGAACCTCGTGTATCCCGGGTATACAGCCAGCAAACTGATGGGCGGGATCAAAAAAAGCGGCGTTGGCATCTGTAATCTCCACACTCAGCGTGAGTAAGTCCGGTGGCAGCGGCGATCCCTCTTGCTTGCGGAGACGTTTCACTTCTTCCAGCAGCTGGACCGCCTTATGTGTCCAGACAGCGAAGTGACCCAGAAGCCCGCCAACGATTTCTTTCTCAATGATGCCTTCTTCCGTTTCGAACCGAAAGGTAGTGAGTAGATCCATCAGGATGTTGTCATCGTTCCCTGTGTACAGGGCAATGTCATCCCGGCGGCTTGAGCAGCAAACCGCTCGGACGACATCAATGGTTTGATATCGGTTGAAGGGAGCTATTTTGATAGCGATGACATTATCGATCTCAGCAAAAGCCTGCCAAAAATCGAAGCTCAAACTACGACCTCCGACGGAAGGTTGAAGATAAAAACCGATGACCGGCATGATTTCGGCTATCCTTTCCGTATGCTGAAGCAGGTCTTTCTCACTCCAGTGGTCAAGTCCACCCATACTCAGCAGCACCGCATCATATCCGAGGTCTTTACTGATCTGGGCTTCTTCCGTCGCCTGTTCCATATCCCCGCATACACCCGCCACTTTGATGAAAGGCCGTTGCAGGCTGGCTTGCTTTGTTTCTTCCGCGGCCAATCGGAGCACCCGTTCATAGAGGTTAACCTTGGGATCCCGTATCTCGAACTGGGTGGAATGCACGCCAACCGCAATTCCGCCGGCTCCTGAAGCGATATAGTATTTTGTCAGGAGACGTTGATAGACTTCATCCAGCTCTCTTCGTTCATTTAAGGCAAGCGGATGTGCAGGGATGACCAGACCTTCATGGAGTGCTGCTGCTTGTTCCGGCGTAAGTGATGCTTGTGTTTTGTGCATTAGAACCTCCCCTTCCTTTCCGAAAAATGGGTTGGTTTGTTCCACGTATGTCCGCCGGATTCAACCCAATCGGCAATGAAATCAATCATTTCCAGCAAGCCTACTCTCGGATAACCGAATTCGCGAAACGCCTTAGCTGCATTGCTGAGCAGAGCCGTTTCGGATTCGCTTCCTTCAAAGGCTGGTGCAGTACTGAACCTTTCAGCGAACTGCTGCGCTGCCCAGCGAACTGACATGGTTTCAGGTCCGGTCACATTCAAAATTTCGGGAGGGCTTTGGCACTTGAGCAGGCTCCTTAAGGCCATCTCATTGGCATCTCCCTGCCATATCACATTGGCATGCCCCATCGCAAGCGACACCGGCTTGCCTTCGTGAACTTTTTTGGCAATTTCGAGAAGCACTCCATAACGTAAATCAATGGCATAGTTTAAGCGGTACAACAGTATTGGCGTGCCATACTTGTAAGAGAAGTATTCAAATATCCGCTCTCTCCCCAGTGTGGATTGTGCATATTCACCGAGAGGTTCAGGGGATACCGATTCATCTACTCCGCCGAGACCAACTGATGAAAGCGGATACACGTTGCCAGAAGAAAAAACGACGATACGCGAATCCTTATACTTGTTTGCCACTCTTCCGGGCAAGTAAGTATTCATTGCCCATGTATAATACTCTCTTCCCGTTGTTCCAAACTTGTTGCCTGCCATGTATATGACGTTGTCCGCTGCAGGCAGCTGCATTAATTCTTGATCGTCTAAAAGATCGCATGAAATCGTCTTTACACCAGCGATTTCAAGATCGTTCCTCACCTCCTGATCCTGAAATCGGGATACAGCAATCACCTTCATGTTCATCCCTCCCGCCTTAATGGCTTGAGCGGCCAATTTCGCAAGACTTGGTCCCATCTTCCCGCCTGCGCCTAATATTAAAAGATCCCCGTCCACTTTATGTAAGTCGTTGATTAGCCGGTCTGATGCCTCCGAAAGCTTTGCTTCCAATTCAGCCACGGTCTTCATCCGAATATAGTCACCTCACCTTGTTAAGTTTTATAACTGGATCATATGTGGTATTTATTTTCACTAAGAAATTAACATATGCCAAGTTGTCTGTCAACTGGTTCTTTTGTAGTTCATATAAAATAAAAAAAGCACCTCCTCATGGCAGTGCTTTTTAGACTTTTTTTCGTTTTTTATAGATTGAGACTTTTAGACGGAAGCAACACTTCAGCGAGTCCCTCTTCATCCGTTAAATAAGATATGTACTGCTTCAGGCTTTCTCCGAAACGAATCTGGGTTTGCATGGAAATCGACAGATCGCGATACGTCGCGTATTTCGAACTATAGTCTCGATGAAGCTCCAACCTGGACGGTTTGTTTTTAAGCTCCACTGAAAATGTTTCTGTAATATATCTGCTTGCAGGTAAACTGTATGTGTACTTTCTAATGTAGGTCTGTGCCTCATCTGAAGTGAGATAATTCACAAAGCAGGCTGCCGTTTCCTTTCGGCTCGATTCTGCACTGAGAGCAATGGCTGTAGAGAGAAGGAGTGTCCTATCATTCTTAAAATGTGGCAGTTGAGCGATATCAAAGGAAAAGTCCGCATTCTTCAGTTCATTCAGCATGTAATATGTGGTTAGCATAACGGATACCTTCTGCTCCTTGAACAATTTCTCGGCTTCGAATTCACCTTGTGCCAAGGCAAGCGGAAATATTCCTTCCTCTGTCACAAGATCCCTGAGCCAGCGTAATCCTTCTGAGGGCAAGCTAGTTCCGTTCTGAGCTGGACTGGAATCTATCGAAGATGGATCGTCCTCATTTTGCAGCCAGAAAATGGGCCACCGATTCATGGAAAATAATTGAAAAGCGATGCTGTAGCGATGAGGCGCCTTGAGCTCCCTGAGCAGTGCTGCCAGTTCATCCCAGCTCCAGCTGCTGTTTGGTTCACCAAGTCTTTTCTCCCTCAAATGCTCCTTGTTGTAACACAAAATAACAGGTGAGTAAACGAAAGGCTGTGCTGCCAGAACACCCGATTCCTTCTCAAAATAAGGTGTAAGAAAAGGGTATATCGTATCGTCTCGATCCTGGCCGACAAACAAATCAAGGTAGTTTTTCTCTTGGAATTGGTACATATCCTGCAAGTTGATGGTTAACGCATCGATAATCCCTAGTTTGATAAGATTGGCGATATTGTCTGAATTCATATAAGGAAGCTCAATCGTTTCCACATGAATATGTGGATGTTTCTCGTGGAATCGCTTAATTAGTTCCTCCATCCCCGCTTCTTTATATAATGAGGGATATACGCCAAAATAAATGGTTTCCTTGGAAGCAGGCTTGGTTACCTGCGTGCCTACCCTGGGAATTTTAATGATCAATCCCTCTTGTACAAGCTCATCCAGAACGTATCTTACGGAGTTTTTGCTTAGTTTGTATTGTTCTGTTAGTGCCAGCTCGGAAGGAAGAAATTCTCCCGGGCTGTAAGCTCCGGAGTTGATTTTTTGCTTCAGATCGGCAGACATATGTCTGGTTCTGGTCTGAAAAGTATGACGATCTATTTTCGCCATTGGCCGTTCCACCTATCCTCTTCATCTTTTTATGTTCTAACTACATTTCATTGTACTTCCTGATTATTATACCAGATATGAACCAGTTTCACACGCTATGTGTAAATTAATTCACCTAAAATACATACTGAAATTTTTCATACTTTCCAGTCTTGTTCAAATTTAAGCTTCCGAATCCATGAGACCGATGAATTCCCGGATCGGCTGTCGTCTATATAAACGAAGGCATAATGAACACAAACTAATTTGACGAAGAGGTGTTTTGAAGATGGCATTAACGTCCGTATTCACAAGCTTCAACCTGCCTGTAAAAAACGTAGAACAATCGAAAGCGTTCTTCACTGGACTCGGATTCGAGCTCAACCCGCAATTCCCCGATAACGAGAATTCGGCAGCCATTGTGATCGGCGACAACCTGCAGGTCATGCTGATCAATCAGGCATTCTTTAATACGCTCACGGAGAGGGAGTCCGTCGATACGAGCAAGTATGCTCAGATGACGATCGCATTGGCCTTTGAGAGCCGGGAAAAGGTCGATGAAATCGTGAATACTGCGGTCTCCTTGGGCGGGAAATTACACGCTGAACCGGAAGATCATGGGTTCATGTATCATTGGGGCTTCGTGGACCTGGACGGCCATCTGTGGGCTATTAACTATATGAACATGGATGCGGCACAAGGTTAAGGCTAACAGAGAGCACGATTGTACTAAGATTCAAAAAGAAAGACGCCAGGCATCTTCCCTGGCGTCTTCTTCGCGATGATTAATTTTGTTCGGTATAGGCTTTGAAATTGTCCATGATCGCCTGCCAGCCTGCTTGCTGGAACTCAACGGGATTTGAGCTTTCCGCGTCGAACGTTTCGATGACCTTCGTCTCGCTGCCTTGATCGACGAAAGCAATATCCACTCTTCTTCCGTCTTCTATGGTGTAGCCGATTGCCTCATGCTGCTTCACGACATCGTAGACTCCGCCAAAATCAAAGCCCATGCTGCCATCCTTCGCTTCCATCCGTGTCAGAAACTTGCCGCCGACTTGCAGATCGTTTTCGGCTCTCGGCGCATGCCAGTCCTCGGACGCTTGATTCCACTTCGTGATGTGATCCGGCTCGGTCCAATAGCGCCATACCTTTTCGATCGGGGCTTGAATTACGGCTTGCACGGTTACTTTCGTCGGTTGATTCGTTTCCATTTTGAATAGACACCTCTCTCATGCTTTTCGTTGTTTTGTTATTCTCAATGATATAGACGTAAGCCAATGACGAAATTCATCGGTCAAGTCGCTCAGGCAGCCCAAATCGCGAAAATAATTGCGTATTAATGAAGTTTTGAACGTGCAGGATTTGATTTTCTTTGGTCTCGATGACATGGATGCCCCAGGGCACCAGGCTGGAGCCGTCTTTATCCCGCATATACTGGGCCAATGCCGGATAACCGCCATTCACCGTAATGGGCACAAATCGCGAACCTTCGCAATGCCAGCGAGTAAGCGAAAAGAAAGCGGACAAATCGTCCTTGCCGCGGACCCACATCTCGAAGGGCGGCATCGACATACAGCCTTCCTCATGGAATAAAGCGACGAGCGCTGCGATATCGAATTGCTCGAAGGCCTCCACATACCGGGACAGCAGCTCCTGCTCCGGTTGAACGTCCATGCTGCTGAGCTCATCCGAGCGAAGCTGCGCCCGGTCCATCGTCTCTCGGGCTCTTTGCAAGGCGCTGTTCACCGCTGCCGGCGACATCGCCAACATTTCCGCGATCTGCTTGGAGGACCATTCGAATACGTCCTTCAAAATGAGTACCGCGCGCTGCCGCGGAGGCAAGGTCTGCAGAAGAGCGATGAAGCACAGTTGAAGGGTATCTCTGCGGACGAGCCGATCCTCCGGATTGCCCCCAAAGTCAGGGGACGGCCAGATCCAGGCAGAGTCCGGCAATGTGTTGCGCGGCTCAACGATGGCGGCGGCCGGGTCGAACAGGTCGACGGGAAGCGCGCGGCGCTTGGATTGTCTCAGCTTGTCCAAGCACAGGTTGGAGGCAATCCGATAGACCCAAGTTTTGAACGAGGAATCCTGTCTGAACGTGCTCCAGCTCTGCCAGACCCGAATACTCGTTTCCTGAACAGCATCGTCCGCATCGTCCATGGAGCCTAGCATTCGGTAACAGAACGAGGTTAAGCCCGGCTTCAAGCTTGCAAATAATGTTTCGTCAAATACGGTCTCGTGCATCGCGGCCTCCCTTAACGATCTCCCCGAAGGGTTGTACCTTCATTATATGCAATGAAGCGAACAGCCTCAATCTGAATAAATATTTCTCCTCTTGGTTGCTTATGCGATTTATGGTGGAGGGCTTTAAAACCCGGGCAGTTCAGCCACTGATAAATTAGCGACTTCAATAGTCTATGTGCTTGTCTTCCAACATTTTCGGGCCTTCCTCCTAAACGTCCTCGAGTTCTAGCTGCCTCTCTTCCTGCTGTCGATCTTTCTAATATTAAATTCCGTTCAAATACACTGCTTGACATGTGAATTAATTATCGTTATAGTGTGAATCAATTCACACTTCACATTAAGGAGTAATCTATGCCCAAAAAAACTTTCTTTCGTTTAGATGAAGCAAGGCGCGAGGAAATATCTATTAACGCTATGCATCTTTTTGTTGATAATCTTTACGAGGATATAACTATGAAGATGGTTTTGGATAGTTTGTCCATGCACCCCGGAACATTTTATCGGTATTTTGAAGACAAAGACGACCTTTACTGTCTCTTAATACGTAATGTGACCCAGAAAAGAGCTGCGTATTTTAATAACAGTAATGAAGATTCCCTTTACCAGTTTTTCCTTACTGGCTTATTAGGTAACGTTAAGGGTAATGTGACCGAGCCACTGAATGAGTTGGAAATCAAACTCACTGAAACACTTTTATACATTCCAGAGAACATTTTGCTTAAAGTATATCTGAATGTGCTAAAGGGCGAGTCATCCCCCTTAATCAAGGACATTTTACGCCGAATGAGGGTTGATGGATATCTGCGACCTGATATTGACGACGACCTGATTTCTTTTATGTTTGAGTCAATGCAGTTTAATTTAGTCATGTTTTTTAGGGAATTCGATATTAAGGACTCTAAGCTGCAACATAAGATTAGCAAGTATTTTGCTGACTTTATGGGTCATGGGCTGCTTGAAGATCATAAATATTCTGAAATTGTTAGCGGCCTCAAGAAAGCCAAGGAGTAGATATGATTCACTGAAGATAGGAGGTAATAGTTTCACCGTTTGAAAAGCGCTTATAACGCAAAGCATATATTTCACATTCGCCACTTTTATTAATTAAGGGGGAATAAAAATTGAAAACCTATGACGCATTTCCTGAACCAATTGGCGGTTATACTGTCGGTCGAACCCAGATGGATTTTGAGTACACAGCATCAGATCACTCCAAAAGAGAACTGACGGCGTTTGTGTACTATCCGTCGGACAGTAGCGAAGGTAAGACTACATCAACGTACATGTTTCCTGAAGTCTACGAGATGTTTAATGAACAGCCACTTGTCTCTGCGTTGAAGGATACTTTCTCTATAGATATCAAGACCCAGTGTTACGACGACCTTGCTCTCTCCGGGAAGGAGAAGCGCTATCCGGTGTTATTCTATGTTTGCGGTGGGGGCGGTTCTCCAGAATGGGGTACAGTGATCTGTACAGACTTGGCAAGCATGGGATATGTTGTGGTAAGCATCGGCCATCAGAATAGCACGATGTATAAGCGTAAAGATGGGCGCCTGTTCAATGTATCAAAGGATTTTTCGGATGCCATTATGGCGTTTTCTGAAGATCCGGAGATGCAAGCGTTAGCTGGTAAGATGGAGATGCGGCCTGACGATGAAACTGCCATTGAGATGTGCCGTAACGTGCTTAGACTTCCAATACTTGCCAAGATAACAGAGTATAGTGAATTACAGGCAGAAGATGTAAGGTATACAGCCGATTATCTTTACAAACTGGACTCTGGAGAGCTGAATTCCATCTTTAAAGGCAGATTGTTGCTTGACATCGGCATGGGCATAGTCGGACATTCTTTTGGAGGGGCTACGACAGCGATTGTTTGCCGGGACGACGACCGGTTCGCCTGCGGGATTGGCTTGGATAGCGGTGCGTTCGGCCTTCAGGGCAGCGACCTTAAGAAACCCTTCTTGCTGCTGTTTCGTGAACCTAACTATAACATGAATGCAATAATTGGCGCTAACAATAGCATGGAAACCTATTATTTCTCTGTTGATCGTGTTGCGCATTTAGATTACTGCGACATTGTGTTTACCTGTGTTAATGAGGAACTCAGAGGCGAACGGGAAGCTATGGAGATGCGAAATCTTGTTACAGACTATACGAAGAGCTTTTTTGATCATTACCTGCTTCAGAAGGCTGCAAGTGTGGAAAGTCTGGCATATGATGGCGTGGACTTGATCAAGAAGACCAGCAACAAGTGACATAACCGAGAGGTTGCTGATAAACGCGTGTCATGTACCGATAAAACAAAAAAGCCGCTAAATTAGCGACTTCAATGGGAATATGTTTTTGTCCCTCGACAAACCTTTCCCGCAACCTGCCCTTTTCGCTTTTTAAATTTCTTTTGATTATCGTTTAACAAAAATAAAACCCGTCGCAATTACTACGTGGCTGCCGATCCAGGCTGGCAGCCGCGTTCAGGTTATTTATTAAGCTGTAGTCTCCCGCTAGCTTAATAACGTGATGGTTAAGTCCAACCTCATGGCACGATCATCATTTCCCCAGCTCTGGCGGATGACGGGAAAGTGTCGCCTGCTCGAAGCTATAGGCGATGCCTATTAGCGTGGGCTCACTGAAAGCCCTCCCGGAAAAAACAACACCAAATGGACCCTTGGTCGAATCGCCATCTGCATCAATTGTTCCTTTGACTGAATAACCGGCAGGAACCGTGATAAGTGGATACCCTAACCTGGCAGCGATGTACATGCCATCAATGTCACCCGGTAACATTAATGCATCTAAGCCGTGTTGATCGAGTGCATAGTCAATCCCTTTTGTTACAGCTTGATGGTTATATTCTTGACGTTTAAGTTGATAGGTCATCTCGTTTAACGTATTTTCTTCTGAGCGAATCAGATTGTCTTGGCCAAACTTTAATGCAGAAGCAGCGTGTTTCTGATTATACTTAATCAGTTCTTGAAGAGAATGTACGGGAATATCCGAGTTCAACTTCGACAGATAACGATTCAGGCCTGTTTTGAATTCGTAGCAGATAACATCGTTGTTCCATGGGTGCTGTTCCAAATGGAGGTCTACGGGATCGATAACTGTTGCACCTTGCTCACGTAGAACACCGATGGCAGATTCCATGATGGAAAGTCTTTCTTCATCCAACGACCGATAGTAATGTCTTGGAATCCCAATACGAACTTTACTCAGAAAATCTATGTCGAGATAAGATGTATAGTCATGAAAAGTACGGTGGGGACTAGTCCATGTCGCCTTATCGTTTTCGTCCATCCCGACGATTGCCCCGAGTAGCGCCGCAGCATCAGTGACTGTTCTGGAGAGTGGCCCAGGTGTATCCTGACTTATGGAGATCGGAATAATGCCGCTACGGCTTGCAAGTCCAACTGTAGGCTTGATTCCGACGAGAAAATGTTGGCTGGCTGGCCCAACAATAGAACCTGCGGTTTCTGTTCCAATAGCTGCCGCTGCCAAGTTTGCTGCTACTGCTGCCGCCGATCCAGAACTTGACCCACTGACGAAAAGCTTGCCAGGTCCGTATGGATTCAATGCATATCCACCCCTAGAACTGTATCCAGCTGGCATACTATTGGACATAAAATTCGACCACTCGGTCATATTTGCCTTACCTAGTAGAACTGCGCCTGCAGCGCGAAGTTTTGCAGCTATGAACGAATCTTCTGGAGCAAATGACTCAGCCAACGCGATTGAACCA
Organism: Paenibacillus sp. J22TS3; assembly: GCF_018403205.1. NCBI lineage: Bacteria > Bacillati > Bacillota > Bacilli > Caryophanales > Paenibacillaceae > Paenibacillus > Paenibacillus sp. J22TS3. The sequence continues at coordinate 43,017 of NZ_BOSF01000005.1, forward strand.
GCACTCGTGTGCATCCGGTCGTGCGTATTGATGTTATCCTTGAGAAGGATAGGAATTCCATGCAGCGGCCCCCTACTGCCTGTTGTATTTCGCTCAAGATCAAGACTCCTTGCTATTTCAAGCGCATCTGGATTGACCTCTAAGACAGCATTGATCAGAGGATTATATTTATGAATACGCTCAATGTATGCAAGTACGAGGGCTTCGGATGTACATTCACCTGAAGACATTGCCTTTTGCATACTGACCAAATCGGCTTCTTGAATCCAATCTTGTAAGTTGATGCACATTTATTAAGATCCCCCCGGAAATAGAAGTTTTTGGACAACAGTTATATGCTATCACGCTACCTTACCAAGGGTATAGGTAATGTTTAGATTAAATAAGAAAGTATCGGTTAGGCATCGCTGTAGATCTTGTATTTTTCCGAACGTTAATGTTGTAGCTAAAGAAATCTACCCAGTGCTTAATAAAATGAGCAGGCTGCTGTAGCCTGCTCAACAAGTTATAATTGAACTAACGTTCCCCGATAGTTTAAGAAAGGTTTGCAATAGGACGCAAAAAAAGAAAAGACCTCATTTTAGTAAGCGTCAGAATGCCGACTTCTTCTAGGAAACACTAACATTTCTTTTCCGTAATTTTCTTAAGGATTACTTTTTTGATGCTCCAGTTAAGTTGCTTCCCCATTCAGCAACCGGGATTAACCAGCTAACCATTCTATCATTCAGCAATTCGGAGAGAACTCCTTCATACTCCTTGCGGTAGGGTTTAGGAAACTCTTCTTGCAGCCAGCTTTCTTTTGTGCCTTTCCATATCTCGTAAATGACGATGTCTTCCGATTGATCCATGTCATCATGAATAATGGCGTTCACAAAGTTTGTTTCATTTGACATAATGTCAACCAGTGAGAATAATTGCTTGCGAAAATCTTCTTTCTTACCGGGCTTTACTTTGAATCGTATGTTAAGGATAATTTGATTATTATTCTTTGTCACAGTTGATACACCTCTTCTTTAGTTTATTAGCACCGTTTTTGTTTGTTTTACAATGTGTGTCGGAAACTCCATTTCACAACCTCCTTCTTCTACTATAAATTAATATTTTCTCGTATTCACTTACTTATTCTTAGATTACAAACTTCGACTTCCTTAAGCGGTAGGACATCATTTTATTCCTAAGTATGTATAGAGATGTAAGCGTGACCTTAATCGCTAGGTCATTGTTTGGCTCGATTCTTAATGCCCCTGCTATACTGCTTACAGATGAAGAGACCCAGTTTTTAACTTGGTTTGGTAAAGATATTCCTCCATATTATTATAAAGGTAACATTTCCCACCATCATGGGTTTTAATTAGTCCATTATAAGAGAATCTGTCATAAGGCAAGCAGACTCTCCTTTTTCATCAGCCCAAAAGCTAACATCTTTCTCATATGACCGAGTTGCCAGTCTTGTTTGTCAACGGGAGGACCATGTCGGGTTTCATCATGCTGCTTAGCGACTGGAGAAGCGGCTAAATCCCAGACAACGAAACGGGTATCAAACCAAAAGGAAACGGGAACATTACCGCCCCCGTTTCCTTTTTTGGATCTTAAGAAATATTACCTACATAATTGAGCTTGCTGGAATATCTTAATACTCCATCTTCCACATATAACGGCGTACCGAAAGCGCATGTCCGGTTTCTTCAGATAAATGCTGTGCGTACTGTCTGAGTACTACACTAGCTACAAGGTTTGTAAAGTAAGGACGCACATCCGGGGAGATTCCCTCAAGGTCGAAAGTCTCCGCATCAATCAGGATAGTTTTGTCGGAATATTTCACACAGAAATCATAAGCACGGTCATCCAGCGGCCGGGTTTCTCCCAGCCCTTTAATTACGATAAACGGTACATCAAAGTCTGTAATTTCAAAAGGTCCATGGAAGTATTCCCCGGAATGGATGGCACTGGAATGAATCCATTGCATCTCCTGCAGCAGGCAGATGGCGAATGAGTAGGCTACAGAATAGTTAATTCCGCTGGCCATGGTGTAGATCAGCTTTTCCCGTTTGTAAGTGCGTCCGAATGCTTTGGCGGCTTCCAAGGTTAAGGCCTTATTCCGTTCAAACACACCATGCAGGCCGTTCTCAATGGAACTGATCGCGTTGGCATACTTCTCATTCGGATACAAAGTCTGGAGAATTCCAAATACCAGCCGGTACAGGATAGCCATATTGGTCTCCTCCCCGCGGAGAGCCTCGCCATAAGGGGCATAATCGTAATGCAGTTTGAATTCCGCAGCCTCCCAGAGCGGTGAATCTACCAGATTGGTCAGGCAAATCGTTAATGCACCCTTCTCACGGGCAAATGTCGTTGCCGCAACCGTTTCCGGGGTGTTTCCGGAGTGGGAGCAGGTTATGACCACGGAACCTGGCCCAAGCGCTTTGGGGGAACGGTGAATAAATTCGTTAGAGGAATAAGCGGCTGAGGGGATCTCAATCTCACGATCCAGAATATATTGCGCTGGTGTAACGTTTGCGAGCGAGCCGCCGCAGGCTACAAAATAGAAATTGGATACCTTTCTTTGGGCTACGGCCTGAATCGCTGCTTCCAGTTGTTGCACATGCTCTTGGTTCATTGAAAAATTCCTCCTCTTGTTGTAGATATCTCCGGCAGACCAGAAATATCTATTTGTTACGTTATGTAACGTAATGTATCTTTATGTTACTATGGATATTCACTTAAATCAACCCCCTTTTCTTGAAATTCAAATAGTTTACATTATAAAAAAAGTATTATATATTACCTGTGGTTGGCTTTTGACAGAAATAATTGCCAAAGATATAATAATTAGTTGAACTATAATAACGTTCTCAAAAGGAGCTGCAATGAGACAATTACAGCCGGATAGCATTATCCCTCTTTATGTGCAGTTAAAAGACATTATCAAATCCGATATAGAAGCCGGAATTATGAAGCCAGGGCAGAAGATTCCCACTGAATTTGAGTTATGCGAAATGTACTCGATCAGCCGCCGCACAGTCAGAACCGCGATCAGTGAATTGATTGAAGAGGGCTTGCTTGACCGCAAGCAAGGAAAAGGCACCTTTATCACCACACCTAAGATTCAAGCGAATTTCGGCCCCTCGGTATTGGGATTTACAGAAATTTGCAAGCTTAACAACCTTAGACCTTCCTCCAAATTGGTTGAACAGCGGCAGATCAGTGCCACCTCCAAACTGGCTGAAGCGCTGAATGTTCCTGTTAACTCCAATCTTATAGCGATCCAGCGCATTATGCTGGCCGATGAAGTTCCGGTAATGATGGATTACGCTGTGTTTACAGATGCCTATAACTTTTTGCTGCAGGAAAATTTGGACAACCGTTCGCTGTACGCTACTATCAAAGCCAAACGTGATGTCTCCTTCATGCGCCAGCGCAAATCGATCCAGACCGTATTTGCCGATTCGGCACAAGCACAGTACTTGGAGATTCCGGTCGGCTATCCGCTGATGCTCTCTCAGGGCACCGTTGTTTCCTCTACCATGGAAATCATTCATTACGGGGAACAGCATATCGTAGGTGACAAATTCGTATTGTATATTTAGTAAGTAATAAATAACATGTCAAAAAGCTGTTCAAGCAATGAACAGCTTGTGACCATGCATTCAAGTGTATAATTACTCCCCAATGGGTTTGGGATACCCGAACCCCCCGTAAAAGGTGCAGGTATACGCGGCAGAATTTGCCCCGGACTGCAGCGCCTCTTCCATAACTCCTTTTTTTAGATAAGATACCAGAAATCCGGCAATGAAGCTGTCTCCAGCTCCCATCGTATCCACGACCTCAGCTGGAGTGACTCCTTGTCTGTACCGCACCCCGTTTCTGGAGAACAGCGCGCCTTCACTTCCTAACGTTATGCCTACAATTTCCGTACCCAACCCGTGACAGGTCTTTATGAGTGCTTCGATCTGCTCAGAGTCAAGCTCCGCACCCGAAAAAAATGCATATTTAATATAAGGGCACACCTGCCCCAAATAATCTTCATCCGTCCTTGTAGAGAAGTCGAAGGAAATATCGCAGTGTTCCTTAATTACAGGAAGCTCCCTTTCTATGCTGGAATAACAGCTGGTATGGCAAACGTCATGTCCCGCGATATATTCCAGATCCGCAGGTGTTAGGCGCAGCCGGAGCACATGCTGGGCTGTATCCTGGGCACCGCGTACGAAAACTCTGTCATTGCCGACCAGCTTCACACCGGGTGAACCGCTGTTCGCATACACTCTGCGTGAATAACGGTAGCTGATTCCTTCCTTATCCAGCGAGTCCATAATATGATCGGACTTCTTGTCATTTCCGAATACACCGATATAGGACACTTCCTGGCATCCGTTCCGCTTACAGTTCACGGCCACATTGACGGCATTGCCTCCGGGATAGTAGAGCCCTTGATCCAAATAACAATCCGCAACATTGTCGCCTACGGCAATTATTCTCATGAATAAATCCTCCCAAGTTCTTATGTGCGATATTCAGCCTTTTACAGAGCCTTCAGACATGCCCTGAATGAAGTATTTCTGCATAAAAATAAATAGAATAATAAGCGGCATTGAAGAGATCACCAGTCCGGCGAGCAGAACCCCCCAGTCGGTTGACAATGCATCTTTAAAGTTCATCAGCCCGGAAGGAATAGTTCGGTATTTGTCAGAGTCAATAAAGATAATGGAGAACAGAAACTCGTTCCAGGCATAATACGAGGTAAAGATGATGGTAGTCATAATAATAGGAAGAGACATAGGCAGGAAAATACTAGAGTAGGTCCGGAAGACCGAACACCCGTCTATGGTTGCCGACTCTTCAATCTCTTTGGGGATGCCCAGAAAATAAGAGCGGATCAGCAGCACTGCGATCGACAGCCTGAAGGCAATGTAGGGCAGAATCAGGGCAAAATACGTATTATGAATATTTAAATTCTGTAAAAGTTTGTACAGGGGTACCAGACACACCTGAGGGTCCAGCATCATTCCACCGAGCACAAACATAAATAGTGTCTTGCTGTACCGGAAACGGAAGCGGCTCAGTCCATACGCACACAGTGAAGCAATGATGACAACGCCCGCAATCGTGCTGACGGTGACAATCACACTGTTCATAAAATAATTGCCTATCCCTTTGGTCCAGGCGGTTGCGTAGTTCGAAAACAACCACTTGCTTGGCAGACTCCAAACCGCTCCAAAAATTTCATCGTAGCTTTTAAAGGATGAGGACACCATCCAGAACAACGGGTACATCACTACCACTACCCCTACCAGAAGAGGCAGCAGCACAATGAGTCTGTAAACAGGCAGCTTGCTGGCCATGTTCAGTCCCCCTTCCCTGTTCTGAATGATAATGTCTGTATGAGCGCAAGCACTGCTGTAATGACAAAAATAAGCAGTGAGATGGTCGCGGCATAACCCATGCTGTCTTTGACAAAACCGTTCTGATACATCAGAACCGCAATCGTAATGGAGCTGGTTCCGGGACCTCCGCCCTTGGTTAGAATAAAGGGTTCGTTAAATACCATAAACGCCCCTGTTATGGTCAGAAGTGAATTTACAAAAATCATTTCTTTCACCTGAGGCAGCGTGATGCTGAAAAAGATTTTTACTCTGCCTGCCCCGTCGATTTTGGCCGCTTCATAGAGGTCGCGCGGAATTTTCTGAATGGCCACAATGAACAACATCATGCAGTAGCCGATACTCTGCCACTGTGATACGGCAATAACGGCATAAATGGCTGTATCACCGGAACCCAGCCATGGTTTAGCCCAGGCATCAAGTCCCACAGATTGCAGAAACATATTCAGCAGACCTTCCGTCGGGTCATAGACGAAGGAAAATAACAAACAGATAACCGTAATAGAAATAATAACGGGAATAAAAAAGATCGTCCGGAATACCGCCGAGACCTTTCTCAGGAACTCTTCCTCCAGAATGGCGGCTAAAACCAGCCCAAATCCTACCTGGAAGATTAAAGAGATGACGGCATATTTCACATTATTGATTAAGGCTTTGCCCACAACAGGGTCGGAGAACAGTGTTCTATAGTTATCAAAACCGGCGAATGAGCTTTTTCCTGACAGCAGTGAGACATTCTGAAAGCTATAGAAGAAATTCTGGATCAGAGGCATATATACGAAGACTGCAAGCATCAGCACACACGGCAAGACAAACAAATAAGGAGCTATCGTTCTTCTTGTTCTCATCACTTTCCCCCTGTTTTATCTCGGGAACCCAGTTAGACGCATTCCCCTTTATCTTAGAAGAAAAGAGGGGAGCTAAGCCCCTCTTCACAGTTGATGCACTTCGTTTCTATTTTTTGACTGCAGGAAGCTTCGCCGCCGCATCTTGAACTTCTTTGATCACATTCTCAGGAGTCTCGATACCTGCGGCAATGGCTTGGCCTCCACGCATATAGGCATCGGCTACGCTGGCATCCATTGCATTATCAAGCCAAGGGGTGGTTTCTGCCGCGTTCTGGATCAATTTGATCGCCTCCAGGGTTCCCGGAGGGGAATTCTCCTTCGTAGCCGCACCAATTACAGTGGTCATAGAACCTACATCATGCTGAAACTTCGCTGCATTCTCAGGAGAGACAATGAACTTTACAAATTTCTCAGCAAGCGCTTTATTGGCTGTTTCCTTGCTGATTATGAATCCTTCAGGCGCACCTGTCAGACCTTCGGCATTCCCCTTCCCTTCGGAGAACTGAGGGAAGTTAAAGTAATCAAACTCAAGATCAGGTTTATCTTTCAGATAACCTAGCTCGGCGAACTGCAAATAGTGGATCGGCACTTTTCCGGCGATGAACATATTTCTCGTAGCTTCATGATTGACGGATGTCGCGTTTGGCCCCATATATGAGGATAATTTCTGCCAATACTTCAGTACTTGTAGGTATCCCGGATCGGTGAACTTGCCTGGACCCCCTGCATAGTCAGTTGCCATCACCTCTGGACTCAGCATCCGCTGATTCATGGTGCCCAGGTAATGCCCTACAGCCCAGGAATCCTGAAGGCCTTCGATAATCGGCGTGTCGTAGCCGGAAGCCTTAAGCTTGTCCAGCAGGGCTATGAACTCGTCCCAGGTCTTTGGTTTTTCCAGACCCAGCTTGTTGAATATTTTCTTATTATAAAAGAAGACCTTTCCATCCATGGTAAAAGGCACACCATATATTTTGTCACTAAAAGTGAAGGATTTCAGCTGATTCTGAACCAGGGTTTTTGTCCAGTTCGGATCAGATTTGTACATAGAAGTAAGATCTTCAACCCGGCCTGAGGAGACCAGACTTTCGGCAAAGCTGTCCGACCAGGAGGAGAAGACATCCGGGATTTCCCCCGAGGAGACAAGAACCTTGATTTTCTCCTTGTAGCTATCGTTCAGGACGGATTCCATCTCAATTTTGACACCAGGATTCTGTTTTTCGAATTCCTCTTTAATGTAATTGAAATACGAATTTCTTGGTTCATTGGGCCAGCGGTGAAAAAACTTTAGCGTTGTTGTCTTGCCTTTTGCATCCCCATTCCCGTTGGCTGAAGGTGTAGAATTATTGCTGTTACACGCCGTCATTACCACCAATAAACCCGCCAACATTAACAAGCCCAATCTTCGTCCCATCCGATACATTGTAAATACCTCCCGTCGATGATTAACTTACGAAGCACAAAATAGATTACGTATTGTTACGTAACAACACTATATCATACCGATAATTAATTGAAAATCTTTTTTTACAAATCATTTGATAAGCTTATACAAGAGGGGCGAGATGACAGAGTTTTACGATTAAATCAAAATACACACAGTCATAAAGCGGGGAATTATTTTGGGAATGTAAGAACCAGAAGGCTCTGTATACCGTTAGATTAAAAAGGTTGGACAATGGTGCTATTTGATTGACCCGAGAATGCGCCAAACTTATTAGAAAAAAAATAGCCACTCAATGAGTGGCTCCTCTCCCTTTCGAAACGTTGACTGAAGAAATAATCTCTATCACCTGATATAAACATAAGTATTTAAACACCGTTAGTCTGTGGTATGGCGACTGGATTGCACATGCGGCCGAAGCAGCAGCACTCCCAGAACGACAGCAATGCCGAGAAATGCCGAGAATACAGTAAATCCGTTGGTCGTAGCCTGGATCATCCGATTCCGAAGCAAGTCCGTTCCGTCTTGTGCTGTACCAACCGCGGCCTGCACGATAACGAGCGCCAATGCCTGGCTAATAGCTCTGCACATGTTGTAGACAGTCCAAAACATTCCCGAAGCGGCGCCCTCATGCCGCTGAGGAACCGCCGTCAATACGACCTTCGCCAGCGAGGGCCATGAAAGCCCCGTTGCAGCGGATATGACGGCGAGTGGAATCATTACGGCCAGATAGGACATTTCACTGCCGAGCTGTCCGAGGAGCAGCAGCGACAGACCGATAAGCGAAGAGCCCGTCAGGATCAAGGGAGCTGGTCCCATTCTGTCGGCAAGCCTGCCGCCAAGTGGCGCCGTAAACAGTTGAGGGGCCGATAACGGAATGAACAGCAAGCCAGTCTCAAGCGGACTCAAGCCTTGAGCCTCCTGCAGATACAAGGTCAAGAGAATCGTTACGGCAAAATAACCGATACAGTAACTCGTCGTAGTCCCGAGTCCTACAACGTAGGTTCGATAGTTGAGAAGGCTTAGTTGAAACAAAGGGTGGCGGGTGCGCATTTCGATGATTATAAATACGATCCAGAACAGGATGAAAGCGGCGAACAAAATGATTGTTGAGATGGATGTCCACCCCCATTGGGGGCCTTCGGACAACGCGACGAGCAAGGCCACCAGGCCGAGGGCGAATGTAAACACGCCGGGCCAGTCCGTCTTCTCTTCCGATTCCGATGTTTTGTTCCTGAGCACCGCTATACCGGCGGTAAGGCCGATGATGCCAAATGGAACGACAACGTAGAACATGGAACGCCAACCGAACTCCCCGATCAGCGCACCGCCTGCGACAGGACCGATCAGCGAGCCGGTTACCCACGAAATATTATTTACGCCTAGGGCGAAGCCAAGCTGCTGCGGCGGGAACGTCTGCATCAACAACGGCGTCGATGCAGCCAATGCCATGGCTGCTCCCGCCCCCTGCAGAAAACGGAAACCGATCAGCCATTCGCCGGAGCCCGCTGCCCCGCAAAGGGTGGTCGCAGCGGTAAATATGGCGAAACCCCAGATGAAAATCCGCTTTGCCCCGATGATATCCGACCATCTTCCCGACGGCAGCAATAATACGGTGTTCGTAATATAGAAGGAAGTAATCGTCCATAACCCGAAGCTCATCGACATGTCGAGATCTGCCGTCAATGTCGGTAAACCGACAATGACGATCGTAGCATCCAGGTTTGTTATGAATGAGACAAGCGTGATCACGATTAAGACCGACCATTTTCCCGACATCATGCCGCTCATGGTTCAACCTCGTTCCTGTGCGGCAGGTGGAGATGGATGCTTATGGAAGGCCTTTTGTTCGTGCTCCAGCAGCCATTGTTTTCGCAATATTCCGCCACCGTACCCGCCAAGCTGCCCATTCAGGTTGATCACCCGGTGGCACGGTATGACAATTGCAATCTGATTGGCGCCGTTGGCCCGGGCTACAGCCCGATACGCATTCGGATTTCCCACCACAGCGGCGAGCTCTGCATAGGAAGTCGTTTTTCCAGCCGGAATATTCATCAGGTTCACCCACACCTGCTTTTGAAAGGGTGAGCCAAGGAGATAAAGCGGAGTTAGGAATTCGTCCAGCTCTCCATTGAAATAACGCTGGAGCTCCGATTCTATTGAGCGAATTGCCGGCGTATCGCCCGGTATAATCGTACACTTCAACTGCTCCCGCATCCGTTCGATTTCACGCTCAAGCCCTCTGCGGTCGACGAACTCGAGCAGGTACAACGAGTCGTCGTCGGCAATGGCGACTATTGGCCCTAGCGGCGTGTCCAACCAAGATGCTTTCAATACCCTGTTATGTGAGAGTTTTGACGGCGCTTCACCCATAATGCGCGAAAAGGCGTCTCTAAACCCGCTGCCGGATTCATATCCTGCGGTAAGCTGTGCATCAATAACGGCATCCCCCTCTCTGATTTGCTTGAATGCAATCCCCATTCGGCGTGCGCGTGCATATTGAACGAATGTCATGCCGAACCGTTTCTTGAATTGCCGTCTTGCGGTGGAGGCATCCACCGATAAACGATCAAAGTCCTTATCTGTCCAGCGTTTCTCTGGATTCGACTCTACGGCGTCTACCAGTAACCGTACCAGATCGGACACCTGATTGGGGTGCGATAGCGGACGGCAGCGCCTGCAAGGCCGGAAAGAAGCAAGCAATGCCTCTTCTGCTGAGCGATAAAACTCACAGTTTTCGAATTTCGGTTTTCTCGCCGGACACGTGGGACGGCAGAATACACCGGTCGTCTTGACACCGACATAAAAGACGCCGTCATACTCCGGCCTCTTATCCAGCAGCGCACGATAGTACTCTTGCTTTGTTGATGCCGGTACCATGAATCCCCCTCCTTTTCTCTATTTACTCCTATTATAAATTTTTGCAGCTTGCGGTGCCGCCGAAAAATGAGCATTGATTTTATTGACCCCGGGAAGCACTCATCCAAATCCGTACAGCTCAGACCCTTGACGCTCCTATGTAAATCGGTTATTGCGCATATGATTCCATAAAACAAAAAGCCGCGATTAATGCGGCTTTAAATGGGCTAATGTTTTGACTTCCGACAGTAGAATGACCATAATGATTTTCTTAGTTTCCATCGACTTCAGCTACTTATGACTTTCGCCATAAACGTATTAAAGCTCTTCTGGGCATATTCCATAGCATCGATATATGTTTGCTGTTTTGACCGCTCCATCATTTCTTCATGACTGACATCCTCTACTTTATACTTTAGATGTTATCCACCATATATTCCCGAATGGATCAACCACTCTTCCACCTCATTCCCCCCATGCCTGAGTTATCACTTTCGTCATGGATATAGCGCCGGCCTTTATGGCCTGAGCAAAAAGTTTATCGCTGTCACTCACGTAAAGACGAACAAAGCTGGGAAACGACGGCCACTCGACAGGAGAATCGAACATAAGAATTTTTGAATCGCCAATGCTTACCTCAGCATGCCCAATGCTTTAGCAGATTTTCGTGATAAATACTCATGATTGGGCCTTGTGAAGTCAATCCATACGTTTCCAGCTTATCAAACAGCTGAGTAACGCGCAGAATAGATGCTTCCATTCCGCATATTCTTGACACGCTTCCTATCGTATAAAATTGATCGTTAACCACACTGCTCTATCACCTGCCTCGGCGTTTTCTTTTTATTATACTTTGCCTAGGGTCATTAGTAACTTTCCCTTATTTATGATACGGTTCACCATAACACCGTTATAGCGAAATCGAAAGGGACTTGGTCCGATGCTTTTTGCAGAAACTAGTCTCTATGTAATATGGTCTTCTCACTCTTCCAGGACAATTTGCTTCAACTGAATGACCGGACTTCTCAGCTCCTGTTCTTGTTCCAAATAGGCGCAAAGCGCTTGAATGAGTGATCTCTTGGGCTGAGTCTGAGAGATCTCCGTTCCCAGCAATTGAACAATCTCTTGCAGTTCCCTCCGCCTAGCGAGCCCGCCGGGCCAAGCCTCAAGCAGCGCGGTCACTCTGCCGAACAATTCTTCGATAATTCTTTCTTTTTCGTTATTCCAGTCCATTGAATCTGAATGAATAAATTTTGTGAATGCGGTTTGTCCAAGTAGCCCCTTCGAACCTGACCTAGACATATGTTCGACTAGCGCATCCATTATATCGACGATGAACCAAGCTGTATCCTCTATCGACAGCAGCTTCACCTCGAAGATGATGCGCTGCAGATAGTCCTTCAGGATCGCTCGGTATATAAAAATTAGATCCCAGAGAAACGATTCAATTCTCTCACCATAAACCTCAAGTAACCAGTATCTATGCCACTCCATCATACGGGCGCGAACATGATTCCTTAATTCACGGAAAGTTGCATACTGCGTAATAGGAAGGTCTATGAAGTCAACCATAATGTGATTATATTCAATAAAATATTGAAAGCGAAATACGATTTGGTTGACGAGCCGCTCCTTGGGAGTGCCCGTCTCGGTTTGTTGCAGGTGCTCAGCCCGATCAAAATAAACCGTCTGGCACTCGTCGAAAACCGCGCACAATAAATCCTCTTTGGATGGAAAATACTTATACACCGAGCCCTTTGCAATGGAACAGTCCTGAGCAATTTCCTGAATCGAGGTCGCCAGAAAGCCTTTTTCTTTAAACATCTTAGAAGCCGAACGAATAATATCCTGTTTGGTTACACTCATCCTCACGTATCCCCCACTTGACAGTTTTAAACTCATAGTACAGAATTATGAACATAGAGTCAATTGACCCATTTTTCAAAATGTTAAACTGTAGGTCACGCTGGGTCAAACTCGATTTCTTAGTTGGAGTGTGATTGATCTTGGAAGAACTTTTGTTTCAATTTCCTAAGACGGCATTAATCGTAATCGACTTGCAAAAGTGGCTTGGAACCCAGTATGCCCCTCACTCGGCAGAGCAAGTCGTTACCCGCGCCGCCACTATGGTTCAAGCATTCCGTGAGGCAGGCGCATTCGTAGGACTTGTTCGCGTATCCACGAAAGACTTCAAAGATATGCCTCGTCCGTTGCTGGATCAGGCTCCCCCAACCTTAAATCTGGTGCCTGGATGGGATGAAATTGTACCCGAGATCGGAGTCACTGACACCGATCATTTAATTACCAAGCGCCAATGGGGAGCATTTTACGGAACGGACTTGGATCTGCAGTTGCGCCGGAGGGGCATCACGACGATCGTGCTTTGCGGCATTGCTTCTGGTATCGGCGTAGATACCACTGCGCGTGAAGCCTTCGCCCATGGGTATCAGGTGATTTTTGCGACAGATGCCATGACAGGCTTCAGCGAGGAGGAACATGAACACGTAATTAAGTTCATCTTCCCGCGTATTGGCAGAATCCGCTCGACCGAGGACATTCTTGCTTGTGCCGCGCTTCAATCTTATCCGGCATCTATATAATGGGAGCGGTAAATATCTATTAAAAAAGGCTGTGACAGGCAACTTGCTACCAACCTGTCACAGCCTCTCTTCCATGTCCGAAGTAGCTTTTCTACTTCTTCATCACCTTTTACCAATAAATTTGCGCCATTTATGATACGGTTCACCGCGTAGCCGATTTGCCGGCAGCCTGTTCTTATTATGCTATCATGTCCCGTAAGCTCAACACCTATTAGAAGCTATATTCCACTTCATAAATAGATTAATATCATTGATGGAATCTAATATTCTCCAGTGATATTCATGATTCTCACGGAATTCTCTAAGTACGATTGGTTTAACGATGTGTTTTTCCAACTGTCCTTTTGTTCGTGCAATATATGCAAGTCCTAAAACAGCGTTGGCTCTAACGGCGGAGGATTCATGGCTTGCGAGTCGAATGCAAACGTCTTGGGCAAATTTCCAATTAGGGTGATTCTGTCCTACGGAAAGGGGCAAGGTTAGTAGCTCTTCAAGTTGATCTCTATTTAGAATATCCATCACTTCTTCAGTTGAGAGGTCATCGAGTGGTTTATATATTCGCTTTTCGTTCATGTATCTCATCCTATCCTTGACTGAGTAAATTTCCCTTAACATTTCCACCTTATTATAAAGGAAACATTCCCCATCTGCCTGAAAATAATGATCACACATTATGCAAACTGACCGTTAGCTTAACGGAATTGCATGGAAACATGGTTAAATTACGTATCTAATCGGCGGCTCAATGTCTTCATTGAGCTATTCGCGTAATTTACTTTTGGAGACAAGGTCATCTAACCGTCTGGTAAACGAGGCCTATGGCTCCAGAATTAAAAGTCTTGTTCTCGATAAGTTTAAGATTGATCTTCTCCTTGAGACCTTGGAATAACGGCAGCCCGCTGCCGATCAAGATGGGAGAAACCGTAATTTTATACTCATCTATTAAATCAAGCTGCATAAGGTAGTGTGCGAATCTAGGACTGCCGAGGATAACCATATCCTTGCCTGGCTGCTGTTTGAGGTTCTTGATCTCCTCCTCGACATTTTCTTTCACCAGTCTGGAATTGTTCCATTCGACTTTCTCCAGCGTCGTGGAAAAAACAATTTTGGCTGTCTTTTCAATCCACTCGGCATGATTCCGTTCATGCTGCGAAGCTGATGGGTTCGAAGGCACAGAAGGCCAGTAACTGTGCATCATCTGATAAGTCCCACGTCCCCAAATGACAGTGTCGGCAGTACTCAGAATTTCTTTCGCGTGTTTCTCCAAATCAGCATCGTAGGAAATCCAACCAATGTCCATTTCACCGTTCGGTCCTTCTACAAAACCGTCAAGCGATGCGTGCAAAAATAGAACGAGTTTTCTCATCTTCAGTTCTCCTTTGTTCATGAGGGATATCTACATTAACTACATTATAGGACATTTCAACTTTGATTGTTTCTTACGGATTGCTAATCACAAATGGAGTATTTTACTAACTAGAAAAAATCCCTCCTTTGTATTCTACAAAACTGGCCGACAGGTTAAGGAGATATCAATTTTAAATTGGTTCTCACATCCCTCATACTTCCTGTGGATCTAAGTTTAGGCATCTCTTTTACGATAAAATACAATAGCTATTATAATAAAGATCAGTGTCCATAATATTAAAATACCAGTCCCCTGCATTGGTGTAAGGGCGTTTATCTCATTAGAGGAAGGCGGCATATACATATAATATCCTGCCGTATCCGGAAAATATTGAGGTAGAGAATCTCTCGTCAATGGACTGACAGTGAAATAATAACCAAGCAATACTACCAAAGCAGGGGTGGTTCGTCTTATTAAAGCACCTATAGCTGCACTGAGAAGTGTGGTTAAGGTTAGATAGCCTGTTGCCCCTGCTAAGGTTTTTATCATTGAGTCTATTTCAACTACTACTGCTGTGTCTCTCATCATAATAAAAGTATATAGTACGCCTGAAGCAGCAATAATAAACGCCGCAGGAAGGGTTATAATTGCCAATGCCAAATGCTTGGTGGATAATTGAAGCCCACGCCAAGGAATCGCAGTTAAAGTAGTTCGAATCTGCCCACCAGTATACTCTGAACAAGTAGCTATGATCCCCAGAATAATGAACCCTGCTTGAAGATATCTCATAGAAGCAAGTCCTATATTAAGTACACTTTGAGTTCCAGCTGCCCCTTGCAGACCAACAGAAGTAAAAGCTGCGGCTAAAACTAAATTAAGAATGAACGTACCCATAAGAGTGAGCCATATCCATGGTAATGTAACTAATTTACCCAGTTCAGCACAAAGGATTGGTGTTATCTTCCTACTGGTAGAGACACTCATGATGCAACGTCCCTCCTATGGAATACAATAGCTGCAGCAATGAAAAAAGCGACTACCCAAGCCAATAGGATTAAACCGCCTGTGAACGGAGTATGAAATCTGTCGTTCGTAAACATAAACAGTTCAAGGCCAGCTCGATCTGGTAAGTAAAACGCCAGCTTTGTAACCTTAGAAAGCAGGACGCTAAATGAAACCAGGGATGAATTTATGAGGAGTACAGTGAGCGGGATCATGCCGTTCTTAGTTAGAACCGTAATCCCAAATGCTAAAAGTGCGGTCAATGTCCAGTAACAAACTGCACCAATAAGTCTGGATGCTTCAAATGCAGGGGTGTATTCACCAAGAATCAGATGAGTTGCCGACACAGTTGTCAGTATAGCAACCATACAGAACAGTAGGCTGATTACAGTCACAGCGCCTGCTTTTGCCAGCAAAAAACGAAGCCGGGATGAAACAACAGTTAAACTTGTTGTAATCTGTCGTCCTCCACCAGATTCACTGCTCTCTGTCAAATACTCGCTACTGACAGCAAGCACACCAAGAATAATGACACCTTGCACGCCAAGACCTAATCCAATATAGCCAATTTCCGATAGCCGTGTGCTAACTCCAGCTATAATCTCTTCTTTTTCTGCTATACTGTCCAAAGCAGCAATGACCGCTGGGGCGAATGCTCCAATAAGAAAGGCAAGCCAAATGCCCGGCAGAGAGAACAATTTAGATAGTTCCGCCTTGAATGCTCTCATACCACATCACCTGCACTTTCAGATGTCAGGGCAAAAAATGCTTCCTCCAGCGTGGAATGGGTACCTATTACTTCTTCCAAGGTTCCATCTGCAACGATCCTCCCATGCTTAATAATCACTACATCATCAACAGTCTCTGCAAGCTCCCCCATGAGATGACTGGATAGTAACACCGTGTTTCAAGACTCCGCCCGTTCACGTAAGAATGTCCGAATCCACCGAATTCCTTCCGGGTCAAGTCCATTTACAGGTTCATCTAAAACCAATATTTTTGGATCACCAAGCAGCGCAGCGGCTATTCCAAGCCTTCTCCCCATACCAAGGGAGCAATTCCCAACCCTTTTGTCAGCTGCATTCGTAAGACCTACTATTTCCAGAACTTCCTCGACGCGTGAGCGGGACAATCCCGCGGCATGAGCAATCCAACGCAAGTGTGCCCGTCCTGTTCGCATACGATGAGCTCCAAATCCATCAAGTGCAGCACCTATTGTTGTTAGAGGATTATGTAATTCTGCAAATGGCTTTCCATTGATTAATGCACTCCCTGAAGTGGCGCGATCTAATCCTAGCAGGATGCGAAGTGTTGAACTTTTACCTGCCCCATTTGGACCTAAAAAACCAGTTACTCTACCTGGTCTAGCTTTAAAGCTGATCCCTGATAAGATTTCCACAGTTCCGCGATGTTTGACTAAGTTATTAATGGTAAGCAACCATAACACTTCCTTTCTGTTATGGTTCCAATTATAAAAAAGCAAAGTTACATCTCGGGTATCAGCCTGTTTACTTCTGGGTTAACTTTAGGTTAAGCTCTACCAATCGTTACTCTTGTGCCATGTTCATTTGATGTAAAGTCAGCTTTCAGGTTCATTTTTTTCAACATATAATTTGAAGTCGATAAACCAATCCCCGCCCCACGCTCATAGGGAGAGTTATCCATACCTGGACCTCTGTCTGCAACAATGATCTGTTCTTTTGCTACATCAACCACAATGTTTGCATATTTCCCCTCTGCTGCATGGCGAACGATATTCTGAAATAAATTATCCAGAACCCGTGTCATCCATTTAGGATCTGCTTCCCAATAAAAAGTCTGCTCTGTCGGTAAATCAACATCGAGCTGAATTTCTTGTTCTTCAAATACAGGATACCACGCAGCAACAGATGCTCTTACTAAACGTCCAATATCTGTTGAAGTGGGATGAAAAGGATGTTTTCCTGATGTAAGCAATGTATAGGAAAGTAAATCATCCATTAGATCTCCGACTCTTGTAATCGTATGGTTCATCTCTGTTAATGAGTTGTGCCCTTCCAAACTCATGGGTTCTTTATTTAATCTGGTGATATGTCCTCTTAGAATGGTAAGCGGCGTTCGTAAATCGTGAGATAAATTCGCAATGAGACGATGTCGTAATAATTCCTCTTCATGTTCCCGCTTGCGGCTGTCTTCAAGCTGCTGAATCATCCAATTAAAAGAGCTTCCTAACTGGTCTATTTCATCCATACGATCACTTTGAACAGGCACTGGTTTAGGAAATGAGTGATTATGAGGTGAAAACGACATGACTTCCTGTAAGCGTGCAAGACGTTTACGAAGTCCCAAGAAGAACAGCCAAGATATGACAACAAATGAGACAATAATAAAACCAAAAATAAGCAGTGTGACGTAAAATTGATTTAACGTATGGATATTCAGATCTTTTTCATTGATAGCAACCCCAACGAACGCAGAGAAGAAAAGAAGCACAATTGGAGGAAAGAAGATAACTAGAAATTTTCCTTTTATAAAACGACGAAATAAAGATCTGGTCTGTTTCATAGTTTCACCCGATAGCCTATTCCCTTCAGCGTTTCAATAATCTCTGGGGAATCTGGACTACGTTCCAGCTTTTGACGCAGACGAGAGATATGTACCATTAATGTTTTGTCTCCAGTGAGATAAGGTTCTTCCCAAATGGCTTCATAAATTTGTTCTTTCGGTAAAACTTGATTAGGATGACGTAAGAAATACATTAAAATTCGATTGTTTCCCTGTCAATATAATTTCTTCTCCTGTGCGTTTGTCAAATACCATTTGGGCTTCTGGATCTACCTCAATATGATTTCCTAATGAAATGCGTTCAGTATGTATTCCGCCACTTCGCCGGATTAATACTTCTAATCTTGCAACTAATTCATCCGTATGGAATGGTTTCGTTAAATAGTCATCAGCAAATTGTAAACCATCGACCTTATCATTTACCGATGTTCGAGCAGATAATAGTAAAATAGGAACAGCAGGAGCTGCCTTTTTTAATCGTTTTCCCACCGTAAATCCGTCTAAACCGGGTAACATGATATCCAAAATTACGATTTGATGCTGATCCACTTCTTTTTCGGCTCCTTCACCAGAAAGCAGCCACTGTACTGAATATCCCCGCTGTTCCAATTCTTCTTTTAGCAGGCTGCCTATTTTCTCATTATCCTCAATATATAATATGCTTCTGTCCAAGTAACTTCCCTCTCTCTAAATGGGTTCCCTATTAGACAGATTAACACACAACACACACAATCCAAAAATTGGTTTCTTCTTTAACGCTGTCTGACTCGATCCACTCACCTTAATTAAAATTCTTTTTAACAAAGTTAATGAGTTTGGATTTTAGTGCATCACCATGCTCTCCTTTATGGTACATATCTGTTCCATGATAACCACTCTCATCCACAATTAGCTCTTTATCAGTTGCTCCAGATGCTTGATATAATTTGCGCACTTCTTTTTCAATTGAGCCTCCATAATCGCCAGGTGAAAAAACAAACAAGGATGGTGCTTTAATCTTTTTGACACTTGGAATTGCATCGTGGGGCCCACATTTTGCAGGAGAAGAAAGAATAATGAGCCCCTCAATAGGCAGCTTTTGACGAACACCTGCAATGATTGCTGTACTACCTCCACATGATGCTCCTGCCAAAAATACTTTCTTTGCACCCAATCGCTTGAGTTCGCTTAAGGCTGCATCTGCATCACGATCTATAGGTTGATTATCTTCTTGAATATTCTGTGAGGCACCGTGATTACGATATTCAGGAATAACGACCAGATATCCACTTTCTGCCAGTTCAGTCCCCATGTCAAGAAAAGAGCAAATGTTATAACCTTGCTCGTGTGCAAGCAGGACTCCTTTATCTCCGCTGCCAAGCACAAGTGCTGACAGATACACCCCATCGCTGGTTGTCAATGTAGTTGCTTTATCGTGCAGCTTATCAGGAACACAACTATTCAAAAGATGCCCGCTAGAAGACTTCACCGTACGATCCGGCCAGGCAGGTTCATACTCAACCGGTGGGTTTGTTGGGATGTTCGGCACTTTGGCTGGTGGTGTTTTCTTAACGATGTCTGTCGCTGGGTCTGTATGTTGAGGTTGATTAGATGAAGATGAGCATCCTCCCAGAGCGAGCGCTGTTAAAAGTGTTACTACTGAAACCAAAACGATTGAAAAATACTGTTTCTTCATTTTTTGAACCCCCGTGTACTTCGATTTTTCTTTTTCAAAAATATATATATATCCATTTTTAAATGTCGTATATTTAAAATAATCCCGAGATATCATCATTTATTAATCAAATTGTCAACAAATTGTCTCCGAGTTTCAATCAGTTAGATATCTATCTAATCGGTAATTGGAGCAAGTTCTTGTCCTTGGTTTGAGATGAACTCGTACCGATAAAACAAAAAAAGCCGCAGTTTATGCGACTTCCATTGTATATATAGTAAAAGTTCGTTTCTTTTGCTGTGATATTGTGAATAACCTTGGTTAAGGAGTTCTCGTGAATGAACCGATTTAAGGGAGAGCCAAAGGGGCCTCTCCCTCTCCCTTTCTAGTATAAAATATTAAATTGAAATTTTGAGTGAGTTACTAGGAGAGCTATACTCACATGTCTTTTATTCAGAAAAAAGCTGCAGCTGATACGTTAGCGGAGATTCAACTCCACTCTAGATTTGGGATCAAACCACTGGTACAAGAAAGGATTCAGTTTCAAGTCGCCCTCTGGTACATTGACGTAGCGTTCAATTTTGTGGTTGGTCCCATTCCCTCCCGGAGGATTCGGGTTCATTTCCGGAAACTTTCTCTCACCGTTGATGTCAAGGTAGCTTTGAGTGATGCCCCCAAACGATGGATCGCTGGAGGAAGACTCCACAATCAGATCCTTACCTTTTTTGTAATAAGTAAACTCAACCGAAGTGCCGTGCAGCTCCGTCTTTGCCGTCTTTCTTTCGGCTGCAGGCTGAGCCAATTCAAGTAAATGATTTTTGTTGGCGCGCTCCTGAACTTTTTTGCCGGAAAGAATCACTTTGACAGGCACGTTGCTCCAATCCTTCTGCTCGTACCACTGCGGCAGCTCGAATCTGCGGTAGAAGCGGCCGTCTTTGGTCGTCCAGAAGCCCGCTCCGCTGTCCATTTCGCGACCGTCGACTATGAGCTTAACCGATTCATAATTAACCAGGGGAACACCAGGTTGAGGGAAATCCCTCACCTCATCGTACATTAGCCGGATCTCGAGAGGGGTAACCACCATTTCAGTGAACTTCATCATGGAATCATTGGCATCATCCGCCGGATTCAGCTTAACCGCAAACATGGCCTGAGCCGCTTTTTTTCCGTCAGCTTCGAAGGCGAATTTCCATCGGCCCTCTTTTCTTCCGGATTCCTCAAGAGCAGAGAGCTCGAAACGCGCCTTCTTAAGATCGGCATCCGAAATTTCAAAGTTGCTTTGGCGTATAATCACGTTCGGATCTTCAGAAGGGAGAACAGCCGCGTACTTTTCTTTAATAACCTGCGCACCTGAGGTCAGTACAAGATGCGGATTGGCCACAGCCTCTAAATTTACACCGCTAAGCTTATACCGTACCGTGAAAACGTTGCCTTCCCGGATCACCGATGTCATTTCGACTGAAGACACAGGGCTACCAGAAAGCGCTGCTTTCTTGTCCTGTGATTCAGCTGGAATCAGATCCAGCGGGAAGCTGCGGTACTGGTAGAAGACTACGTTCTCCAGAGTAAGCTGGTAACTCTTTCTCTCTTCCCCAAGCTTGTTCTGTACTGTGGCCAATCCGAACAGACGCCCTTGGCCCTGATCCTGCTTGAGCTGCACTTGTATATGCTCCGCCTTATTCTTGCCTTCTGACAGCTCCGACCTCTCGAACTCTATGGCATCGTAAGCAGGAAGACCGGAAACATTCATGGTCAGAAGCATGTTCATCCGCTGGTCATCGGTTGCCACTCCGTTCAAGGTAAGGGGGATATCTCCGCTTGTGACCGTTTGATCAAGACGATCTCCTAGCCCTTGTTCGATAGCGTTAAGCGAGCTTCGGCCATTCCATAAGCTGTCCCAGCCGCCATTTACGGCTGCCATAGCCGGAAGGGCCGCCAAAATAGAGACAGAAGCGACCAGCACAAGCACTTTCTTCTTATGACGAGATATCCCCCGCTGGGGAGCATGCTCTTGTTGATTCTTCTGCACGATCTGTTCTTCGATCCGATTCCACATGGCCTCATAATCCGGCTCATCGTCCAAAGGTTGGCGCCCCATCCGTTCCAGATTCCATTCCATTGATTTAGTCAAAACACTTCTCTCCCTTCCCGTTGTAGCTTTCCTTCGATTCCATTTTTTTTCTCATCAGCGCCAATCCCTTATGGATTCTCGATTTCACGGTGCCAAGCGGAATCTCCAATATTTGCGCTACTTCTTCCAGACTGAGGCCATTCCCGTAACGGAGCGTTAGGGTCGTGCGGAGCTTCACCGGCAACCCTTCTAGCAGTTGAGCGAACTCATTCGACTGCTCCTGCCTCACTACCTCGTCTTCCGGCTGTTCCGGCATGGGCGGCTTCGTGAGGTAGACGGAGCGAATCTCCTTATAGGCCCCTCGCTTCTTCCGATTGTAATGATTCCGGCACAGGTTAGCCGCAATGCGCAGCAACCATGCCCTTTCCTCGGTTACCCGTTTCCGCTCCTGTGCAAAGGCTTTAATGAACACTTCCTGGCAAATATCCTCGGCATCGGCCCCGTTATTTGTCATGTATCGGCAAAGCTTATATACGTCCTGCTTGTAAGCCTCGAACAGGTCCCTGTCACTCTTCATCCTTAAAACACCTCCATCCGTTCTTCTGTAAATTCTAGATCAACGGTCTCCCAGTGAAAGCTTATTAGGAGGAGTTATTACCGTCTGATATATGAACAAATAACAGGGGAAAAAGGTTCATTAATTAACTAATGCTCCGACCATATTCACGAATTTTAGCTCTTCGTTATCTTATTTCTTGCTTGTAGTAATAGTTTTCCTTCATACACCTACCGAACAAACAAAAAAGCCGCTTAAATAGCGACTTTAATGGGAACATGTTGTTGTTTCTCCATACTTTACTTCATACTTCAGTGACATTTGCAATCATTCTTAGATGATCTTTAAACTGTGCCAATTCAGGCCCTAACGTCCCAAAGAACTCAGTATCTATGGATTCAACAATGGGTATAGCTTTACTGATAATTTCTAAACCTTTTTGGACAATTTCAATGGAATTGGCCCTTGAGTCTATTGGACTTTGCTTTCTACTTACAAGTTCATTTTTCTCAAGTGTACGGAGTATTTGTGAAACTGTCATTACATCAATTTCTGAAACGCTTGAAATTTTTGCCTGCGTTATATGTTTTTCAAATTGACTTAAGTAGTTAAGAGTACATAACACAACAAACTGAGGATGAGTTATTCCTAAATGGCTTAAAGCTGACTTTATTCTACCATGCCACTTATTATATGTTTTAACAAACAGCAATCCAGTTGATTCATCAGCATTGTTCTTAAACATTGAGTTGAATTCCATTAAGCTTCAACTACCTCTTTGAATTTCCACAACACTTTTGGGAAATCCGAAAAAATTTCAGTCAAAACATTTAATGCAATTTCATTATCCTCATCAGAACAAATTGAATGCTTTACAAATAGTTGTCCATCTTCTTCCGTGATATCATGGCAGAAATAAAATGTTCCTGCGTTTGGAATGGAATACATATCATAATAGACCTCGTTCTCAATTATCTTTGATAGAACAAATTCCATTGCTGGCATGCCCTTCAATTTCATTCGGCCGGTAGTGCCAGTTTTTACTTCCGCATCATATTGAAGAACTTCTAAGTCTTCCTCCCATAAGACACGCTTTTCTTTGTCAACATAGTGTTCCCATATTTTCTCTTTTGGTGCATTAAAAGCAATCTTAATACCAAGTTCCATCATTACAACTCCTTTTATAAGTGTACATATTATATGTATACTTATAATAATGCCTCACCCAAGTAATGTCAATAAAAAAGTCGTGCCTCTAACGATATAACTGGTAAAGCCCCGCCATTTTGGCGGGGCTTCATTGGTTCTCAATCTGACTGAGATATATGATGCATAATAGCAAGGTGCAGAAAATCTGCGAAATCCTCATTGCCATATTGGCTAAAGTAGTTATTGAATCGTGCATCGGATTTGTAATTATCGGCAATGCAAGCCAGGAGCTCTGTATCACAAGGCATGAACTGCATGAGGATTCTTTTCCACTTCTCAATTAATCGCTGAACTTCATCGGAAGAAGGATGCCGATCCATACAAGACGCAAGTTGCTTGAATACTTCCTCCATCGATCGATAACGTTCATCTATCTCATCTTGGGATAGTTTATCCAACGTTTCGTTAAACACTTGATACGCTTCTGTTTCACCATAAATGAATCTCGCTTCATTTGCATATTGTTCTTTTAATGGTAAAACGGAAGAACTGTTGAAGATATGCAAGTGACTAATATCATTGCCCGAAACGTATTCTTCGAGAGCTGTCATGATGGTTTCTAGTCTTTGCTTTTTCGATAACAAGGTTTGACTGTGCTTCTTTAATAATTGTTTCTGTTCCTGCCTGGTCAGCTTTAAAATGTCCGCAATTTCTTTCAAGGAGAAATCCAATTCCTTTAAGAATAAAATCGTTTGAAGTCTTTCCAAACTGCTTCGATCATATAAGCGGTACCCTTTTTCGGTCAGATATGTCGGTTTAAATAAATCAATCCGATCGTAATAATGCAAGGTCCGGCTTGTAATGCCTGTAATCTGAACGATATCTTTAACAGCTAATAATGGTTTCTTCATCCCAAAATCCTTTTACTTCGTCTAGTATTTGAGCAGCTGGTGTGATTGTGGCCTCAAAAATCGTTTTTCCTGTTTTTCTTAAATAATATTGAATTAAATAATAGCCGCATGCATAGCCAGCGCTATAAGGCATATTAACCGGTTCAAGATTTTGAAGCTTTGCGATCTCGTCCCCGTATAGATACGGAGCAAATTGGTCAAATCCTGTTAATTGCAATAAATCTCTAAGGACAGGTTTGATGTGCTTATTAAGTGTGTCTGCGTTTGTTCTCGTTACCCAAGGGCCAAGGAATTCTTCGCCAAATATGAACGTAGCATAGTTTTCAGCTAATCCTTCACTCACAATGAGCTCACCCAAATTAACGGTGTGATCCCATTGAATAAATTGATATCGCACATTATGGTTGCATTCGTGCGCCAGCGAAGCCTTCATTCGAGGAATCGTATACTCATTTGGCAGGAGTGTACCCCAGATAAATCCCGGAATGCCCCCAAAGCCGCTATATCCTTCGTTTATGATCAAGGCACGGCTCTCCGGATTCCCCAACTGAATGGTAAACAAATATTCGGATACTGGGAGATTAATTCCCTGCTCTACAAATAGATGTAGACTTTTCCTAACAGCTTGCTCACACTCTGACCAAAATGTCTCGGACGATATCTGCTCGATATCTGCCGAAATCTCAGGGGTAATCTGATCAGGGGATCGATGCATCATGCTATTAAACGAAATCACGTCAAAACCATTCGCTTCTTCAGCTTTAAAAGGGATCTGCTGAATTTGCCATTGCTTCATAAAGGGAGCCATCATTTCATTTCTGAATAATTCAAGCTTTTCCTCAGGTGAAGCTTGGGCAACCTTTTGATAAATGTGGTCTGAACGCAGCGTTCTTATATTCATATCTCTCACTCCTATTTATTAGATAGAGAGAATTATGCGCTATGACCTAACGTCATAGTCAAGAAGTTTTTAACTCAATTCTGAAAGTCAGACATATGGTGTTCCATCAGATACTGTGATCAAGAATTATCCCGTCTCCATGATCGCTTGTGGAAACTGCTTGTCATACAGTGCTTTGTACCGTCCGGCCCGGCGCAGCAATTGTTCGTGATTGCCCGCCTCCACGATCTCCCCTTTCTCCAACACCACAATCTGATCCGCGTTGCGAATCGTGGAGAGACGGTGCGCGATGACAAGGCAAGTTCGTCCGGGCAGCAGCCGAGCCAGCGCCGCTTGAATAAGCTGTTCGGACTCGGTGTCGAGCGCCGCCGTCGCCTCGTCCAAAATAATCAGGCGTGGATTACGCAGCAGCGCCCTGGCGATCGAAAGCCGCTGCTTTTGCCCACCCGACAGCTTGACGCCTCTTTCGCCGATTAACGTATCATACCCTTGGGGAAAAGCTTCAATGAACTCCAACGCGTTTGCCGCCCGAGCCGCTGCTTCGATCTCTGCTTCGGACGCATCCGTTTTGCCGTAGGCAATGTTGTCCCGGATCGTACCGTTGAACAGAATCACGTCCTGGGACACTATGCCGACCTGCCGGCGCAGCGAATCCAAGGCCACTTGAGGGAGCGGATGACCGTCGACAAAAATTGTCCCTTTCTGCACATCATACAGACGAAGAATCAGATGCGCAATCGTCGATTTGCCGGAGCCTGATGAGCCGACCAGTGCCGTTACCTGATTCGCACGGAGGTGCAGATGGAAATCCTGCAGCACCGGTGCATTCGCTTCATACTCGAAATACACATCATCGAAAAAGATGTCTCCCTGAACCGTAGGCAGTGCAACCGCATCCGTTGAATTGCGAATGTGCGGCTGTTCCTTCAAAAGCTCGTAAATCCGTTCATACGCGGAGGCCGATTGCTGCACCCGGCTGACGATGCGACTGAACGAGCGAACCGGTCCTTGCAGCAGGCGCAAGTAAGCAAGAAAAGCCACGATGTCTCCGACCGTAAGCTGCGCCCGCATCACCTGCCAAGCGCCGAATAACAGTACAAGTGTCATGCCAACAAAATTCAGCAGCTCGATGATCGGAGCGAACAGCGTGGACAGCCGCGAAGCGGTCACCGTATCGCCCCGGCTCTCTTCGCTCCAACGAATAAATTGCCGCTCTGCCTCGTTCTCGGTGGCGAACGATTTGATCATCTGAATGCCGGACAGCGTATCCTGCAGATGATTGCTCATTTCGGCGGAACTCCGGCGTACGCGCCGGTATGCTGACTTGATGCGACCGCTGAAATAACGCGACGTAAAGAACAGGAAAGGGAATGTTGCAATGACCAGCAGCGCCAGCTCACCATCGACATAGAGCAAGAAGCCGCACACGGCGATGAATGTGACCAAATCGGCCGCGATCGACAACGTATCTGCGGACATCAATTCCTGCAGTTGATTGACGTCACTTGTGAGCCGGTTCATCAGATCGCCGGTGCGATTGCGCTCGAAAAACTGCAAGTCCAAGCTCAAGGTGTGCCGGTAGAGCATATTCCGCAGCCGCATAATCGCCCGCTGGCTCACCAGTGTCATCATAAAGCCGCTGCAGAATCGAAATACCCCCAGCAGCAGCGCGGCGCCGATCATATAACCTCCCATCTTCAGTAAGGCGTCATAACGCCGGTTGGGAATCAGCTCATCGAACACTATTTTCGTAAATTGGGGAATCCAGAATTCTAGTATGGAAATCGCCCCAAGCGCCACTGCCGCGAGCAGGATTAGAGGCCATTGCCCCCTTGTATGAGCCAGCAGCTCCCTGAACATTTCAGAGGATGGTTGTCTCTTGTTCATGTTGCATCACCTGCATTTCTTTTTCATATAGTAAGACTGTCTAACTATTTACTCAAAAAATTATCTTCCCTTATCGACCCTCGCCTTCATCGATTGATGCAGCTTCCTCTCCCCTTTCTCGAATACTTTATGCTCTTCGGCGTCTCAACCGGTCAAATTAGTTAGGTAATCTAATTACTATTGCGAGAACGATTATAGTCTATTCCCTCCACTTTTGCAAGTGGGTGTCCATCCGTCCCGTCCTATCGCTGCGGAAGCAGCGGACGAAGGGCGTCCGCCCAGATTTGATACCCTTGCTCCGTCAAGTGGCAGAAGTCGGAAGTCATTTGCTGGGTCAGCGTACCGTCCTCCTCAAGCAGCTTCAGGCTGATGTCAACAAAGGCGTAATTACGTTCCTTGGCTAATTCCGCATACCTGGCATTGATTTCAGCGATCAATGTGCGGCGGGGATGGTCCGGCTTCTCCTCACGGGGAAGTACAGCCATGATGACAATTGCTGCGTGCGGCACATGGACATGAACGCGGTCGCAGATCTCCCGCAGGCCCTCCGCAATTTCGTCCGAGTCGTTGGCGCGGGCATTCACGGTCTCGCTCGTGTTATTTGTCCCGATCAGAATAACAACAGTTGTGGGGTTTAGACCGGTCAGCTCACCGTGATCGATTCGCCAGAGCACATTCTGTGTTCGATCCCAACCAAAGCCGAGATTGAGCACACGATAAGGAGCAAATACAGATCGCCATGCCTCCTTCGCCCCTTCTATCCCCTTTGTCTGTGGATCGCCTCCCCAGAAATGGGTAATGGAATCACCAATCAAGACAACCTCCGGGTTAATCTTATCTTTCTCCCGCAGCACCTGCTCGTGGCGCTCCCACCAATCGTAGCAATCCTCCTCTAGCTTCGGCACGGGAATAACTGCGGTGTTGGCCTTGGCCGCATCGTTCATATTTGCCATCGAAGAAACCTCCAGTACTCAGTAAGGATATTGACTTTTCCTCATCACTTCATATTCGTTCGGAATTAATTCATACAAATCACGAACATCACAACCTATGAAATCAGCAATCGATATGGCAATTTTGAGTGGCATCACTCTTTTGTTGTCAATATAGTCGTAAACCCGTTCCGGTTTAACAAGCATGTTATTCGCCAGCCATTCCGCTGACTTTCCGGATTCTATCAATCGTTCATTCAGTAAGCAGCGTCCAAGTTCAAATTTCAAGAAGCGACGACCTCCCGCGTAAGATAATATTTAACCTTAAGCGTTGTCCATTGCCGGAATAAGTATACCTTATAAAGGGAGTCTTAACGATAAAGTTCCCCATTCGTCCGCCCAAATCGTTGGGCGGGTTTCCCTCATAGTGATAACGCCATTTCACTAAGGTGGTCATAAAATGCAAAAGCCGCGATTTACGCGGCTGTTCATAAGATAAAGTTATTGTCACCCTACAGAAGTTATTACCCTGACTTCGATCCCACCCGCTTTGCAAGTTCGGCTAAATCTAACCCTTTCAGCGCGCCTTCGACGAGTTCAGGCAGTAATGCAGGTGTACAAGCAAAACAAGGCGTTCCATCCCGAGCGAGTTGTCTCGCAACATGTTCGTCATAAAACGGTTGGCCCTGATCAGACAACGCGAGCAAGCACATCGTCCGTACACCCGCTTCTCGCAGTTCACGCATCCGTCGTATCAATGCAGATTGGTTGCCGCCCTCATATAGATCTGAAATGATGATGAATAAGGTCTTCTTCGGTTCTTCCACAAATTGCTCACAATAGGCAACAGATTTGTTAATATCCGTTCCGCCGCCCAATTGAATGCCGAACAGCATCTCCACAGGATCGTTCGCGCATTGCTCTGTCAAATCTACGACTTCCGTATCGAATACGACGACACGTGTACGCAGCGCAGGAATGCTGGCGAAGATCGAACCGATGACCGAGGCCCATATGACCGAATCCGCCATCGATCCGCTCTGATCAATATCGAGAATCACCGTCCATTCTTGACTACGCTGTGCCCGGTCGAAAAAGTAGAACTTTTCCGGTATAATCTGACGGCTCTCTCGATCATAATGCTTCAAATTCCGCTGAATTGTACGCTTCCAATCGATGCCGCTCACAGAAGGAAGCGGGGAATGCTTCCGGCGATTCAACGCTCCAGTCACCGCGCGCCGGATGTCCTGATCGAGGCGCTTGACTAGTTCTTCCACGACGGAAGCTACCAACATTCTTGCTGTGTCCTTCGTCTTCTCCGGAATTTTCCCTTTCAACGATAACAGCGTGCCCACCAATTGAATATCGGGTTTTACTTGGGCTAGCACTTCCGGCTCGAATAGGAGCTGCTTCCACCCCTTTCTTTCCATCGCATCGTTCTGAATGATCGAGACGACATCTTCGGGGAAACATTGTCTGACATCACCGAGCCATTTGGATAGTCGGGGCGCAGACTTGCCGAGACCTGCATTTCTCCCCGCAGAAGACCCGGTGCTGCTCTGCCCCGTATTTTCCCCACCTGTATCATCATAGATTGCCGCCAAGGCTTCATCCATAATTCTCTCTTCTTCCGTTAACGCAATGCTCCCGCCTGAACAACAGCCCGCAAGCTGCTTCTCGGCAGAAGCGCCTAATATCAATCTCCATCTCGACACTGTCTGTGTATCTGCATAATTGTCCATGGTCAGAATTCCTCAAAATCAAAATCATTTAGCTCGTCAATCATCTTTACTTCGTCCTCCTTCAATTCCCCCGTCAAAATCTCAGCTGCTTGATCGGCATGAACTCCCCACAATTCGCCTAATAACTCGGCAATCATCGTTTTCTCGCGCGGAGCGAACGAGCTAAAAGCACGTCTTAGGAACACGAGCGCACGAGCAAATTCATCATCGCTCAGTGAGACAATGTACGCATTCAACTGCTCCCATAAGCTCTGCCTTGATAGAAGCGCATACCGATTGCGCTGTGACAACCCTTCGAACCAGCCTGCGCCGAGGTCTGCTGGAATGCCGGGAGAGAGTCTTCTAGATACCTCTTCAGCACATTGCTGAGCGGTGATGGCATGACGTTCCATTAAGATGGCGCAAGCAAAACCGGAGAGGCGCGGATTCCGATCATCCCGTTCGGATAAATGCAGCAGCTCTTGAAGCCATAACGCTTCATCCACTTGATCGCTATGCTCCAAGGAAATCCGGTTCAGCTCATTCATCGCCGACATCATGTCGTTTGCCGCCTCGTCATTGCACTGCGCTGCATCTTGGAGGAACAGGCATGCCCTCATAAATAATTGTTCCAGGAGCGGCAGCAACCGTGCGGTATCCATGCGGCGCAAGCCGCCGTAACCGATAATCATGGACAGCTCTTTCGCTGCGGCAGCGATCTGGACCACATCACGGCTATCTGCGGCAAGCCGCTGCAGGGTCTGCCGTGCGGTCTCCATCTGCTCCAGCATACGGCAATCGCATGCTGTACGGATCAGCAAAGATGCGTCCGCGATGGTCGTACAGCTATCCAACTTCTGCTGCAGCACATACGCAGAGGCTACTTCAATCGTCTCCCCAAGAAGCGTCGATTCCACTACCTGAATTTCCACCTCGGGAGACCATTGAATCACCCAATGCTCTGCCCAAGTTGCATGTTCCTGCCCGCTAGGATGAAGCTTCGCAAAAGAGATGCCGAGCCATGCCAAGCGATGCAATAACGTGGACCGATTCAAATCAAGGAAGGCAGAGTCTTCCGATGTAACCCGGCGATTCTCACGCAAATCCAGGGATAAGTCGGTCGCCACGGTTGTCTTGTATTTCTCGAGCTTCAATTGCTTCAACAGGCGATTCAGATCATCTTGAATCGGGGTCTGGCTGACACCTTCGGCCAATGAACCGATGGCAGTTCCGACATCAACGCGTGCGAGCGCTTCTGCGATGACAGAGAGGTCACCGCGTCCCAGCAGCGTCTGAGCAGCATCTCTCAAATCACGAAGGGTTGGCGCGCTCCCCCCATGCATAGCTGCTAGTGCTTCCGCAAGCCGAACCGCTTCGATCACTTCAGCGGTTGATCGATGGTTCCCCGTCTCCCTCATCCACCTTGCGATCGATGATAAGTAATAATGCGGCAGCTCCTCCAGCGTGTTGGTCCGCATGCGCTCCCACATCATTTCATAATAATTCGGCGCATTATTGCCTGCCCCGTATCCGGACATCGAAGATAACTTATAATACGAATAAGGCATAAGTGTCAGCTTCGTCTTCCGGGATGGGAGCTGTGTACACTCTTGATCCGTCATCACATGGGAATCGTGTGCCAGCGCAGCCGCATGGTATGCTCCACAGACGACAACAATGCGGTTCGGTTCATGGCCTGAGGCAATCGTGTCTTGAATTTGTCTCCGCATATAAGCTTCTCGAACGGCGTTATAGGCGTATTCCACGCGTTGATGCTGTCTCTCGTCTTCCTCCGTCAGTTCACGCATCTGTGTGGAGAAGGCGATAATCGACTCCTGATAGGCCCCTTTGCTAGGATTGAGCTCATAATTACGTTCCCAGTACATATCGTAATCATACTCGCCTGCAATCGCAGCGATACGACTGTAAATGGAAGAATCGTTGGGAAAATAGGAATCGGAACTGGTATCGGTATCGCTACGCTCTCCAGTTACCGTATCATCATCCTCCCCAGTCTCTTTAGCTTCTGATCGCAGCTGCTGCATCGCAACCGTAACCGAGGACGGCAGGTCGATAAATGCGGCGTGAGCTCCATTCTCAGCTGCCCATTTCATGGCTTGATACTCCGGGGAGTAGGCAGCGAAAGGCCATAATACCGTTCGAACAGGGATATCCTCTGTAAAAGCGAGAATGGCGACAGGCGGAGTTGTGTTCCGGTTCGTTAGGTGATGGATCTCCGAATTCGCATCCGCGGGTCCTTCAATGAGTACGGCGGTTGGCTGCACTTCCTGCAGCAGCTCCAGTAGGTGCAAGGAGCCGCCGGGTGACAGATGCCGCACACCAAAGATATGTACAGCGGCCGCCGCTACGCTGTTCACTCGTTCATCTCCTTACAGGCTGTGTACAGACCTCGCCATTCTGCGCCGCGCTTCTTCATCACATTATCGAGATACTCTTTCCAGACGAGCTTATCTTTCACGTCATCTTTGACGATGGCTCCTTGCAAACCTGCGGCAAGATCTTCATCTGTAATGTCACCATTGCCAAAGCTCGCTGCTAAAGCCATGGAGTTCGTAAGCAGAGAAATTGCCTCCGCTGTGGAGATTACACCCGCAGGAGATTTCAGCTTCTCCTTCTTATCGAGTGTCATCCCACTGCGCAATTCCCGGAAGATGGTTACGACCTTAATCAGCGCCTCATCCGCAGGGACAGCGGCTTGCAGATCATAGGAGGAAGCAATTTCACGTACTCTTTTCTTCACAATCTCGACTTCCGTATCCATATCGCTTGGTGTTGGCAGGATCAGAATATTGAAGCGACGCTTCAGGGCCGCCGACATCTCATTGACGCCCCGATCCCGCGTGTTCGCCGTAGCGATAATCGAGAACCCTTTCCGTGCACTAACCTCTCGGCTGAGCTCAGGAATCGAAATCGTTTTCTCCGATAGAATTGAGATCAGCGCATCCTGTACCTCAGAAGCACATCGTGAAATTTCCTCGAAACGGGCAATACCGCCGGCTTCCATCGCCCGCATCACAGGGCTCTGCACAAGCGCTTCTGGTGTAGGTCCATTCGCGAGCAGCATGGCATAGTTCCATGAATATCGCACATGCTCTTCACTCGTACCCGCAGTCCCTTGGACAACAAGGCCGGAATTTCCATAGATGGCGGCGGTTAGATTTTCGGATAACCAGGATTTAGCCGTACCTGGCTCTCCAATTAACAGCAGCGCACGATCAGTAACCAGCGTGGCGATGGCCATTTCAATCAGCCTTTTGTTGCCGATGTATTTCGGTGTGATCACCGTTTTACCGGCTTTCCCTCCAGTAATGAACGTAAGTACGGATTGCGGGGACATCTGCCAGCCGGCCGGAATCTTCCCTTTATCTGCTTTCTTCAGCGCAGATATTTCTTCTTGATATAATTGCTCGGCTGGCAGCCGCATCATCTCTTGCCATTGTTCTTGAGTCGCAACCATTTTCCCATCTCCTCATGATCTTCATTCTATATAAATTGAACTAAGTAAGGTTTACACAGTTCGGGTGCTGCGATGCCGAGTGTTCTTACGACCACTGTTGTCTCCGTAATCCTTGAATTAGATATCCAGTAGGCATTTCGGAGACCATGATCGGAATTACACAGAATCCGCCACGACAGCTTCGTGCTTCTTTCTTTCCATCTCGTTCCATACATATTGCAGCTGTTCGCGAGCGGTATACCGATATTTCTGGATCAAATCAGCCAGACGATCTTGATAACTTAAAGGCAGCTGATATAAATTTTCCAGCACAGGGCCTTCGAACGAATAAAGATTGCCGCCCCGCTTTTGTTCAAGCACATTCATGAGCAATTCCAACCGGATCGATGCATCTACTCCCGCTCGTTCAAGGCCAAGAAGCAGAATATCCAAGGATGGATGACGCAGATCTGTCATGTCTCGCATCCGCTCTATTAGGAATGACTGCGATTCCGTATGGTCCGGCCGCGCGAACACACAGACGAGATGAGTGGCCTGGATCTCAATCAGCCAATCTAACCATCGCGAATCCCATAGTTGTGCGACCTGTTCTACAGGCATCATTTTTACTGTGCTCAGGTAAATTGACTCTCCAGGGGAACCCCACAAATTAGGGTAAAGCTGATAGGGATAGGCAATCACTTGCTCTTCCAGTATAGATAGGAATTGCTTCAGTTTTTTCTGGGTTTCCTTATTGGTCTTCATCTTCCATTTGTTACGAATGGAATGCACATAGTGCTCATACAACGCGGATGGCGAGAGCTGCCGGAACGAAGCACGGAAGGCATAAGGCAGGTAGCGCATATTGTGTTGCTCTAAAGCATATAGAGCCTCCAAGGCTTCCAAGGAATTTTCGTGTTCCAAGTAATGTGCAGCGGCATCCACAAGATCCAGTCCAGCAGAAGAAATATATAATGAATATTGTCTTGTTACCTCAAGGTAAAGTTCATATAACGTGTCGCTCCGTTTCCCTTCCAGAGCGGTGAGAACGTGCCTCATTTTTTTCTGTGATGCTTCTGCCTTCTTCTTATCTTCTTTGTTGTACTCAAGTAGATGCTTCAGCTCTTCACCGAGATCACGAACCAGCCATGCCGTTAATTGCTCCGAGCCGCATTTGGCTGCGGCTTCAGCTGCGATTTCGATGTCTTTGCCCGCAAAAGCTTCATAGATCCGTTCAACCGCTGCCTCATCATTCATTACTGCTAAAGATTGATAGGCCGCTTCACGAATCGATTTCTTCTTGTCTCTCGTCCAAGTGAGCAAATCTGACGCAAAGGAAGCATGAGCTGCTAGAAGACGAATCGCCGTCACACGAACTTCCTCCGACCCGGCTTCAGCTGCCTGAAAGATCAGATCCAATACGTCTTCTCCACCGGCCTGCCCGATCACTTGAAGCTTGCGGCTCTCTACCTTGCCTCCCATTGGATCGAAGCTGTCGATCAGATAGGGCACAACCTCAGCCCCATAGGATGGAAGGATCTTCTGCATTGCAAATTCAGCGATCTCCGAATAGGGATCCCCCAGCGCTCGAACGGCCAGCGCCAGCAGACGAAGATCCCGGAACATGCCCTCTTCGAAGGCGTGAACAACCACCTCATACCGATTGCTTCCTGTCGTCGTAAGCGCCTCCTCTACAGCAGCCAGCTTGCGATACGAAAGAAATGTAGATAAGGATACGGGGCGATTCTCTAGCGGCCGCAGCTCGCCCTGCGGTGTTGTTATGCCTTGTGTGCGAAGCACGGAAGTCAGGAGTAGATTCAAATCCTGCAGCTGTTCTGCAGATTGATAGTTTTCTGCATCCTTAGGCTCTATCAGAGCCGCAATCCCTTCCCCTAATCTCTTGAAAATCGGTGCTCGCTCGCCAAGCTGTATGAATTGCGGCAGCATCCGTTTTAGCCGGTAATCCCCGAGTGCCAGATCGCTTCCTGCGATGTAGATTCTGCGAAGCTCTTGATGGAGCTCTTGTAGTAAGTCTGTGCTCATGTTCATTCCTCCTAATACAAGAGACGGAGCATTTCCGTATCTTTCAATATCGTTAAAGGCATTGCTGTTAACCGCCCCGTGTCCATATCGTGCTCGAACCGAACCAGCATGCTTATATCCTCCAATTGCGATGCAGGCAAATGCTTGAACAGTGGAAGGGGCCGATGCCCATTTGATTCGTGATCCCGTAATACGAGATGTTGACCGGATTCATCAGCAATGACCACTTCATCTTGATTGGATTGCTTAACCTCGGCCACATGCAGCAGCACGAGCGGATTGGCGTGACTTAACGGATTCTTCAACTGGGTTTTCACTTTTTTGATGACATCTGTATACGATCGCTCGGCATATTTGGATATATCCTCGATCTCATGCGACTCGAGCGGTCTAACAGCCATCTCTTCCCACCGAACTCTTCGGTTCATATCCCCTGGATATTGGTATAAGGAAGGAATATGCACAGCATCAAAGAAGCTGTCCTCTTCACGCATCAGCTTCGCTGCTTTGTAGGGCCGATATTGAATCGTTCGATGAATCTCACCGCTGTCTCGCTCCAGCCAATACCCTTCGTCAACATACTCTTGTCTTGCCGAATCGTCATAACTTACAAATGCGAGCTGAACCAACTCAACCTGTTCCTTCATCAGCCCGTATTCCTTCAAATCTGTGAGCTGCCATGCATGTCCCAGCCATTCCTCGATCGTTGATTCATGATCAAGCGCGAGTGCCGGATCTTCCAATTTGCTTGTTAAATGGGCGCGTCCCTTCTTAATAAAAGCATGCATTACAGCCAATTGCTCTACGACATCTGTGTAGATTTGCTCACGATCATCTGCTTCCGAGAGCAGTAAGGTAAGCCGCCGCAACTCCGTTTGCGCGCCCGTGAGATAATAATTCCCCATCTGCTTCACATGCTCTTGCATCGTCTTGATGACCTTCTTATCCATCGTTCCCAGACCGTTACGAACCAAGGATCGCAGCAGCCTCTCGAGCACATCCAATCCTTCGAGCTGAGCTTGGACTTTTTTCTTGAGCGCGGTCTTGTTCACCTTTTTAGGCTTGGGTTCCGCCCCTTCACTCGTCTGTTGCGACTTCTTCTCTTCCCGCTTCTCCACTTTTTCCCGTTTGACAATAATGTCTTCCGGTACTGCGGCGGTAGTGAAGGTTTCTCCCCCGGTGTAGGCATATAATAGTCCCAACGCATGCTTACACGGCAACTGCCTGCTTGGGCAAGAACAGCGCAGGATCGGTTTATCAGGTTGGATGAAATCTGCGGAACATTGGTAATACGAGCTTCCGCTTCCTTTGCATTCCGCGAATAACAAGGTCCCATCTTCGGATTGATGCAGCTGCACGAAACTTCGCTTCTTCACCAGACCTAACGCATTTTTTATCGCTGCGGCATTCGAAGCCAGTGAATCCACGTATGATGCTGTAGCTTCAATCAAGATTATCGCTCCTATCTCTGTTACTTCCTTACCACTTTATCAACGTACGTTGGATCTGTTATGAGTATGAATGGTTGAATCCTACTCATCTTCCACTTTATACCGATAAGAGGTCTTTTGGCTATATTCGAAAAGTTTCATATTGTATTCGTTCTTCTTAGATAAAGGAAAACTCCCCTTCGAGCAGCGGTTTATTTATAAACCTGTCTGCTTGAAGGGGAGCATATCAAAATCGGCAGCTTGTTCCGTAATTTATTTCCGTAATTTATAATAGCGGGGTTGCGAACTTCACCTCTGGAAAGCGGCTATCCGGCCCTTTCATTAAGGTTCCGCCTTGATTTTTCAGATGCTTATCGAAGAAATCCAGCATATAGGCATTGATCACGAAGTCCGCTCTTTCGGGTGCAATCTTTCCTGTAACGCCCAGCATTTTGAAAATCGGAGAAATGTACTGTACGTCCGTAAAATTCAAATGCTCCGCAGCTTCGATATAGAGGAATTGTCCCCCTGAAGCAGCCGTTTCGCGCATCCGCTTGAGCTCTAACTTTTTATCTTCCGTTACTTGATCCTCCCACTCTCTTGTTGAGCCCATACGTTTAAGCTCATCATCCGTGTAGACCCGGTTATCCAACACCATTTTTAATTTTTCAAAATAGCTTTCCGAGTTGATGAACAAAAACGGCTTTCGCAGACCTTCTCTGTCACGCATACGATATAGCCCTCCATCAAGGTCTATTCCAACTGCGATTCGCGGATCGTAAGCAGCGTCATAGGCCGTTGCGCCGCCGATGGAATGACCGAACACCCCGACATGACCGAGATCAATCCTCCCTTTTAGATGACTTGGAATCTTCCCCGATTGGATAAGCTCGAATTGATCCAGTGTA
Organism: Paenibacillus sp. J22TS3; assembly: GCF_018403205.1. Classification (NCBI taxonomy): domain Bacteria; kingdom Bacillati; phylum Bacillota; class Bacilli; order Caryophanales; family Paenibacillaceae; genus Paenibacillus; species Paenibacillus sp. J22TS3. The sequence continues at coordinate 80,657 of NZ_BOSF01000005.1, forward strand.
AACGCCACATCGTCGGTTAGAACCTTTCCCAACTTGTCGCGACTTTCTCTACTCGTCTTGTAATCATCGCCCGGCGAGAATAAGTCGTTGGTTGTACTAGTCGTGATTCGCCCGTCCGGGAACTCGGTTGCAAATGTATTGTAGGTGTGGTCGATCACGGCCACGATGTATCCGTGACTCGCGAGATTTTCGGCTTGCGATGTGTGGAGGAACCTGGAAGAGCCGTTGCCGGGATTCGCAAGGATTAGCGGGTATGAAATCTGTGCCGAAGAGACTTCGGCCCCCGAAACAGCATGACTGGATACGTACTTCAGGTGTTGAAGAGTAAATCCGGGAAGGCCATAGTTCGCAGCCATATAACTCAAAATCTGGGGATTGGGAACAAAGGGAGCGTACTTGCCGGTGCCAGCTTGAGCCGGATACCATACCTGAACCATCAACTCTCTCTTACTGTCTCTGGCTTCATCGAAAGTTTCTTCCCTATTTGAATCTACAAAATGAAAAGTTTGCGTTCCTACCTTAAATTCGCCAGTCGGTTCAGGTAGTTTAAATACAGGAAAAACATACATGAGACTTGCGGTTGCGATCAGCATTAACGCTATAGCGGTATAGGCTGAGCCCAACATGAAGCGTGGGATTTTTTTGGGGCCGGTCTTTGTGAAATAGCTATAACCTGAAATGGCTAGAAAAATGAGCGTTAGGCAATATGGGAATAATAGCTGGAGTCTGTATCCTTCCACCGTCCAATGAATGACCAGTAAAAGTGTGGCGATTCCGCTTGCAGCGAAGACTGGAATTCTACGCCGTCCTTTTTTTAATAGGACGGTTATTGCAAACAAGCCGATGTTTGACAAAACAAGCAACAGTTCAAACAGCCTCATCTCGGTTCTCCTTTTATAAACATTTTATTTTTGTTTGTTCCCATCGTATCCTGCCAGGCTGACCTCAGCTATTGATTTGCCTTACATCTACCTTACACCTGTGTAATTTGATCTTGCGGGATATTTCAGCTTGAGAGAGTCCGCTTAAGGTATATATGTAGGTAACTTTGTGTCATTAGACATATGTTCTTGTCCTATCTTTTCCCGTCGGAGGACAGGGATTTGTGCCGGTGGTCCTCGGTCCTCTTTCTTACTTATTTGCTTTAGCTATTTTTTACATCAAATCAAAATTAAAAACCCGTCGATCATGTATCCATCAGATCAACGGGTTTTTAATTTAGTAATCGATAACGAGTCCTTCGATAAACCGGTCATGATCAGCTTGCACTAGCATGCTGAAATCTCCTTGGTCCAGTATGACCTTTATTTCATTCTCTTATACTCGATCTTGGACATCTACAAAGTTAACTTGTTCATCAGTTACTGCATAGACGATTCTATTTTGTCTGGCTCTTATAATCCCCTTCTTGATGAATTGCTCAGCGATAGAACGAGTAGTAATACTGAATACTTGATATATCGGGCTTAATTGCTTCCTATTTTTGTCGTAACTAGCTCCATTTTGTAGTCGGTCATTTCTTTGCTTCTATTTTTGTACAGCTCTTTGACTTTATTCAAAAGATTAATCAGCCCCGATCACTAGAATTCCATTGGCCGATTGGGATGGGCCTTCTACAAAACGTTTTACTCGAAATCCAATACCTGCAAAAATAACGATAACCAATACGAAACCTATCAACTTCTTCACTTTGACTGCTCCTTTGTAAAAATCACTTGATGTTTGGATTATAAATAATTACTCTTTATAAGTTAATGACCCTTATCTAACTCTTTGACCTTTTCTCTTACATTTTCGTAAGAATAATAGCTACAGATGACAATATAATTTTTTGCCCGATCATGTCCGTTACTTCAATGAAAACAGGGAGCAGCTACCACAGTAATCTGCTCCCTGGAAATTCAACATACGTATTCCGTTAATTAAATAATTTGTTGACCGTTTTTATTTAATGTCATTGTCACTTTTGTACTCCAAAATATCACCCGGCTGACAATTCAAAGATTTACATATCGCTTCTAATGTCGAGAAACGAACCGCTTTTGCTTTCCCATTTTTCAGAACGGAAAGATTCGCCATAGTAATTCCAACCTTCTCGGAAAGCTCCGTTACGCTCATTTTTCGTTTTGCTAACATCACATCAATATTAATAATAATTGCCATATCCTCCACCTCAGACCGTCAAATCATTTTCAGATTTTATATTAATCGCTTCTTGTAGAAGCCGTTGAAGGATAGCGGTAAAACCGGCGACCACCATGGAGGTGAAAATAATGACCAATCCGATTGCTGTAATACCTGGAGGGTCAACTCTCATCTGCATGAGATGGTAGAACGGCATACCTAGCAGGTACAAGGTACTGATTGTGGTGGCACAGTATTTTATATTCTTTAAAGCTTTTACCGATAATTCCGAGAACGCTTGGTTCTTATCAATATAGCTTAAAAGTTTAAAAGCCTGATACAGAGCTAAGTAAAAAGGGATTGCTGCCGCGTACATATCTATTAGAACAAGAGATTTCATATAAGCAATATCTGGATACAATTCTCCAGCAAAACTCCCAATCTTAGGCACTAAAAATATGCACAAAGCTAGAATTGGGATTCCAATAAGAATAACAGCCATCTTCAAAAAGAATGTTGTTCCCCGTTTCATAAAGAGCACCTCACGAATTTAGTTGTAAATTGACTTTAACACGTTATTTATCGTTTCACAATAAATTATTATTGTTTTAGTTATGTTATTATTGTTATTTTATACACTTTAATTTTGGCAAAAATAAAAGCATTTCTCATTACAAAGAAATACTTTTACTTTAAAACATAAAATTTATACCTTTTTCAACAAAACTTTCCGTTATCTACCTACCCCCAAAATTAGGGAACTAACTGTTAGACTTTTGAATTCGCATATGGTAGGCCCGCGTTGAGGAGCGGTGCGCCCAAGACGCAACAAGCCTTATCCGCGTTCCATTCGCGGCTAAGGCTTGTTGGTTAATGGGACTCCATATTTTGAAAGACTCAATCGTTAGATACGCTTAATTCATTTGATTATAGCTTTCGACTGCCTTGCTTAGCTGATAATAGAAATTCTCAGGTGTACCGTCCGTAGTGTTCAGGAACTGGCCGTTCAGGTCAGAATCAGATACAGGTTGCTTCTTATTGATGCGTTCAATGATTTTCGAAGCGGCCGCTTTTGCCTCAGTAGCTGAACGAACATAGCTCTCGATGCTGAAGCTGTTAATCCCTTCTGTTTGAATTCGTTTCTTGTCTTTGGCGATGGTCATGAGCGAATTCAAATCTTCCGTCATAATGTCGTATTTGGCTTTAAATTTCTTCATCTCAAGCTGCAGCACATTGCCGGCGGTGATTCCCTGCTCGTTCATTTCAATAACCGCAGCCTCAGCGTCTATCATGAACTTCAGGGCATTATACCTGATCTGCTGGTCTGAATCCTTGAGTTTTTGCAGTTGAGCCTGACGCTGTTCGTTATCCAATTTTTGTAAAGCGGTGAAGTATTGTTTGGCGACAGTCTCGTAAGCGATATTGGCACTCACTAGCTTGGTATGCAGCTGTTTTCCTTTTGTGAAATTATCGTCCACATAGCCTCTACTATCATAGTAAGCTTTCATATCGTCCAGGACGGATAACAGCTCTTTGATGACCGGTGTTAGTTTGGTTACCACAGGATCTACGTTCGAAAAAGCAGGTTGGTTTGAGATATAGCCGTTCGCCTTATCGATAACTTCCCGCTCCGTTTCAGCAACGCCGAGCATGATGAAGCTGAGGTTCTTCTCGATTGCAGGCTGCTCAGCAACTCCGAACTTCTTGAAATAATGAACCAAGACCTCGTTGATTCGGCCCGTCATCAAGTTATTGAGCCCCACATACGCATTGTATTTCTCGATTTTTTTGCTCTCGCCGGACGTAAGGCCTATAGTCGCTTGGTCTGCGATGGATGAATTGGCAGAACAAGCGGACAACACGGCACTTAATACGATAATTGCCATAAAGAATGATAACTTTCTCACAAAGTGATTCCTCCGACTAAGTATTGTTTATCGTGCTTTTCTTTAGTAATGTTGATTGTAAAACATATTATTGAATTTTAGAATGATTTGGTGAATAGGTCTTGAGTCTTTAGTAGCAAAATTTCCCACGATGTAAAGAACGTCCTTCATGGGACGATTCTCTTGACCTTCGACAAAAATGGATTTTTCCCATCAGTATTGGTTAATGATACAGGTATTTTTACCAGTACCGTCTTAATTTAGCTTAGTGAATCAACATACTTCTTAAGAATGAATCTTTAAGTCACTGTACATCTTCAGTATGTTTAAAGTTCTTATCTTCTGTGTTTTTCATTGGCGCTATCCCATCCTGCCATATTTCATTACTCCTTTCAAAATCTGATTAGTTCTCAAATTTTGCTCCAAATCTCTCCGTACCCATGGAAGGCTCTCTTCGTCTGGGATTATTTTACTATTATTTCCACCTCAAATAAATCAATAGTTAAACGTTTAATTGGTTTCGAGTGACTGAAAAGCAAAAAAACGAAAGGAATGACTAATCCTTTCGTTCTCAAATCTTCGTTGGAAGCAAATTCACGATTTGTCCTAATTTGTTCGGTTTATTGCGATTGTATATTGTTCATTAACCCCAAAATTTTACAGGTGGTTTCCTCATTATGGAGCGAAAACATGCTTTTTCTTTGAACTATTGTTGCCCCCCAATCATCGTCCATTGTACTTCATACTTCTCATTGAGGAGGACAAAATCCGCATCACAGCCGATTTCAATCTTACTATTTCACGCCCGTTTTTTTATACGCTCTCATGGCAAAGAAATATGCAACGAGCGTAATCCCAACAAGCCACGCCAGGGCGGTCCATATATCATTGCCCACAGGCTGACCTGACAGCAGTGCACGGATGGATTCCACGATGGAAGTCACCGGCTGGTTCTCGGCGAAGACGCGAACGACGGTCGGCATCGAATCGGTTGGCACAAAGGCCGAGCTGATAAACGGCAGGAAGATCAGCGGATAGGAGAATGCGCTTGCACCTTCCACCGATTTCCCAGACAATCCGGCAATCGCCGCAACCCAAGTCAAAGCCAGCGTAAACAGCAGGAGTATGCCGATTACGGCAAGCCATGGCAGGACCCCTGCCGATGAGCGAAAGCCCATCAAGAGCGCTACGAGAATGATGACGGCAAGAGAAATGACGTTGGATACGAGCGAGGTCAGCACATGTCCCCACAGCACGGAGGAACGCGCAATCGGCATGGAGTGGAACCGTTCAAGGATGCCCCGCTGCTTATCCATAAACAGACGGTATGCTGTATAGGATATACCGCTTGCTATGGCTATCAGCAGGATGCCGGGCAGCAGGTAGTTCACATAGTTATCCGTACCTGTACGGATTGCGCCGCCAAACACATAGACAAACAGCAGCATCATCGCAATGGGAGTAATGCAGACCGTAATGATGGTGTCCATACTGCGAAAAATATGGCGCATGGAGCGCCCAAGCATAACGCCCATATCGCTAAAAAAGTGATTCTTTACTGTCTCCATTTATATGGCCTCCTTCTTTCCAACAATTGCGAGGAATATTTCTTCTAACGACGGTTGTTTCTCCACATACTCCACCTTCGCCTGCGGGAACAACTTTTTCAGCTCCGAGAGCGTGCCATTCGCAATAATCCTGCCTTCGTGGAGAATGGCGATTCGGTCGGCAAGCTGCTCTGCCTCATCCAGATACTGAGTGGTTAGAAATATCGTCGTGCCGCCGTCCGCCAGTTCCTTGACGATCTTCCATACCTCGATGCGGGCCTCGGGGTCAAGCCCGGTCGTCGGCTCATCGAGGAAAATGATCTGCGGCTTCCCTACAAGGCTTAAGGCGATGTCTAGCCTGCGGCGCATGCCACCCGAATAAGTAGATGCCTTTCGGTCCGCTGCATCTGTCAGGCCGAAGCGATTAAGCATGTGATCCGCAACCTGACGCGGATTGTTAAGGTGCCGCAGCTTGGCGATCATGATAAGATTCTCCCGCCCGGTCAATATTTCGTCCACGGCAGCAAATTGCCCGGTCAGACTGATCGAGTGCCGAACATTATCGGGGTTGGATGCGACGTCAAATCCGTTGATGGTGGCGGTGCCTCCGTCCTGCTTAAGCAGCGTGGTAAGGATTCTGACCATCGTTGTCTTGCCCGCGCCGTTGGAGCCAAGCAGGGCAAAAATCTGACCGCGCTTCACTTCCAAATCAACGCCCTTGAGGACTTCTGTGTCCTTGTAAGATTTTCGCAGACCTTTCACTTCAATTACTTTTTCCATCCGACATTCCCCCTTTTATTTTGTTTTATCCGTAACCTTTTTCATGGCCTTGCTTACTTGTTGGTTAACCGATTCTTGATAGATGTCCGTGTAGGTCTTGGAATCTTTGATTAGATCGTCGCAAAAAGCCGCTACGTCAGTGCCCGTCACTTCGAGCACGCCTTTTCCCGAGGCTGCACCCTCTTCAAACAGATCGACAATCCCCGCCAGCAGACCGGTTCCTTCGGTTAGCTCAACTGGGCCGACCTTAAAGAGATATTTTTGAATTTCTTTATAAACAATCTGATATTCCTGCGGCAGCGCTTTGACACGCGCCACATGCGCCCGCCACTCTTTTTTGCCCTCGATCAAGTCGCGAATGTTCATTATGATTTCCTCCTATTTGCCTAATTTTTTTGCAACATTATTGTTGAGTTGTTCGCGCCACTTGTCGCGATAAGACTTTGCCCCTTCTTCGCCGGCCAGTGCAGAACAGAAGCCTTTGATATCGTCGCCCAACACCTCTTGGACTTGCTGCCCGTCTGCTGCTGCTACTTCAAGCAGGCCTAACACACCGTCGAGAATTGGCATGAGGTTGCGACCTGAGAAATTGGTGTACGACCAAAGATGTTCATTAATTTTTTTCCATGCCGCTTGATAATCGGCCGGCAGTTTTTTGACCCGCGCTTCAAAAGCTTTCATTTCTCTGGTCATGTCGTTGCCGGTGATTTTGTCCCAAAAATTCATTGTATCTTCTCCTTTAACTCGTTAATTTTTGAGGATACGAACTCCCACTTTTCCCAGAACTTCCGCAGTTCCTCGCGCCCTGCATCATTGATCGCGAAAAACTTTCGCGGGGGTCCCATGTCGGAGGGCTTCTTGGTGGTCTCCACTAACTTGTTTTTTTCAAGTCGGACCAAGATGGTGTATACCGTTCCTTCCACAACATCTGTGAAGCCGAGGGCGTTTAGCCGCCGTGTAATTTCGTAGCCGTAGGTTTCTTTGCGGCTTATAATTTCAAGGACACAACCCTCAAGCACGCCTTTAAGCATTTCCGTCAGATTTTCCAGCACAATCACTCCTTGTTATTCTGTAATACTGGTATGAAGTATCACTTACTACTGCTATAAAGTAACACGTAGTAGTGGCGTTGTCAATAGTGATGACATAATTTGGGCTACATTAAAATAAAAAAAGCCTAAAGCCTGAATAAATCAGGCTTCTTAGGCTCAGAAACTTTAAGAAACGCTCCACACCTCAATGAGTGCGTTAATACTGCGATTGAGCATTGTTCTTGCTTGATCGGTAACCTCTTGCTGATCTTTCTCTTTATTCAGCTGTTTCAGCAAATTCTCCAAATGCTTGATCCCCTGCTTCCAGTCCGGTTTGTTCCTGCTGACCGCATCGGCTGCATGCTCGAGCTCTTTATCCAGCTGCTTCCAAATCTTCTTGTCTAACTGACCGGCTGAGCCAAACCATTCCAGCAGCTTTCCGATGGCAGGAGTGTTAATGGGGGCAGGGAGAATCGTGAAATTGTCGTAGCTCGTTTCATTCATGAACGTCCGCATACCGACCTTGCCGTGTGTGAATGGACTGCTGCTGCGGTCGGTGTAGTCGATAACCGGCTTGCTCATATTATCGACAAACACTTGGATGCGGGCACCTTGCGCAACGACTTTAACATGCTTCCATTCCCCTGTCTTTACCGTGAGTGGCGCCCCTTTCAAATAGGTCCAACTGTAATTCAGCTTGCCGAGGTGAACGCCCTCTTTGTTCAGGTACGCAACATATCCCTGTACGAAATCCGCATTATTCTGATTCAGCTCCTTGCCGTGAGCCGGGTTGCTCGCCCGGAACAGGATACCTCCGTCGCCTGTATTGCTAATGAGCTTGATATCAGACTCTACGCTGTAATTCGACCAATCGGCATCTCCAATCAACGTTTTCCCGAAGCCGCCCACCGCTGCCTGATATTCACCGGTATGAGCAGCCTTTGGTACGGCAGGATTTGGATGGATGCGTATCCCTTGGAAATCAAATTCACCTTTCACGGTTTCGACCTTCAAAGTATGTTCGCCCGCCGGGAGATAGACGCCTTGCTTCGTTGTTGTCGCCCAATCTTCCCAGGTCACAGATTTCGGAATGTTGACTTTCCCGGTTAGATCAGTTGTATCGTCCAGCCACAGCCGAACCTTAGCACCGTCCATCGATGTAGCGGTCACAAAGTCGATGTTATATACACCGGCTTTGGCAATATCTACGTTGTAGGCCAGCCATTCCCCGGTAGCGTTCCACCCCACATTATAACTGCCGCCCGCATTTCGGCGGATATCGACCGCATCATTCCGGTATTCCGTACCGATGTTATCAGGTGTCAGATCATGGTAGCCTAAACCTTCGCCGCCTGCTCTATAATCAACAGCCTGAATAAATCCGGGCAGCACGTGCGGCTTATCGAACTGGGTGAACGACAGTCTCGTCATGTCGAACTCGCCTTTGACAATTTCGACCTTCAGTTCATGATCACCGGCCGGCAGCCTGATACCGGATTTCGTCACCGACTTCCACTTATTCCAGTCGCCGGAAGCAGGAACGTCCAATATGCCTGTCAGATCCGTCGCGTCATCCAGCCACAGCCGGACTTGTGCATCCTTGAACGTCGTAGCTGCCCACAAGTCAAGATCGTACAGTCCTTCTTGCGCAACGTTGATATTGTACTTCAGCCATTCGCCTGTTTGATTCCAGCCTACGATCTGATCACCCGATGCAGCGGATCGAATATCGACGCTTTCGGTGCGGTATTTGCCTCCAATGTTCGCAGGCGTCAAATCATGGTAGCCTACACCTTCGCCGCCGGGCTTGTAATGCTCGGATTCGATGACGCCGGGTACTGGTATTGGCTGATCTGTCCTCTTCATGGCTATACCTGCAAAATCAAACTCTCCGCGTACCGTTTCGGCTTTCAACGTATGTTTACCGGCCGGCAGGGTAACACCGGATTTGCGCACCACATTCCAAACGTTCCAGTCGCCGGTCTTTGGAATGTCTACGATACCGGTTAGGTCTGTCGTATCGTCCAACCACAGCCGGATCTGACCTCCATCCATCGTAGTAGCCACTTTAAATTCTGCGTTATAGGTTCCGGCTTTTGTTACGTCAATGTTAAACTTTAGCCATTCACCTGTCTGGTTCCAACCTACGTTGTAACCCCCGCTGACCGGATTGGAGCGAATGTCGACCGAGTCTCCTCTGTACTCGCCACCAATGTTTTGAAGTGTATTATCGTGATAACCGACACCCTCGCCGCCGGAAATATAGTGAACCGTACCGATCTCACCAGGTATCGGATGATAAGCATCGTAAGCCTGCTCCTCCTCGGCCATGTCGCTCTTCACGCTCCAGAAACCTTCAAACCGCTGCCAGCCGTCATCCTGGCCGTCATCGAAGTTATCATAGAGAACTGGAACGTCCACGTGCCGATGAAACGTCAGCTTATCCAGCGAGGTCTTGCCCGATACGGCAGTGACCTTCAAGGTATGCACACCTGCCGGGAGAGCTATCCCACTCAGCTGTGTGGTTTGCCATCCTGTATCAGCAGCGTCAGTGTCTCCTGCCAGCTCAAACTCGCCCAGCGGCTGTCCACCATCCAATGTGAGCTGTACCTTGCTGCCCAGGCCTGCATCCGTATAAGAAAGGTCGATATCGTATTTGCCTGTTTCCGCGATGTTCAGCCGGTATTTGAGCCATTCGCCTTTTTCGAAATCGGTAATATGTGAAGTGCTGTCACCAGCTCTGGCTGTATCCATGCCATCTCCGCGGTAATCGCCGACTTTACCCGGTGTCAGGTCATGATACCCGACCCCTTCGCCGCCTGACAGATAATGAACAGCCTCGACTTGACCCGGAACCGGCTTCACGGCGTCAAAATCGCTGCTCCCGTTCACGTCGTTGCTGAAAGCGACATAACCGAAATTCGCCTTCGCGTTCTCCGTGATGTAACCGATACTGCCGCCGCCAAGCATGATGCTGCGCGTCTGCTTCAGCATGCCGTCGACATAGATTTTGAATGTATTTCCTGCTTTCTCAACCCGGATATTGTGCAGCTTCGTATAATCGTATCCTTCCGGCAGCGTACTCGTCACCCATCCCAGATCGGTGCCATTCACCCGGAACTGTGTCTGCAGCGAATTGCTCGACGTATTTAATAGCGCTGTGCCGAAATTGTTATCATCTTTGTAGGAGAATACGGCCCCGAGCCGCGGGCTGCCGGTATTGCTGGACTCAGCAAGCTGCAGGTTGAATTCTGCTGTATAGTTACTTTCGGTCTCAGCCGTGGTCAGCAGTCTGCTTGTGCCGAGGGCTTGCTGCCTCAGAAGTCCGGAATTAATGCTCCAGCCGACACCGTCCGCACTCTTCCACGCCGGGCTGAGTTCCGCACCCTTGAACCGATCCTCGAAATCCGGCATCTCCGGATCCGGTTGTATGGTTGCCGTTGGTCCGAGTAGCGACATTTTATCCCCGTTGAACACGATCCGGTCCATTCCTAAATGGCGAAGAGGTCCGACAATACCCTTACCTTCAAGATTGTGGTAGATCATATAGCGGGCATCCAAGTTCGGGCCAACGACGACTGTATTATGGCCGAGACCGACAGTCGGACCTTCCGTACTGATTAGAATCGGGTTATCCGAATCACGCACGAACCCCGTGAGCGGGTTGGAGCTGACTGCGTAGTCGACCCGATAGCCTTTGCTGAATACATGGTTGCCGGTATACGTCATATAGTATTTACCGTTGCGCTTGAACAACGTAGAACCTTCCGTCCAACCGTTCATGCTCGCACCTGTTTTCACGCTGCTGCCGATCGTGGTCGGCGTTGGCATCGCAGCCGCAAGAATTCCCTCCTCGTTCGCATGGTAGAAATACCACTTGCCATCATCGTCAATAAAGACGTTGCCGTCGATCGAATGGCCCAAATTGCCCGTTTGCACGGTGAATGGACCGGTCGGGCTCTCGCTGCGCAGCACGTAATGACCATTTCCGGCAGGAGACGTATACATGTAGAAGTATCCGTTCCAATAAACGACTTCAGGAGCGTAAGCTCCCTTCGTAACCGGATCGGTTGCGGCCAATCCCCCATAGCTCCAGTGTACAAGGTCTGGAGAGCTCCATACTTTGACTCCGATATCGGTATCTCTAGTACTGACATATAAATAATATGTACCGTTAAACTTCAGTATATAAGGGTCGCCAAGACCATATTGTCCCCATTCGTCCGGCAGCGATTCCGGGTTCTTATAGGCGAATGCCGCCTGAGGGGCAATCAAGAGCAGCACACACAGCATGACCGAAATACTTCGTTTTAACATCAAAATTATCACCTCACTGATTTTTATTAAAACGCTTTCATAGATGAAGGATCTTATCGACATTCACCTGCTCTTATGATCACACCACCTCAATTCATCCAATATATTTAGAATACATCGTGAGTATATCGGCATTTTCCAAGCTAAGTCAACGATTTATTTCAAAATTCTTGAATAAATCAATGAAATAATCAATTTATCGGCTTTTAATACAATATTATTGTAATAAATGTGATTAGGGTTAAACCCAAATTCGTGACTCCCCCCCAGTAAGGTGTATAAAAAAATGGTGTCAAGGGAAAATAAGTGAAAATAGATTACCGAGGTTACTATGATGCAATTTAACTGGCTTAAAAAGAAATTAAAAAACTGGGAGATCGTCCTTTCAAGTTCCGACTCATCTGTAACAACTCAGCAGAGTACGGAGCCTCGTACAGCCGATCTTGATTTAAGATTAGCCTGGCTGCAACAGCATCTCTCGAATTCTTCAGACCTTGTCAATCATACCTTTGTTGCCGGAGCGGGATTAAAATGCGCCCTTCTATATATCAAAGGAATGATCGATCTAAAAGCCATCGAACAGCATGTACTGACTACGTTGGGAGAGTTCGCCCCATCCTGGACAGCTGAGGATATAAGCATGAATATCTTTGTGTATAAGCGGCTTCCAATCGCTCATCAAAGTATTCACTTTAGCTTGCAGGAAGCCTACCAAAGCCTGTTGCAGGGAGAAGCATTGCTGTTGATGGACGGGGAGTCCCGCATGCTTGCGCTCTCCGTGACCGCCTTTGAACAGAGATCTATTCAGGAAGCTCCAAACGAAGCCGTAATTCGAGGACCTCGTGAAGCTTTTATAGAAAGTATGGATACCAATTTAACCATGATCCGAAGAAGGCTCAAAACGCCTTCGTTCAAGATGGATCTGATGCATATTGGCACGGAGACTCAGACCTCCGTAGCCATCGTGTATTTACAGGGGAAGTGCAAGCAGGAATTAGTCAATGAAGTGAAAAAGAGGTTATCTGCTATCGAGATTGACTCGGTTCTCGGCTCCAGTTACCTGGAGGAATTTATAGAGGATTATCCTTTCTCGCCCTTTCCCCAATTACAATCTACTGAGCGGCCGGATGTGGTCAGCGCAGCACTGTTGGAAGGAAGAGTAGCTATCATTGTGGATGGTACACCTATTGCACTTATTGCTCCAGTCACCATCTTCATGTTGCTGCAGTCAGCAGAAGATTATTATCAGCGGTTTGTTGCAGCGAACTGGATTAGGGCAATTCGGCTGCTCTTTCTGTTCATTTCGCTGTTATTGCCGTCTATATACGTAGCTATAACGACATTTCATCCGGATATAATTCCAGAAAGGCTGTTAATTACGGTAGCTTCTTCAAGAGAAATTGTACCCTTTCCCGCCCTGGTCGAAGCCTTTCTAATGGAGTTGTCTTTTGAAGCTCTGCGAGAAGCAACCGTTCGGATTCCTAAATCAATCGGTCAGTCTGTATCCATTATTGGAGCTTTGATCATCGGCAATGCTGCTGTTGAAGCGGGTATTGCTTCAGCTGCAATGGTCATTATTGTGGCTTTGACCGGTATCGCTTCCTTTATCATCCCCCATTTTGACTTGGGGCTTGCCTTCCGACTGCTCCGGTTTCCCATCATGATTCTGGCTGGCACATTTGGATTGATTGGCATCGCCTTCGGGATGATTCTGATCTATCTTCATCTGCTCGAACTTCGCTCTTTTGACCTGCCCTATTTATCTCCGATAACACCACTTCACACGAATGATCTTAAGGATACTATTTTAAGAGCCCCATGGTGGGGGATGAAGAATAGGCCTTCTTTCTTTGACGGGAAGGGTCAAAGTAAGCGTTTGAAGACCCGGAATTGGGGACATGCAAGAGAAGAGGAGGAGTGAAATTTGATATGTATATGTTAAAGCTCCTAAAGCTTTTTCTGGCATGTATCCCTCTATGTATGTTATGCGGTTGTTGGTCCAAGGTTGAAGTCAATGACAGAGCATTCGCCAGAGTTATGCTGCTTGATAGAACCAACGAGGGTATAGAGATGACCTTAGGTTTCCCGCTGCCGAACCGATTGTCAAGCACTTCTGAAGGGCGGGAGTGGGTCCTCGTCTAAACCGTTTACTTTTGTATCAAAAACAGGAAGAGATGTTGGAGAAGCTTTTCGGAAGATACAAGCCGATTTGTCCCGCAGAATTACGTTCGGTCAACTGAGACATATTGTAATGGGCAAGGAATTTGCTCAGTCGGGTATAAAGCCTGTAGTCGATTTCGCTGCTCGTGAATTCGCGATCCATATTAATGCTTACCTGTTCATTAGCGAGGATAAAGCCAAGAGAGTAGCCTCCAGTCCTATTACGTTTGAAGAATTCCCGACAGACATTCTCACGCAACTTGCTAAGGAGCGTCAGACAATAATGGTCACAGTGAAGGATATGCTTATGTCTGCCTCTAATCATGGGGATCTCGTTATTCCCATGCTTGTTTTTGGTAGACAAGGCGTTCAATTTGAAGAAAATAAGGAGAATTGGATGGGGACGGACGGAGCGGGGCTAATCAAGAACGGTAAAATGATAGGCAAATTGACTGACGAGGAGACCCAAGGCGCTCTATGGATTCTAAAGCAATTAAATTATTCTGTGTATGATGTTAATTCTCCTACGGATAACAAGCCGGTCAACTTCCTAATCCGGAATGCTAGGACTCACTTAAAGGCACAAATTCGTGGTGACGACATTTCAGTTCAAATTGACTGCAAAGCAATGGCGGGCATTCTGGCAACAGAATCAGCTATAGATGTCACTGAACCGAGTGAGCTTCGAAAGCTTGAACTACTGCTAAATGAGGAAATCAAAGACCGCATCCGCCAAGCTGTGGCCGTATCTAAGACAATGAAATCAGATGTTTTTCAGTTCGCAAACTATATCAAATGGAGGTATCCAGGTAGATGGAAGGAACTTAGGCCCGAGTGGAGAGAACGTTACGCAGACCAGGTTAGAGTAGAGCCTAGGGTTAACATTTCCGTTAAATGGTTCGGTACATCGCAGATCCCTCAATGGAACAGAATCCTACCGAATGCGGAGGAAAACAAATGATTTTGATCGCCATTATTTATGGGGCAGTAGGGATTTTAGAATGGAGATACCTGCGGAAAAATAAACGTTCTATGCGTAGTGTCATGATTCTGGCGTGTTTATGGTTAGTCATGTTCACAGGGATGGAAGTTACTTATGCCTTGAGGGATCGGTGGTCCCTTGGGCTGATTATCTCGTTTATTTTCGAGCCCATTCAGAGGTTCTTATTCATCGGAGATTGAAGGAGGGTCCCATGGGAAAAATAACGTCACTTCAGGTATACATGTTCTTTGCTCAATTCCTTTTCTCAAGTACCATCGGATTCTTCATCAGTCCCTTGGTTAGAAATGCCGGATATCTGTCTTGGGTCTCGGTATTACTCGGAAGTCTAATCGGGCTTCTCATAGCTTATCTAACTTATAGGTTATGTCTTCGAAGACCTACACATTTTCTTGGGCAGTACGGAAAGGACATTTTGGGCAGATGGATCCATTACCCGCTGTTTCTGATCGTCATCTTTGTCAATCTGTTCTCAGCCGCATTTATCCTGCGCCAATTTATTGACTTTGTCGTACAAGTATACTTACCTGGGACACCGGACTGGCCTGTAGCCATTTTGTTCGGATATTGTATAGCCCGAGGGGTTCGTTCAGGCCCAGTTGTGATATTTCAAAGCGCTCAGGGCATGTTCTTCTTAAGTATAATCTCAGTTCTGGCGTTCCCCCTATTTGCCTCGCAAGAGATAAATATAGACATGGCCGTTGCATTGGTTACAGCTTGGCAGCCAGCTGGAATATGGAACGGTACAATGATCGTCGTGGCCCTGTTCAGCGAAATGGCTTTTATCGTGTATCTATTTCCGTATTTTGTAGGAACCGACAAGTTAATGAAATCTCTAATAGGGGCTACGGCTACAGCTGTTGTGGTTATACTTGCTGTCCTGCTAGTGTGTTTAATGTTATTTGGTTCAGAACTAACAGCAAATCTAACCTATCCGACTTTAGAATTGATTCGATACATACATGCGGGGGCTTTCCTGGAAAATTTGGATCCACTGCTGATTGTCTTTTGGCTATTTAGTATATTTCTTAAGATTTCTCTCTTCCTGCTTATTTCCGTAAAGGCATTTGCTCACTTAGCTGGAATGAATGATCATAAACCTTTTTCTTACATAATGTCTGTTGCCATGGTGATCATGTCGATTAACATGTTCAAATCTACGGCCCATTTGGAAGATGTCACGAATCGGAGTGAGACGGCATTTCTTCTTTTTACAGGAGTGACTCCAGTCTTATATTATGTGGTGGATCGGATTCGTTTCGGGAAGCTGAAGAAGAACACGACTCAACAAGAGAATAGTTGATCAGTCAGAACATTCGTAAATTACATTGCGAAGAATTATGTATAGTATGAGATAATGTCTGCCATAACTTGATTATGATAATGCCCGTTAGAAGAACGACGGCAGCCGATCATTAGGCCGGCTACCGTCGTTTTATGGTTGAATGCATAATCCATTAGAGTACAAGAAGCTTTGTCTTATTTGCTAATGGGTTGACCAATAAAAGCTTGAACTTTTAGTGGAGCTGTCAAATACTTTGGAGCTTTGGCTACGAATGCTTGAAAATGGCTGCTTGCATTGTGAGCTTCTACCGCTTCTTGGTCCTTCCACTGCTCGACCATGAGATAAGTGTTGTCCTGATCTGTATCCTTCAGGAGCTGATACGACACATTCCCTGCTTCCGCGCGGGAGGACTTAATAAGTTCTTGTACAGACTCCAAAAATTCTGCTTCTGCTTCGCGGTTTACTTTCATTTCTGCATGGATAATTATCATGGGGATAACCTCACTTCCATTCCGCAATACGGTCAATAGGAAGACGGGTGGTTCTGCGTGCCTCTTTAGCTGCTTTACCTACAGAAATAAGCATGACGGGTACATAACGCTCCTTCTCCATACCAAATGCTTCCGCAATTCTGGATTTGTCATATCCGCCAATCGGGTTGGTATCATATCCACGGGCACGAGCAGAAAGCATAAGCTGCATGGATACCAGACCACTATCAACAAGAATCATTTCGCGAAAAGCTTGCGCTGGTATACGTCCAAAAAGATCCGTATAGTTGGCCATCATCTGATCTTTAATCTCTTGCGGTAAATACCCTTTTTCCACAGCTGAACCCATAATTTCATCCGCATTGTCAAATGCGTTCATATCACCGAAAACGGCAATGACTGCAGATGAGGTTGTCACTTGCGTTTTGTTGCCTGGTGCGAGCTCTTCAAGGGTCGCTTTACCTTCTGGGCTATCGATGACAAGAAATCTCCAAGGCTGAAGATTAACGGATGACGGTGCCAAAGTCGCTTCTTCCAAAATTTCAGTCATTTCCTCACGGCTGATTTTGACCGCAGGATCGTACACTCGCACAGAGCGCCGGGAAATAATAATTTCTTTGAAATCATTGTTTAAGGAAGTTACAGTCATGTTATTCTCTCCTAATCTCTATAATTAATTGTTCTTGCTTGTTTCTTTCATCTGTTGAATCTGGTTGTTCAGCTTGCGTAGAACTTGAATAAACCCAAGCCGTTCTGATTCCGTGAGGTCTGCCTGCAGCTCCTCCAGAAACCGATCTTTCTCCGCTTTAAACCACGCTACTTTAGCTTGGCCTTCTTCGGTTAGCTGAACTAAAGTAATCCGGTTGTCACTCTCACATCTTGTTCGCAGAAGAATTCCTTCCGCTTCCAATTGCTGAACATGACGGGTCACTGCGGCGGGATCAATAGACACAGCCTTCTGTAGATCCGATTGGCTAATTTGGCCACCTGTCAGTTTGCACAGAAGTTCGAGCCGATTCGGACTAACACCAGCACATCGTTCAAACCGGGTCGCAATATGCTTGTTTAAATGCATGAGCAGGTACAGCAGGTCATCTGTATGGCATGTAAAAATAATAAAGCCTCCCTTCAATTCGTTGACCCGTCAATGGTTGATGGATCAATCATATATCTTTATGATTAGAAAATCAAGTTCCTTCGCAGAAAAAAAACGACAAAGGTTCCATACAGGGAACTTTGCCGGTTTCATTATTTGTTAATTGCAGCAAATTTATTGATTCTCTAACTTATCTTTGGTTCATTTTCTAATCTGCGTATCTCCTCTTACTTCATGTTCCCTACCACTTTCACTCTCAGTCTCGTTGCGTTTTCCGGATGATAAGCGAGCGGGGTTTCTTCCACTTCCACAAGCTCTACCGTATCCAGATCAGCACCAGCCAGAACCGCCTGCTTCACGGCTTTCTCCTGCGCGTCCTTAAGCGATACCTCACGCGGCTCTCTAGAGTAAATATAAATTTGCTCGTATTGTCCGCTGATTTGGGCAATACATGCCCCTATGGCATTAGCTACGCCCCCGTTCTCCGGCTTAATCATGCTGGATACGCCGCGGATCGTGTCCGGAATGACCACACTGCCGCCACCAACCAGCACCAGCTCGACGTCTCCCGAGGAGGTTTTCATTTTATCAATGGCCTGCTCAATGATCGAGCCAATCTCCGCTTGTACACTTCTCGCAAAATCCTCATCCAGATGTGCTACCAGGCTCTTATCCCCGACATCTGCGAGCCCTAACCGTACGGCAATATCTGTTGTCGTAAGCGTACTTCCGCCAAAGACGAGCGCTTCCTGTCCGATCCTGTAGCCTACGCTGTCCGGACCAACCGTAATTTTACCGTTGTCGTTCATACGCACGATACTGCCTCCGCCGAGTCCAACAGAGATAATATCCGGCATACGGAAATTCGTGCGGATATCGCCAACCTCAACTGCTACCGACGATTCTCTCGGGAAGCCGTCCTGTAATACACCGATGTCCGAGGTCGTTCCGCCAACATCGAGAACCATTGTATTTTTTATTTTCGCTAAGTAAGAAGCCCCTCGTATGCTGTTCGTGGGTCCGCAAGCGATGGTCAGGATCGGAAATTGTTTAGCGTAATCAATGGACATCAGAGTCCCGTCATTTTGGCATAAGTACACAGCCGCATCAGAGATCCCTTCTTCCTCTAACGCTTGTATAAATCCCTGGGTCGTCGTTTCGATGACCTTGCATAATGCAGCATTCAGGATCGTTGCATTTTCCCGTTCAATTAAACCAACCGAACCGATCAGGGATGAACAGGATACCGGAAACGCTGGGCCATACACTTCTTGGATAAGATCGCGGACCTGGAACTCCTGGTCATTCTTAATCGAAGAGAATACGCCGATGACCGCAATGGACTCCACGCTGTCACGCCAATCCTCTAAGAGTGTTCTAATTTCAGCTTCATCGACTATTCCCAGCACTTGGCCGTCGTATTCATATCCACCATGCACAAGAGCATATTTGCCCGACAGCTTCTGAATCATATCTTCAGGCCAGGACGTGTACGGAGGAACTGAAGCCGTTGCGGGATAACCCAGACGAATGACGCCGGCTTTGGCAAGCTTCTTGCGTTCAACAATCGCATTTGTGCACTGTGTTGTACCTAACATGGCATGTGTAATCTGGTGTTTATCGATGCTTGCTTCCTGGAGCAGGTTACGCAAGGAAGTTTCAATCCCTGTTTTGATATCGAGGCTTGTCGGTGATTTCACCGCATGAACCAGCTGATAATTCTGATCCAAAATGATGGCGTCTGTGTTGGTGCCCCCCACATCGATCCCGATTCTATACATTTTTAGCCACCGCCTTCTTCACTAATTCCTCAATCGGAACATAATCGTAATCATATCCGAAGTATCGTGGACCTGCCGTTTCGATTCCTTTGTCCGTTCTCCATTTCTCATGAGCAGGCAATCCAACCACTCTTACACGTTTGCCGTATTTCAGACTCTCTGTGGTCACAGGAGACAGCGTGTCGTAATCAACCAGACAGATCAAATCCGGAGTCAACGCGGCCACTTGGCCGTTCATTTCAGCGACCAGGTTTTCATTTTGAAAATGAACCTTCATCTCTCCGCTCTTAAACGCCTCGATTCCTTCAAGATGCATCTGGCCGAGGTTAAAGCCTCTCTTGGTTTCACGAATGACATCCACGATTTTGCCTTGGAACAGCTCATAGCCGGATACAAGGGCAAGCAGCTCTTGAAGTTTATCCTTGGCATCCCGGTTCTTCGAGGTAATGATTTCTCCAATCTGCTCCGAGAGGGTCACGATATGATGAACACCACTTTGCTTCAATTGAGCTCCCGTTGTTGGGTACAGGCTGACTAGAGTGCTTGCCCCCATCTCCACCGTAGCTACTCTTGCCAGCCGTTCCGTCCATTTGTTATCAAGGGTCTCGAAGATGCCGATATTCCCTTTCTCATCGGTAATCGCCATCGGCGTCGCTGAAATGCCGTCCAGGTTAAATGTCACCATCTGGAGCTCCGGGAATGCCCGCCCCATCCCATCACAATCGATCAGTGGCAGACCAAGCTGAGCAGCAACGACGATGGGAATCATCGAATTGACACCTCCCGCTTCCATCGGATACGTGCCGGCGATTTGCTCTTTCCCTAAGTAATTCGCTAATTTCTGAAAAACCTTAACAAATTCGTCCCCTTTAGGGAATTTCTCAATCAATACGGAAGGCGCACCCATCATAGCGGCCGGTATAAAGAAGTCTGCATCCTCAATCTCGTCCACCGAGTATAGTTTGACAGGTCCAAACTTCTCGATGGCCGAGAGAGCCATCAATTTGCCGATATAAGGGTCGCCACCTCCGCCAGTTCCTAAGAAGGCGGCGCCGACGGCAATGTTTTCAACAGCTGTTTTATCTATATATCTCATTTAGTTTTCCTCCAATATGACAGTCTTTTGAGCCGATACACGATAGCCGACATAATATACTGCAAAAGAAATGACTATCCCGATCAGCGGTTGATTCGGTACCTGAGGCAGGCTTGGGAAGAACGACAGCACGACAGGGGTACAGGCAATAATTGCGCCAACCAGCCAGGACACAACGCCCAGGATATTTACACCGTCCACTTCATGCCAGCGGTTCTTATCCCCTTTGCCAAGTACCCAGTAAGCTGCAATCATCACACCTGCCACCGGTGGAATCATGGCCGACAGGATGGACATAATCGGAGTGAAATAGTTAAGTATCCCGATGACAGCCAGTACTGTGCCAATAGTTCCGGCGATGCCAACAGCCCACTTTTCTTTTTCCTTCGATACGTTGAATACATTAATCAAAGCAATCCCGCCAGATATCGCGTTCACCAGATTTGTCTTCCAGGTAGCCAGAATCAAAACCACACCGCCGATAAACGGAGTTGTAATACTCAGAAAGGTAGCTGTAATATCGCTGGTCTGGTAAGCAATCGTCAGGACAGCTCCAGCCCCGATCATCAGCAGACCTGCTGGGATGATTCCAAATAGAGCGGCTTTCAGAACATCCGACCTTTGTCTCGAAAATTGCGAATAATCCCCCGCAATGACCGCTCCAAGGGCAAATGAACCCAGAGTTACGGCCAATCCGTCTGTAAAGCTCATTGCTCTCGCAGGCTTATAGTTTTGAATGATATGCAGTGAATCCCCGGTCAAAGCTTCGATAAGACCATAGACACTGATCCCCACCAGTAGTGGCACGGCAATATAGCTGATCACCCGAAGCACTTTAACGCCATAGACCGCCGAGATGACCATGATGAGTCCACAGACGAGAGATGCTAACGGCACTGGAATATCCATACCGGACACGGCAAGCAGATTGGCTAAGGCCGCACCGCACACATTCGCCTGAATACCAAACCAACCTAGGCATGCGATGGCCAGGATGATTGAAAGAATCGTGCGTGACCCTTTTTTGCCAAATACCTGGGCTGCCACCTGAACGGTCGGTCTCCCCAAGTCCGTACTTTGAATCCCCTGTAATATCATGAGCACCACAATGATCGAGTACCCTACAAGCGTGACGAGCAGTGCCTTGGATAGTCCCATGCCTGTGATCAGCGTATTTCCCACCAACAGACTTGGGATGCTAATGACCGCGCCGGCCCAGATAATCCCAAGGCTGAACCAGGACTGATGTTCTTTAACGACTTTCATATGAGCTTCCCTCCTCAACCTTGTTTGTTTCGAATAATTTTTACTCATTGTAAAAGAAATGAGGGAAAGCCGTCTTTTTCTTAAAATAAAAAAAAATCCGATGTTTTTGTCTAATTCGACAAACATCGGAGGCTGATCAGCTGTGGATCAGACGATAAACCATGCAGGCGGTATAAATTTCATACGATTCCGAATGAATCGTGATGTCATAGCCTAAGAGCTCGCTAATTTTTTTGATGCGGTATTTCACCGTATTTTTGTGGACAAATAGTAGCCTGCTGCATTCATCTATATTCCCCTTGGCATCCAGAAGAAATGTCATCAGCGTTGTCAGGGCATCAGGGTCATCCCTAATCAGATCTATAACGGCAAGGCACTCCTCAATCATTTCTTCCCCTTGCTTGCTGAGGTCGATCGCTCGTTTCATGGACCGGTATTCAGCCGACGTAAACAGCTTGCGGCCATGATAGATGCGCTGCACCTTGTTGCCTACGCTGTTCACAAGCTGGTACATCCGGCGTACATCCTGTGTGTTCCGCATTCTTGGAGAATAAACGATGTTTGATATCTCGGCCACAAGACTTGTCGTTTCAATATATTCGGCCGCGATATCAAATTCTTTGTATTTATAGGAACAGTTCCCAAGCAGAACCACAATGCACCGATCGATCGTTTGAATGACTGCCGTTTTATAATATTGAGAGAGGTGAGTCCTTAAATCTTCCCTGATCGTTTTTTCCTCTGACAAGTCTTGAATATAAACAAGCCACATCATTTGGATCACCGAAACATCGATGTGAAGCCGACTGGCCAGCCGACGCATTTTCTCGCTTTCATCATTAACGATGGCTCTGACCAAGGCGTATTCGCTGACCTCGTTATGCTTGTCTCCCCACAAATTGAGGGCCACCTGCACAACCTCGCTGATTTGATCCATCGTCTTCGGCGGAAGCTTGCTATTTTCTTTAATGAGGAATAAATAAAGAGCTTCCCCATTCTTCTGATGAACCCGTCTGTATTCCACAAAGCTGGAGAGCTTGGGCATTTCCACCTCTATTCTACTGTTCAAAATCGCTGGAGCCATCGAACGAATAAGTTCCGAAACATCCAAGGTGGAGTTGCGCGGCCACATGACCCGGTTAATGATATCCAGCTTGGAATTGGTAAGCACGATATTGGCTTTCATTCGGTCGGATAACAATTTCAGCGTAATTTCCACGCTCCGCAAATGCTCCGGCAGCCGGGTTACCTTCTCCAGCGATTCATTCACAAAATGCTCATTCACATTCTGGTTGCTTACAATCGTCTCCATCACTTCATAAATCACTTCATTGTAACGGAGGGAATAGTCGTTTCTCGGCATACAGATGATTATAAAGTCCAGGGAGTCAGCCAACTGAAGGACTTCATCCGGTATATCCGGCATAATGATTCCCACATAGTACAGAATCAGCCCCACTTCACCCAGATCATGCAAGTACTGGATTGTACGGCACTGATGCTCCACGCTGTCCTTAATGGAATAAAAGGAGCTGATCACCAGTTCCTCGGCATACCACTCCTCCTGAACGGTTTGAATAATTTGCGAGAAAAAATCGACATCCGCCACCTCAAGCACCGATAAGGAGGATACGGTCTGATGAAGCCTGTTTCTGCCGGCAACCACCTCAGATCCTCTAAACGAAGGCAGCTGCAGCAAATCCTTCACGGTTACTGCCATTTTATCACCACTTTTGTATTCGATTGGTGTTGTTCATCCTCAACAATGTAGAGAGAACATCGATCCATATGCTGAACATTCCTCAACTCATTATAGTGTTCGAAAATGAATCGTACAATGTTCATCCGCGGTTAGGGCAGGAAGATCAGAGGATAGGAGAATGTACTTTTCCACAACATCTGTTTAGATTATATTTTCATAACCCATACCTGTAATTAACAAAAGATAAATTTCGCTTATCATGTCCACAGTTCTAACGATCTTTGTGCATATTTGCTCTTGTTAGATCTAAGTATTTCAAGTAAACATAAAGTTATTTAATTATTTTGTATAAGTTTACTTTACTTTTATAAAAATCAAGTTTATAATTTGATTCATGAGGTGATGGTCATGAAGAAAGACTTTGGTGATTCGATATCAAATAAGGTTTATGAATATCGTGTACTTGCCAGAATGTCTCAGCAAGAATTGGCGGAGAAAGTCGGGGTTTCCAAACAAACCATCTTCGTAATGGAAAAAGGAAACTATGTTCCGACTCTGCTGTTAGCTTTTCGAATTGCCGAATTTTTTAATGTAGATGTAAACGATATTTTTACTTATGTGAAAGGAAATGATCACAATGAAAATTAAGTCTATTTCAGATATCCCTAACGCAATTTTTTACCCTTTAAAGTCCTGGGCTGAACAATCTCCAGAGAATTGGAATATTCTCGTTGGATTTGGTGGGTTACTGCTTATTGGAAGTGCGATTTTGACCTATGTATATTATAAGAAGATTGGGCAGGACGACGAACGGACAAATAAAATCTTTTTGAAAAGCAGTTACCATGTGCTGTTGGCCATTATTCTATGTGACATAATCTTTCCTAATGAGTATATGTGGAACATTTTTTTCTTGTTCAAATATGCGCTGGCAATTTTAGCTGGCGGGATTTACCTAGCCGTCCAATATAAAAAGGATTTTTCATAAGAAAGGTCACGGTGAGCGAATTCAAATTACCTGCCGTTAACTTAATGAAAAAAGGAGCAGATGCCAACGGCAAACCGCTCCTTTCTATCTTTCACTCTAGTTTATTTCCCCATTCGTATGTTCTTTACAGTCCTATTTTCCAATGAGTAATTAGAGTAGATTCGATCTCCACCTTTACCCGTAGGTGATTGAGGAACAAACCCCACTTTTACAACTTCATCGACGGGCAGACTAAAAAACCTGGTCATAAAATACTCTGAACCGTTTTGTGAATAGTGAAAAGCAAAGGATCGGCCCACTCTCGCAACTTGCAGCCAAACTGCATTCCCTTCAATATTGCTGCCATTAGCATCATCTGACAGCCCGTTTGTAACTACACTTACGATAGCATGAGAATAAAAGTCCGTAAGTTCAAAGCACAACTTGGCCCAGATCGTATCATTCTTCATAACCATAATCGAAGCGGAGTCATATACATCTTTAAAATCATGCTGCACTTTCACTCTCATTACAAAATCTCCTGATATTTCTGTATAAAAAAATGGCGCATTAGAGAGTGATTCCGGGCTGCCGTCCTCTGAAGCAGCTCCATGATTACAGAAAAAGTCACTATGCTCAGGTGCATGTAAAATCATTAAATCATTCTCAAACCGAATACTGCTTTCATTAAGCCATTTGAAATCCTGATATTGCTGCATTGGAATCCTCCTCAGTGTGAGATCTGGGCTTGAGGTTATTCAACAGGTCTTCTCCATGGATTGTCAGAGAATCGGACCGGTCGGATGACTTTACACGGAACTCCGGCCGCAATAGAATTCGGTGGAATATCTTTGGTCACTACACTCCCTGCTCCGATGATGCTATTCTTACCGATGGTCACACCTTGCGTAATCTTAACATCTCCACCAAGCCATACGTTGTCTTCCAGAATGATTGGTGCTGAATACACTCCTTTATCTGCCCGTTCAAAAGGATCTTCCGCATGATTGGCTCCATACAATCCCGCCCTCGGACCAATAAAAACATCGTTGCCGATTTTCACTTCGTTACAATCGAGAATAATCATGTCATGATTAATGTACACATCATTACCGATGGAAATATTAAAACCAAACTCACACCGGAAATTAGACTCAATGTATACGTTCTCCCCGACTTCGGCAAACAACTCTTTTAATATGGACATGTCGTATTCATTATTGGCATTGACTTTATGATTGTATTTCCGACATTCCGAAATCGCATGCGCTCTAAGTGCGGATACATCTTTTCCGGCATCATCATACAGGTCACCAGAATTAATCATCTTCTTGATCTCTTCGATATTCATAAGCCCTCCTGGTTCTTGTCATTTATGTACTTAAAGCGAACATTCCAACACATCTTACCTAACTTTTTCCAGCTCTGCAAGATAAAATTATATCATCTTGCCGCCGAAGATTAATGTGCTTTTGTCTCAAATCATATAACGATATTCCCAATTCGGACTAACTTTCCGTGCAGGAACTTCAACGGGGTTTCCCCAGATTTACCGAAGCCAGAAATCTTAAACTATTTGAGTCATGCACGAAAAACGGCAGACGTTCTCGCGTCTGCCGTCCTCCCTCTCCTGAATGCAATCTCACTTTATACCTGTCCTCAAGCATTTTATCCATCACTTAATACACTAGTTCGGCTCGTGATAGATTCACCCGGCTCAAGTGACGTTGCCTTCGCTTTCTAACGCATTCTGAGGTTTTCGTCTCTTCTTTTTCGGCTGTCCTCTCCAAGAAAGGTAAGTCCAGATGCGTATGACATGTTCGATCGGCCCCCTGCTGAACTTCTTTAAATAGATCGGACTCAACCACAACTGAGTGCAATAAACGGCGATTGCGATAAGTGCCCCAATGAATACGCCGGCACGACCGAATAGTCCTAGGCCGTATCCGTAAAAAATCGTTGTGCAGATCGCGCTTTGCATTAGGTAATTCGTGAGCGAGAGACGGCCAACCGTCTCAAATCTGGCCATTAGGGCAGCACGACGGCTTCCCGTATACAAGAGTGCAAATGCGTAAATGTAGCCAAGTGCAAGAAGCATCCCCCCAAGCGTTTCTCCAATACCGACGCCTGGCCAACTTCCTGCACCAAGCTGCTGGGCCAATACGCCATATGTTTTAAGTATCAGACCTATAGGAATTAGGA
This sequence comes from Paenibacillus sp. J22TS3, assembly GCF_018403205.1. Classification (NCBI taxonomy): domain Bacteria; kingdom Bacillati; phylum Bacillota; class Bacilli; order Caryophanales; family Paenibacillaceae; genus Paenibacillus; species Paenibacillus sp. J22TS3. The sequence continues at coordinate 107,388 of NZ_BOSF01000005.1, forward strand.
ACGCGGCACGGCGGGAATATGTACGTCTCATTGCTGGTGGATCGTCAAACGTTCCGATTCTGGCGGCGCGCATGCCAAGCAGAAACATCGGCATTGTGATAAGCGGGGCAAGCACGAGAGCAAGCATGATGAACGTCTCATCTGTCTCCCCAAACGGATCGGCATTATTGCGAAAATCCTTAATCTCCAAGTAGCTGCCGCTGCCGTATATGTCCTTGCTTTGCAAGATGTAATTTTGCTTATCCTGGGACATAGCAGTTAGGGGATCTGCTGGATTTGTAGCCGGGAGACCAAGTAACCCCGCACCAAAGAGAAGTAGTACGGCCCACACCAGCAGCGTTTTTGGTTTCCGATTCAGAAACAGGAGCAGGAAGAACCCGGTTATGCCATAAAACGTCAGGATATCCCCTTCCCATAGGAAGGTCGAGTGCAGTAATCCGATAACGAATAGAAGCAGAAAGCGGCGGGTTAGATGACACTTCGGTCGTAATTCCCGCTTTTTCAGGCTTTCCGACATCTTAATCATGCCGAACCCGAACATAAATGCAAAGATTGGCATGAAGCTGCCCACTACCGTGATATGCAAAAATGAATAGAAAGCGAGGTCTGCCCCCTTAATCCCAAATAGCTGGGGCTCGCTCTCGCCGAACAGGCCGTACTGGAAAATAAGCATATTCGCCAGTACAATGCCCATCAGACTGAATCCGCGCAGTCCGTCGATTAATTGGACGCGCTTTTTAAATGTACTCAATATCAATCACCTCTGTTCTTCAGCATAACGCTCCGTCCTAAATGAGGGTTAAAGCTTATCTTAACGTTTTCTTAACGCAGGGCACAAAACAGACTGCTCTCTTTAAGCGCTGTTAAGTTTTCTCTGATACAATGTCTAAATGTAACACGAAGATAAGGAGGAAATTCGCAATGAATTCTGCAAAAATTCTCATTGTTGACGATGAAAAAGCCATCTTGCAGATGATCGAGTTCGTGCTGCGCAAGGAAGGCTTCGAGAATATCTATACAGCAGGTAACGCAGAAGAAGGAATGCGGCTTCTGCACGAATACAGCGCGGATATTATTTTGCTCGATGTCATGCTGCCTGACCGAACCGGCTTTGATCTCGGACCGCAGATTCGGTCCAACTCCGACGCGCATCTGATCTATCTGACGGCGCGCACGACGGATCTGGATAGACTGACGGGCTTTGCTGTAGGCGGGGACGATTATGTTACTAAGCCGTTCAACCCCTTGGAAATTGCAGCCCGAATTAAGGCACGTCTGAGACGAGGAGTCGTTGAAACAGCGGTACAATCCGTTGTTGCGCCAAACGTCGATCCCCGGCAGCGGTATGATTTCGGGGGCTTTGTCATGGATGAACGCGCTGGTGAGCTGCTTGTCGGGGGCCGGAGTACTCCCTGCCCTGCTCAAGCCTACCAACTGCTGCTGTTCCTGTGCCGAAATCCGAACATCGTTTTTTCCAAAGCTCAACTGTACGAATCAGTCTGGGGCTACGATGGGCTTGGCGACGATAATACGGTCATGGTCCATGTCCGCAAAATACGTGAACGCATTGAACCGGATCCCAGCTGCCCGCGTTATCTTCTGACTATTCGGGGGCTTGGGTATAAGCTCGTGAAAGGCGAGAAGGAATGAAAAAGCAGGAGAAATTTAAACGGAGCCGTATCGCGAGGCGCTTGGGACTTCATTTTACCGCCCAGCTCTTCACTACTTGGCTGCTGGTGCTAGTCATCATTCTAATTTCTTTATTCACCATTATGTACTATATCGGTAATGAACAACTGAAGAGCGACTTACCTTCAGACTTGCTGGATTCGCTATCAGTCGAGACAACGATCGAAGGCGATAGCGTACAGCTTCCTTCTTTCTGGCCTGATCAGCTTAAAAAAAAGGGTTATTGGCTTCAGATCATCAACGAAAGTGGTCAGCAAATATATGCTTTGAACGTACCAGAGGGTATGCCGGAGCAATATTCTGCTGCAGATCTACTGCGTATTAGTGACACAAGAAGGCTGAATGAATATCAGATCACAACGTTATATGAGGAGATTTTGGGTTCCAGAAATTTATATCTACTCGGGCGGAAAGATTCAGACGGAACAAGGCTTGAAGAATGGTACGAACTGTACTCGAAAAACGGGCAGGTGCCGACCTCGGTGGCTGAAACTCTAAGCGATAAAGCGGAATCGATCGGAGCTTCACTTGTTGTTTTGGACGAGACCGGCCTTATCGTACAGAACTTCGGACTTCCGTCAGACAAGCGTACATACGGGGCACTGGACCTGATTAAAATGCGTCAGCAACCGGCTAAATCGAAATTTGAAGTCTCTTATTATTATGATCCTTCTTCCAAATATACGTGGCTGCTCGAACGGCCGCGAGAGGGTGAAGAACCGACAAACCAGCCAATATTCCGTACGTTCCTTATCATTTCAGTTATCATCGGCATAGCGATTTTACTGCTGTCCCTTGGTCTCGCGGTTTGGCACGGCTACCGATACGGTGGTCCGCTGCTGCTGTTCATGAGAGGATTCGAACGAATGGGCAGGGGAGAATACGAGCAGGTCTTTACCGATAAAGAGCGGCGGAAGATTTTTGGCAAAAACAATCGATTTCGCGCCCGCTATAAGCTGTACCATGAGGTAATTGCGGGCTTCTCCGATATGGCGGATAAACTAGCCTTTGCGCGCAGTGAACGCCTGCGTCTGGAGCAATCCCGCGAAGAATGGATGACAGGCATCTCGCACGATCTGCGTACTCCGCTCACAACTATCCAGGGCTACGGTCACCTGCTTGAGAGTGGACAGTTCAGCTGGAATGAGGACGAATTGAGAGAGGCAGGAGGCACGATCCGCGAAAAAAGTACATATATGTTGGAGCTGCTGCAGGACTTTTCGCTGACATTCGAGTTGAAAAATCATACGCCAGGCGAGAAGCTCGAACCGCTGGAACTAAATGAATTCGTCCGGCGTGCCGTTCTCCGTTATGTTAACAATGTAACACTGCAAAACGTGGCTTTCGATTTCGAAGAAAGTGCAACTTCTCTTCGAATTCTAGCAAATCCAAAGTGGTTTCAACGTCTGCTTGACAACCTAATCTCCAACGCTGTTAAGCATAACCCGCCGGGCACGGAGATTGTACTGAGTCTCAAACGAGAAAGAGAATTTGCCTTCATCACCGTCCGCGATAATGGTGTGGGTATGGATGAGGAGACACAATCTCGCCTTTTTGATCGTTATTACCGAGGGACTAACACTGACGAGGGCATCGATGGAGTAGGACTCGGCATGAGCATTGCTTACGCTGTCGTGGCTGCACACAAAGGAACGATTAAAGTGGAGTCGAACATCGGTGAAGGCACCATCATCAAACTCAGCTTTCCCGAGCTGACGTCTCCCACTTGCGACACGAAACAATAAACTCACAGGTAGAGGTAATGTTAACGCTTTTTATTCTCAGGGATCTTTTGTCATCTCATTTTTTTAACAGGCTTATTAGTCCTACTCCAAGCAGCATCATGGTTACCCCTGTCAATATAACAAGCCACTGCCTCGAGCTTATCTTTTCCCTAAACACTAAAATACTTCCTATGCAGGATATAGCAATGCTCACCTGAGAGATAGGAAAACTTGCTGCTACACCAATTAGCCCGTTAGAAATGAACAAGGCCAGATTTGCCACGCTCCATATAAGTCCGGTTGACAAGTTACTTGCAATCTGGAAAGGACGCAGTGGCTTTTTCCCCATCGCGTTGATTAAAAGCGCGGAACACAGCATTCCAAGCGATTGCGGAAGGATTACCGATAAACCTGAGACTTGAAATACTTGATTTATTACTACATACAACGTTAATGCCAAGCTTGAACAAGCCAGTATGATTACGAGTTGAGGAGGCAAATTTCCGGACAAATCGCCAGATTTCTTCCGAAAGCTCATCAGTGCAACGCCCGTCAGAATACAACAAAGTCCCAACAGACCGATAATGAACTGAAAACTGGTGTTCCACTCCCCTAGAATAAAAGCCGCAAATAGGGTTGTCCCCGTTAGCTGCAATCCACAAATGACAGGAACTGCCTTGGAGACACTTACTCTTTGAAATGCTTGAAACTGAAGACCCTGGCCTGCAGACCAACATACACCAGAAGCAAAACTCACGATAAATGATATAGGTTGCAGGGACGTAGGCGAGTACCCATAAAGGCATAATGCGAACAAAACAGCACCGAAAGCAGTTCCCGTTAACTGCTCGCGGGGGCTGCCTTTGGTCAAATGCGCCACAATCGGCATGAATCCCCAGCCTAAGGCTGGAATAAAAGCGATTATTGCATTCACGCGTAGTTTCTCCTCTCATAAAGTGAGGTCTCTTTTGCCTATTGTTAAAAATGCTATACAAGAAAGACCTTCAGCTTTACGATAACAAGAAACCTCGGATTTCAACAGCGACTTTTTTTAAGAACAATATAGTAAAATCAAATGTGGTTTCTCCGGTAATCGCTTGGAGATATCCCTATCATATTTTTGAAGGCACGCGAAAAAGTCAGTTGGTCCGAATAACCAACGGAGTTGGATACAACCTGGATGGAATAGTTAGTCTGCTGCAATAGCTCACATGCCTTTTTAATCCGGATTCTCATTAAGTACTGCTTTGGCGTTTCACCCGTTTCCTGCCTGAAGAGAGCTGTCAAATAATTGGGATGAACGCCGAGATACTGTGCAACTTCGTTGATTTGTATTCCAGAATTATAGTTTTTCTCTATATAATTAATCGCTTGGACAGAGTACGTAATCTTTTCCTTTTCAAAAGGTTCTCCTGATTCATGCACCAGTCTCGCAAGGATTTGGTATAAGTACCCTTGAATAGCCAATGAGGAGGCAAATGTATTACGACTTCCTATCCGAAGCATTTCATCTATAGTCGAATGAAAAAAAGCAATGTCATCCACATCAATGACATATCGATGATCCTGGCCTTGAGCGATGTTGTGCAGGTACATTTCGGAGTTAATGCCCATAAACCCCACCCAGCAGTATTCCCAGGGATGCTTCTCATCGGCTTGATAATACGCCACTTGATTTGCAGGAATTAAAAAGGCCTGTCCCTTCTCAATTTCGTAGGTCTCATCCCCCAATATCAGCTCTCCTTTTCCCTTTAAAACAAAGTGAATTAGATTAAAATCCCTTGCGATGGGGCCAAAATCCTGTTTAGGTGTGCAAAGTTCAGTGCCACAGTTGTACAAGATCAGATCCGAAATATTTTTATGTTTTGTGCTCGTTCTTGTATCAACAAATTGTGTCATATTCTCCCCCATGGTTAACCTCCGTTTCAGCATATTCACCCTTTATGACAACACAAGACTGAAACTTAATATAGCATAAATTAAGAATCACCACACACCTTTCAAAAAACAATCGAGACGGCTTTGGTTTTGTTCTATCTTTGTTTTTGCCATGTTTCTCTTAAGAAAAATTATATATTAAAGCTACGGCTTTTGTTAATCTAAATCCCATGACCTGACGCTTCTACTTACTATGGTTCCCGGGCTGATCACCTTTATCGCCATATTTCCAATGAAGAATTATGAACTGACGGAGAAGATGAACAGTAGAGTTGTCCAAGAGGTCCGAAGAAGACTGCCCAACACGACTTATCAACCAGAAACGTCTCCTCCTGCCAAATTTAATATGTAGAGATCAGGCTGAATCCAATCTTTAAAGGAGTGTTTCTCTTGAATTTGTATGCCCATCATCCAAACTTAACCCATATTCAGATCAATGAACAGGAATTGACGTTCCATTTAACCAATGATTATTGCAGTTACCTATTTCGTGTTATGGAAAATGGGCAGCTGGAGCATCTATATTACGGCAAATCGATCAAGTACTTGGACCATTACGATCGGTTCATTGAACGAAGCTACCGACCGGTGTCAGTCGGTGAGTTCACAGGAGATTTGATCCACTCCCTCGAAAGTATTAAACAGGAGTTTCCTTCTTCAGGGAGTGGCGATTTCAGAGAGCCTGCCGTAGAAATTCTCCAGGAAGACGGATCGCATGTGATGGAATTTAGGTACAGTTCGTTTGAGGTGCTTGCTGGCAAGCCGTACATCCCCAACCTGCCAGCCACCTTCTGCAAGGACTCGCAGGATGCCCAAACACTCCGGATTACATTAACTGACGACTTAACCGGAGCAACCGCTATACTTACCTACACCATTTTCAATAACCTGCCGGTCATTGCACGATCGGTATCTATAACTAATCTTGGAGAAGATCCAATAAGGGTAAACCGTCTCATGAGCGCGAGCTTAGATCTCCCCGACTCCGAATTTGAAATCATTCAATTATCTGGTGCCTGGGGCAGGGAACGCCATTTGTCACGCAGACCGATTCGTCCGGGAATCCAAGCGATAGGCAGCACTAGAGGAATTAGCAGTCATGTGCACAATCCGTTTCTTCTACTCTGCAGACCAGGGACTCAGGAGCACTGGGGAGAAGCATATGCTGTGAATCTGGTCTACAGTGGCAACTTCCTAGCTTTGGCAGAGGTTGACGCATACTCTATCACCCGACTTCAGGCCGGGGTTCACCCCGATAAATTTTGCTGGACGCTTAACCCTGGTGAATGCTTTTACTCACCGGAAGCAATATTGGTCTATTCGGACCGTGGCTTTAACGGGGTAAGCCAGGCATACCACAGTTTATATAATAAACACCTGATTCGCGGGAATTGGGCAGAGCTGGAGAGACCCGTGCTAATGAACAATTGGGAAGGCACTTATTTCGATTTTACGGAGCAACAAATTCTTGAAATAGCCCGACAAGCAAGCGAACTTGGTATCGAATTAATGGTCTTGGACGATGGCTGGTTTGGTCGCAGAAACGATGATACCTCTTCCCTCGGCGACTGGTTTGTGAATCCGGACAAGCTGCCGAATGGAATATCTTATCTGGCAGAGCAGATCAATCGGCTTGGCATGAAATTTGGACTGTGGTTCGAGCCTGAGATGGTGAGTCCAGACTCCCACATTCATAGGGATCATCCGGAATGGGTAGTTGGCGCTCCTGGTCGGACACGCAAACAAGGAAGGCACCAATATGTTTTAGATTTTTCCCAGCCTGAGGTGGTGAACTATCTCTTCGATCTAATGGATGAAGTACTCTCTTCGGCCAATATTGAGTATGTAAAATGGGACATGAACCGCTGTATCTCAGAAGCTTATTCCTCGGGTCTTGGAAGTGACCGGCAAGGAGAATTTTTTCACCGCTACATCATGGGTGTGTATGCCTTGTACGACAAGCTCATCGCCAAGCACCCTAAGATTCTGTTTGAATCTTGCGCTTCCGGTGGCGGTAGGTTTGACCCGGGGATGCTGTACTATGCCCCTCAAACCTGGACGAGCGATAATAGTGAAGCTATCGAGCGGTTAAAAATTCAGTACGGCACTTCGATGGCATACCCACTTAGCACGATGGGCGCACATGTGTCCTCTATTCCAAACCATCAGATAGGCAGAACCGCGCCGCTGCAAACGAGGGGGCATGTCGCCTTCTTCGGTGTATTGGGATACGAACTGAATCCTCTACAACTTACAGATTCAGACCGTAAGATCATTAAGGAGCAAATACAAACATATAAGCGATACCGCCGTTTAATTTCTAAGGGCACGTTCTACAGGCTCCAAAGCCCTTTTGAAGGCAATGAAATCGCCTGGATGACTGTAGATGACAACGCAGATCAGGCACTGGTTGGCTGGTACCAGGTACTTTCTCGCCCCAATGAACCGTATTGGCGGCTAAGGCTAACCGCCTTGTGTCCTGAAGAAATTTATTATGTTGAAGAACTAAATTCCTACTATTCGGGTAGTGAGTTAATGAACGTTGGACTATTGCTCACCCCTCATCCTTCAGATCATCAGGATTTTAATATTATAGAGAAGTGGGATTTCGCCTCACGAATGTTTACATTAATCAAAAAATCACTTAAATAACAATAAAGCAGCAAATTTCCGTTTTGGCGGAAACCGCTGCTTTTGATTTGTGCCTTAATTGATTTTGGTTAAGGCCCATTTCTGGGCATCTGTGCCGTTATCTGTCCACTGCTGAACGGCCGCCCCATCCGCTGTGGATGAACCGGATACGTCAACGACGAGCCCGTTAACTTTGGAAACCAGCTTGTAATAGCCCCCGCCGGCATCAACGATTCTCCACCTTTGCGCGTTCGTTCCATTGTCATCCCACTGCTGCAGCTGGACACCGGCCGCCGTTGATGAATTCGGCACATCGAGAACTTTGCCGCTGTGTACGGCAGTAAGCTTGTAATAGCCGTCACCTGTGCTTTCGATCCGGAATTGCTGGTTGCTGGCCGTATAATTCGTCCACTGCTGGATTTTGGCGCCACTTGCCATGGACACGTCGGTGACATCCATCACTTTTCCGCTAACCTTGGAGGCCAAGGTATAGACTCCGTTACTGATCGTACTGGACTGGCCATTGTCTTGATACACACGGACATAGTCCACGAGCATCTGGGACGGGAATGGTGTCGAATTGTTCGGAGAACCCGGCCAGTTGCCGCCGACCGCCAGGTTCAAGAGCAGGAAGAACGGCCGTTGAAATTCTTCAGTGTTGCCGGTACCGTTCTCGATATAGAACTCATTGAATTGCTGTCCGTCAACGAACCAGCGGATATACTTCGAATCCCATTCGACGCTGTACACATGGTATTGGGAAAAATCAAGGTTGCCCGATTCTTTGCCGTAATCTGCTTGCCCTCCCGCATCCCAGTGGACGGTGCCGTTCACAAAGGGGTTGTTATTGACCCGCTCCATGATGTCCGTTTCCCCGCAGTATGGCCATCCAACCGTGTCGAAGTTGCTGCCCAGCATCCAAAACGCCGGCCACAGGCCTTGTCCTGAAGGCAGCTTGATCCTAGCTTCTATTTTTCCGTACGTAAAGGTTTTGAGGTTCTGCGTTTTGATTCGTGCCGAGGTGTAGTTCATTCCGCCGTAAGCTTCTTTTCTTGCCGTTATTACGAGATTTCCTCCGGTAACCTGCAAGTTCTGCGACCGATCCGTATAGTATTGAAGTTCGTTGTTCCCCCACCCACCGTTGCCGGTACCAATCTCCGGAGTCCAGTTGGAACGGTTCAGCGTGCTGCTGTCGAATTCATCACTCCATACCAGCTTCCAGTTTGGAGCTGCACTCGCCTGATTGACAGGAATTAAAGCAATCATAAGACTGATCATGATGATTACGCATAGTCCTTTTTTCAGCATCTTGTTCCCTCCTCTTCATATTGGGAAAACGTCATAGACACTTTAAAGAAGATCTGACCTGCATCATCAATGAGCTCACAATCGGGACGGAAATCACCTCGCTTTATGTTGGTTTGGCACAGCGGCAGGGAAATCTAGAAGTATAAATCTACTAAAGCAAGCGCTTACACTGCTAGTATATCCGGTTTAAATAACATTAACAACCTTTATTTACATTTATTTGATATAACAAATTGTTTGTTTTGATACGTGGGACTAAATATATTTGGATGTCATTCAGCAATACTTATGAGATATTGGCCATAATCAATTTTACTTAGCGGTTTAGCCAATTCTAATAACTGGTGTTTGGATATATATCCGTTCCGAAAGGCAATTTCCTCAATACAAGCTACATACAATCCCTGCCTTTTTTGAATGGCTTCAATATAATTACTGGCTTCCATTAAGGATTCAATTGTCCCCGTATCTAACCACGCGACACCTCTCCCCAGCAGCTGCACATGGAGTTTTCCTTGCTGCATATAGGCTTCATTCACGGACGTTATCTCCAGCTCTCCCCGTGCAGAAGGTTGAAGCTGCTTGGCTATTTCAACTACATGATCATCATAGAAATACAATCCCGGTACGGCATAATTCGATTTTGGCATTTGCGGTTTTTCTTCAATGGAAATGGCAGTGCCTTCACTATCGAATTCAACCACCCCGTAGGCTCTAGGATCTTTTACATAATAGCCAAAAATCGTAGCGCCTTCTTGCCTTTGAGCAGCCTTTTTAAGGGTAGCGCTGATGCCCTGTCCATAGAAAATGTTGTCTCCCAGGATCATACAGACCGAATCCGAACCTATAAAGGCTTCACTGATAATAAATGCCTCCGCTAGCCCTTTCGGCTGTTCTTGGATCGCATATTGAAGGGAAATACCGAGTTGGGTGCCATCTCCCAAAAGCTCTTGGTAAAGAAGAATATCTCTTGGTGTAGAAATAATTAATATTTCACTAATCCCCGTTAACATGAGGATTGATAAAGGGTAATAAATCATAGGTTTATCATAAACCGGAAGAATTTGCTTGGACACAGACTTTGTTAGTGGATATAGACGAGTTCCTGATCCGCCCGCTAGTATGATGCCTTTCATTTAGATCACCCCTCAATGCCTGTTTCTTTTTTCATCATAAAAATCTCATCAACCGCTTTTTTATAACCCCCGGCTGATTTAAAGGAATCACTGATCTTCCCCATGTTCTCAAGGTAGCTTGAATCACTCATAACTTGTTCAATTGCATTTTCAGGAGTAAGGGTTTGGGCATCAAGGTAAATTGCTGCTCCTAATTCTTCAGCCCTGCGGGCCATCTTCGGTTGATCTGCCCCCAGAGGAATCGCTGCAAAAGGCACCTGATAATACATCAGATCGCTGATTGTATTCATACCCGCATGGGTAATGGCCGCATTGGCAACCTTTAAGATTTCACATTGTGGGACGTAATTTCTGACGATAAAATGATCAGGGATCTCAAATTGCGTCAAATTTACATTATGAGCGGCCATTACAACAACCCCGTCCCAATCCGCAAAGCTTTTGAAAAATATATCATACAGAGCGAGGTTGGAACTGCTAAATACGGTACCAAGTGAGATATATAGGACCTGCTTTCCTGCTAATTTCTCAAAAGGAAAATCTAAATTTTCATGACGATCATAAACGGGAGGTCCGATGAATGTAAGCTTACCGTCAAAAAATTGTTCAAGAAATTCCCGGTCTGATTCGGAAATGAAATATTCCGATGTATAAACAAGGTTCATATCCCCCCGATTAAACAATAGATGCATGATATTATCTGGCAAATTAATGGAATAAGCTGCTTCTAAGGTGCTGGAAGCCTCTTGATAGGAGCCAAGTATCTCTTGAAATGGTGCAATCTGATCATCATCTTCCTCATGCTGGTCATCTAGAATTTCTTTGAGTCCAGTAAACACGGGCCAGGTTGAAATAGAGGGAATTTGTAAAATTTTCGCCACCACATTACCGAACGGAAAGGCCGCAGAATAAATCATATAATCAAATTTTACACCTGCAATTTTGCTGAACATATCATCAACAATAGAAGTGCTTGCTTTGGCTATTCTGCTAAGTGAATCAAGCAGCCCGCCCATTCCCTCCATTTTGAAAATGTTCAAATCTTCGTTATATTTTTGAAATATTGCTCCTGTTCGTTCAACCTTCTCTTTGAAATCCTCGGAAGAAAAATAAATCACTTTTTCACCGCGTCTGACTAGTTCGCTTACCAACCCTAATGAAGGATTTACATGTCCATGTGAGGGAATGCTTAAAAAAAGTACATTTGCCATACGAAATCATCCTTTTTCAATTATTTTTTTGGATTTCATTTCTGACTTTCGCAAAAACAGGCTCATGATTACACCACAAATAGCTAGTATCATGGACAGGAAAAACGTATCACCGAATCCTGCTGCCATTGCCCCAACTTGTGCCCCTGGCAAATCTGTATTGATCTGAGCCGAATGATTCTGAATTTGGGTTGTTAAAAATCCCGACATAGCTGCAATAGCAAAGGAGCCAAAAACTTGTTGAACAGATGTGGTAAGCGGAGTAACTCTGCTTATAAATTTCTCTGGAGCAGATTTCAAAACATGCGTGCTGAGCGGCATCGTTGCCAATCCCTGCCCAAGACCCATAATAGAGATGCAGCCGATCAATAGATACAGGCTGCTTGGTTCCTGAATTGCCGATAAACCTGCCAAAGCAGTCGTCAGCAATACAAGTCCTGTAAATACCACAGGCTTTACACCGTATCTATCAAACAATTTGCCGCCAATCACCATCCCGGTGAACGATAAAATAGCTTGAGGGATGACAACCAACCCTGATTCAAATGGTGTAAATCCTTTAACTTGCTGTAAATATAACGGGATTAACAAAGATGATCCGGCTAATGCCATCCAGTTCAAGCAGGTTAAGATCACGCCTTTGCTGAATTCTCGAGAACGAAAGGAACGAAGTTCAAGCAGCGGTTTTTCTTTTCTGATTTCGACTAGGATGAAAATAACTAAAAGAATTAACCCCAAAATGATAAAAATAATAGAGGAAGGATTGCCCCAATTCTCGCTTCCGCCAATATGCACACCATAAATCAAAGAAGAGAATGACAGTGGAGCCAAAATGGCACCCCAAATATCCAATTGGATACGTTTTTCCACATTGGAATCTGGAAGGAATTTTGCACCCCAAGCAAGTGTAAATATACCGATAGGAACATTAATGAGAAAAATCCACTGCCAGTTCATATACTCTAAAAGCCATCCCGACAAGACAGGTCCTGCAATAGGAGCAATTAACATAGGCAGCCCTAATATCCCCATTACGGAGCCTCTTTTATCTGGAGGGGCCAGTTTGAAAGAAAGCGCCATACTGATTGGAGCGATCATGCCTCCGCCTATTCCTTGCAGAATTCGAAACAAAATTAACTGCGAGGGTGTAACGGCAATTGCACATAGTACAGAGCAACCTGTAAATAGGAAAATGGAAGTTAGGATCACTTTTTTTGCTGTAAAGCGGTCTGAAAACCAGCCTGCCAAAGGGATTACAGCAGATAAAGCAAGGGTATATCCACTAATCGCCCACTGTATCGTCTTTAGATCTGTTTGAAAGCTTTTTTCAAGATGTGGAATCGCTACATTCATAACGGTACTATCCAGCATGACGAGCAGCATTCCGGTTAAAATGGCTAATAATGCAGGCAATATGCTGCGAATTGAAAATTGTTTCTGGCGTGCGATTGTTTCATCGGCCATGATTGATCAATTCCTCCTTCAATATGGTGGACCGGATAATTTAAATAACACCTCCCTGTACACAAGCCTTGGAATGAAGTAAAATGATAAATATGGAGTAAAAACATAATGAGTATACTCATCAATTTCGCGATAAAGTGAGTATACTCTCTATTTAATTTAACGTCAAGGAGGATTTATGACTGATTTTGAAGCATCATCTGCCAATGGAGAGCTGTCAGCACATGACTTAATACACCTGCTGCTTAAAACGACTCATTATCTTCAGCAGCAATTCGAAAAAGGATTATTAGCCTACGGCATGCCAGATGAATTAACCGGTCCCAGACTACGCGTTCTGATGGAGATTTCCTCAGCTGGCAGCATAAGAATGAATGAACTTGCTAAGAAACTGGGGATTAAGGCTCGGACGGTTACCCAGTTTATCGATGCACTGGAGAAGGAGCATTTTATTGTGCGAAACCCCGATCCATCCGATCGTCGTGCTACCATCCTTCAGCTCACAGATCATGCAAAGCCTCATATTGAAAAGGCAGAAGAAGTCATGGTGGAAGTGTCGGAAAATTTACTTGAGCATCTTAGTAAGGAACAGCAAAATCAATTGCGTGATATTCTATTACACCTTGGATCATCTGAGTTGCATTCAATTGATAGTACAAAATAAAAAGCTTCAATTTAAGATTATATAAAATGAACTTATGAAGGTTACCCTTTAGGAGCGCTGCGATCGGTATATTCCAAAGTTCGTTTTATATAGAGCAATAAATATCACCTCTACGTAAAAAATGGCCAACTCCTGTGAGTTGGCCATTTTTTTGCTTATATCCTGAAATTTTTGCTGGTTTTGTTCTTATGTCTGAAGCAGGGTAAATTGTCCACTCAAGAAGCTGTAGACACATTATCATGTGCAGATTGGTCCCGGAAGGCTCGGAGGCTAAGCAAGCCTACCACGAGCGCCAGCATGGTCAGGCCGGCCGCGAACAGATAGAGATTTACGATCCCGAAGTATTCGGCAAGCCCTGCCATACCTAATAACGAAATGCAAAATACTAGATGTAAAAGTGAAGCTTGAGCAGATAACACCTTGGGCAGCAACAGTCTGGTTACACTGCGCTGAATCAGGGTGCGCCGGTTAATAGCGGAGAGCTCCGCGAAAGGCCCCATCAATATAACGTAAATAAGGGCAATAGAAGGCTGTGTGTTGAGTGCGTAAAGTGCGGTCAGAACCCCGTAACCCGCCATGCCAATCATCATGGTTCCGAGATAGCGGTTACCTATGATCCGTGTCAGCGTCAGCACCAACAGCCCTCCGCCAATTGTACCTGCAAAATAAGCGGCATTAATGAAGCCCCACCATTCTTCACCTTGTCCAAGTGCGACTTGAACGAATGCAAGTGTAAAGGCACCTACCCACACTGAACCACCGAGCATGTCAATGATGTCCATAAACGTAAGCACCCGCAGGCGAGGCATTTTCCATATCATCTTCCAGCCCTCGGTTAGCCCATGCCATCTAGATGCGCCTTGAGCCGATGTATGGTCAGATGGCACCGCGCTTAATCCCATGCTTTCGACTTCCGAATTCGCCGGTTCTCTAACGCCCAGTGTGAATACCGCCGCTAAGCCATAAATGGCAACCGTTAACAGTAAAGTGTGCCCAGCTCCCATAAATGCAACCACTACGCCGCTTAGTCCCCAACCCGCGAATTGTACGACCTGATCGCTAACGCTAAGCAGTTCGTTGGCTTTAAGCAGGCCTTGCTCATGCGTCACCAGACGCGGAATAAGTGCATTTCGAGCCGGGGTAGTCCATCCGTCAAGAAAGGACATCACGAATACGAGCGCAAATACCAAGACAAACGATGAGGCCTCTCCATTAAGCTGCAAATAAATGGCCAGGCAAACGAACAGCAGGAATTGCCCCACTTGTGATAACAAAAGAAGCTTGGTTAACTTAAAGCGATTGATCAATAGAGGCGCAATCAGACTGCTCAGCATTTGGGCTCCGCTGCGCATCAGCGGCATCAGCGCTGCCGATACGAGAGAGTCAGTACGGTCAAGTACCAGCACCGTAAGCGCCATAATGTAAAGTACATCAGCTGCGTTCGCGGCGGTTTGGGTTGTCCATAGGAAATAAAAAGGGCGAGTCAAATACGATGACTTCATAGCAGGTCTGTTCTCCGTTCTAATTGATTTACATTATTAACTAAGTGCTAGAATTGTTAACAAAACATGGCAGTCAAAAATTAAATTACTTCATTTAGAACGGTTTGAAAAGAAGAAACGGGATACCAGTAAGGTAATCGGATCTTAATATGACATAAAAAGATAGCCGACTCTATTGAGTTGGCTATCTTTTTTAGCTCTCCAGAATTATTTCATTTCAGCTGTTTCATTTCATGTAGCGATATTCCAGGAGATCCTTCAAATTTGAGATCTTCTGCTGCAGCTCCTCCCCGATATTCGTTTCCCTTACCAGCTTCCGCTCCAGTTCTTTGTCCACCAGCCTTTTTACAGATAAGACGTCCGTTCCGTTACATAACACATCTTCTTTTGATTTAAATTTATTATGGGCGACGAGCTGCATGCCAAAGGAATTATACAACAAGGTATATCCGGCGATGCCCGTTGTGGATTGATAGGCTTTGGAAAAACCGCCGTCAATGACGATCATTTTCCCATTCGCTTTAATCGGGTTCTCTCCACGAATTTCTTTAACTGGGGTGTGGCCGTTAATGATATGTCCATGATCCGGATTCAAGTCAAACTCCACCAGAATTTTCCAGCAGATCTCTTCATTTTCACGTAAATGATAATAAGGGTTCTTTCTTTCCTTATGGGTTTCTTTATCTTGGATAAAATACCGTTCAAAGGTGGTCATTTCTCTCTTCCCAAAGAGCGAGGAACGCTCCCCTGTCCAGATGTACCATACCATATCCGTAGCCAGATCGTCCGTCTCCTCCGGATGCGCAAAGGCATAACGTAAATAATATTCAAAAACATCGATCAGCCGACGGCCTGAATATGTCTTGTCTTCAATCTGCATCTCTTCCATGTTGCCTTGTTCATCCAAAGGAATACAGCCGTGGATTAGCAGATTCCCGTTGTATTTTAAATAAAAGCTGCCTTTCTTCATAAGAAAATTCATATGTCTGGCCAGCTTTTCGGAATGCTGAACGGAGAATAGCAGCTTCTCCATCACCTGCTGTTCTTCCTCCAGCAATTGTTCAGGCTGCTGCGGATTAACGGTCCTGAAGCAGGTGTTTTCCAACGGATAAGTTTTTCCGCCGATCTTGATTTCATTTTTGTCGTAATCGATCTTCTCAAGCAAAAGCCTCTCAGACATATTAAAGTAAGGCCGTCTCTTGATAATCGGGATTTCAAGCTTGAATTGGATCATGGCAATGGCTTGATGAATTTTGGTAATCTGCAGAATTTCCTGTTCTGATAAATTATGGCCGGCTTGCAGCTTTGGCCTGAAAGCTGGATTGTCATCATAGTATTGCTCCGCCAAGTTCAGCAGCGGACGAAGATTAATTCCATACACATCTTCGATGATGTCCAAATTGTCGTATCTGGCACAGATTCGGATAATGTTCGCAAGGCAGACGAGGGAGCCTGCATAAGCGCCGATCCACAGGACATCATGATTTCCCCATTGGATGTCTACAGAATGGTAGCTGATCAGCGTGTCCATAATTTTATCGGGGTCAGGGCCACGGTCATAGATATCTCCGACCACATGAAGATGGTCAACCACCAAGCGCTGGGTTGTATAAGCAAGACCGATAATAAGCTTATCAGCCTGGCCCAGGGAGATAATTTGCCGGTATATTTCCTCATAATAAGGATCCTTATTGGTGGTCGAATCCGTCTTGTATAGAAGCTCTTCTACAATATATACAAACTGCTCCGGCAGAGCTTTGCGCAACTTCGAACGTGTATATTTGGAAGAAGCATAAGAAACGAGCTTAAGCATATGTTCAATCGTTTGTCTATACCACCGGTTCAAGGCATGTTTATTGCACAGCTCTGCTTTAACCAGTTGTATCTTGTCTTCTGGATAATAAACTAACGCCGCAAAATCATTGATTTCATCCTCTGCCCAAACATCACGGAATAAATCTTTGATTTTCTCTTTCACATTGCCCGAACCGTTTCTTAGTACATGCTGAAAAGCATGAAACTCCCCGTGCAAATCACTGACAAAGTGCTCAGTTCCTTTGGGGAGATTGGAGATCGCTTCAAGGTTAATGATCTCTGTTATGACTTTTTCTTCCGTATCATATTTGTGGGCCAATAAATCTAAAAACTGCGCATCCAAAACAGGTGTCCCCCTTCAAGGAAATATGGTAATGTATATACCTATTTAGCGAATTTGAAACATATCCCCTTCTGCGGCCTTTTACCAGGGGCCTGTTATGATAATTCCTCTTCACCTGTATCGTTAACAAAAAAGACAAAATTATTTATGTGAAGGTACCAAAAACTAGATTAGGTAGAAGTGAACGGCGCATATTCTAGTCCATCGGTTCTAACAAAAATATCATTCGTTACAACAAAAAAGCCGCAGTTACGCGGCTGTTAAGATCTTTTATTATAAATTGTTGTAATACTCATCCGTTACGGGTTCTAACCATTCCGGTTTACCTGCAGTGATCGCAATATGTTCAAACCAGCTGTCTTTTGCTGCACCATGCCAGTGTTTTACACCATCATGGGTAACAATAACATCACCGGCTTTTAGGAACTGGGCAGCTTTTCCTTCTTCCTGGTACCAGCCTTCGCCGCCGGTTACCAATAGAAGCTGAAATCCATTATGATGGATATGCCAATTATTCCGGCATCCCGGTTCAAAGGTTACGTTCCCAACTCCAACGTTAACGTTAGGATCGGCAACCAACGTCTGTAGATAACTTTGTCCCACAAAATATTGTGCAAAAGCTTCATTCTTCTCCCCCACAGGGAAAATCACGCCGTTTCTTACCTCTTCGTGTTTTGCCATTTTGGCTCCTCCTTTAAACATCGTTATGATCAGCAGCCTCTGGCCCTCCTTATTTTAATTTCCCGCCAAATACCGGAAAGAAGCTATGCTCGCCATAATCTTGAATGGGCTCAATATTCTTCAATTTTTCCATATCTGCGTCGCCGATAACAAAGTCAAGCTCTGCATTGTTTCTCATGTGATCTGGATTTGCCGTCTTCGGAAGTACGACAAGACCAAGCTGGACATCATATCGAAGGCAAAGCTGAGCAACAGATACTCCATACTTGTCGGCCATGATCCTAACCTCTGCATGATCAAGGATTGCACCGTGTGCAATGGGCGAATATGCTTCCACCAGGATGTCATTCTTCTGGCAGAATTCAATAAGCTCCAATGGCGTATTGCCCACATGTGCCAAGATCTGATTGACCATAGGCTTGATCTCACAGCTGGCAAGTATATTCTCCACATCATCCTGAAGGAAGTTGGAAAGGCCGATGGCCTTAACCTTGCCAGTCCTATAAGCATCCTCCATCGCTTTCCATACTTCTTTGTTCTCTTCGAAGTAACGGTTCTCCTCGCGAAACTCCTTCCAAGGCTGTGGGCTGTGGATAATCAGAAGGTCAATATATTCCAGTCCCAATTTGGCTAATGAGTCATGAATAGACTGCGTAACTGTATCATAGTTCTTTGCTTCTGCGGCAACCTTTGTCGTAATGAACAGTTCTTCTCTTGCGACACCACAGGAACGGATTGCTTCGCCTACACCAGCTTCATTCATATAAGCCTGAGCCGTATCAATATGACGGTATCCAAGAGATACCGTCATATTGATACGGCCTGAGCTGCTTGTTCATTATCCAGCAGCCAGGTACCAAGACCTAATTTGGGAATTTCAATACCATTTGCTAATTTATAAGTTTCTCTAAACATGTTGTTGTCTCCTTTGTTTTGCACTTCCTATTCCGGAATGATTTCATTTACGCAGCTCAATGCGTTTAATGTTCTCGGAAAGCCAATATAAGGGAGGCAATGCGTGATAGCGGTAATCATCATTTCTTTGTTGTTACCGACATTTAGGTTACCCTGCACATGTGCCCTGACTTGATTTTCTGCACCCCCGAGTGCGCTTAGGATGCACAGAGTCAGCAACTCCCGTGTTTTTAAATCGAGACCTCCTCGGGTATAGAAGTCGCCGAAACAGAAGGCGGAAAGATAATCTTGAATATGCTTTTGATTGTCTGGGGCATTTCCCCGATTTTTAGAAATAATGTCCCGGAATATCTTCACCTGCACGGCAAGTCCCTTGTCAAACCGCGTCTCTTCTTCAACCTGCTTCTGACTCTCAAGAGGTAATTCGATATTTCTCGCTTTGAAAACGTCGTTGACCTCCGTAATAGCATTCAGCGTTTTAGGAAAGCCGATGTAAGGCGCGCACTGATACACTGCTTCCTTGATCTCGGTTGGCATAACTCCGATGTTCAGGGCGGCATGCACATGTGCCTTGAGCTGTGGCAAGGTTTGATTGGTTGCAAGCACGACCAGGGTAATCAGCTCGCGTAGTTTATCGTCCAGGTTCCCCTGATAAAAAACCTCCCCGAAAATGAAGCGGCTAAGAATGTCCTGAAAATCAGGATCGGTAGCGTATGCCGCTGATACCCCATCGCCAAATAGTTTATTATAAGTGACTTGACTCTTCTCAATTCGATCCATAACGAAGCTCCTTTGTATATTTTCCAAGTATGTTCATTTATTCTTCCCTCTAATATGAGTGCAATGGGATCAATTCACGCAAGCTCTACTACTAACGTACGGTCACTTAAAAATGCCCAACGACTCGGTGCGGTACATACGGTTCTTCCAAAAACGCAATTTCTTCTGACGTTAGTCGGATGGAAAGAGCAGCAACCGCTTCTTCGAGCTGGGATATTTTTGTCGCACCAACAATTGGAGAAGTTACTGGCTCTTTATGGAGAAGCCACGAAATTGCGATGTGAGCCCGGCGAACGCCATGTTTCTCTGCGAGACTCGCTACCCGGTCTACCACCAACTGATCTGCATCTACTGTTGCATCGTATTTTTGTTTGGCAATTTCATCGGTCTCGGCACGAGGCGTGGTTTTTTCTCGAGCCAATCTTCCTCCTGCGAGCGGACTATAAGGAATGACCCCGATTTTCTCTTGCTTGCAAAGCGGCAGCATCTCACGCTCCTCTTCACGGTAAATGAGGTTTAAATGATTTTGCATCGAGACAAAACGAGTCCACCCGTTTTTTTCGGCTACATGTAACGCCTTCTGAAACTGCCATGCCCACATGGCAGAAGCACCGATGTAACGCGCTTTACCGGCCTTGACTACATCGTGAAGAGCCTCCATCGTCTCTTCGATTGGGGTCTCTGCATCCCAACGATGAATTTGGTACAAATCCACATAGTCGGTTTTCAGTCTCTTGAGGCTCTTATCGATTTCACTCATGATCGCTTTACGGGAAAGTCCGGCGCCGTTGGGACCTTGATGCATTCGCCCATGGATTTTGGTTGCGATGACAATTTCGTCAAGGTTTGCGTATTCCTTTAATGCACTACCGACAATCTCCTCACTTGTTCCTTCAGCATAAACATTCGCTGTATCAAAAAAATTGATTCCCAGCTCCAAAGCTTTTTTGATGATCGGGCGTGCCCGTTCTTCATCAAGAACCCACCGATGATGGCCTTTCGACGCGTCACCAAAGCCCATACATCCAAGACAAAGCCGGGATACATCCAGGCCGGTATTTCCTAGTTTCGTATAATCCATGATTTTCCCTCCTGTTCTTTTCCTGACGCATATCAAACGAGCTGATTCATCAACGTAAATCAGTATTGGTTTCGCGCGGCACAACCTTAACTGTCGCTGAACGGGCTCGCGTACTGATCATCGAGTTGAGATATGGACTGCCCTTGTATTTTGCGCGATACGCATCATTGATGAGGTTGCCGATCTCGTCGCCATCAACCAGTTCAAATGCGACCTCCTTTGTCATGCCAGCCACCGTGATTCGTCCCGCCTTCTGCTGTACTGCTGCCTGGTACCATCGGGAATTCTGCCCATTGTAGGCGCGTACATAGAGTGAGTCTCCAACAACAACGGACCAAATCCAGGTCGGTGTACCATAGGTAACTCCGTCTTCACGGAAAGGAGAGATATGAAGATCATCGGACTCAGCAATTTTGTTCAATTCTTCTTTAGACCACGTTCTCATGAATGGGCTCCCCCTTAGAACTTGATATTAAGCATCTAATCAAAAACTTGTATATTCGAAATGAACATTGATTGTTTAATCAACTCGTGTTTATAATTTTATACAGAAACTATATGCTTACAATGGTCATTTCCTTGCAATCTGTGCGTTACTCAACAAATTATTTGAAATTGCCGATTATTTTAAGGTGGAGGACTTTTAAACATGACTAAAGTGGATCGAAGGGTACTCAAATCCCAAGAAGCCATCAAGAAGGCCATTCTCGAACTGATGACAGAAAAAAACTTTGATGATATCACCATCCGGGATATTTCCGACAGGGCAAATGTGAATCGAGGCACGATATATTTGCACTATTTGGATAAATATGACCTGCTGGATAAGATTATTGAAGAACACATCAATAATCTTAGTGAGCTTTGCCGATCTGCATCTGAAATGAGCTTTCAAGAAGGAAATTATATCTGGTTCGAATATTTTGCAGAGCATCATCTGTTTTTTTCAATTATGTTAACCACGAAAAGTGCAGCTCATTTTCGCAGCCGGTTCCTTGACTTAGTCGTCCAAGAGTATGAGGTTGAAGTCGATGTAACCGAAGGGAAAAATCAAGGCTTAGATAAAGAAGTTATCCTACAATTTTTTGGTGCAGCCGTAGTAGGAGCCGTTGAGTGGTGGTTCAGGAATGGAATGTCTGTTTCCCCCCGTGTCATAGCAGAACAGACAGGGATTTTGTTAGATCGCAACCTTTAACTCGGTGACTCAAGAAAATCCTCAATTTAAAAAATCGAGAGCCTATTAACCGGATTGGTTACCTCAACAGGCTTCGATGGGAATAACAAAATCACCCGTAATTCATGTTGAAATATGTGAATGACGGGTGGTTTTCTTAGTAAGGACTGCAGCTTGTCTGTAATTCAAGATTAGCCAACCAAGATGTCCTCTTAATGAATGCAATATGAACGGAGCATGAATAAAGGTCCCCTTCCCGATTGCACCGCCATGCACAAAAAAGAGGACGGAACTCTTCGTCCCGTCCTGAACCATTATGAAAATTCCAAGATTCAATTGATGAAGTTCGCCTTTTCTAACATGCGCTGCACGATAGCGGCAGTCTCCGCTCGGGTAATTTCCTTCTTTGGAAGCAGCGCGGCACTGGCCCCATCAACAATTCCATTTTTGATTACGGCTGCGACCGCTGCTTTGGCCCACCCATCTACTGCTGCCCTGTCGGAAAATGGCTGAAGCAAAGTATCCCCCTCAGGGCCATCTACCTTCGTTGTCATTCCCATTATCTTCATCGCTCGCTCGATCATGACCATCGCTTCCTGGCGGGAGATCGTCTGCAACGGACGGAATGTTCCGTCTTCATAACCGTTGATCATACCGTATCCCTTGGCTTGAGCCACTGCCCCGACAAACCAATCGCCGCTCTTCACGTCTCCGAATGGAGAGATTGAGCCATTATCAGGTAATCCCAAAGCCCTCACTACAATGGCAGTGAACTCTGCCCGCGTGATGGTCGCATCCGGTCGATAATGGGACGAATCCTCACCGGTAACAATCATCCGTGAACCCATGTCGTTTACTGCACTTTGAGCCCAATGTCCCTCGACATCTGTAAAAGCTGCCGGATGCCAGATCAAGGCATACGTGCTGTTGGTTAAACTTTTTACGACAGCATAGGATCTTCCATCGTGAGAAGTAACATAAGTTGGGATATGACGGGTCGTTCCATTTTCATTGAGAACAATGGCTGTTGTAATCTTGCTCGTGCCCACTCCATTCGGAATCGGGATTTCTCGTTCCACGTAGGAGCTGAATTTATCAACATTTACGGTCTGATTATTGTATGAAGCGGTAACCGCAAAATCCACCGGAGGTGCGACAACAGTAAAACTCTCCTTGCCAGCTGTTTCCTCCATGAGTCGGACCATGTTTGTATTGCTTTTCGAAATGCTCACATGTACGGTGATATCCTTCAGCTCGGTTTGCCCGCCCCATTGCTTAGATAATGAGTCGATCAATAGCTCGGATGCCGACAGCATATAGTTTCCATTCGGTGTCTGGATTTCCAGTGCAGCCTGCTTATTCTCTAGAAGCTTCACGGCTTCGCCTGATAACACGGAGTCTACGCGATCTACGGTTGAGGTGATACGGAGAACGATGGTCCCCTTATGTCCCACTATGGAATCTAATTTAGATTTATCCAGTTCAGCCGTAAGGACAGTTTGATTGTTTAGGTTCGTGGTGGTTACTTTAGCCGCATCTTTCTGCTGGGTGCCATTGATAGTAAGCTCCCAGCTGGCGCTCGCTACAGGGGGAACCTCATTAACGGTAGAAACGGTCGGTGAACCAGAAGATGAAGAACCCGATGAATCGGATGCCCTTGTTACTGCAATCGAATACGTTTTGGTTGTAGCATCTTGAGCGGTTACAATCACCTGGATCAAATTCATCCCTACGTCTAGATGAAGTGCTCTACTTGCTTGTCCACTGTCGACTTTTTCTCCATTTACCTTTACCGAAGCATGGGGCTCATAGACACTCGCCGTTACCGATAGGCTGGAGACCCGGTATGGTACATAGGAAGTGTAGCTCGACTTACTAGAGGAGAAGGCCGGACTTAGCTCTCCTTCCGATAGTGACAATCCGCTTAGGTCGGCATTGCTCGCCAGGCTCTCCCGGGTTACGTTGATGTTATACGTGTTTAGCGAGCCGTCTTGTGCAGTCACTACAATCCGAATCGGATTCTCGCCAGCTCTCAAGCTTGCATTATAGGTAACCACACTGCCCGATTCAGAATGATATACCGCTCCGGATACCGAGAGGGTCTCGTTTAAATCGGATTTTGTTAATAAGAGATTCAGATTGCTGGCTGTATTCGGCAAAGCGACCGAATAATTCAGATTCGTCGGTGTGAACGCTGGCGTAAGCGAGCCTTGATCAATCGAGATATTGTCTAAGGCTGCGTTGCTCGATGCGGCACGAGTGACGGTCAAGGTGTAGGTTTTCGTGCTGCCGTCCTGGGCTGTTACCACCAGCTTGATTTCGTTCGCGCCCACGTTCAGATTCACCGCCGTGGGAGCGCCGCTGGTGACCACGCTGCCATTCACCGTCACGGTGGCGTTACTGTCTGCCAAAGATGGTGACACGTTTATGCTATGGACCACATTTGCAACATTTGCGGTATAACTTGTCTTACCACTTGCAAATTCCGGTGACAATACCGCACCTTGATCCAGTGTCAATCCGCTTAAGTCAGCATTGCTTGATTTGGCACGGTTGACAACAATCTGGTACAAGCTGCTCTTCGAGGCATCCGCCGATGTAACGTTCACTTGAATTGTATTGGAGCCGACCTCCAGTGCTATCGGTCCATAAGGAGCACCGCTTGCTGTGCTCGCATGATTGACGGTCACCGCAGCCGAACTGTCGCCTAAAATCGGCGTCAATGAAAGACTATTCGTCGTATAAGATACATCCATCGTGTATTCCATCGTCCCGGGTGCAAATCCGGGATTTAAAGTTCCTGAAGATACAACCAACCCTCTTAATGATGAATCATTCGGAAAGGCACGGTTCAGATTGAACCGGTATGTCTTCGTTGTCGCAGAGTCCGATGAAGTGACCTTGAGGTCGAATGTATTATGACCGTATTGGATGCCAAGATTGCCTGTTGACGTCCAAGAGAGTAGATTTACCCAGCCTCCGCCGTTTAACGAATACTGCATGGTTGCACTGGGGTCGGCCGTCTTAAAAGCGGAATAGTAATTATCCGTTGAACTGCCTAAATAAGCCGTGTAGCTGGTTATACCTGGGTCGAACGCAGTTGTATAAATTTCTCCCCTGAAGACTTCCGATAAATCGGCGTTTCCGGCTGCACTAGCCTTGCTTCCGGCGGCTGTTATCACCGGTAAAAGCACGAACACAGCTAGGCCGATCATCGTCATGATCCGGCTTAGCAGGTACTTATGACTTACGTTTTTCATCACATTCCTCCATTATTCTCATCACTTTGGTGGTCATTTCTACCATTATAACACACAGCCTAGACCTAATAACTAGACTCTGCCTCGCTATCTTCCTAACTATTTACTAATCCATTTCTAACACGTTGCTCTCCTACTCTCATACTGTTCATTGAAATTGAATCTGTAAAATAAGAAATTGGATAAAGAAAAAAAGCAGCTGCCGAAGCAATCTGCTCTTGTATCGTAAGCCTTAAATTTGATCTTCTTATCGTTATAAATTTACCAGACCATTTTTGACTGTCCCGTTCAAAGTTTTGACCATCCGAACACCGGCTGCAAAGTCTTGCGAATCCAAAAAGCAAATACGGTCATTGCGCCCCACGAGCTGCGCTTATTCTGGATGTACTGATCGTTGATAATATATGTTCGAGTGGAAGAAGGGCTCTTCAGACCGAACTTTTCCCACTCCGCGGGATCATTCGAACCTCCAAGCTTTACAAGCATTTTTGCCGTCTCGCTATTTATTTTAGCTGGAATTTGCTCGTACGCTTGGGTAATTTGCGCATGAAATTCGTCGATTGGATTGCGGCTGGCAAGGCTCTCCAAGTGGATGCCTTCGCGAAGGTAAGAAACGTATGCCAGGTGGTCAGCCCAGAACTCGTCGATATAAAAAAGCCGTACCCGCTGCTCTGAAGGGCTCATCGGCTTCTCGCCTTTCAAAATTCTGAGACGCTCCGCGTATAGAATTCGCCTCTGATCTTCCACCATATCCGAATAACAGTTCAGTTCCTGTTGGATATCGAAGTTTTGGCCCATAATAACGCGCTGAATATGCGCGATCTTGCTGCGGAGCACGGGCTCTTCGAGAGCCTCATCCTGCCTTGGAGCGCGAAACGCTTTATTGATGCCGAACCGAAGCAGCAACTCGTCCTCCAAGCTTACGAAGAATATGGAAGCTCCCGGGTCGCCTTGGCGGCCAGAACGCCCGCGAAGCTGGTCGTCGATCCGCACGCTTTCGTTCACATGTGTGCCAATCACGTACAACCCGCCCAGTTTGGTGACAAGTTCAGCTTGCGTGCGGTCGC
This sequence comes from Paenibacillus sp. J22TS3, assembly GCF_018403205.1. NCBI lineage: Bacteria > Bacillati > Bacillota > Bacilli > Caryophanales > Paenibacillaceae > Paenibacillus > Paenibacillus sp. J22TS3. Next base: position 133,771 of record NZ_BOSF01000005.1, read on the forward strand.
CGCCACCGAGCCGAATGTCCACACCCCGTCCCGCCATATTCGTAGACACCGTTACGGCACCGATTTCTCCCGCTTTGGCGATGATCACAGCTTCCTCTGCATCGTTTTTCGCATTCAAAACGTGGCAGGGCACGCCTATAACGGCTAGCGCTTCCGCCAGCATGCCAGACTCCTCAACGCTTGACGTCCCAATGAGAATTGGACGCCCCGTTGCGTGCACAGAGGATATTTCTTGTACTAACGCTTTAAGTTTTGCTTCTTTATGAGTATAAATCCGATGCGGATGGTCAATCCGTATGTTTGGCCGGTTCGGTGGGATTTGTACGACCTGAAGCTGATAGATAGCTTCGAATTCCATTGCGGAAGCGTGCGCGGTAGCCGTCATTCCGCAAATTTTCGGATACAGACTTATGAAGTGCTGAAGGGTGATCGTGCCGAGGATTTTCCCGCCGGCTAAAGACTGCAGTCCTTCTTTGGCCGCAAGCGCGGCTTGCAGCCCCTCCGGCAAATATCTGTTCTCCGCCACGCGCCCGGTATATTCTTCGATCAGCTCAATTTTACCGTCCCGGACGATGTAATCGACGTCTTTTTTTAGCAGCAATTCCACGTGCAGCGCGCAGTTTAATGAGGTTAACAAATGACTATTATGGCTATCATACAAATTGCCGCATCCCAGCAGCCCCTCCGCTTCCGCTGAGCCTGCTTCATTCAAGTACACGTTCCGCTGGAACTCGTCGAAGTCGTAATACTCCTCTTCCACAAGCTGCCGAGCCACTTCTGCGAAACGAATCCGATCCTCGCTGGTAGTGTCCGACTCGCCGGTGATGACCAGCGGAACCCTAGCTTCATCGAGAAGCAGTGAATCTGCTTCGTCAACGATGACGTAGTGGAAAGGACGATGCACAGTATCGGCTTCGGTCAAGGCGATTGAGTCGCGCAAATAATCGAAACCCGACTCTTTGGCCGTAACATAAGTTATATCTGAGGCGTACGCTTCCCGTTTCTCGGATAGGCTCATGCCCGCTTGAACCGAGTTTACTGTTAACCCGAGGAAGCGATAGATCGGCCCCATCCACTTTGCATCCCGGTTTGCCAAATAATCGTTAAACGTCAACACATGAACGCCTTTGCCGGTCAGTGCATTTAGATAAGCGGGCATCACAGCAGAGAGTGTTTTTCCTTCACCGGTATGCTGCTCGATCAACATTCGGTCGTGCAGAGCGATGGCAGCCATGATCTGGACATCATAAGGCTGTAATCCGAGCTTTCTTTTCGCTGCCTCGCAGACTAACGCATAAGCATCAATAAGCAGCTCATCCAAAGGTATACCCGACTTTGCTTCTTTTTGCAGCCGGAGGGATTCCGCTTGAAGCTGCCCGTCATCCCATGCTTCCAAATTCCGTTTCCTGATCAGCTCCACTTTGTCCTGATAGACTTTCAGCCTTTTCTGAGTATCGCGGTCCTTGAATTTTTGCAGCAAATTGACAGCTAAATTCATCGAACTTAAATCCCTCCTAGGTTGGAATAGGCGATTCTATAGTGGCTAAAAGTATAATCAAACTCTATAACAATAGCAAGTTTTGGAATAAAAGGAGAATTCCTTATGTTTCAATTCATAAGGAATCGTCTTTTTTATATGCGCTCATTGATTTTGACCAACAAATTCTTTAAGACTTGCTTCTCCTCGTCGGTAAGGGCTTGAACGATCTCTTCCTCCACCTTTTGGAATGAATCTTGAAAGTCTTCAATCAGTTCAATCGCTTTAGGCAATACATATATATTTTTCTGCCGTTCGTTGTTGGCTGGGATTTTGCGCTCGATAAACCCTTTTTGCTCTAGACTTTGAAGCATGCTAGTAATGCTGGCCCCACGCAGATGAAACCGGTCTGCAAGGTCCTTTTGAATGATATCATTGTCTTGGTTCCTGTAAATATAGTCGATTACTTTGCCCTGCTGAGCGTTTAACCCCAGCTCTTTTATACTCTCGTCCGCTCTTTTCTTTAACTTAAGGCCGATAATCTGAAACAAATCCAGATAAGGTGTGTCCTTTCGGGATTGCATGACCGTTCCCTCCCCAAATTGTTAGGAATCTAATTGTAAACAAGTAAACTATACAGTGATCCTATAAGGTTGTCAAAATAATATTAGGTTATTGACAGTTAGATATCTAATAGTTATGCTACGAATTGTTGATCAACTAACACTTGGGAGGAATTTAATATGGAGAAGTTAACTCAGAATGCTGCGTTAGAACAAATTACGGTGATTACAAATGTACGTATCTTTGATGGAGAACAGATTATTGCGCCCAGACATGTAGTTATTAAAGGGACATCCATTGTTTCGGTGGGCGGAGACCTTCCGGCCGATGCAACGATTATCGATGGTGAAAAGGCGACTCTAATGCCTGGTCTGATTGATGCACATGTCCACACCTCAATCGGCGGATTACGAGATGCCTTAAAATTCGGCGTTACAACAGAACTTGAAATGAACGGTGATTTTACTAAAAGAGGTCGCGAGATTCAGTTGAAAAATGTGTATGACGCCGCTGATGTCCGTTCTGCCGGGACAGCGATCACCGCTCCGGGCGGACACCCAGATGAATTACTCCCGGATGGAGATGAAATACCGGAATTCGTCTTAAAGGAACTTGAGAAGCTATCAGCGGAAGACCGGGAGGCGATGCTGGCCGCATACGCTCACGATCACGAAGAAATACCGCATGTGACGTCGGTGCAAGAAGCGATTAAGCATGTGCATACCCAGGTAGAGAATGGTGCCGACTATATTAAGATCATGATTGAAGAAGGGACAGTTATGGGTGCACCCGGCCTGCCTGTACTAAGCGACGAGATTCTAAAAACAGCCGTGACAGAAGCCCATAAGTTCGATAAGCTGGTCATTGCCCACGTCTTGACGGCTCTTTCCTCACAGGAAGCCATCGAATTTGGAGTCGATGGTTTGGGCCACTTGTTTATCGACAGACCCGAGTACACGTCCGAGCTAGTGAAATCCATAGCGGCTTCAGGCGCTTTTGTCACACCTTGCTTGGTGCTGAATTCATCAATTATAGGAAATCCGGCATCGGAACTGGCGAAAGATCCGCGTGTTCATTCCAAATTAAGTCCGGATTGGATCGATATTTTGAACTCAAGCTTCAATACGTTCCCACAAGGCAATATGGAGAACAGCTTTAAGAATGTGATGGACCTTCACCATGCCGGAGTAGATATTCTGGTAGGGACCGATGTCGCGCCGGTTCCCGTTCCGAACCTTGGCGGCCTTGCTCATGGGGCCAGTGTCCACCATGAAATGCAACTGCTGGTGAAGGCTGGGTTCTCTCCGATCGAAGCTCTTCAGTCGGCTACTTCCAAACCGGCCCGCTGCTTTGGTCTTCACGATCGCGGCCGTATTATCGAAGGTGCTCGCGCTGATCTTATTCTTGTAGATGGTGATCCGACCACTAATATTTCGGATTCTTTATCGATCAAATCCGTATGGTTGAACGGTTCGCAGCAATAGGTTAATCAGACTGAATCATATATAGAACCGAAAGCAAGGGCACTTTGGAGTGCCCTTGTTTTGCATACTCGGCTCATATTTTATAAACCGGCAAAGGATTAAGCCCTTTTTGCACTCTTTGTTCCAGTTTTCCTGATATTCCGAAATAGTAATGGTTGCTTGAATAGCCCCATCGAGTCATATTCAGAAAAGATTCAGTCAGCTATGATGATAAAGTAGCGACATGCCGATATTTGGATATAAACAGAGACTGGACTTAAGTCTGGGGAAATAACCGCCTTCGGATGGTTTTTACAGTTACCTTTTCCTATTATCCTTTAATTGAGAAAGTTAATAACAAATATTTACTTACTTATTAAAGGAGAGGTTGAATTTGAAAAAAGTATGGCGTTTCGTCGTATACGTGTGCATTACGATCCTGGTAGTAGGAGGAACCGGAGGGATAGGTTACATGAGTACGATGCAGGAGTCTATGTCGGTTTACGATAAGCCGGTTCCTGCTTCTATACAAAATGTCCAGGCTCCTGCATATGATTCCAATAAGCCTACAGTAGCCGTTATGTTGGCGAATGAGGTGACCGAGGTGTTCGATTTTCTCGTACCGTACGAAATGTTCTCTATGACCGGCTCATACAATGTGTTTGCGGCTGCGCCCGACAAAAACGTCAAATCGTTGACAGGTGGTCTTGATATTGTGCCTCATTATACTTTTGATGAATTAGATCAATTGACGGGCAAAGGTCCGGATATTATTGTCATTCCTTACATGCCGGTTTTGGATGAAGCGAAATACAAGCCTGTCCGCGATTGGATAAGGAAACACTCAGGTAAGGAAACGACATTACTGTCCATCTGTAATGGTGCCGAGAACCTGGCTGACACCGGGGTACTGGATGGAAAATCTGCAGCAACGCATTGGGGAGATATCGGCAGGTTGGAAAAGAAATATACCGAGGTTACTTGGAAGAGAGACCAGCGTTACGTGGCTGACGGCAATTTGGTCTCATCTGCAGGCCTGACCTCGGGAATCGATGCAACCCTATACGTCATCTCCCGGCAAATGGGCGAGCCGACTGCTAAGAAAGTGGCAAAGGAAATGAATTATCCTTCGTACCATTTTGTTCAGCATCCGCAAATGGAGCCGTTCACTGCCGGATTGAGCGATGTCGTTTATATTCTGAACAATGCATTTCAATGGAGCAAGAAGAAAGACGGAATCTTGTTATATAACGGTGCGGACGAACTCATGTTATCCTCAGCTTTTGACACTTATGGAGCTTCCGGAACAACGACAACAATAACGATATCAAGTAAACGCGATCCGGTCGTGACCCGGCACGGTCTGAATCTTGTTGCCCGATATCAAATTTCAAATGCCCCTAAACTCGACAGAATGATTTTCGTTGGCCCGAACGTGAAGACGGTCGCTGCGGGTGATTTACAAAACTGGACCGAAAACGGTGGTGCGGCTGAACAGGTTTACCTGCACACCGACTCACCCGAGCGATTCGCGATGGAACCAGCGTTTGAAGATCTGGCCAGACAGGAAGACATTCTGACGGCGAAATTCGCCGCCAAGCGGCTTGAGTACCGGGCCACAAGTCACTTTAAACTTGAAGGAGCCCCTTTTTCATACGAAGCGTTCGGCATTCCGATCGGTGTCGGCATGTTGTCCCTGTTCGTTCTTTATTTAGCGGACAGACGTTTATTAAGAAGAAAGAACATTTCTAAATAAGGTTTGCAGACAGAGGCATACAAGGCCTCTCCCTTCATGTGTCTTTAAGGGAGAGGCCTTGTTTGTCATTTAACTTTCAGTTGAGGTTATCCAAATTTGAGATCGCTGGATCTACCCTTCCACAATATCTGCCCGAAGGTCTGTTGCAATTTCGATCATGAGGGGTACGATTTCTTGATGGGAGACGGCTACATACAAATCCCCCATATAGTGTCTAAATGGAATAAGGGCTTCCCCATGCTTCCACATAAAGAAATCCCCTTCTATAGACATGGTGCTCTCCTCCCCTTTCATGATCAGCACCGTCTGATAAGTAAAATCAGCCTTGGATGAGAAATAAACTTGGCATTCTTCCAATGAAATCTCTGGATCACTAGCGTTTGGCTGCATGGATCTCGTAATTCGAAAGCGTTGATTCATAAATATCCTCCAAAATTAAATTGACCTTGTATTCCCCATAACCTTATGAATTCTATTGGGCCGCGGCGGACTTACGGCTGATATTCCTAAACGTTGTAGGTGAAATCCCTTTTTTAGCCGTAAATTGCTTGATCAAGTATGTATCATACTCAAATCCGGTAGCGCATGCAATTTCATCAAGCTTCATGCCAGTGTGAGTTAACAGTTCACATGCAACTTTCAAACGATGTGAAAGCAGGTAACCCATTGCTGTGTTTCCGCATCGTTCCTGAAACAGCTTATTAAGAGTTACACGGTTTAAATGAGCGCAATTTGTCAGATCCTGCAAAAATATCTTTCTGGAATAGTTCGTGTGTATATATTCCAGCACCGTATCAACCGGTGATTGTTCGCTATTCCGATGCAAATCCTCCAGCAAACCCAATATTTGAATGAGGTACTTTTTTATTCTGCATACCCACCGCGCATCACTTTGTGCCTGCACTTCCGTACCTAATATAAAAAACCATTCAAATAAAAGCGGGTATGCTTTCTCTGTGATACGGGGCACAGCTAAATAAGGATCATCTCTTTGAAAAAGTGAAAGACCTGTTCGTATTCTCAGACCTGCCGCCAAGTAGTCCTCCGTTTCGGAAAGGGATATGGTGTTCAGAAAATCGGGATGAAAACGAAAGGACTGTGCGGCAACGTCTTGTTTCTCCATTATTATGAGATCATCATCTTCGGCCAAGCAAAGAAAACCGGGAGCGGAAATGGATATAGGTCGTTCGTTTAATGTTCCGTTTATGCTTCCTGTCGTAATGAGAACAAGAGTGAGACGTTCAGGATAAGGAAGGACTCTAAAATCCTCCACTGCGGTAAATTCAATATTAACGGGTCGGCCTTTGTACCGGTCTATTTGTGGCATAGCCATCACCTATCAAATCTTATAGTTAGATGCTTCACTTATGCCAGTGTATCACACATGTGTCCAAGATATAATGGCGATGTAACACCAAAAGGAGGGAAACTACGATGCCTATTGAACGTTTTCATATTCATGTTTCCGATGATATTCTTGACGATCTCAAATACAGACTGCATCACATTCGTTGGCCGGATCAAGTAGAGAATGCGGAATGGGAACAAGGCACAGAATTAAGTTACTTAAAGTCGCTCGTTTCGTATTGGAAGGACCATTATGATTGGCGCGCCCAAGAATCCAAGTTAAACCGCTTGTCCCAGTTTCGCTGCAATATCGATGGCATAGATGTACACTTTGTACATGAGCGTGGTAAAGGACCAAACCCATTGCCTATTATTCTTACCCACGGATGGCCCGACAGTTACCTTCGCTACCAAAAGATTATCCCCCTGCTTACGGATCCGGCCAGCTACGGAGGTAGCCCCGAGGATTCTTTTGACGTGATAGTTCCTTCATTACCTGGATTTGGATTCTCAAGTCCCCCCAAACAACCTGGGGTTAACAATTATCACGTCTCTGAAATGTGGGCCAAGCTAATGACAGAAGAATTAGGCTACAAAAGATTTGCTGCCGCAGGTGGGGATATTGGTTCCGGTGTTACAAGATACCTGGCATCAAACCATCCAGAATTGGTATTCGGAATTCACCTGACCGATATCGGCATTATAAGAAACCTCCTGACTTCATCTGATCAGGCAAATCTTTCCGAGGATGAACTGCAATACAAGAAGAACGCTTCGGAATGGATTGCGCAAGAAGGAGGTTATATGTCCCTTCAATCTACACGGCCCCAAAGCCTTGCTTATGGACTTTCCGATTCACCGGCAGGATTGGCTGGCTGGATCATTGAAAAATACCGCGCGTGGAGTGATTGTAATGGCAATTTGCAGCGTAGATTCAATGAGGATGAACTAATCACGCATATTATGATTTATTGGGTTACGAACACGTTTGGATCATCGGCGCGAATGTACTATGAGAATTCCCGCTCTTTACCGCCCTTGGACTATATAGAGGTACCAACAGCCGTCGCATTGTTCCCTGCGGATATCTTGTTGCCGCCCAAAGAATGGGCTGCGCGTAATCTAAATATAGTTCGCTGGACTTCGCTCCCAAGCGGCGGACATTTTACTGCTATGGAAGAGCCCGAGCCTTTAGCTCAGGATATTCGTGCTTTCTACAGGTCTTTTAGAATGAACAATAATCATTAATATTCATGAAGATCGAGTCAGTAATCTCCTTCCTACGAACCTGTAGGATAGACACTTTGTCATGTCCATCTTACGGGTCATCGTTCTGAGTTGCGCTTATTTGTTATTTCTTCGGTGAAGTTTCGCTTTTGTATTCAATAACTTGTAATACCTTTGGGAGTAACAGGGGACTGCCTTATCGAACGTATTGACTTTACCTATCCATTCGTAAAAATTTCTTTGGTTTAAACTCACCTGCCCCCACTTCTCTAATTCATCATGAATTAGATACAGCTGACAATCTCCGACGGAGAACCACCAAAGAACGTTCTCTTTTCGAATACAGATTAAGCATGAGGCTTCCCCCTTCAGAGCACGACATTGACTTTTAAACTCCTCCGATTTAAATAGTTGCAGCAGGAATTGCTGAATAGGGTCAAACAAAACATCTATTTTCGAATTGAGAATTTCCTTAATCGAAGTTTCCTTGTCCTTTAGAGTGGCAATGATCAGTTCTGCACTATCCCACGAGGAATGCGCATCAATGAGCGCTGCAAACTCCCATGAACTACTTTGCCATACTAGCAAACCATCCTCATTCTTATGTACCCCACTCCCGGTGTTCCCGCCATATCTGCCGACTGTTATGTGTTGAAGTTTCTCTACTGATGGCGAATCGAGATATGTCTGTTCTGATCCAATCCATTCCAAGCTTAAGCTATTCGGCTCCACGCTGAAGATCACCTCGCAATGATTAATAATCTAGCAGACGTCCGTGATCGTTCCACTGGCCGTACATCTTGTTATCTCTTGTGTTGGTAATGAACTTGTCTAACCTGCTCTTAAATAATTCCGGCTGATTCTTATAACTCTGTATCGTGTCGATGCGAATTCTTCTATATAGATCTGGAAACGCCATGAAATTCGCATATACCTGCTTATCCTCCTGCAGCCTTTGCTCTATCACCTTATCGATTTGAAAAGAATCAGGATTCATATCAGGAAGAACCCTTCTTCCCTCATCTGTCATTAACCCCAGCTTTTCGAGGCGGCGGACACGTTCTTTATTTAATTCAGTCCATGAACTTTTTTTGCTTCGAGGGGACAGTCTCTGAGCCAACTCCGTATCAGATATCTTCTTCTTGACTCCATCAATCCATCCAAAGCATAACGCTTCCTCTACTGCGTCCAAATATAAGAGCGTATCCGGTTTGGGCGTCATACTAACCAAGACCCAGCAAGATTCTTCAGTCTTACTATTTTCCAGCAGCCAAAACCTCAACTCTTCTCTCGATTTTACCGGAATTAATTGTTCGATTTCCATATTCAATGAAAAATTTCCTTTCTACATTTATCATATATCGGTTAATCCATGCTTGCTTTCTCAACTTGTGGTTTGGAAATTCCTGCTTTTATCATGATCAGTATGAAAGCAAACAACAAAAGCATAATACCACTCCAGATGATCTGATGCGTGCCCAGCCGGGAAATAAACAAACCGCCGATCCATGTCCCAACCGTAATGCCAACATTCGAAAAGGAAACAAATAAGCTGTTACCGAATTCGGGAGCTTCTTTTGCGTCAGTCATCAATAAGGCTTGACTAAGAATAAGTCCGCCGGAATGCACAGCTCCCCATACAAATACGATGACCGCCATCGGCCAAAAATAAGCACCCCAATAATAAGTGAATAAGTAAATGACCGCATATATGAGTGGAAACAGAATGACTGTTTTTGTCATGCTTTTGTTCAGAAAGAACCCAAACAAGAAGTTTCCTGCAATCATGGTGACGCCAAAGATCATCAACATCACACTGATCCATGTACCGTTCATACGGGTGACTTCTCCGAGATATTCGGCAAAGTAGCTATAAACTGAACTCATCGCTGTAAAGATCATCGTCACGATCAAGATCGTTAACCACAGCTGAGGTCTGCTCAATATGCCAAGCTGCTTGCCAAAAGACATTCGTTCCTTAACAGGCATTGAGGGCAGCCAGAACAGTATGCCTATAAAGGCAATAACGCTCACAATAGCTCCAAACAGGAAAGCAGCCTCCAGCGAAATTTTTGTAGAGAGATAGGTTGTAATCGGCACGCCAAAAGCGAATCCAACGGTAACGCCGGCCATAATCTGGGTCACCGCTTTACCGCTCTTTTCGGGAGGAACCAGGCTGGCAGCGGACGCAAGCGCAATCGAAAAAAAGACAGGATGAAAAAACGCAGGAACCATCCGGAAAGCCAGCATAACTTCGAACCTGGTTGTATAAGCATACATCAAATTAGAGATAGCAAACATCAGGATAGCGGATAGTAAGATCGCTTTTCGATTCATTCCGGAAGCGAGTAATGTCAGGAAGGGGCCAGAGATGGCAACGATTAAAGCAAATGCACTGACAAGGTAGCCGGCCTGGGAAGCCGATATTTGAAATTTCTCGGTGAGTTGGGGAATAACTCCGATCACACCCATTTCAGTTGTAATGATGCCAAATACGCCTAAAGCCAGAAAAAAGATCAGCGAAGTATAGCTGTTTTTCATAAATCGTGCCCCCTCGGTATATAAAAAAATGGCCTTCAGTTGCAAGACCATTTTTCAAAAATGAGTTATTATTTGCCCGAAATTACGTTATCAAGAAACTTGTCCGCGTCCCCATTAAACTTCCAGGAGACTCCAAACTTATCAACCAGCATTCCAAAGCATGAAGACCAAGGCATGTTAGATAACGGCATAATAACATGACCATCTACAGACAAATTAGAAAAGTAATTTTCCAGTGTCTGCTTATCCTCATTAACGATGCTGATCAGTATATTGTTGCCTTTAACCAACTCGCCCGTTACACTCTTCATTGAAGGTAGAATGTCGGATATCATGATCTTCCCACCTGCGAACTGTATGGAAGACTCCATGATCATATTTAACTCATTTTCCGGCAAAGGGTAGTTCGGATCTTGTGGGAAATCCTTGAATTTCACTTTTTTGACCTCGGTTGCATTTAAGGCCTCCGAATAAAATTCAATCGCTTGTTCTGCAATCCCATCAAAGTTCAAATATACAATGGCTGACATATAGTAAACCTCCTTCTTGTTATGGATGTAGTATAATTCATAATAGGTGACAGCTTAATGTCACCATTTACTTATCAAGAAGAAAATAGAGGGCAGATATGGACAAGATTGAGAGATTGATAGCTATCATCATGATCTTGCTGAAAAAGGATGTCGTTCCCACCACAGAATTCGCACAATTATTTAATGTTTCCAAAAGAACCATACTTCGGGATATGGAAACCCTGAGTTTATCAAACATCCCCATCTATTCTGTCAATGGTGTTCATGGTGGCTACGGTATTATGGATGAATACAAATTTGATAAACGTCTTCTAAGCAGCTCAGACTTGGAGAATATACTAACTGCGCTTGGCGGATTGGAACAAATTCTAATTAGCGAAGACGTTGAAGTGACTATAAGGAAAATAGAAGCGATGGTCAGCCCATTGTCACCGAAGAGTTCAATCCAGCTGTCATTTTATGATTGGGAGGGCCGGTCTGAAATTGTTCAAACCTTGAAGAGGTGTCAAGAAGCGATATTAGCGAGAAGGCTTATTTCATTCAATTATATGGATAAAAATGGATTGAAAACGAATAGAACGGTCGAGCCCTATCAGCTGCATTTTAGCGAAACGAGTTGGTATCTAAAGGGGTTTTGCTTGCATCGCATGAGATATAGAACGTTCAAATTATCCAGAATTGATGATCTCCATTTGGATAAAGAAACATTTAACCCAAGAGATGATTCGTTAGATCAAAAGCATGAAGACAGTTATCAACCGGAGTTAGTCACTTTGAGAGCGTTAATTTCCCCAAGCATAAAAGATCAGTTCATTGAAAGATACGGTCGAAAGAGTATTGAGGAGTACAGCGCTGAGCTTTTCCTGGCCACAATCCAGGTTCCTCAGAACCGTATTGGATTTCAATTTTTAGCAGGTTTCGGTACAAATTTACAGATCGTAGAGCCCCAATCCTATGTTGAACAATTTCGAAATTATTTACTTGAAATGGTAGGTAAGTATTCCTAAGCGAAGATGAATAAAGGCTGCCAAGTTAATTGGCAGCCTTGCATAGGTGATGATGATTTCACAACCAAAATCGAATCCACTCCCTACCTCTAATCCTCTCTCCGGAGTGCTTCTGCTATTCCAATTCATTGGTCATCAATCTGGGACCATTCTCAACCCGTCTCTTCCCGCAGATCATGCTCCATGAAGAGGATATCGCGCTTCATTTCCTTCATACCCTGTCTGGAGATCCGCCCTGTCTCGAACATGGCTTGAATGTTGTCTCTCTCCAGCTGAATACCGATCCGGGCCATCTCCTCCAACGAGCTGTCGAACTCTTGTCGGCTGTAGGTGTCTGAATCATTTCTGGTCAGACGCAGCAGTGTACGTTCATATTGCAGAATCAGCGAGCTGACGGTCTCCATATCCGGCCCGCCTTCTGCGAGACGAGCATTAAGCTGCTTAATGACATAAGCCGTATTTTGAGTTCTGAGCCTGGTTATTTCGGCGCGTCTTTCCCGGAAGCTTAACCGTACGGGATTCAGCACCCCGAACATTTCAACCCATTGCTTAATGGGGAAGAGCTCTTTTTTATAACGGACATCTCTTGTCTGCATATACAACAGCTGGTTTATCCTTCCAAGGTAACGGTACGCTGTGTAGGGATGCACATCTTTCCTTTTAAGCACAAGCAGCGTGTTCTCTCTCTCCCATTTCAACACAGACAGCCCCATGGTCCGCTGCGCCTTATCGTTGTTCTCATCCTTCCTGAGCGTTCGAATTCTGGAAGTATATGTATTGATGATCTGGGCGGCTGCCAGCCGATTCTGGTCTGTGGTCAGCTCGTTTAATCCCGTAACAACGTTCGTCAGAATCTCTATTTTGGCCTGAGTCTCCTCCTCTTCCTGCTCTGTTCGCGTTTCCTTCCCTAATAGAAGCGGCAGCAAATAGTTGGAGGCCAGCAATGTCCACAATATTACCCCAGCCGCAAGGAAGATAATCAGATCTCTAGCCGGAAATGCTGTGCCATCATCAAGAAACAACGGCAGGGACAACGTACTCGCCAGTGTGATCGTTCCCCGGACTCCCGATAGACTGAGGATAAGCGCATTTTTGAATCTGATCTGCCAAGGGTCGCGCGGTTTAGGTCCAACGAATATATCCATCAGAAGCACCCAGATGAGGCGCAGCCCGAGTACAGCCGCAGTCAATAACAGTGTGTACACAATTACTTCAAAATTCCCTATTTCTGTGCTGATCCAAATCGTCTGAATAATATCAGGAAGCTGCGTGCCAAGCAGCAGGAAAACCAGTCCGTTTAATACAAATATAATGACCGACCAGGTGCTTTTGGATACAACTCTCAGCTTAGCTACTTCGGGATTCATTTTCTTGTAATTGAAAGAATGGGCGATTCCCGCGGCGACGACGGCCAGGATTCCGTTGACCCCCAACTCTTCAGCTGCCATAAATATCAAGAAGGGAGTCAGAATCTCAATCAGCATGTGTAGGGTGACGTTCTCCATTCCCAGTTTCCGGAGCCATTTCACCACGCCATATTTCACTAACGTGAGCAGCAGTCCCAGTACTATCCCTCCAAGTGAAATGGAAATAAAGCTGACTCCGGCAGTTTTGAAAGAGAACATACCCGTGACCATAGCCGCTACGGCAAACTGAAATGAGACCAGCCCCGACGCGTCATTAATTAGAGATTCCCCTTCGAGAATCTGCATCGTCTGATGGGGAATTTTTACTTTCTGCTCCAGTGCGCCCACAGCCACAGCATCCGTCGGTGCTAGAGCAGCTGCCAGTGCAAAGGATGCCGCCAGCGGGATGACTGGGAGCAGCCAATTCAGGAAATAACCCATCACGGCTACCGTTACAAACACTAGACCCAGCGCCAGCATAAGGATAGGTTTCTTCAGCTTCCACAGCGCTTCTTTGTCTGCATGCCTGCCGTCGTTGAACAGCAAAGGGGCAATGAACAGCAGCAAGAATAGCTCCGGATTTAATTTCAGCTCATAGTGCAAGGGCAGCCAAGTAATCAACACTCCCAGCGCGATTTGAATAATAGGTACGGAGAGCGAAGGAATAAACCGGTTCACTAAATTGGATAATGAGACCGCCACCAGCATCAGCAATATAAATTCAAACAATTCCAACGATTCTTACCTCCATAACTTGCTATCTGCAATTAGCAGCATTCACAGCAATACTTTAAGACTACTATAGGTATTTTTATCGGGAATTGCCAGCCGGTTTGTTAACACGCCCGACTCAATTTGCTAATGTGTTCTCTTATATAAAACGGGTATTGCTGCAGCTATCAGGATCATTCCCATGAAAGCGGGTGCTGCATGACCAAGTGACACATAGAGTTGCCCTCCAAGGATTGGCCCAATTATTCTTGCTAAAGCCTGAATGGATTGGCTGCCTCCTTGAATTCTTCCTTGCTCGCTAGAGTCGACCGACTTGGATAACATTCCATTGAAAGCTGGCCCGAACACCGAATCACCAAACCCAAAGATAAACATCCCAGCGATAAGTAGAGGATAGAATGAGAACAAAGCAGATAATGCAATAAGAGCGTAGCCTATAATCTCAGATGCCATTCCAGCCAATGCTATCTGTGTATCACTGAGTTTTTTCAACAGCTTTGGCATGATAAATCCTTGGGAAATGATGTCCTGGAAGCCCATTATTGAAAACATGAGCCCGATGAGTGCAGGCTTCCAACTGAAGGTATCCATTGTAAATTGCGAAAAAACCGCTTGTAAAGAACCGCCCGGTATCCAAAGTAAGAACGCCGAGATTAACAGCCTTTTTAAGTTTTTCATGGAAAGGATGGTTGCAAGCTGTATAAATGGATTCAACCTTGCAAGAGTGATCTCTTTAAGTCTCTTCATCTTATCAAGGCTCTCAGGCATATATAAGATTCCATATACAACGTTCAATAGTGTTATTATTGCTCCAAAATACATCGGTACAGCATAACCTAGCTTGGCAAGTAATCCGCCTAGAGTTGGGCCAATGACGGTGCCTACACCTGCAACCGCACTCACCCATCCAAAATATTTGGTTCTTTGTTCTGGAGGAATGATGTCGGCAAAATAGGCAAAGATTGTGCTTATGCTCCCGCCTGTTATACCTTCGATTATCCGCCCGGCAAATAGTACCCATAAAGCTCCGCCTAAACCGAAAACCAAGTACCCGATTGCTGAACCCAAAAGGCATACTAAGAGCAAAGGACGACGGCCATATCTGTCGCTCAAAGCCCCAAGTACAGGGGCCGCAAAAAACACACAGACTGCATAAATCGAAGTCAACAGCGTAACAATTATAGCTTGTTCTTCCGGATTGCTTGTATAAGGCTGTACTAAGAATGGGACGACAGGTGTAATGATGCTGAACCCTATTCCGCAAAGAAACACAGAGATAAGACCGAATATTAAAGCGTGTTTATCTACGGCTTGGTCTGTGTTTTGTTCATGGTTTGACCTAAATTTGTACACTTAAATTCTCCTCACAAAAGTCTCATTTTTGCTTCCCAGGAAACAAAAACATCGTATCACCATTTTGCTTCCTTGGCAACAAAATAGCAACAATAAAAATGCAGCCGTTCTCAATAGAGCCCGACTGCCTGAGGTTTGATTACCATGATACCTATTTATTCGGAGTTCATATCCTTACCCTGTTTCTTTATTTCCGCATCCAGATGCCTACTATACTTTTCTATGAAGCCAAGCATACTCTCAAATTGTTCTTCAGTTACCTGTTCAAATACAGCTTTGTCCCGCTCTTGAAATTCCTTGTGCAGCTCCTCATGGGTGTTAAAGATGATTTTCCCTTGCTCAGTAAGCCGAAAATAGATCTCTTTCTTGTTATCCGGCTTCTGGTAGCTTTCGATAATGCCCTTGGATATGAGCTTTTTCGTTATTTTGCTTATAGCACCGCTAGTCATATAAAGGGACTCCGCAAGCTTTGTCACGTTGGGATCTTCCTGTTTCTCAATGTATTCGATGCAATGTACTTCAGAGGGCTTATAACCCTTAAGCTTATCCTCCATCTTGTCCTTATTAAGCCACACCAACTTGTTAAACAAGTCTCTGAAACCGGCTATGACCTGATCTTCTTTGTTCATGGCCTGCCCTCCCGCCCCTGCTGCATTAACAATATCATAATAATTATCCATGTTAAATTTATGATAAGCAACATGGAAACCTAACACAGTCTCGGTACATCTTGTTTCAATGTCCAAAAATAAAAGCTCCCAACCGTTAAATGCTCAGTCGATTGGGAGTGTTAAGTCTACTGACTAAATATTTCAAGCGCTCTTGTTCTAACGTCAGCCAGCTCTGCTTCGCTCATGTTGCAGTATTCGCTGTTTTCATTCGTGGTGTTGGCGTCTTGCACATACGTCATCACCGTATCTTTTTGCATAATTGTATAAAACCAGGTGTCCTGAGGAATGTTGTAGACTTTTCCGGGCTCCATCTCGATCAGTTCAATATCAAATTTGTCATCGGCCCGGTCCGCAGCCAGCAGAATCGCTTTGCCTTTAACGAGAATAAATTGTTCATCGGTTTCGCGGTGGACTTCCAGGCGATAAATACCGTCAATATCATTATCCGGCTTCCAGTTTTTGATGCATACCAGCCACTTCTCATTTTTGTACACGCATTGAATGCCTTCGCCTTCATGAATGAATATATCCGCCTTCATGGGTTTACCATTCCTTTCGCTTTCGCAGATAGAGATTAGGACAAACGCTCTTCAAACCACGCGAGCGAATCCCGCATTGCCTTGTCCGGATCTAAAATATATCTTCTGTCCAGTAATTCCAGGCCTAGGTACCCTTTGTAATCGATATCATTAAGCGCTTTCAATGATTCATCCAAATTGAGCCGACCTTCACCCGGAACCAAATGCCCTCCAGGATTCCCGTCCACAAAGTGAACATGATTCAGGTCATTTCCGAGTTCTCTGATGAAGTCATGGATCGTATCCTTGCCTGTTGTCGCCATGACATCCGTATCCGCCAAACCTTTCAAATTCGGACTGCCCACCTCCTTAATCATCCTGGAAATGTGCTCGGCCTGGTTAAATACGTGAGTTGTAAAGCTCGTAAATGACTCCACGGGAAGGTACACCCCTTCTTTTTCCGCGGTTTTGCAGATTTCGCTCAGGGATTCCTGGCACCATTTCCATGTCTCCGTCACATCGGCGTCCAAGTAGGCGATGCCTGTCGTCACCAGCACTCTATCACATTCCAGAAGCGACGCGGCTTCAATATGCCGGCGAAAGAACTCGACACTTTGCTTGCGGTATTCCGGATCGGGGTGGCTGATGCTGATCGGATAAACATATTGCTCAGGAGTCAAGCAGACCACCTTTAACCCATGCGCTTTTATTTTTTGCTGCAGACTTTTGACGTCCTGAAGTGAGAAATAGTCCAAGTGGAAGTGCGGACCCGAAGCCCACAATTCAATATTGCGGAATCCTAACCTTGCGACGGAATTCAAGAAATATTCCAGGGAGTACCTTTTATAATGATAGTTGGCGGCAGCTACTTGCGAGATTTGTATCATATGAACCAGATTCCTCCTTTGCTTGTGACAAACGGTTGTAATATGGCACTTCCAATCAAGAGCCCCTGCTACTCCCCAATGACCTGAATGTAAACTTTCCTGCTCTTCGGACCATCGAATTCGGCCAAATATACATCCTGGGCGTCGCCCGACACCAGCTTCCCATCCTGCACAACGAACATGCAGCTGTTGCCGGAAATCATCGACTTGAGATGTGAGGGGGAGTTGCTGCCCGTTGCACCATAAGACGGAAGGAAATGCGCATGAGCATATGGCCAATCCTTGGGAGCCAAACGTTCCAGCAGTTCCTCGATATCTGTCTCCACGCATTCAAGTCCTTCGTTGACCATAATGCCGGTAGTCGTATGCGCCGAGATCACAGCCGCCAGACCGTTGGCTATGCCGCAATCTTCCACGAAACTTTGAATCTCTCTCGTAATTTTGATCATCTGAAATTCGGCTGTCGACCTAAGCACAAGTGTTTTTAATTTAACCACAGGCGATCATTCCTCCTCTCTCCCAGGAAAACCTCTGCGTTGCCGCTCAGAATCTTTTGTAACGTCTTCGGCCGGAATGCCATCGCCTCAAGCGCTGGCAATAGCCGCTTTGCCTTGAACCTAGGCGTGTTGGTGCCGAACATGACTTTGTCTCTCAGATTGCGCTCGATCCAGAGCGGACCCATGTTCACTTTGAATATCTGCGTATAGAAGTCAAGCGCATTATCCATATGGAGCAATGACGTGTCTGTGAACACATTCGGATATTTCAACAGCAGCATCGTTGTCTCTTGAATCCATGGCCAGCCGAAATGCGCCAGGCATATACGAAGCTCGGGATACGCGATCGCGACTCCCTCGAAACGCAGCGGGTGTGAATAGATGGCCGGAGCGTCAGGCTCCCAGCTCATACCCGCGTGGAACATGATCGGTTTGTCGTACTTTAAGCAAATCTCGTAGAGCGGCTTCAACCTGTCATCATCAGGGTAAAATTTCTGCTTTGAAGGGTGAAGCTTCAGGCCGCTTAGCTTCAGATGGGCGAACGCATACTCCAGCGCCTCTGCCGCATCCTTGCGATACGGGTCCACGCTGGCAAAACCGATAAACCGATCCGGCGCAAGATCGACCAGCGTTCGCACCTCTTCATTTGCGACAATCCAGCCTCCGCTTCTGGTCGTCAGATCTAACGGAAGCAGCACGGAACGTGTTACGCCATTGTAGTCCATCTCCTGAAGCACCGATTCGACAGGAGTTGGCGACTGTTTGAATATGCCGAACTCCCGTTTTCGATATTCCAACGTCTCTTTGTCCTCGCAAATTGCCTTGTGGAAAATTGGATGTGTGTGCACATCAATAATCAAAGAAAACACCTCTTCTCTGGTCTGTACTCATTCAGTAGGGTTCGAATTTGGTAACAACCCCGGCTGCCGTTCGAGCGCCATGATTCAGCGATTCCGGAATGGACCAGCCTTGCAGTTCGCCATACATGAAGCCGGCACAGAAGGAATCTCCCGCCCCTACCGTATTGACAACCTCTGCAGGCACGATCTGACCGCGATACAACGTTGTTCCGTCATAAGCCAGACTGCCGAGCTCCCCTAACGTCGCGATGACGATACGCGGCCCTAGCGCCTGAGCCCAAGTGATGAACTCCCTAATATACGCGTCTTCCTCCGTATAGGAGAAGAATGCGTAGTCCACATCCGGCAAAATCGGCCCGGCAATATCCTTCTTCGTTCGCGTGGAGAAATCAAACACAATGGAGACCCCCCGCTCCCGGAAATAAGGCAGTTCCCGCTCGATCCTGCCGGAAAGGTTGGTGTGGAGTGCATCGTGCTCCGCGATAAATCGCCGGTCATCCTCATTCAATGCGAAATGCGCCATAACGCCTTCGATTTTTTCCTTGTGAACGCGATCATTCCCATTCATCTCCATCTTAAACACCGCCGTACTGCCTTCACATACGCTAAGATGGGATACATCGATCTTCTCTGCTTTCAGCATGTCGATCATCATGTCGCCGTAGGCATCCGTCCCAATCACACTGACCATAGAAGCCTGAACTCCCATTCTGCGCATATGAATAACAAAATCGACACTGTTCCCGGTTGGATACATCCTGTCCAATTGGTCATAAACATCCACGCAGCTGAATCCAACTCCCGCTATTCGCACGCCTCGATCCCCTCCCTTTGTTCCAGGTCATTATTTCGAGATTTTGTATCCTTGTCCGAAAGCCTTATATGTTATAGCAAACCTTTATACTAAAGCGCTTCCAATTAGGGTAGCTACAATAACTGAGATCAAAGTATTAATTAATCCCGGTATCATGAAGCTGTGGTTTAAAACAAATTTACCGATTTTGGTTGTTCCCGCGGTATCAAACGAGATAGCCGCAAGACACTGGGATGCGACTGGTAAAAAGTAATTGGCATTCACGGCCATCCATGCTCCGATGATGATATAAGGAGGCAGATGAAGGGCGATGGCGATCGGGACCATAATTAACGTCGTGGCTCCCTGACTCGTCGTCAAAGCGGCGACGATAAACATGATCACAGCAAGCATCCAGGGATGGCTGTTTACAATGGTGGCAACATGATCATGGATAAAAGCGGTTTGGCCGTTGATGAAGGTGCTGCTCATCCAAGCCAGCCCGAAAGCACAAACCATCGCCAGCGCTCCCGCTCTAAAGATCGGGCCGTTAAGAATGGTTTCGATCGCTGGACGGCCAAAGATAATGATGAGTGTGGCGCAGACCAGCATAATAATTTCAATCGTGTTTGGCATGGATAAAATCGTAGTCTCACCGTTTGCCGCCCAGGAAGGACGCAGCTTGGTAAACAGACCCATAATAATAATTGCCAGAACTCCTAGCAAAAAGAGAGCAACCGAGGCCTTTGCCCCTTTGCAAACTGTTTGTTCCTCGGCATTCTCCGGTTTGGCAATTAATCCTTCCGCCAATCTCCGCAAATATTCCGGATCTTCCTCAAGCTCTTTGCCCTTGCGTATCGTCAATACCGCGCTTGCAACAACCCCCAGGAGGGTAGCCGGTATCGCAATCGTCAGGATGGTTCCCAATCCTACCCCAAGAGGGGCCATAAATCCGATCATCGCAGCGGTAGCCGCCGATACCGGCGAGCAGGTAATTGCCTGCTGGGAAGCGATGATACTGTTGGAAATAGGTCTTTCCGGTCTGATTTTATTGTCGATGGCAAGCTCATTTATAATCGGCAATAAACTGTAGACGACATGTCCTGTTCCCGACATGAATGTAAACAACCATGAGATAATCGGAGCTATGATCGTAATATTTTTAGGGGACTTACTGAGCATTTTTTTTGCAAGATAGACGAGGAAATTAAGCCCGCCCGAAGATTGCAGCGCGGAGGCCGCCAAGACAACCGCTAAAATAATCAACATAACATCGATGGGAGGAGCCGACGGTTGGACTTGAAAGATAAAAACAAAGATAGCCACACCCACACCGCCAAGCAGGCCCATAAATATATCGCCTTTTCTGGCACCAAAGAAAATGAGCAAAATGATGATGATCAGCTGAAACCAAAACATGAAGGTTCACCCTCCTTATGTGATTTTCCGGCCTGTCTAGTCTGTTGCGGCAGCTGTGCCGCTATTGATTGAATGCGCTTACAAATTGCCGATTCGATATGTCTCTTTTTGTGTCGGAGGGTGCTTTATAGGATTGCTGTTCCATAACCAAAAGCGCCGTTAAGCCGGCATATCTTCGCGGCAAATGCGGCTCCCTGCTCCATGCTCGCTTCGATCTTGCGGAGCATCTCCTCGTCTGAACCCGCAAAAATGTCGCCTTGTTCCGAGCTTCTGATCATCCCGATAAGAAAGGCGGTTAAATAAGAATCGCCCGCTCCCATCGTATCCACCGTTTCCGTTAATACGGCCGGCTGGTATATCCACTGATCTTTATACAACGCAAATGAGCCGTTCTCTCCTACTGTTCCGATCACCATTTTAGAGCCAAAAGCCTGAGCTTTCCGCATTTCTCTCTCTCGGTCGCTTTCCGTTAGATGGCTGCAGGAAAGAAAGGATATGTCCGCGTACCGGCACACCCGCTCTAAATACTCATCATTCCAGCGAACCGAAAAGTCAAAGGAGATCGGCACATGGGTGGTTTGTAAGATGGCCAGATCCTCTTCGATATAGCTGTTTAGACTGGTATGAATCACGGAGAATTGTTTAATATAATTCAGGTCGTCTTCCGTGAAATCCCATTCCTTTTCTTTGGCTATACCACCTTTGTTGGAACCGAGAAACTCACGGTCCCCGTTCTTTAACGTAACCCGCGCATACCCGTTCTCACCTTCAAAAGTCCGGCAATGACTATGCTCAATCCGAAGTTCGTCCATCACCCGCTTGATATAGTGGGCAATCTGATCGTTGCCGAATTTCCCTAGATAAGAAGCCTCCACTCCGCACATTTTGGCATATGCGCAGAAATTCAAGGCGTTTCCACCAGGGTACATCATACCCTGGTGGACATACTTGTCTACTACGTTGTCGCCGATGCCGATAACCTTGTATTGTTCCATAAGATTAATCCCCTTTAAGGCTGCTAAATATAAACGAAATCAATACTCAACCTTCCACATATATCTGCGGGTTGTGAGCGGGTGCTCTCTTTCCACCGCCAAAGCTTGATTGTAAACCGGGTAAACGTTGTTAAATAGAGAATGGTTGAAGTAATCAACTACGGAGCCGTCAATGGTGGACAAGCCCAAATCCTTGGCGTCCAGCACTTCCACTCTCTTGGCATAACGATTCAGGAACTCCAGCGCTCTTTCATCCAAAGGCCGGGTGCTTCCTTCGGAAATTTGAATGACAAACGGAATTTCCGCATCCGTAATCTCAAACGGCCCGTGGAAAAATTCACCTGAATGGATGCTCGAGGAGTTGATCCACTGCATTTCCATAAAGATACAGATACTTTCCATGTAGGCAGCCCCGTAACCGGCTCCGCTGGCCATGGTGTAGATCACTTGATCATCCTTGTGATTTTTGGCGAACGTCAGAGCGCGTTTGGCCACGTGTTTGGAAGCGTTTTTAACAATATGGTCGATTTTAGCCACTCCATCGAGGAATTGATTATAGTACTCGTATCCCTCAGTTTGGTTCAAGGCTTCTACCGCCGTCAACAGGGCTTTAATGGTCTTTTCCCCAGCAATATCCTTGCCTTCTCCAAAGGTATACTTCACTACATAATCGGCATGCTCCGTAATCGGTGAGTCCGTAATCCAGGTTAACGCAATGACCGGAACTCCCGCCTTCTTGCCGAGCTCAGCCGCTTTCACAGTCTCTGGTGTATTGCCTTTATGCGAGGCTACAACCAGTACCGAATTTTCGCCAAATGATTTAGGTGTGTTGTGCACAAATTCATTGCTGTTATACAGGCCAACTTTAATGTCCTTAGCCTCTTTCTCAAGAAAGGTTTTGGCTGGATAAAAAGCGCCATAAGAACCGCCACAAGCTACATAATAAATCTGCTTAATGCCTCCGACCTCTTGTTTCCCCGCAACAATTTCTCCAATGATTTGTTTTATCTCCATCGTCTTCTCCTTGTATGATACAATTAGTTTGTTTTCATTCCACACCGGTGATTTGTATTGGAATGTATTGATGAAATAATAGCACATTATAATACATTATACAAGTATATATTTCCGCTTTTTTTTGTTTCCTACTTGTAAATATTGTTATAATATAGAAGTACAAGGATAAAACAATATAATACAAAGTGTTTTGGAGGTAAAATCATGGTTGATCATTCGGAATCCTCGCCATTATATAAACAGCTGCAAGACAAAATTTTGGACTCCATTCATAACGGTACTTTGAAGCCAGGGGACAAACTCCCTACGGAATTGGAGCTTAGCGAAACCAACAATGTGAGCCGGGTCACGGTCCGCACCGCCCTCGATTCACTCACCTCTGATGGATATTTGGTGCGAATCCCGGGAAAGGGCACTTTTATTACGAAAGAGAAAATCAAGAAGAATGTTACGGAAACGATTGGCTTCAGCGATACCTGCAGACTTCAAAACAAAGTCCCTGGCGCTAAAGTAATCAAGTGTGTGATTGAAGAGGCTACAGCTGCGGATCAGGAGCATTTGGACTTAAAGCCCGGGGATAAAATCATTAATATCGAAAGAATCAGGTATGCCGACAATGTCCCTGTATCTGTGGAATATACCCGGCTACCTTCTTCTTTTTCCTTTTTGCTGCAGGAGGATTTAAATCATAAATCCCTGTACGAAATTTTAAGAAATAAACTTAAAATCACATTTGGCATATCCCGAAAATATATCGTAATGGAATACGCTTCCTTCGATGTGGCTACCTATCTGAATATCGAGGAAGGCCATCCTCTGCTCTGTATCAGAAGTACTGTCAGCAATGCGGAGGGCCAAAAAATTCATCGCTCCAAACAGTTGATACTCGGGGATAGATTTGAGTTGATTGTTTAAGGAATTGCTCAATATAAACTCCAACAAAAACAGAACATGCCAGCCGTTCATCATGATCGGCTGGCATTGTTTATTGAACTATCATTTGCATTACAATATTATTCTGTCATTGCAATGATATACTGTAAC
Organism: Paenibacillus sp. J22TS3; assembly: GCF_018403205.1. Taxonomy (NCBI): domain Bacteria; kingdom Bacillati; phylum Bacillota; class Bacilli; order Caryophanales; family Paenibacillaceae; genus Paenibacillus; species Paenibacillus sp. J22TS3. The sequence continues at coordinate 157,878 of NZ_BOSF01000005.1, forward strand.
AGGCTAACTTCCACTTTATTTTCCAGGAAGCTGGATGCTGTGCCATCCGTTTACCTCACATTGGCCGTGTTCATTATCTCCCACAGCCACCACTGTGCCGTCCGACTTAAGACCAAGAGTATGAGCACAGCCTGCGGCTATCGCCACAATATCACGCCAGCCACTTACATTGCATTGGTCATGTTTATTCAAACCTACAGCAGCCACAGTCCCATCTGATTTAAGGCCGATGGTATGACTGCTGCCTGCTGCTATAGCGACAATATCTTTCCAGCTGCTTACCTCACATTGGTCATGCTTATTCACGCCAACCGCTGTCACCGTGCCATCTGATTTAAGCCCAACGGTATGCAGGTAACCCGCGGCTATCGCAACTACGTTGCACCAGCCGTTTACATGGCATTGGCCGTACCGGTTATTACCCACAGCTGTCACGGTACCGTTCGATTTAAGACCAACGGTATGCCAGTCACCCGCAGCTAGCGCCACCATGTCATGCCAGTCCCCTACATGGCATTGGCCTTCGTTATTTCGACCCGCAGCTACCACCGTGCCATCCGATCTAAGTCCGACGGTGCGACGCCAACCCGCCGCTACCGCTACAATATCACGCCAATCGCTTACATTGCATTGGCCATGCTTGTTCCAACCCACAGCTGCGATCGTACCGTCAGTTTTAAGGCCGACCGTGTGGGCGTTACCTGTGTTCGCAGCCCTATGAACATTACCTGCCGCTATCGCCACAATATTGCGCCATCCGCTTACCTCACATTGGCCATGGTTATTATCTCCCACAGCCACCACTGTGCCGTCCGACTTAAGACCAAGAGAATGACGGGAACCCGCAGCTAGAGTATCTTTAGGCCGCTGTTTCACTATTAATGCCGCGCCAATCTGTGAAGTGTTGTCCATTTAATCGTCACCTATTTATTACCGAGTTGTTCCGCCAAACCGACTAGAATCCCTTCACTTCCACGAATGTAGCAGAGCCGATACGAGTCTCCGTACTGAACTACTTCGCCAACGAGCTGAGCACCAAACTTGGTGAGTCTGGATACCATTTCGTTAATGTCTTCCACGGTGAACATAATGCGTAGATAACCGAGGGCATTTACAGGAGCAGTTCGGTGATCTGATATAGGTGGTGGGGTGATAAATCGCGAAAGTTCAATTCGGCTGTGGCCATCTGGGGTAACCATCATGGCAATCTCAACACATTGTGAACCTAGACCAGTTACACGACCAGCCCACTCACCTTCAACAGTTGCTCGCCCTTCGAGCTTCAAGCCAATCTCCTCGAAGAAAGAGATTGCGTCATCAAGCGATTCTACAACGATGCCAACATTGTCCATTCTTAGTAATTTGTTTTTTGTCATAGTTTTATCCTCCTTATGTCTACAGATTAACATCTTTTCACAGTTCATGATCTGGTTTTCATAGATTAAATTTTAAAAAAGCAGTCCTCTATATAAAGAGAACTGCTACTCTATCTTTTCTATTTCGATCCAACTCATTAATATGTCTTATCAAGCTCGATAAGTTCCGCTACCGCTCGCTCGGAGGATTGCAGCGCACCTTCAAGGTGCCCGCCCTGCTCGTAAGCAGTCTCTGTACCCGCAAATATGATCTTCTTCCAACTCTCCACACGTGCAAGCGGGCCATAACTAGGATATTCGCGAAGTGGTTCAGCATCTTCATCCACAGCTGTGTCAAGATCTCTGGACCAATCCTTATATAGAAGGCTGCTCACGTTCTCCGCAGACGGACCGAAAAGCCGGACCAACTGTTCTACAACGAGTTTAAGTACTTTTTCCTCGCCTAATTCTTGACGTGTCTTCGCTGGTACCCCAAAGAAACCAAAAAGAGCGCCCGCTCCCGTCTCTGGTGAGGCATCATGGATTTCCTGCAAAGGCCCTACCCAGCTTGAAGCGAGACCCGAAAGCCCCTGTTCCCGCCAAAATGGACGTTCGTAAACCGCAATTGCTTTAGCCTGAGCCGCCATCCATGTGGGTTTATTGAGCATGCTTGCCACGAGATCCGAAGGCAGCTCTGGCCAGAAGGAGATATTTTGCGCCACCAATCGTGGTGGTAAGGTGAGTATAACAGCACCAGCATGGATACGATCCCTTGTAGCCTCATCTTCAAGTGTAATGGCTCCATCTGCTTCCAGGTGGATCGAAGTTACTCGTGTGTTAAGCTGAATCGTTTCAGAAGGAAGTGTTGCTGCTATAGCGTTAATAAGAGATTGTACACCTCCCATGATACGAACCGACCTTTCAGCAGCTCCTTCCGGCAAAACGTATTGCTGTACAGGCTCATTTCGGGACCGCTCCAGGAGCATGAGCCCTTCATTATACTGCTCAAAGGTCTTTAAACCGAGTTCTGCAACGAGCCTTGTAATTGTCCGTTCATAACTCGGCCAAAACCAAGTAGGACCAAGATCGAATCTGCCAAGATCTAGCCTCTTCGCAATCTCTTTAGTTAAGACTCTACCCCCGATGCGCTCCCGGGCTTCAAGTACACGGCAGTTGAAACCTTCTGCTGTTAGTAAGGATGCTATACGCAAGCCACTTAAGCCAGCGCCAACTATAATTACCGGTTCTTCTTTATTCATATGAAATTCCACTCCTGTGCCTATGTCTCGATTCGGTAGGCAGTAAGTCCTTTTTTACGTATGCGTTCCACAGCCTCCGTTGTATTACAGTAAAATAGATCAAATCTTCTCTTACTAGAGAAGCTTGATCTATCCACTAGCTAACTATATGTTCTTTAAAATTTTCTCATCAGCTTTCTTCCGGGACCAAACAACTACCGGAATAAGCAGCAGCGACAGAAATGCTCCCGCTAAAGAGAGAGCTGTATAACTGGAGTGGGCCACCACCATACCGGACAGTGCACCGCCAGATGCTCCCCCCAAGGCAATCAGAACATCCACCGTGCCTTGTGTCTTGGCACGAACCTGTGGAGGTGCCGCATCGACGATAGCTGCCGTTCCGCTAATCAAACCAAAATTCCAACCTAAGCCAAGAAGTGCCAAGGCCAGTATAAGCATCCTCATTGAATCACCAGGTCCAAATGCAGCAACCAAACCTGATAATAACAACGTGAATCCGGAGACGATCGACATCATAGAATAACCTAATTTATCGACAAGAACACCGGTAATAAGGGAAGGCAGATACATTGCGGCAACATGGATGCCGATGACCGTACCTACTTTACCCAGGCTATGACCATGATGCTGCATATGAACAGGCGTCATGGTCATAATGGCAATCATCACAATTTGGGTAAGTACCATGACTGTGGCGCCAAGAATAATGCCTTTTTTATTTGTGATTTTTTCAGAAGCTTGAGACAGTTCTCCTAGCACGGATACTGCATTGGCTTGCTGTTCTTCAGCGATGGCTTTGGCCACAACGAACGGGTCAGGCCGTAAAAATATAAGAAGGACCAGTCCAGCAATAATATATGCTGCGGCTGCCAGCATGAAAGGACCAGACAAGGGAGGAGCGCCTATAGAAGTGGCTATCTCTCCTGTCAGATTAACCAGATTTGGTCCAGCAACAGCACCAAACGTTGTAAACACCATAGCCATACTTATCGCTTTCGCCCGCTGTGTAGGTAACGCTAAGTCCGTACCCGCATATCGAGCCTGCAGATTCGTTGCCGTGCCTGCCCCGTAAATCAGCATCGACAGAAAAAGCAAGGGAACGCTGTTGAATAGCGCCGCGAGAACAACTCCAATGGCGCCGACTCCACCTGCGATGAATCCCGCGCTCAGTCCGGCTCGGCGCCCCCATCGTTGGGATAGGCGGCCTACCAAAAGAGCAGCACCTGCAGAACCTAGCGTAAACAGCCCAGTGGGAACCCCGGCATAGCTGTCTGTACCCAGCATGTCTTGTGCCAGCAGTGCGCCTACAGTAATTCCCGCTGCCAGTCCGGCCCCGCCGAAAATTTGGGAAAAGATGACGATCCTCATCGTTCTTGCATGCAATTGCCGCTGCTTCTCAGGTGATTTCACATATTCCGTGATGGAGGCTGGCAGGGGTTGTGCTTTGTCTCCGAATGCCCCTGAATTTCCCACCATTTCTAACCTCCTTTTATCATCATTAATAAGAGCAGCAGCAACATGGTTGCTGCTGCTCTTCTCGGCATTAGTTACCTGCCAGTTTTGAAATTTTTCCTTTTAGTACATCTTTGCTGTTTACTCCAACCATTTGATCTACCAGCTCGCCATCTTTAAAAAGCAGCAGGGTTGGGATGCTTCTTACTGCATATTGCGAAGCCAAATCGCTTTGTTCATCGACATTGACTGTAGCGATCGTCGCCTGACCTTCCAGCTCATCAGCCAGCTCATGAACAATCGGAAGTTGAATTTTACATGGTCCACACCAAGGCGCCCAGAAATCAACCAAGGTTACCCCCTTTTCGATAGTGCTTTGAAATGTTGCTGTTGACAATGCGGTTGCACTCATATGAATTCCTCCTCAGAATGGATGATTAATTATTATACTATTCAATTGATTTATTGAATTATAAAATTGAATCTAAGCCTTCGTCAAGTTATTTTTCATAATGGTCTTAAATTTTGCACAGCAAAAAAACGCAGCTTATAAGCTGCGTTTGATAAATTAGAACACTTAACTAGTTAGCCAATCCCGCACACCTTCTTCGATTCGATAGGCTTGAAACCCCTTCTTCTGCATGTGCTCAACGGCTTGCGTAGTATAGACACAATACGGTCCCCGGCAATAAGCTGCAATTACAGTATCTTGAGGCAACCCCTGCAGATAGTCATCCAGCTCTTCCATAGGAACTGATAACGCCCCTTCAATATGCGCCGTTTCATACTCTTCTCTTGGACGAATATCCAATACGAGGAGATTGCCCTTTTCCATCTGCTTCTGAACGTCTTCCTTGGAAATGGTACGGACACGATTATAGTGCTGATTGATGTCCTGTTTGAGCCGCGGAATATCCGAAAGCTGATGTTCTGAAATCTTCCACAAAGACGCTAGAAATTCTGCGACCACCGGACTGGCTAAACAGTAAATGACATACGTTCCCTTTTTAGTGAATCTCACTAAGTTCGCATCCAATAAAATTTGCAGATGGCGCGAGACATTGGCAACACTCATCCCCGTCTGATGTGCTAGTGTTTCTACAGCTTTGGGGCCGTTGGATAGCAGACTCAACAGCTCAAGTCTTCTTTCACTGGATAAGCATTTGCCGATTCGGGCGTATTGTAAAAATAGTTGCTCTTTATATAATTCAGCTATTTTAGCTTCTTCCATCATTTGCACCAACTTCCCTTATTCAACTGATTAATTGAATTATAAGATGATATGCTTATGAATTCAAGCTTACCTGGATAGCCACTATTGCGGTACCCCCTCTGCAATGTAGGCACTTTGTGCCTTTTATTATGACACACATGTGCCTGTATAAGAACAAGAAAGCCTGATACATCAGACTTTTAACAAATAATACACGGAGGCCGAATATTAAAGCATGTTTATGAGGAGGCCATAACTCCTTCTGTTCTTCGGTTTCGCTTAGTATTCTTGTTCGTAGTAATCTTATATGTTATTGTGATGACAACTATCGGTTAATTGTAATGATTTCGTTTAACCCGTCTTTTTTGATATAATGATACAAACACCTAACAGAAGGGTGATAATCAATGACTAAGTCCATAAATACGGCGGGAGAATGCGATACGAACTGCCCAGGCACAACCGAAGATTTGGATGCGGTCAAGGCGGAGCTTATCGATGACCAAGCAGCGATTCAATTTGCCGAATGGTTTAAGGCTTTCAGCGATCCGACACGCGTCAAAATCATCAGCGCCCTTTTAAAAAGGGAGCTTTGCGTACACGACTTGACGGTACTCATCGAAATGGGACAATCGGCCGTTTCTCACCAGCTGCGATATTTACGCAATCTCAGAATCGTAAAACGGCGAAAGGTTGGAAAAACGGTTTATTATTCACTCGATGACGCTCATATCGAGCAAATTTTTCTGCAAACTCTTCAGCATACCAACCACGGATAATGCGGATCTTTCCGCTTATTGGCTATTTAGAGAGCAGACAGGGCTGCCCTCCAACGTGTTTAAGCGACCCCGGGCAGTCCTTCTTTTGTTGCAATAGTTTAGTTGTTTAAGTGCTTCAATAGTACCTAGATTACAGCATAAAAATAACCAAGACTGAGCCTCTTTCAAGGCACAATCTTGGCTAATAAGTACGCAACTTATTTACGCTCGAGTACAATTTTTCGATACATCTCGCCAAACATGGCTGGGCTATCCTCGCGAATGATCACACGTCCAAGGTGTGGTTTAAGCATCGACCGGTAATCCCTGCCGATATCGGTGCCTAATAAGGCTATGAGCGGCCGCAGCATTCGACTAATCAGAGGCATTCCCCCCTCCCCACCTTTGAACTTATCAAAAATAACGATTCTTCCCCGCTCCTTCACCACACGAACTAACTCCGACATACATTTGTGTTCGTCGGGAACCACCGACAAAATCAAGCTCGCTATCACCAGGTCAAAGCATTGGTCATTAAACCTCAGATCCTGCGCATCCATCTCCAAAAAACAGATATGCTCGTTTCCGTCTACTTTTAATTTCGCTTGAGCCAGCATAGCCTGGGAGAGGTCGACCGCCGTGATCTCAAGCTTCTTTCCACAGAAATATCGCAGATCGGCCCCCGTTCCAACCCCGACCAGCAGCACTCGCTGGCCCGGTTCGGGAGCCAAATCGGCAAAAACCTTTTTTCTGGCCCGGTCGAATGGTCCTGCATTAAATAAAACATCGTAAAACGGAGCCCCCGCTCGATAAATCAGCTTATTCCAGCGATTGTTCATACCGAATTTCCTTTCCTTAAACCAAATTGGGCTTGATCTTTAATACGCGCATGGCGTTCAATACAGCGATCAGAGTGACGCCCACATCCGAGAAGACCGCCTCCCACATCGTCGCAATTCCGAAAGCGCCCAGAAGCAGGAAGACCGCTTTGACAAGCAGCGCGAAAAGGATGTTCTGCCAAACGATGCTCCGAGTTCTCTTCGCGATATGAATCGCGGAAGCCAGCTTCGAAGGCTCGTCGGTCATGATGACGATATCCGCGGCTTCAATGGCCGCGTCGGACCCCAGACCGCCCATGGCCACGCCGATGTCGGCTCTGGCCAGAACCGGCGTGTCGTTAATGCCGTCGCCAACGAACACAATCTTTTCTTTGCTCGTTTTTTGGCGATCGATCTTCTCCAGCTCTTCGACCTTATGCTGTGGCAGCAGTTCTGACCGGACCTCGTCCACACCGAGCTTTTTGCCGACCGCTTCACCCACTGCCTTGATGTCGCCTGTCAGCATGACAACCTTCTTGACGCCGAGATTTTTAAGCGAGCGGATCGCTTGGGCCGAGTCCTTCTTGACCTCGTCGGCAATAACCAAGTACCCTGCATATTGTTTATTAATCGCAACGTGCACGATGGTACCCAGCTCAGATGGCGCAGCGAAATCGATATTTTCTTGCTTCATAAGCTTCGCGTTTCCGGCCAGCACCTCTTTGCCCTCGAATACAACCTGAATGCCGTGTCCCGAAATTTCGTTGTAATCCGAAAGATAAACTTCATTCAATTCCTGTCCGTAAGCTTCCCTGATGGATTCTGCAATCGGATGGGTGGAGTGCATTTCGGCAAAAGCGGCTTGGCGCAACAGCTCTTGTTCAGTCCATCCGTGTTGCGGATGGATACCGTTTACTTTAAATGCACCTTTAGTTAACGTTCCTGTTTTGTCAAATACAACATACTTTACATTATTCAACGCTTCCAGGTAATTACTGCCCTTAACCAGGACACCGTTCTTGGAGGAAGCCCCGATACCGCCAAAGAAGCCGAGCGGGATTGATACCACTAGAGCACAAGGACACGAGATGACTAGGAACACTAAAGCCCGGTACACCCAATCCGAGAATGTTGCTCCGCTGAAGAGCAGCGGTGGAACAACAGCCAGTAGCGCGGCGAAAATGACAACAAACGGTGTATAGTAACGTGCAAACTTCGTAATGAAGTTTTCCGTGGGTGCCTTCTTACTGCTTGCGTTCTCCACCAGATCCAAAATTTTGGCGACGGTTGACTCCCCGAATACCTTCGAGACCTCGACCGTCAGAACCCCGTTTTTGTTGATGAATCCGCTCAGTACATCATCACCCGCTGCCACTTCACGCGGCATGGATTCGCCGGTCAATGCTGAGGTATCCATTGCCGATTTCCCATCAATGATCTTACCGTCAAGAGGGACCTTTTCACCAGGCCGAACGATAATCAAATCGCCGATCTGCACGTCCTCCGGACTCACACGTTGGATCTCGTCGCCCGTTTTCAAATTGGCAAAGTCTGGTCTGATATCCATCAGTGCGCTGATCGACTTCCGTGACCGGTTGACAGCGATACTTTGGAACAGTTCGCCAACTTGGTAAAAGAGCATAACAGCTACGCCTTCGGGATATTCCCCGATTATAAAAGCACCGACAGTCGCGATCGCCATAAGGAAGTATTCGTCGAACACCTGACCTCTTATGATGTTCTTCAGTGCTTTGAAAACAATATCCCCGCCAACAATAAGATAGGATGCAATAAACAAGAATAGTTCAAGTTCCCGGCTCAGGGATAACGAAAACGCTGCCGCGCCGATGGCAAGACCCGCGATTAGCCGGGCGGTCATGACTTTGAGGCTTTGCGCCCCATGGTCATGGGAATGTCCGTGCCCATCATCCGCCGTTTCGGCACCGTGATCATAGTCATTGGCGTGATTATGTTTGGAGGATCCCCCCTTGTGGTTTCCCGCTGCCCCATACTCCAATACTTTAATACCGGGCTCCAGTGTGCGAATTTTTTTCTTTGTCTGTTCGAGAATGTCATCCGAACGGTCCGACGTCATTTCCATAGTCAACGTTTGGTTTGCAAAATTCACCGTGCAAGCCGAAACTCCTTCAATCTTCTGGACACCGTTCTCGATTTTCATAGCGCAGTTCGCACAATCCAAACCCTCCAGGACCAGTTTTCGCTTAACTGCAGAAGTACCAGTTTCCATATGTTGATCTCACCTCTTCAACAAAACTATATATGAGCATTTATTCATATGAAGTATACTTCTTATTTCTTCCTGCTGTCAACAAAATCAAGGAAGGTTTTTCCTCAATTCATCCATTAACGGTTCGCAATTTTCGGAGAATCTCCAAATTTTTTGTTCCGGCAATTTCTTTGATCTATTGTAATATCTGTACATACTTTGGAGAACGCAACATGCTAGGTCTACTCCACAGGCACACCATCGGAATTAAAGTTGACAAGATCATTACAATGATTTAATGTGACAGTAGTGTCATGTGACACGATTGTCACATTTGTGAAGAGAGGAATGAGGACCGCAAATGCCTACTCATACGTTTTTTAATTTATCCGCTGAAAAGAGATCGTTAATTGTTTCTGCTTCCTTAAATGAGTTTCATCTCTCAGGCTTTGAAAAGGCGAGTATTGCACGGATCGTGGCTGCTGCGGGCATTGCTCGAGGAAGCTTCTACCAGTATTTCGATGATATAAAAGATCTGTACCGATATTTAATCGTTGAAGTAATTGGGCAGCAAAAACATAACTACTCCACACTTTCTGTAATGAATAGGGCTCCTTTTACCGAAATTGTTCGCGATCTATTTTATGGTGGTATCCGTTTCTACATCGAGCAGCCCGTGATGGCAAAAGTTGCACAAGATTTTTTGAAGATCAGGGATACTGCTCTGATTAAGGAAATTACTGGTGATAGCATACGCAAAAGCGCAGAGTATTTTTGCTCGCTGATTGAAGAAAGAAAAGCGGCCGGGGAAATTGATGAAAAAATCGATACGGAGGCATTACATCATTTTATTGCCACCCTAAGTTTGACATTCTCGGAAACGCTTCGGGACAAGGATGTTTCGGCTTGGGACCACCAGGCCTTGACTGAGCATGTCAATAAATATGTATACATATTAAATAATGCTCTTGGTGGAACAGCAAAATAACTTGAAGTTCGATCTATTAAGGAGATGAAAAGGTATGATCTTGTTTTGCCGAAAATACGATAAAACGCTGGCCATAGTCTTTGCTGTGCTGACCATCAGCTTTTTCGTGCTGACAACCGTCAGTACTGATTTTTTCAACTGGGCTTTCGACAGGCATCATAATCAATTAAGCTGGTATATTCGACCGGTGTTTCTTATTCCTTTTTGCTATTTTGCATTCAAAAAAAGCTGGAGCGGAATGACTGCAACGATTTTTTTGCTTTTCACCAGCATGTTCTGGTTTCCAAAACCGGAGGAGTCGAATCAAAGCGTTGTGGAATTTTTAGAAATGGAAAAAGGTTGGTTGCGGGGCAATTGGGATTTCGTCAAAATGGTAATGGCTTTGCTTGTCCCCCTTTCATTCGTATCTTTGGGAATGGCTTTCTGGAAGAGGAGCGTTCGCATCGGACTGACTGTTCTCGTACTTATTGCTATGGGGAAAATGGCATGGAGCGTCGCTTACGGTGGAGAATCTGGACAGTCCATCCTCGTACCGGCAATTGTAGGCTTACTCATATGCATCGCTATGGTTTGGTGGGGAATACGCAAGGCGAAGAAGCCATAATTCTTTTGAGTAGGAACTGGTGAATCGGCACTATTTCTTACCCGAAATTGTGGGCCATATCACGAAATTCCAGCGCTTACCAAATCATGAATCATGAGATTATAATCTTTTTGTTAACGCCAAAGGAGGGATGCCATTTTAAAGCTTAATCCAAAGCTGGTCATCATCCCCATATTAAAGGAGGAACTCTAATCATGCGAAAGGGAATGCCTTATCTGCTGATCCTGTCGTTACTGCTGGCTTGCTGCTCGATCTTCGCTGGGAAAGTCGAAGCAGCAGATTATACGCGGGGTGTCGATTTATCTGGAAGCGTAGCCACCGTATGGTTCAAATCCACTGTCAACACAAGTTGGGTTGATGTCCATTACAAAGTGAACGGTGGCGCACAGCAAAATTTCAGAATGGCTTACAGCGCGAGCAAATCCCGATATGAGCAGGCCATCTCAAGCATTTCCACCGGCTCCGTGATTACGTATTCTTTCACTTACAATAACGGAAACCCAGCCTATGACACCGAAGACTTTACATACACTGCGGGTAACACACAATCTCCTTCTTCCGGCTCTATTTATGACATTCTTCCATCCTCAATTCCCATGCCGCCAAACGGTGCCGTCTCGGTAAAGATCATGAATGGTACCAAAGGCACCTACAACGACCAACAAATATATTGGGGTGTTCTCGGCATCAATCCCGCCAACAATCGATGGAGCTATCTGGACCTGAACGGCAATCTGATTCCCATCTCCACCGCTTTAAATGATGCGCCGGGCCATCTAACCAAGAACGGCATCAATTACGCCAACATTTACCATAAAGCTAGCGATGCTTCCTGGATAACCTTGCCTAAGATCACAGCAGGCCGAATGTTTCTTAGTGTCGGTACTCCTCTGTACCTTAAAACCTTTAACGATGGATTCGCTGGCCCGGATCTGAATAATCCAACCGATCCAAACCGGGATATTTATTTTGATTTCGTCGAGTTCACGATTGATGCAGCTGGCTATCATGGCAATACGACCCGCGTAGATGGATTCGGTTTCCCCATCCAACATCGACTGATTAACAAATCTGGTTCCTTCGATCAAACTACAGGTGAGCTTGAATCCGAGACTCGCAGCGGAATCTTCACCAAATACCAGGCTGAAGTTCCTGCAGCTTTCAAATCGCTGGCCACCATTCAAGCGCCTTATCGCATCGTTGCTCCAATTCACGGCTCCTTCGCCCCGGGTGGCGCTAATGCCAACTATTTCGGCGGGTACGCTCCATACAGTACGCAGGATATTTTCCGCTGCGACGGTGCCTTAACCAATGCGGATACTTGTGCAGCGATTAACCGCCATGTATATACAACAAGTGATTGGAATAACGTGTCAAAATATTATCAAGCCGCGCCGGCCAACTATTACGCGAAATTCTGGCACGATCACAGTATTAACCGCTTGGCCTACGGGTTTCCATATGACGATGTCAACGGTCAATCCTCTTATCTCGAAGTGAGCGACCCGAAGGGCCTGATTATCCGTGTAGGCTGGTAAATTTATCGTGATCGCAGAGAACGGAATCTCTCGACTCTCATCGTAAAAAACAACGGCAGCCGATCCCTTTGACCGGCTGCCGTTCTAGCATGATGTTTTTTTGTCCCGTTTTTAATACTTGATGTACTCAGCCATTACAATATTTCGATATATCCTTCTGTTCCATGCACACGAATGCGTTGACCGTCTTTTATTAGTTTGGTAGCATTCTCCACGCCTACAACAGCCGGCAGGCCGTATTCACGTGCGATAACGGCTCCATGGGTCATCAGTCCGCCCACTTCTGTAACCAAGCCTTTTATGGATAGAAATAGCGGAGTCCAGCTAGGGTCAGTAAAAGCGGTGACTAGTATATCGCCATCTTCAAGATTAGCTCCTTCTATATTTAAGATGACACGTGCCCGTCCCTCTACGACGCCTGAAGAGACAGCGAGACCTGCAATGGCTTCGGCGGGGATATTTTCGCGTTTGTACTTACCTGTAATGATTTCGCCATCAGATGTAATCACACGTGGTGGGGTTAGTTTTTCATATAATCTGTACTCATCTTTTCGTTTGTTGATGACCTGGTAATCCAGTTTATGGGTGCGTACGGCTTCCTGGAATTCTTCAAATGAGAGATAGTAAATATCTTCTTTATCATAAAGAACGCCCGCTTGTACAAGCCGTTCCGCTTCCTTCAGTAAAGCTTGTTTATAAATGAAATAGCGGCTAACAATGTCGTATTTCGGGTATTCACGATAACCGATGAAATTCCGGAGCAGGTCGATCATTTGTTTTGTCTCTTCGGCTTTTTGTTCACCATCCGGCAATTGTTTCAATCGGGCTAATAAGTCCTGTTCTTTCTCCAAAGCTTCCTGTCGCCCTTGTTCAAATTTTCGTTTGCTGGCGCCAGACTCAAGGTTTTTGATGTTACTGAGGATCATTGGTACCAGTATACTTGGTTTTTCACTCCAGCGTGTTCTTGTAATATCAATCTCCCCGGCACATCGCATTCCATATTTGTTGAGATAAGCGGCAATCGCATCTCGCACCCGCTGCCCACCTTCGAATTGAACCAGTTTATCTAAAAAGTTATCATCCTTTATCTGTTGTAGATATTCAATTATTTCCGGATAAGGACGAATCACATCTGCGACATCCAGCAGCTCCATACCCATTTCAGAAGTGATGTTGTTAGGTACAGATAGGGAAAGTGTGTCTGCTACGTTTATTTCACCCAACCATTCATTCATTTTTTCATTAATCCATGCTGAAGCATGCATGGCGGCCATAATCACATTCAAATGCTTCAGATCTGACGAACGCTGCCTCCGCTCCTGCATATCTTCCAGGATACTATCAAATACATTCAATCCTGATTTCGTTAGGAGACTCTGTTTTAACGCTGATACTGAGGTCTCGCTACTCTTAATCAGACGAGCAACAATTGCCGGGTCGTTTCCTGCTTCAGCCAGAATATCCGCAGCCGACATCCCCTTATGGCTTTTAACAGGCCCCAGTTCGCTTTGGTCATTTGGGTCCAATTTGATAAAATCTTCCCGCTCTATGATGGTAATAAGCGCGTCTTTTATGAGCGGATCGGAGTGCCCTAAAACATCCAATAAATTTTGCCTGCCAGCCGCTGAAGCCAAGCCCATCGTGATATCTACAAATAGTCTTCCCCCACCAGCCTTAAACATGGATCGGTTACCTGTTAACGACCAAACAGATATCCCCAGTGGTTTGATGGGATCGGTCATCATCTGCTGATGGCCGACAGATACATACACGTGATTGTTTTGATCATTCGTTTCAGGGATCGGATATAACGTGGTGATCGGACGGCTCTGGACAATGTAAAATGTATCGTCGGCCAAACACCATTCGATATCCTGCGGCTGGCCGAAATGGGCTTCGATCTGTCTTCCGATGCGTGCCAGTTGTATGATTTGGGCATCAGTAAGGGATTGAGTCTTTTGCCGATCTGGATCGATCTGCTGGGTCTCTGTCCCGCCTTCTTTCCGTCCGTAAATCGCAATTTTTTTGGTTGCGATCCTCTTATCGACGATTTCGCCCTCCTGTACTTTATAAGAGTCTGCAGATACCAAGCCGGAGACCAGTGCTTCTCCAAGTCCGAAACTTGCATCGATAGACAACAGCTTTCGGTTTGAGGTAATTGGGTCCGCGGTAAATAAAATTCCTGACACCTGAGGGAAAATCATCTTTTGCACGATAACCGACAGATATACTTGACTATGGTCAAATCCATTCTGCATTCGGTAGATGACCGCACGATCCGTAAATAAGGAAGCCCAGCATTTGCTGATATGACGCAAAATTGCTTTTATGCCAATGATATTTAAGTAAGTGTCTTGTTGACCGGCAAAAGAGGCGTGGGGCAGGTCTTCAGCAGTCGCACTAGAACGGACGGCATAAGCTTGCTCCTCACCGAACTGGGAGAGATAGTGAGCAACTGTCTTCGCCACATCGGAAGGAATTTCTATTTCCAGTATAAGCTGACGAAGCTTGCTGCTGATTTCGGAAATTTGATCCCGATCTTCAACTTTTAGCCTGGTTAGTTGACTCACCAAAGTATGGTACACTTCGTTTTGTTCAATGGCTTTTTGGAATCCCACGGTTGTAACACAGAATCCTTCGGGCACGTGAATTCCTTCGATTTTCGACAATTCTCCTAAGTTCAACCCTTTTCCCCCAACGAGCATAAGCTGTGTTGTATCCATCTCCTGAAACCCAAGAACCAAAGAATTCATACCAAATCTCTCCTAACCATTAGTTTGCGAAATTTAAATTTGACAAAGGTTTAGCGGCATGTTACAATTAAAATGTAAGATAAGGTAACTATACCTAATTCAAGTTTTAAAAAGTCGCAGACTGATTATACCAGTCTGTTTGTTTAAATGCAATACAAAGAACCTGAGAAAATTGCTCAGGTTCTTTTTTATTGAATATTAATGCTAATTTACAGACTGGCGTCGGTACTCTATCGACGTCAGTTTTATTTTCAAGCACTCTCGTCTTCTGTTGGTATAACTGGTGATTCCCTACCGTTTTAGTGCAGCCCGGCGAAATAGCGCTATACAAACGCTTCCAAAGCGCCTATTATTTTTTTAGACAGCTCGTTATCATCCTCCAAATTATAGAAAGAACTTATTCGAAGAAGGAGACAAGAAGACATGTTAACCCCTTACATAACAAACCTGTTGAAAAAAACGTTAAGAGCAAGTATCGACAACAAGGAAATTGCCGGCGCGAACTTTATGGTGATTCAGGACGGCAATGAAGCTTTTTACCATGAAGATGGCTTTGCCGATCTTGAGTCTGGACGCCCGATAACAAGGGATTCAATTTTTCGCTTATATTCGATGACGAAGCCGATTACCGCATCTTCAATCATGATTCTCCTGGAGCGTGGGGATATCGATTTATTCGATCCTGTTAGCCGCTATATTCCTGGTTTCAAAAATCAACTGGTCGAGAGAAATGGCAAGCTGGAGCCACCCGCCCGGGAAGTCGACATCCATGACCTGCTGAACATGACGTCAGGGTTAGTATACGGCGGAACCGACAAAGCCGGGCAGCACACGGATGCATTGTTCCAAGAACTGGGCAGACGTTTGTACGGTGAGAATCCAATGAACACCATGGAATTTGCAAACCGTCTTGGCCAAGGCCCTCTATCGTTCGATCCGGGGTCAAGCTGGCAGTATGGAACGTCGGCAGACATTCTTGGTGCCATAGTGGAAACGGTAAGCGGCATGCGTTACGGGCAATTTTTGAGAAAAGAAATATTCGAGCCGCTGGAAATGAAAGATACCGGTTTCTGGCTGCCTGAAGAAAAAAGAAGCCGCCTCGTGAGAACCTATCAGGATGACGGCAAAGGCGGATTGGAGCTGTATGAGGAAAGCCATCTTGGCATTGTGCACCAGATGGACCGTGACCCAGCTTTTGAGTCGGGCGGTGCCGGTCTTGCCTCAACGATTGATGATGCCGCTAAATTTACGACCATGCTGATCAATCAAGGCAGCTTAAACGATGTTCGAATTTTGAGACCTCGAACGGTTCAGTATTTGACGTCGGCGGCATTAACCGATTGGCAGCAGCAAGGATTTGATACATGGCATACTATGTGCGGTCACAGCTACGGTAACCAGATGCGCATCATCACAGATAGCAGCAAAGCTGGATTTATCGGCAGTCCAGGCGAATACGGCTGGGACGGCTGGCTTGGGCCTTACTTTAGCAACAGTCCGCAAGACCGTCTGACGATCCTGTTTATGATCCAGAAAAAAGATGCCGGCACAATGGCGATTACACGCAAGCTGCGCAACATCGTATACAGCACCTTGTAAGTTTTAAAGTTATAGCTGGCCCTATAGTATTAAAGCTTTACTTGCTAAGCTTCGTAAACAATTTTTGCATCAGACCTGGCCCCGAGATCCGGCTATTCTGAAAAGCGGCTATCTTCCACTCGCCATTTTGTTTGACGGCGATGTTCGTATTGATAGAGTCTCTTTTCTTCGGGGCCGTTTTTTGCCATCTGAGTCTGACGACGCCCAGTCCGTGGAAAATCGCGATCTCCGGCGTAATAAAGCGAATCTTCTTAATCTCGCCTTCCAAAGCCGAACCTCTCAATACGCTGTTCCACAGCTCTTGATGTGTATCAGCAATCGCCTTTCTCCCCTGCAAATGTTCGCCTTGAAACGTAACATAATCGGCATCCTCTGTAAAACAGACGCCATAAGCCTCCCCGTCTCCTCTGTCCCAAGCCAACTTCAGCCTTTCGAACAAGCTCTCGATCTCTCCGGTACCATGTGCGTTACGAATATTCATTCTATTCACTCTCCCATTGTGATTTATGGCCTGTAAAGCGAATTGTCTCTTCCACTTACAGAGCCCTCTTCGTTATTTACTCAGCTTAAATTTGGCGGACACTTTAACCTTGTGGTATACTGAAGGCACAATTAATCTTAATTAACAAACTTTCTTAATTCATTATTTATCTTAATAAATTAAGTTAAATTCATAATAACTTGGAGGTTTTGTCATGTCAAGAACTATTTCTCCAGATTTTCCTGACCTCACCCCGACACAGCAGTCGTTACTTCACGAATTACGCCAAAACAGTGCGCGGGCCGTTATGATGCACCAACTCATTTCTGAAAAATTAGGCCTGAATGCGACCGATCACAAGTGCCTTGATTTTTTGAACCGTGCCGGGCCTGTTACCGCCGGACAATTGGCTCAGTTAACCGGATTGACAACCGGTGCGGTAACCAATGTCATCGATCGATTAGAGCAAGCGGGTTATGTCATTCGGGATAAGGACCCGAAAGACCGGAGACGTGTTGTGGTCAAACCAGCTGAAGGCAGCTCGGCCCAAATTTCTCCCTTGTTCAATTCAGTGATGCATTCAACCATAAAGATCCTTTCACGTTATGATGAACAGGAAACCAATCTTATCCTTGAATTTATCCGCTTATGCAATGAAATGACGCTGGCTGAAATGGAAAAAATGAAAGATTCAACTGACTTCAACCAGACCTCGGTGGAATAAAATTACCGCCTTTGGGCAATAGCAAATAAGCCTTGGCCAACTATCGGCCAAGGCTGTTAGTATTCAGGCGGATCGAAGCCGATTCGCGCCTGGTGAAGCAGCAACGGGCGGCATCGGATGATCCCTGCTGTAGATTGCGTTCTACCTGCAACCGCGGCTTGCGTAAGCGAAGTGCCTTTTATGATACCCGAGGTCACGAGGCATCGAACAGGTGGTTCATGTCGCCGCAGCCGGACGGGATGCCGCTGAAGCTCATCTGCTTGCTGAATCCTGATCGCGTGTTTACCGCGGAAGAACAGGCCCCTGCGTCAGCAGGGTGCTTTCTCGTACAAATCCTCAGGCAATGCCTGCACGAACGGCGACCAATCGCCCGTTGTATAAAGATGAAGCCGATGCATGGCCCGCGTACACGCAGTATACAGAAGCTTGCGTTCGTTATCCCGGCCATAAGCTTCAGGCGAAGCATCGTACACCAGGACTGCATCAAACTCAACACCCTTGGCTAGATAGACGGGAATAACCATCGTTCCTTTCTCAAAGGTGGCTGTATCCTTTGTAATAAGATGCAATTCATCTCCTCCTTGCATCTGTAACGATTCAAAGGCTGTACGGCTTTCAGCTGCGGTCTTCGTAATGACAGCAATAGAGCCGAAGCCTTCGGCCTTAAGTGCAGCGATATCCTGCAATAATCTGGAGTCACGTTTCTTGTTGTCTTCTACTCTGGCAAGTAGAGGCTTCGGTCCGCTCCTTTCAAAGGGGATGATTTCGGACTCATCAGAGAGCAATGCTCTTGTAAACTCCACGATCTCCCGCGTTGAACGATAGCTGCGCACAAGCCGGATCAGACTTGTCTCGGCTTCGCCATAAAGCCGGTGCAGCGGCGAATCCGACTCCTGCAAGTTTGTAGCCTGCGCAAAGATTGCCTGCCCGAAGTCTCCGAGTACAGTCATGCGGGCACGAGGAAAAAGCTTCTTGAGATATTCATATTGAAACAATGAATAATCCTGGCCTTCATCAACAAAGACATGACGAATCTCAGAGTTCGTTCGAATACCCTCGATCAGTTCTTTTAAATATAAATACGGAGTCGCATCCTCATAAAATAATTCGAGCTGCCCCAGCTTCTCTTTGGTTTGCTTGCAAATTTCAGACCATAAAGCAGGGATCTCCACCTCATTCGTCATGCTCTGATATGCCAATTCATCGTCAAACAATTGGGCGTAGAGGCCTTGAACATTAATAAACGATAACTTCTTTACACCTTGCTTTAACGGCTTAAAGCTCATTTTCACAATCTCTTGGCTGAGCAGATTCTCCTCACGCTCAGCGAAGTCGAAGTCGCCTTCATCTTCCCGGCGCTTATTGGTTATTTTCTCGTAAACTACGGCGTAATGCTCGGCAATATCGAAGACCTCCCTCTCCTTATGCAGGGCACCGAAAGCTTCCGCATACTGCTCGTTATCGAGATATTGGAGCTCCTCTTCTACCCAGGCCGCCCCTCGCTCCTTGCGTTCTAATTGTGCTAATTGCTGCAAAAGCCATTTCTGCAGCAGACTAACACGATTAGCCAACCGCAACGAGGGATCATAACTGTAAAATTGCGATTTCATTTGCTCCGCAGTGATCAGATCACGGCCTCGAAACCGGATGCTGTTGAATAGCATTCCTTCCCTTCCTAACCACTGTGCATAGTTCTGCAGGGCCCGCAGGAACGTCTCGGACGCCTTGTATTTAATTCCCTGAAGACGGGCTTCATAATCTGGAGTTGATTGTGGGCTCAGCACATACTCGATCTGATCGAAGGGATCCTCCAGGCGTAAGGATGAGCCAAGCCAGTATTCCAGATACTCCTGTAATGTCGTTTGCTGCATATTCTCCTCGCCAAGCTCAGGAAGGACGGAGGATACATAACTGTTAAAGATCGCATTCGGCGAGAAAAGCACGATCTGGTCGGCTTTAATCGAGTCGCGGTTTTTGTACAGTAAATATGCGACGCGCTGCAAGGCCGCTGAGGTCTTCCCGCTTCCAGCCGCGCCCTGAACAATGAGCAGCCGGCTATGATCGTTACGGATGATGGCGTTCTGCTCCTTCTGGATAGTAGATACAATACTCTTCATTTGCGAGTTAGCGCCTTTAGCCAGCATCTCCTGAAGTATCTCGTCGCCGATCGTTACGTTAGCATCAAACATACGTAGGATCTGTCCATCTTGAATTTGATACTGCCGTTTCAGTTCCATCTTACCTGTGATCGGTCCGCCCGGTGTGATGTAAGAGGCTTCACCGGGAGTATAATCGTAGTAGAGACTGGCGATGGGAGTACGCCAATCATACACAAGAAAGCTCAGGCCATCTTCGTCAATGAAGGAAGATACGCCGATATAAATCTGTTCGCTCAGATTCAAGCCGTCCTCTAGAAAATCAAAGCGGCCGAAATAAGGAGAAGGGAGCAGCCGGTTTAAATTCTTCCACTGCTGCGTCAGAAGCCGGTGGCCACGCTCCCGCTCGGATAACACCGCAGCTTGTTGTTTGATCGTATAAAATGTTTCTTCAAAGTCCTCGTCCGTACTCGTATTCACCGTAACTTCTTCCCAGAATCGTCGGCGAATCTCGGCAGCCTGATCACGCATGCCGGTAACCATCGGTTCCAACTCGTCGATCTTAGCCTTCAGTTTTTCCCTAACCTGCTCCAGCCGTTCTTGTTCGGTCTGCCATTCCTTTGCTTCCATATTTTCTGAACACTCCTTCTCAGTCTTGTCTGGAAAAAAAGAGCATTGACAAATCAGAGGTCACTGGTGTAAGATGAAATTAGGAATAGTAATTATAGTCTTACACTTATTTAACTCAATGCTGTCAATAGCGCTCTTCATTATAACATGAAGTGCTGTTTTTGTGTTATTTTTTATGGAGCCTGGCCGAATTGGCCAGGCTTTTATTTTTTTCGCATATTTGAACTTACGAACTTACCTGCACATTCCCCATAGGAATTTGCTCTAACATTTGCCCCTTTTCTATCTTGCGATCGCTGCATAAAACCGGAAATTTCCACCATAATAAGACAGCCTGTTTTATTGCATAACTTACAAAGGAGCAGATTAATGTGAACAATAAATCGTTAGTGGCGTTGATGCTAGCCTTGGCGCTCGTATTTGGCATGACGCCAGCAGCACCTGTTCGTGCGATGACGGCGGATGCAAAGAAGGACACAACTTGCCTGAGTCCCAAAATGGTGCAGCTGAAAGTTGATATGCAGAAGGTCTGGATCGATCATACGATATGGACAAGAAGCTATATTGTCAGTGCCGTATCCAATCGTCCCGACCAGAAGGACGTATTGGACCGGCTCTTGCGGAACCAGCAGGATATAGGCAATGTGATCAAGCCTTATTATGGGGAAGCCGCCGGCAACAAACTGGCTGATCTTCTAAGGGAGCATATTCTGATTGCAGCGAAAATTGTAGAGGCGGCCAAATCGGGCAATCAGGAGAATGTGAAAAAGTTAGAGGCGGATTGGCATAGAAACGCCGACGATATCGCCAAATTTTTAAGCGCAGCAAATCCGAATTGGCAGTTTAAAGAGCTGCAGGATATGCTGTATACACACCTTCAGCTGATTACGGAAATCGTCCTTGAATGTCTCAAAGGAAATTGGAAAGCGGATATTGCAGCGACCGACAAAAATGAAGTTCATATGATTCATTTAGCAGACATTCTGACAGAAGGCATTGTCAAGCAGTTCCCTGAAAAATTCTAAGTAACCGCTATGCTGTAGACGCTAGCCTTTTATAGTCAACCGAAGTGGCAGCTATAAAAGGCTTTTTTATAATTTTAAGCTCAACCTAATAAAACAGTTAGAAAAGGTGAGTCGTTGATTAACGATAACTCCATATTTTTAAGATACTTAAGTTGTTGTTCTGTGAGTTGGCTCTTATCTGCATATAGTGAATGATATGTAAAAGAGTAGAGATGTCTGTACTCTATAAAATAGTTAATATCCTTGATAACATCCGTATTTGTGTTCCCTCTACCATATCCATTCATGAAAGCATCAAAAAAGCGCTTCGCGAACTCATCCCTTTCGGGTTGAGCTACAGTTAATGCAGTATGGTAAATCGCGATTGCAATATCATAAGCGAACCAGTGGTACTCGCTGTCTCCGAAATCGATGGCATACACTGAACTATTTGTAACAATTAAATTTCCGCAATGAAGATCGCCATGAATTAGCCCGAAGTTATCTTTTGATATCGGTAGATTTTCAAACTCTTTATTATATCGTGCCCACTTTTGAATCAGTTGAGGATTAAGTTCGAGAGCACCTAATTCTATAAGTATTTTGTTATCATTCCACATAGGACGACTATTCTTAGCTGAATAGTTCTTAGAGGCGGAGTGGATTTTACCCATCAGCTCCCCCCATTTCTCAAAAAAAGCCCCTCCCCAAATCTCCGTATCCTTTGGAGTAACATACACCCCATTTACTTTTTGAAAAACAACGAAATAGTAATCATCATTAACTTCTTCAATATAGTCGGTTCCATTGATATACAAAGGCTTAACTACATCTATACCTTTCATATGTAAATAATTCAGCCACTCCAACTCAGCCAATAGGCTCAATTCGGAGCTAACAGATTTCTCCAGTATCTTCACGATGAACTTCTCATTCTGGCCAGCTTCAAATACGTTATCATTATATCCCCTTAGGAGCTTAGTATCTAAGGGGTGTATCCCAAGTCGAGCAAATACTTCATTGGTTACCACTTGGCTTATCATATAATCCCTCCTAGACATTACTAAAGGTTATACAATATATTACATTGTTGTTAGTATTATTGCTAACACGCTATCCTGCTCCCACGAATAATGAGGCGCACCTGATGGTGCACTGAGCAGCTCTACAAGCCCTAAAAAAGGCAGCTAAATACGACTATTTAAGCTGCCTTTTACTTTTAATTTACTGTATACGCTCCCACCCCAAGCTGACAGCAAGCCCTTTAAGGTCCAGTCCGTCGGCAATAAAAGCGCTTCGCACTAATTCGGGCGCGACAAATTCGTCATACTTCCCTAAGTATGGAGCCTCCTGGTCATCAAGCAGCTGCTCCTCATGGCAGGTTCTGCACGCGGAGATGATTTCCTGAAGAAGTGTGGCTGCATCGCTTGGCCCTGACACAATCATATAATAAGGCTCCATCGGTACAACCGATCTTAAGGAAAGCCTAGTGGAAAGGGTGTGTTTTAGCAACCGTTCCATTGTGCGGAATTGTTTGCTTCCAATCCAGGGAAGAATGAACAAGGAGTCCCCTCCCGCTGGCACAATAATCTCCTTGAGCAGCCCGCTTTCTCTTGCCAAACGCCGGGCTCTTTCCAAACGGTTCACCGCTTCAGGTGAGAGATACGAGTAAATCTCCCCGCTGGCCAACACTTCCCTCATCTTCTGAGTGACAATGGTATGAATATCCCCACCTGAACCAAGCCACAACGTATCGACTTTCCCTTTGGCTGCTTTAACGTACACTGCCTTGTGTTTCGTATCCACCTCAACGACTTTCCACAGCTTTCCGGCAAGAGAGAAGCAGTAACCAGGCGGCGGGACGGTGGTGATGGAACCAAGTTCCTCAGAGCCGTTGTAGACGGAGTGTTCTTCATCATCTTTAAAGACGGCATAAAACCGGAAATTATTCACGATCTTTTCCCCAGTAAGGCCAATGATCAGAGTCTTGTCCTCTGTCCACTGGATGTGATCCGTTTGTATCAGATAGTTGAGCAATGTTCTATATTGGTCTGGAGTCACGTCGCTAAAGGAAGGAAGCGTCAGTATTGTCTTCGCTAAATCGCCAGGCTCAGCTTCCCCCATGCTCTTAAGTACGCTCATGGTCTGATGGTACAGCGTCCCGATCGGAAGTTTGCGGGCCTCCAGGGGTTCTACCCATTTATGCCGCACATACAGCTCGATAACGGCAATTGCCCGGAGCAGTGTCCACGGAATGCGGGCCGGCAGCGGCGCTTCTTCGTCTTCCTCCTCTTGAATGACAAACATCATTTCTGAGGCTTTATCTTCACGCCGGCCGGAACGACCTAGCCGCTGTACAAAGCTGGATGAGCTGTAAGGCGCGCCGAGCTGCACGACCCGCTCCAGCTCCCCTAAGTCGATACCTAGCTCCAGTGTTAGAGTGGCAGCCGCAACGGCGGGTCCAGGACCACTCTTGAGCGCATTCTCTGCTTCCTCCCGGAGCATGGCTGAAATGCTCCCATGATGCACGTGAAATATATCCGGTTGCTGCCGCCGGGCGGCTACCCTTCTCATTTCCAGCGTGGTCAGCTCCGCATCCGACCGGCTGTTTGTGAAGATCAGGGCTTTTTTAAGATGAGTGCTGTCATAGATATGGTTATAGTAAGCCTTTCTGACATTCTCCAGCTGCTCTGCCTGTTCCTCGTCACGGGCGTCCGGGAAAGAAAAGTGATCTACCCGCAACCGAAGCTTACGACCGGCACCAGCGGTAACAACCTCCACGGCCTGCGGGCTTCCAGCACCCAGCCAAGCCTTTGCCGAATCATAGTCGCTCAGCGTTGCGGATAGTCCGATTCTGCGGGGGTGAGCACCTGTCATACGCTCAATACGGCTAATCTGGCTTAACACCTGGATTCCCCGATCCGCCCCCATGAAGGCATGAACCTCATCCACGATGACATATCTGAGATCGCCGAAGAGAGCCGTGATCGCGTTCGGGCGGTTCATCAGAAGCCCCTCCAGTGATTCGGGGGTGATCTGAAGAATACCGGACGGATTACGCATGAGCTTTGTTTTCTCGGATTGGGAAACATCTCCATGCCAGTGCCAAACCGGAATTCGGGAGCTCTGCAGGAGATCCTTAAGCCGTTCAAATTGATCATTAATCAGTGCCTTTAATGGACCAATATAAAGAATGCCTACGGACCTGGAAGGCCGTTCGTACAATTCAGTTAAGGCGGGGA
Source organism: Paenibacillus sp. J22TS3 (assembly GCF_018403205.1). Lineage (NCBI taxonomy): Bacteria > Bacillati > Bacillota > Bacilli > Caryophanales > Paenibacillaceae > Paenibacillus > Paenibacillus sp. J22TS3. Next base: position 182,619 of record NZ_BOSF01000005.1, read on the forward strand.
AAAAGGCTGCTTCCGTCTTTCCTGAAGCTGTGCCTGCCGCAATAAGTAAGTGATGTGAAGTTTCAAAACAAACGCGGCACGCTTCAACCTGAGCAGGTCTGAGCGAATCCCACTTCTTTTTATAAATAAATTCCTGAAGAAACGGAGCAAGCCTGTAGAATGGATTCTGAGTCATAGTTCAAACTCCGAGAGAAAGTCGCTAACCTCATCCGGATCAGCGTCCGCCGGCTGAACTGTTCTCTCCCCAACAAGCTTTGCAAATGAGACTTCCGGATTCTGGTGTAACGTGTGAAGGAGATCCATGAAATCCCGGATCACTTCCCGCGGTGTGAGCAGCTGATCGGCCCCGAGCCGTCCAACGGCTGTTTGCATAAAAGCAATAAGCTCCTCATTGGTCAAGGCAGGCGCATATCCAAAATGCTGGCCATGAATCTGGGTAAGCTTCAGCAGCAGGATTAAGATTTCCTCATGAGACAGCATGTCGAGTTTAAGAATCGGGCCGGTGTAGTTCATGTACCCTTGATTGGCATATCGCCCTTCGATCAAGCGGGAACGAAGCGCTTCGTAACTGAACAGACCTCTTCGTTCATCCTCTATAAATTGCGGTGTCCCGCCGATGAAGATTCCCAGATTCGCCGCCTTGCCCTGCATGGTATCGTTAAATATGGTAAGCAGCTTTTCATAGTTGCTTTGCCGGGAGACACTATTCGTAATTTTATATAAGTTAACGGCTTCATCTATAAACAGCAGAAGTCCTTTATATCCTAACTGTGACGTAAACTCCGCCCAAAGCTTGATGTATTCGTACCAATTCTCATCATCAATAATTACACCCACATTGAGCTCCCGCTTCGCCTCGGTCTTGGTCGGGAACTCCCCTCGAAGCCATCGGAGGGCGGCCTGCTTCTGGTTATCATCTGCAAGCTTGTAACCGTTCCAATAGATGGACAGCACCCTCGCAAAATCAAATCCATGCACCAGGCTTTGCATCTCTGCTGTAATAGCAAAAATCCGTTGTTCGACTTCCAGGTTCAGCGCAGGATCACCTGGGCGAAGCCCCAGCTCCTTCATCGCTTCCTGCTGAATTGAGGCAATCCACTTCTGCAGGATAGATTCAAGAGCCCCGCCGTCCGGCCGGGTCCGGGTGGAAAGGTGCATCATTAACTCCCGGTAGGTGGCTAAGCCTTGCCCCTTTGTGCCTACGAAACGCCGCTCGGGAGACAGATCGGCATCCGCGACGACAAAATCCCGGTCCATCGCATAATTCCGGATCGTTTGGAGCAGAAAGCTCTTCCCGCTCCCGTATCGTCCGGTAATAAACTTAAAGGCTGCTCCTCCCTCCGCTATGTTCTCCATATCTCTCAAAATTGCCTCGACTTCAGCTCTGCGGCCAACTGCTACATGCTCCAGTCCTACACGCGGGACAACCCCTGCGGTAAGGGAATTGACAAGCGCCGTGGTAAGCCGCTTAGGTATTTTCTGTTCACTCATAGGATCATAATCACCCTTTCAAGGTCTTCACGTAATCCAAATAATCTTCAACGACACCATCTTCAGACACGATAAGATCACCAATATGCTCCATTGCGGCATGGTTAATCTCATCGATAATAAGTGCCGGAAGCGTTCCATAATCTTCGGCCAAGCGGGTTAGCTCCGGGGAGTCACTCATGAGAGTCAGCAAAGCTCTTAAATGAACCTCTTCCAGAGCTTCCGCAAGAAGCGACCACTCCTCTCCAAGGGTTCCCGTATCCCATCCCCATCCTGCTGAAGGAACCTCGGGGTTATCATGATCCATAGCCGAACTGTCCGGCTGATCTATCAAGCCACTCACGGAATCTTCATGCGTATGGATCTCCTCATATGTCTCGGCCGGAGCTCCCTCTTCTTCAACGGTTAACATCTCACGCACATACTCCGTATCCTGCTGCAGCTGGATCAATCTCTCTGTGTCAATTTGGATGACTGACTGAGTAGTTTTCCGGTTGTATTCTTTAGAAAGATAACGATCAATCAGGAGCTCCACTTGAGGCTCTAGCTCAATTCCTTTTAAGCGCCCTTTAAAGCCCAGCTGTTTCCGGAGCCTATTCTCGGCAAACTTGAGAACCTGAGTTATGTACTGCCGCAGAGGAGCATGATTACGGACAGGCAAGCGGCTCACGGAGATGGTGAACCCGGACAAGGTGCTGTCATAAATTGCGCTGCGGAATAGGTACCGCTGAGTCCTCTGCTCCGTTTCAGGAGAGAACAAGTCAATTAATCGCATGCTAGACATTTTGGTCACATAAGCATCCACAACCGCCATAATACGAGGAATGTAATATTCAAGGTCCACCTTGCCTTCCCCTTGGAAAAACCGGCTTCGTTTCATGTCATAATCACTTAGGGTTAAAAGCATGTCCATTGAGATCTGGAGTGGCGATTCCCGGAATTTGCTTAACAGCAGCATATCAAGAAATTCGCCAGGGAGCCTTTCCGGTTCTCTTTCAAGCGAGGTAAGATGATCCGCCTCAAGAGCTAGGTCATGGATTAAAGTGAAATCAAAGATCCACTCAAACAAATAGTTCTGGAGCTGATGAAATGTCCCCCCGTAGTGCGTTAACAGCCGGATCAGCTGCGTAAGTCCGCTTATGGGCTCGGTCCAGCCAACCCCATTAATAAGTTCATAGACATGGAGAAAAATGTAGGACAAATCCGTCTGGGGAAACCGGTTATTCCGGACTTCTGATCTCCAGAAGAAGTACCATTGTTGCTGAGGATCGGTCATGTCGTTATAGGTGGGCCAGTAACACATAAACGGAACAAAAGGTGCGGGATCTCCAATGCGGTCCGCGAGGACTTTGGCCTGATTGGTAAAGCGCTGCTCCCGGGTTTCATTTTCTATGGACACATTCCTAGTAATCCCAAGGTTCGAAAAAGTGTTTACGGGAATGCTCGTCCCCGTTTCTTCTTCATCAAGATCAAACTCCGAAAAAAACAGGTCATCTGAGTTCCTTTTCATGCTTGAATTCACCTTCATCCAATATGGTTCCGATAATAGGGCGCTGGGGTTGCCGATTTCCGTCCCTCGTCAAAGCGAGAGAACACTTGTTTGTATTATATTCGAGTTCGGAATAGTTGCACAAGTATAAACACCACCACAGAACGAATAAGTCTGCCAGTTTGGAAAAGATATTTCAAATGAATCGGGCAGTATGGACCCGCAGCCCAACAAAAAAACCGAAGAATACCTCTTCGGTTTACGAAACGTTACGTCAGCGAATGGCTTATTCCCACTAACGTGTCAATTTAAAATATGTGTTTGTTTTGCTGATAAAAGCACGGAAATATGTCATGATGTAATATCATAGGAGGCGCATAACCATATGGATATTTGTTACTGTTATCACGGGAAACAAGTTTGTGAACCCGGCTACGCTTGGGGCCCTGGCATCAAAGGGCAATACAAAATCATGTTCATCCATGCGGGTAAGGGCTTGTACCAGATCGGCGGTCAGACCTTTCATCTTCAGCAAGGTCAAGGCTTTATTGTATACGATGACATTCTATGTTATATGGAGGCGGACCCAACCGACCCTTGGATTTATTCGTGGATTGCCTTTTCAGGTACTGGGGTTATATCTCTATTTGAGCGGGTACACATCTCTCCCCTTCAACCTGTGTTCAGATACTCTCCGTTGTTTTGGTCCGATCCTTATTTGGATGAATTATCCGCCTGCGACCAGAACCATAACACGTCTGAACTGCGAAGACAGAGCATTCTGTTCGGGTGTCTCGCCGATTGGATTGAAATGTTGATCGCAACGAGTCAACTGCTGCCCGAACCACGGCCCAAGGACGTGTACATCCGTAAAGCGGTCGAATTTATCCGAATGAACTATAACCAGAGGATTTCGATTTCCCAGGTGGCTCGCATGGTGGGGATTGACCGTGTCTATATGTCCGTGCTTTTCAAGGAAATTCTAGATGTTTCCCCACAACAATACTTGCTTAACCTGCGGATGGACAAAGCGGGCGAACTGCTGAACAACCCACATCTATCCATTGTGGAGGTCTCTCATTCTGTTGGCTATAGCGACCCGCTGCTGTTCTCCAAGATGTTTAAAAGAGTAAAGGGACAATCACCGTCACACTTTCGCGATGGGCTTAAAAGAGACAGGTCAATGGATCTTTCAACAATCCCCGACTGATTTGTCTGTTTAACGTATCAAGTTGTAAGTTTGCTTCAGCTTCTACCAGGGAACATCCCCGATATTATGCATAACCTGGTCGATCTCTTGAAGTTCTGCTGCTGATAAAGGATCCGCGTGAACCGCTTGCACGTTTTCCTCAATTTGACTTACACGGCTTGCACCAATCAGCACCGAATCGACGCCGCCTTCCCGCAGCGCCCATGTCAGAGCCATCTGCGCCAGCGTCTGGCCTCGGCGCTTCGCGACCGCTTCCAGCGAACGGAACTTATCAATCCGTTCTGCAGACACAGCCACCGGCTTCAGAGTACGAAGGCCTGTTTTAAACTCAGTTTCCAGCTTGTCGATATATTTCCCGGTCAACTGTCCGCGACCAAGCGGGCAGAAAGCTACCGTGCCGGCTCCAGCTTCAGCCAGTACATCCTGCAGCCCATTCTCAATCCAGCGGTTCAGCATCGAATACATTGGCTGGTGGACAAGCAGTGGTGTACCCAGGTCCTTAAGAATTGCAGCAGCTTGTTTAGTCTCCTCCGGTCCGTAGTTGGACAAACCGGCATATAGTGCCTTACCTGACTTCACGGCATGGGCAAGCGCCCCCATCGACTCCTCTATCGGGGTATCGCCATCAGGACGGTGATGATAAAAGACATCGACATAGTCGAGTCCCATCCGCTGAAGGCTGCGGTCGAGGCTTGCAAGCAGGTTTTTTCTTGATCCCCACTCACCGTACGGACCTGGCCACATATAGTAACCAGCTTTGGTTGAGATAAACAGCTCATCCCGGTAAGGCGCGAGATCCTTTCTCAGAACGCTTCCAAAGGTTTCTTCGGCCGATCCAGGGGGCGGGCCGTAATTGTTCGCCAAATCAAAATGTGTGATACCGAGATCGAAAGCGCGTAATATCATCGCACGACTATCCTCAAATGGCTTGTCCCCTCCGAAGTTTTGCCACAAGCCGAGCGAAACAGCTGGCAGCCTGACGCCGCTCCGGCCGATCCGTCGGTACTCCATTTTCTCGTATCGCTCCTCGTTCGCTGCATAAGTCATTTGGTTTCATCCTTTCTCATTCCTTGCCGGGATACCGATGTTGAACACCGAAATATGTACATATCTTCTTATCACATCTCCCACAAGGCATGTCATAAAGTTATAATCCTACTATTAGACAGCTCAAGTATATCTGATAAGTCTTGTGGATTGGAATGTCACTGTGATATAAGTGCATGTCATAATGTTATTTGAATCCGACATGAATTCTGGATGCAGAACCTGAACAGCAGTAACCTTTGAATAAAAAAAGTGGACATTTCCGCCTCTTTAGCAGCGGATGCCCACATAAGGTTTAACCTAAAAAATGCGATCTACGGGATTACAGCTATGTTTAATGTTATAGCGAAGGACTTTCCTTACGGATTAGGCAGGCAGCTAACAATCCCAGGCTGAGCACAAGCGCCAGCAAAATAAAGGTGAGTGGGTAACTGCCGGTTCTCAAGCATTGAATCGAAATCATGGGTCCCAGGCTCGTTCCAGCAAACAAGATAAACGTATAAGTCGATACCGCAACTCCCCGCGATTTGCCGCCAAATTGACCAACGAGCGAGACAAGGGATGGAACTGCAAGGGCAATGCCTGCTGTGAAAATGATACTCATCACGACGAGCAGCGGCAAATTGGAGATTAGCCCCAAAGAGGCCAGCCCGAGAATAGCTAACAATACCCCTCCCCGCAATACCGCCAGTGTGCCGAACCGGCCGGCAAGCCGTCCCGCATAAGGCGAGATCAACATTCCCAAAACACCAAAGGAGCGAACGTATAAAATCCCCTGATTATCCAGCCCGAATGTAGAGCCGTTTAAGTAATTTCCAAGCACGGTCGACATGCTAACGAAGGACATCAGCAGCACAAGTGCCACCAAATACGCAAAAATCAGATTTTTATGGGTGAAAACTCTGCCCATATTCCGAATCGGCTCCAGAATGCTGGAATTCGGATGCTGAGTATCGTCCTTCGGAAGGAACTTCAATATCAAAATAGCGGTGACCGTATATACAGCGGCCAGCAAATAAAAGACTGCGTTCCATCCAAGATGTTGACTGATGATTCCGCTCAAGACTTGCCCGACAATACCGGCAACCAGAAATCCTGTACTTATGAATCCAATTGCCGTTACCCGTTTCTGCGCCGGATACATCTCTACCGCATAAGCAAGCGCAACAGGGGAGAATGTTGCTGCCGCTGCACCCTGTAATCCCCGGAGTACGATAATCCAGGAGAAACTGTAGACTGTGCCGAGCAGCAAAGAAATGAAGGTTAGGGCAATCAATCCGATAAAGATCACTTTCTTGCGGCCGTACTTATCTGATACGGCTCCATATATCAGACAACCTAAGGCAAATCCCAAAGAGAAAATGCTTCCCGCAGCCGCAGCCTGCGTGGAAGATACACCGTAAATATCCGAGAACAGAGAAATGAGAGGAATAGTTACATATAGGCTTGACATGATAACCATGCCTGACCAGCATAACAAAGCTGTCATGAAAGAATAATTCCGTTTTGCCATGCTGGCAGCGGATGCTTGTGTCATAAAAGTACCTCTTTCATTATGATAATATAAAATTAGTTAGATAATCTAATCATATTCCGAAAAAAATTATCGCCCTCCTCCCATGCGTTTCTCCGCCAAGCGATGCAGTTTAATTAAAATTTGCTCAAAAGCCGCACTCTCTTCTTCGGTCAAGCCTTCAACCAAAGAGGCACAGGTTGACCAGAAGGTCGGAAGAACTTGCTTGACTAATTCGCGTCCCTCTTCCGTAATACTTACATGAATCATACGCCGGTCCAGATCGCTCTGGCTGCGGATAATCCACTTCCTCTTTTCCAGCCAATCGAGCAGAGCAGTTACCGAAGCCCGTCTGATGCCGAGTCGATCTGCAAGGGCGGAAGGAGTAATAAGGTCCCTTCCCTCATGCAGCACAAGCAGAAGCAATAAGTCCAGCTTGCTCTCTGTAATGCCGTAAGGGGCTAACTCCAGGTCCATGACATCAAGCACGTTGTCACTGAGCCACAGCATAAGCAGTCCCATATGAGCCGATTTACGTTCCGTATCTTTGGAGGCGGCCTTATTCATAAGCTCTAGATAAGGTCCAACACCAAGTGGCGGCAGTTGTTGATCCACCAAATGCTCTGTAGTTCTTTTTTTTCTCATTTGCTGATCCTTCGCAATTTAATTAGATTATCTAACTAAAAGAAATGTAACATAATTCATCAAGCGTTGCAAGTTAAATCAATATCACATACGCCCTATTTATTTATCATTGCCAATCAATCCAAATAACAGCAGACGATTCATCTCTGCCATCTTTTCTTTGTAATTACCTGATTTCGCCCAAGACAATTGGAGCGTTCCAATCGCATTTAACAGCTCCAATACCGTCTCCAGGGAAATGGAAGAGTGAATAACCCCTTCCTTCCGCGCAAGTTCAATAAGCTCTTGAAGCATATGAATTCGAATCTGATTTGTGTTTTCACTATAAAGACTCGATAACACCCGATCTTCTACAGCGCCAGGCGAACCAAGCAATTGAAAATCCTGTTCAGCGCAAATATCCATAATTCTAACGATTTTCTCCTTGAAATCGATGTTTTGACTCATGATCTCCTCGGCCATTCGAAGGGTGTTCTGCATCAAGACGTTGGCGCATTCTTTGACAATCCCTTCTTTACTGCCGAAATAGTTATACAGTGATACAGAGGATACACCGGACTCAGCAGCAATGTCCTTGATGCTGACATGAACGAAACCTATCTCTTTAAAGAGCTTTAAAGCGGCATTAACAACGGCTGTCTTCTTTTTCTGAGTCCTTATTTCAAATTTGTTCATTAGGCTTATCTCACATCCTGTTTCCCTAATCTAAAGTCAATATAACATAATCCGAGAAGTTTTTAAATATTGTGCTTAGAATTTAAAAACTATTGACAAACCCTTCTGCTCACAGATAGAATCGAGTTGTATTTTTGAAATATCAGACTAAATATTTAAAAAATTTTTTTAGTATACAAACAGATCGGAGGACAATATGAGGATTTTGGTTTATGGTGCAGGCGTATTGGGAAGCTATTTAGCTCACGAGTTAGTGCGCGGGGGGAATGATATCACCATGCTGGCTAGGGGGTCGCGGGCGGATGAGTTAGAGAAGAGCGGCAATGTGATCCGGCATTATTTGCAGCTTCGAACTACAGTTGATAAAGTGACCGTGATTCGAGAACTACTGCCGGGGGATATCTATGACCTTATCTTCGTTGTGATGAAATATCCGGATTTCGAAGCCGTCCTTCCTGCTCTTGCAGCGAATCACAGTACCCATGTCATCATTATGGGCAATAATGCAAGTCCCGTTGAAATGAGGAAATATTTGCAGACCAACAGCCCTGTTGAGAAAAAGGTTGCCTTTGCATTTCAGTCACTTGCCGGATGGAGAGAAACTGGCCGGGTGAACTGCGTGCGCGGCCCACAATTGGGCTTGGCTTATGGCGGCTTGGGGGAGCAGCTATCCTGGCGACCGGTTATGGACCAGGCCTTTAAGAACACGAGATATAACATGACCTACTATACAAATATGGATGAGTGGCTGAAAAGTCACTTCGTATTGATCCTACCCTTAAATCGCATTTCCGTCTCTTATCAAGGGGATCTGCGCAAAGCTGCCAAAGACAAGAGGCTGCTTAACTATGTAATGGATGCTATAGACGAAGGCCATCAAGTACTGAAAGAAAACGGTTATGCCATTATGCCTGCAGCTCAAGAACAATTTGTCTAGAGAAATCGCAAGAAGTTTGCTATTTTTGCTGAAAATTTTACTAAAAACCCCAATCGGTAGAACCATCCTAAGCGATAAGGCAGTGTCTTCGGGCGAAATGGACGCGCTATATCAAGCCTTTACTGACTTAAAGAAAGGAGCGGGCATTGCAACACCAAATTGGGATAAGCTGTACGAGTACGTCCCATCGCTATAACGATTTTTTAATGAGAATGTAAAAGACTTTATCCAAACGAGGTTACAAGATTGCACCCCGACTTGTATAAAGTCTTATGTTGTATATCACAAGATCAGGCTATAGCCCTCCTTGTTGTTTACGGTGTTCACCGAACGATCGGAACCATCAGCCGCTCACGATTGCGGAACACGGCCCACTCCCGGTAACCGATTTCATATAAATGTCTGCCGATCGCTGCGAAATGCTCGCCTACGCGCTCGGGTTCGTGCGCATCAGAACCAAAAGTCACCTTAACTCCATAATGGAGTGCGCGTTCCAGGAAGTAACAGTCCGGCACCCAATTGTCGTCTGAGGAATTAATTTCAATCACCACATCACTGGACGCAATCGCTTTCAAAGTGTCGTCGGCTGCTTCCGTACGCAGCTCCGAGTAACCATAGAAGTAACGGTTCAAAGAATCCACGTGACCCAAAATATCATATAGTCCAGATTTCGCGGACTGAGCGATATAATCATAGAATAAAGTTTTCACTGCCAGTTTCTCTGCGGCAGTCAAGCCCTCCCAATATTCCGAATCATAGATGCTTATACCTGCGAACTCATGCACGGAGCCAATGACATAATCAAAAGGATAAGCTGCAATGACCGAACGGTATAAATCCAGGTGCTTCGGCAAGAAATCAGCTTCGATGCCGAGCAGCACCTCTATTCTTCCTTTATACTCTTCCTTCAGCTTCAGAACCTCGTTAACATAAAGGGGAAACTCTTTCTTCGCCATGCATCCGCCTGAAGAAGGATGATCTTCTTCAGAGGCGAAAAGTGGCGTATGGTCGGAGATACCGATCATATCCAATCCCTGCTCTATTGCTGCTTCAATATAGTCTCTAACCGAGCCAACTGCGTGTCCGCAGCGCTCATGATGGGTATGGAAATCAAATTTCATGGGAAACCTCCGATAACTACATAATAATGGCTTAATAAATCAGTTAACCTTTAGAACCGGATATCACGATTCCTTGAATGAAGTACTTTTGTGCAAAGAAGAAGATGATCAACAGCGGTAGAATCGCGACCAGCGAAGCGGCCATCAGCAGGTTCCATGGCGTTGCCCCATATGCTGCTGTAAAATTGGCCAGACCAAGCGAAATCGGGTATTTTGTCATATCGTTCAAGTAAATGAGCGGTCCAAACAAGTCATTCCATCTCGATATCAGCTCCAATATAGCCGCTGTGGCAAAGGCCGGCATGGATAGCGGAATGAGCACGCGGAAATACATCGTAAAGTGATTACCCCCATCGATTTTGACGGCTTCATCCAACTCTCTCGTGATACCTAAATAAAATTGCCGCATCAGGAAGATCGTAAATGAACTTCCCGTAAAAGCCGGGATCACGAGCGGCAAATATGTGCCTGTCCAATGCAGCTTTGTAAACAGCAAATATTGCGGAATCAATGTGACTTGAGACGGAATCATCATCGTGCTGAGGACAAGCCCGAATAGCAGGAGGCTGCCGCGCGCCCGCAATCGTGCAAAAGCGAATGCAGCCATCGATGAAGAGAATACGACCGCAATTACCGTAACGGCTGAATACCACACGGAATTCCAGAGAAAGCGGCCTAATGGCGCATCAATGAAGATTTGCTTGAAATTGGACCACTGTAAATCAGTAGGAAACCACGTCATCGGAACCCGATGGATTTCACCAATCGTCTTAAGTGAAGTGGAGAGCATCCAAAACAACGGAAATGCGAATAAAAGAACACCACCGTACAAAAGAACATAAAGCACTACTTTGTTCAAGGGACGCACTTCGCCATATTTGTACGATTTACTTGGCATGATAAAGGCACCTCCTTACTTCGAGTCATATTCATAGTGGACGAATCTTTTGGAGCCCCACATCGAAACCAGTGTGAGTGCGAAAATCAGCAGGAATAAGATCCATGCTTGAGCAGAGGCATATCCCATCCGGAACTGTTTAAATGCAGTGTCGAACAAATAATAGACGTAGAAATAAGAGTTCCAGTCCGGACCACCCTTGGTAATCACGTAAGATTCCGTAAAAATTTGCAGAGACGCGATCATGCTGATAATGGTGTTGAATAGAATAACGGGTGAAATGAGCGGGACTGTAATTCTCCAGAACTTAGTGAAGCCATTCGCCCCTTCCAATGAGGCAGCCTCGAACAAATCTGCCGGGAGCGATTGCAGCGCCGCGAGAAAGATGACCATTGTGCTGCCCGAGGCCGTAAGCTGCATGAGAACCATGGACGGTACTACTGTACCGGGGCTCGTAAACCATCCCGGCCCTTCAATTCCGAACCAATCGTAAAGTACGGAATTCACAACACCGAACTGCGGGTTGAGCAGCCACGACCATAGAAATGAAACGGCCACCCCGGATACAATGCTGGGCGCGTAATACAGCGTGCGAAGCAGGGTTTGCCCCTTGATTCGATGATTAAGCAGAACCGCAATAATTAATGAGGTCAAAATGGTAAACGGTACGGCCAGCAAGCTGTAATAAAGCGTCACAGACAGCGATTTGTAAAACAGCCGATCCCCAAACAACTGGGTGTAATTGCTAACCCCTGCAAATTTCGGGGAAGAGATGACGTTATATTCAGTGAAGCTGAGCAGCAGCGAGAAAATAATAGGACCCCCAGTAAAGCAAACAAAACCAATAAACCATGGGGCTATAAAAAACCAAAACGACCTTTCCTCCCGCTTCATGGCGAGCGTAAGCTTTCTCATGGGTACCTCCTATTGCCGGGCGGGAACCGTAGTTGGTGGTAGTCCACGCCCGGTGTAATTTGCTTCAAGCTCTTGCTGTTAATGATTCAAATTTAGCGATAGGAGTTTATCCTTCAAGTTGTTCAAGCCGTCAGTCACACTCTCCTTGCCTCCCCACACCTGATAGAGCGACTGATTCATCGTTTCGAGAATGGTATTGAAGTTAACAATCAAGTGATTTTCTGCTTCACGTCCATATTTGATTGAACCTTCATGAACCTGTTTGAACGCCTTGGGATCCATGCCGACTTCTTTGCCCATTTTGTCATACCACAGCTTGAACAGGCTTGTATCCGCAGGTGTTCTCCCTACATCATTCATGTATTTGTAGGCACCGCCGCCCTCTGCCGGGTTAGCCAAATGCCGTACGAATTCCCATGCCTCGTCGGGATGTTTACTTGTTGCCGAAATGCTCCAAGGATCGACATATAATGGCACCTTGCGGCCCTCGTGATATGGAACAGCAGCAACCCCCCATTTGAAATCCGCTTGTCTGTAGGAGCCAAGTCCCCATCCTCCCGAAATGTACATGCCCACTTTGCCGGTAAGGAAAGGATCACCAAGTTGTTTAGACGCCTCGACCGTCTCTGCGTCTGGTGCGACTTTATACTTGTTGATCAGATCCACATTGAACTGCATGGCTTGGATATTCAAGGGCTTCGTAAGATCAGGCTCACCCATTACACCGGTCGTATATGCCTCTGGTTTGAACATGTCTCCACCGAACAACCATGTCATTTCGTTTGCGCTTAAAGCAGTGGAGAAGCCAAAAACCTGCTTTCGGGCGTTGCCCACATCATGAGACAATTTCTTCGCGGTTTCGAGCATTGTATCGAAATTCCACGACTTGTCATCCCAGTCCGTTGTAGGGTAAGGAAGGCCCGCTGCATCGAATAAGTCCTTATTGTAGTATAGGTAAGTCGCGTTGCTCACAAGAGGGACACCGTAATATTTGTCGTCAATTTTATAAATATTGAGCAGGTTCGGGTCCATCGTATTGAGCTCGGGGGCCCCCTTCTTGATATAAGGAGTCAGGTCCTTTAAAGCCCCCATCTTCATATATGTGGCAAAGCCGCTGTCCGCCTGGTTCGGATTCCACACATCGGGTGCGTTGCCACTGGCGATTAAGGTAGTCAGCTTTTGATCAAATTGATCATACGGAATATTCTCAAGCCGGACTTTCACATTGGGATGACTTGCTTCGAAGGTCGAGATCATGGTGTCCTGCCATGCCTTTTTATCCGGGTCTGTTGCCATCACCCACACGATCTCTGTCTTATTACTCTGGGCATCTGCACTATCCGACTTATTCGATCCGGATGTATCGCCGCAAGCAGACAGCACCGTGGAAAGGGAAAACAAGAGAAGCACACTCATCAGAAACCGATTTTTCGAGATTTGATTTTTCATGATTATTTTGCCCCCGTTATTAGACCAAATTTACAAACCACTTTAACTCGGAACCTCGAAAGCCCAGTTTTTACCTAATGTTAATAAAACTAACCCGAAAATACGAAAATCATTTTTACAAGTTTACACAATGTTAATAAATCTGACTTAAAACTTAAAATACCCAATTTTGTAATTTCTTTCTTTATGCATCACCTACTGTTTTTGCGCCTTGTTGCTATCAATATAGCATATGAAAATATGATTTTTCCGCACATATATTATCTATTTTCTATTTTTTCTACATATGTTATTATAACTATGAAATTCATAACATAACATGGTGGTGGTAGGTTTATGCACTCGGATTTTTATGAAGCTGCTAAATTCGATGTTAGTCGTGAGAGAAAATATAACACAAGCATGCCATCGCGTCATTATCACAACGGTTATGAGATTTTTTATTTGGTCTCTGGGGATATCAGCTATTTCATTGAAGATAAAAGCTACCAGGTAGTTGGGGGTGCTTTGCTGATCATCAATATGAATGAGATCCATAAGCTGGTCAATTCAAGTAAGGAGACCTTTGAACGGATTACGCTGCTGTTTCAGGAAGAGTTCCTCGAAGATATGTTTCCTTACAACGACAGTTTTCATGTGCTGTCCAGCTTTTCAAGCGGCAGAAATTTCATGCCTTTAAATGGCCAGGAACAAAGCTTTATTGAGAAGCATTTCGATAAAATGATCACCGAATTTAACAAGAAACCTCCCGGTTATGAGTATTATTTAAAGACGCTGCTGTTTGAGCTGCTTATTTTTATTTACCGCAAGACGTCAACGCTGCCTGCGCCCGAACCATCCAGAAGCAATCCGATTCACAAAAAAATCTTTGATATTGTAGATTATTTGAATCAAAATTACCACGAGCCCCAAACGATCCAAGGCGTTTCCAGCAAGTTTTTCATCAGTCCCTCTTATTTCTGTAAAATGTTCCGGGAGAATACCGGCTTCACCTTCACCGAGTATTTGAACAATGTCCGGATTAAGGAAGCTCGTCAGCTCTTAACCGGGAGCACTTTAAGAATAGCCGATATTGCCGAAAGGGTCGGCTTTGAGAGCATGACGCACTTCGGGCGCATTTTCAAAGATATCATCGGCCTGTCACCGCTTAAATACCGCCAGACCTATAAATCGGAATTGGATTGAGCTGAGAAACGCATTAAATTGTAAGTGTGACTGAAAATTTTATACTGAAATATAAAAAGAGCTGCCGGCATGGTCGGCAGCCCTAGTTAGGAACCCATGATTAAATGGGTTCTTCTTGTTATAAGAAAATATCTGATTCTGTTTATTACACAAGAGTAGTTTTGTAGTTTTGATCGATTATTGCTTCAAGTATCTTCCCGTGATCGACTGCTCCGCATACATGATCTGAGGAGGCGTGCCCTCAAACACCACTTGGCCGCCCTTGCTGCCTCCATCCGGTCCCATATCAATGATCCAATCCGCTTGGCTGATTACATCGAGATTGTGCTCGATAACAATCACCGTATTGCCCGCATCCACAAGTCGGTTCATGATCTCCAGAAGGTGACCGATATCTGACATATGCAGGCCGGTCGTCGGCTCGTCCATCACATAGATGCTGCCCTTCTTATGCAGCTCGCTGGCCAGCTTGATGCGCTGGCATTCTCCTCCCGAAAGCGTGCTGAGCGGCTGGCCAAGGGTAATATAGTTCAGCCCAACATCGCTCATCGCCTGAAGCTTGCGCACAACCTCTTTTAACTGGAAAAAGTCCAATGCCTGTTCCACCGTCATCTCCAGCACTTCTGCAATCGACTTGCCGTTCAGCTTGTATGCAAGCACCTCTTCCTTGAACCGTTTACCTCCGCATACTTCACATGGCAGCTTCACACTGTCAAGGAAGGAAAGATCCGTATATACAACGCCCAGCCCTTGGCAGTTCTCGCAGGCCCCTTTGGAATTAAAGCTGAACAGTCCCTGGCTCACCTTGTTGGCAGAGGCAAACGCCTTGCGCACGTCATCCATTATTCCGGTATATGTTGCTGGATTCGAACGGGTGGATACGCCTACCGCCGATTGGTCGATGACGATTGCATCCGGATGCTGGCCGAGGAATACTTCGTTAATCAGGGTACTCTTGCCTGAGCCGGCGACACCCGTAACCACAGTCAGTACTCCGGTTGGAATATCTACCGTCACGTTCTGCAGGTTGTGAAGCGTGGCATTCTTAATGGGCAGCTTGCCGGATGGCTGCCTGCAATCCAGCTTCAATTGGAGCGGCCGCCTCATGTGGGTACCTGTCAATGTACCTGATTCCAACAGGCCTTCGAAGCTTCCTTCATACATAAGGGTACCGCCGCGCCTGCCGGCATGTGGTCCGACATCAACGATATGATCTGCAACTTTAATTACATCCGGGTCGTGCTCGACGACAATTACGGTATTGCCCTTGTCACGGAGCTTCTTGAGCAGCTCATTTAAACGGTGTACGTCACGGGGATGGAGGCCAACGCTGGGCTCATCGAAAATATAAGTGACATCTACCAGACTGCCGCTCAGGTGCTTCACCATTTTGACGCGCTGCGACTCGCCGCCGGACAAGGTATCTGTCTCGCGATCCAGCGTCAAGTAGTCAAGTCCGATATCCACCAAATGCTGCAATCGTTCAGTCAGCGACTTCACGATCGGCTCGGCAACAGCATCGTCAATCTCCCGAATAACGCGAATGAGCTGGCCTACCTCCAAGGAGGACATTTCGGCAATGTTGAGCCCATTGATTCTGCAGTTAAGTGCAGCCGGACTCAGTCTCGCACCATGGCAGCTGGGGCATGGACCCTCAGAGATATACGGCGCAACAGCTTTTTGGGTGCGCTCGGACTTCGTCTTGACATCCTGCTTAATGTACTTGTTGGTGAACTTCTCAATGACACCTTCTACTGTAATATTAATTGTCTTGCCGCCGAACTGTGTAGCCACTTTCCTCGCCTTGCTGTACAGCAGCTGTTCCAGTTCTTCCTCGGAATAATCACTAAGCTTCTTGTCGGGATCAAAAGGCCCCGACTGCACGGCCATCGTCCAATCCATACTGTCCACCGAATAGCCCGGCAGCAGGATTGCTCCTTCATTAAGCGACTTGGACATATCAAGCGCCTTGCTCATATCAACGGCAAGGCTGCGGCCAATTCCGTTACACTCGGGGCACATACCTAGCGGATCGTTAAACGAGAACATATGAGCTTGTCCAACATAGGGCTGCCCCACCCTTGAGAAGAGAAGACGAAGAATGGGCGAAATATCAGTAATTGTGCCCATCGTGGAATGGGAGCCTCCACCCAGCCGCTTCTGATCCACGATAACAGCCATACTCAGGTTCTCGATCGAATCTGTATCCGGCTGCGGATAGCGGGGCAGGAATGTGCGCACGAACATGCTGAAGTTCTCATTCAGCAAGCGCGTGGATTCAGCGGCGATCGTATCGAAGACGATCGATGACTTGCCAGAGCCGGATACCCCGGTGAAGATCGTGATCTTCCGCTTTGGAATGCGTAAGGATACGTTTTTGAGATTGTTTTCCCTCGCACCCGTGATGATTATGTATTCCTGATTAGATTCGCTCATGCTTCAAACATCCCTCCGATAGCGTTAATTTTGTTTATTCACATTGTAGCATTTCATTTAACGTAAAATACAATGACTTGTCAAACTGCCTGAACATGAAATTAAACCGGCTGCAAACGAGATGCAGCCGGTTTATGTTGGATGAGAAGCTGGAGTTTTTATGAAAAGATGCTTTAGTACAGAATGCGGGTTTATCCAATAACTTTCGAACTCAAACGTAATGTATTCGCATTCCAGAAACGAATTGAAGATTTTTAGTTTATTCATCATAAAATTGAAAAAGCTTGTGTTGAAATTCTGCTAGTGACAAGCAGTGTATTTGGTTGGGGATATGGTTATGGGCACTGCAAATCGCCAGTGCATACCCTGATAAGTCCTCGTAAACTCTAAAAAACCAATCTCCCCCATCTGTTAGAGTATTTAAAATAATTCGGTCTCCAGTAGGCACCAGCGAAAAACTGTCTAAAGGGATGGACAGCCCTTTCCCTACCGCTTTGATGTAACTTTCTTTAAGTGTCCAAATGTGATAAAAGCTCGTTAATCTCCGTTCCAGAGGTTGATCTGATATATATTGTATTTCGGCCGGGGCGAAGAAACGCTCGGCAATGTCCAAATCAATCGGTTTGATCTGCTCCACATCCAATCCGATTGGACATTCATCTACAGCAGCTATAACCCACTGGCCGGAATGAGAGATATTAAAATGAAGCTGGGGGTGGTTTTGCAGCCGGGGCTTGCCGAACTCATTATACTCAAACTGAATATGCTTTTCCTCCATCTTCCACGCTTCTCTCAGATGAATTCGAATAAGCATTTCGCCAAGGATCGATCGAATCTTGTCCTCGGCAAAATGCAGCTTGTTCACTTTCTGGGCTCTTTCCTCACTGATAAGCTCCATCATACGCCGATACCATTCGTTATTAATATCAAACTCTTCTATGTATACCGCAGCTATTTTCATTTGTGTTCCTTTCTGTTCTTAAAGGGGGCCCCGTCCCCAGCTGAGCTTGTCGGGAAATTAAAAAACTTAAGCTCAGCTATGAAGGAGCCTTATTCTATGTTTGAAAATAATAATATAGCATTGAAGGAAGGCGAGTCTATACGGTTGCAGCACGATAAGGCGCCGGGGGAGCAAATCCGCCGGTAATTTCTTCACATATTTCCGCAAAGTCTATCGTTTTATGATCCTGAAATTGTCCCGACACAATCTGAATTCCGCAGGGCATATCTCCTTCCTGATGCTGAAGGGGCATAACCGTTGAAGGCAACCCGAGCACGGTAGCCAGTACGTTCCAAATCAAATGTTCATTGTATCCGACTGCTTTGCCGTTCACATCCAGGCTTCTTCTATGTACGGCCATCTGCATATGCGGAATAGCAAGCACCGGGCTCACCGGCATCAGCAGCACATCGTATTCCTCAAATAGAGCGGCGAACTTCTGATGGTATTCCTGCCGCAATTGATCTGTCTGCCGCTGCTCGGCCGGACCGTCATTCATAGCAGCATAATATCTATCAAGCCCCTCCGGGAAGGCGGAGGTGAATGCTTTGGACATTCGCAGCCCAAGGGAAGCAAGACTGGCCACCATCCGCTGCCGTGCATTAAATGAGGTTCCTACCAATCTGGCGGACAGCTGTATTGCAAGCTCAAACAGCTCTTCGATACGAATATCCGCCGGCATCCCGTGATGAACCTCGATCCCTGATTTCTGGGACAATTTGGCGGTAAAATCTTCGTATCTGCGCATGATGGATGCATCCAGCTCATGAGCTGTATCTCCAAACCAGGTGAGCACTTTGATTTTGTTTTTGCTGATTAACGTATTCGAAGTAAAATCAGGCTGGGCTGGCACCTCAAGCCATGGATCATATAACACTTTCATCATTAAGCGTAAGTCGGCGGCAGAGCGGGCCAGGGGCCCTGCTGCTGACAAATCCGGTTCGCTCGGATCATCAGGTGGGTTGCCAGGGACGTGACCTCTAACCGACATGCCCCCAAGACTGCAGCGATGGGCATATACCCCGGTATAATGGGCTGGGATGCGAAGGCAGCCTATCAAATCACTCCCGAATTCCACCGGGGTGAAGTCTGCGGCCAGTGCAGCCGCGCTGCCTCCAGATGAACCTCCTGGGCTCAAGCTCAAATCCCACGGGTTGTTGGTCGTTCCGTAGATGTCATTATACGTCTGCCAGTCCGACGTCATGGTTGGCACATTGGTTTTCCCCATAATGATGACACCCGCATTAAGCAGACTTTGCACGGTTGGAGCATTGCCCTGCGCAACATTGCTGCGCAAATGTTTGGCTCCGGAGGTTGTCAATAATCCTTTGACGTTAAAAGACTCTTTGATTGTCATAGGGAGCCCGTGCAAAGGCCCGCGGATTGTGCCAGCCTCCCGTTCAAGATCCGCCAGCTCTGCCTGCTGTAATGCGGCTTCTCTCTGCTGCTGAATGACTGCATTTATTTCGGGATTAAAACGATCTATGCGCGTGAAATAATACTCCACGAGCTGCTTGGACGTCACTTGCCCTTCGCCCAATTGGCGAATTAGCTCCGAAGCGGTCTGATAAACCCATTCCATATGATCTCCTCCCTCGATCTTACTAGATGGCACCCTGATTTGGAATTACGTACATTTCTCAAGCAGCTTCTCGAATTTTCCGGCGCTCATAATTTCATGTGTCACAAATTCCCCGTTATAAAACAAGCTGAACGTCGTCCAAATCGCGGGTGATTGCTGTGCCTCTTCCAATCGGGTGATCCGGTGCGTCTGAAAAGGAATCCCTCTCCCCTGTGCCACTTTACGCAAGTCATCCAGTACACCTACGGCAAATGGGCATTGGGCAGTGTAATAGATATAGATGCCTTGGTTGGAGCCCGGTTTGGTATGAACCGGTTTCATAAAAGCGGGCTTAGCCGCATGATCATTCCATTTCAGAGCCATCAGCTCGAAATAAGGATCAGCCTGATCCGCTACCGTAAACCCCATATGTTCAAGATAACGCTTGTCACTGAGATAAGGCATTTTCTTACTACTCGACAAATGAACAATTCCGTCCATCCCCTGCTCTTTGGCATCTTGAATGCATTGCTCCAGCAGATTTTTACTATGACCGTTTTCCTTATGCCGTCCTGAAACCCAGAGGCAATCAATGTACATATAGTTAGGGGCATCGATGGGAACCCAAGCTTTCTCTGCGGGCAAATACTCGATGAATACCTTGGCCCGGTCATTGAGGCGATAGAATTTGAGCCCATCATCCATGCGTTCACGGAGCCATTGCTTTTTTTCACGTACCGCTTCTTCATATTGCTTGGCACCCAGTGCACAACAAATATGTTCTGTGCTGATGTTGTCTTTCGTAATCTGCAAATAAGACATGATTCACGCATCGTCCTTTCGGTCTTGTTCATGTAAAAACATCTGGGAAGCCGGCTGCAGCTAAAGGCTTGCAGCCAACTTCCCAAGTTATCATTTATTCTTGGAATCCGCTTTGCACAGAGAAGAAAGCCCCTTGAGGGTCGCGAATCGCAGCAAATCTTCCTGAGCCTGGCACCGTGTACGGGGGCACAATGATTTCCGCTCCCAGCTCCTGCGCCTTTTGTACTGAACTGTCACAATCGGGAACCTTAAAATAAATGCTCCAATAGCTGCCCGCGCTTCCTGCTTCGGGTGAAATCTGATTCATTCCGGCCGCATACTTATCTCCGGCCCGGAACTGAAGATAAGGCCCGGTAGGCGTTCGGACTTCCTCTTTGGTCCAACCCAGCAGCCCCGTATAAAAGTCAGCTGCAGCTGACAAGTCGGTGGTGCTCAGCTCATGCCAGTCCATACTGTATGGAGCATGAATCAGCCCTGCTCCGCGATGCTCACCCGCCTCCCAAAGTGCGACTGTAGCGCCTGTCGGATCGCGGAAAGCGCACATGCTTCCTTTGTCGTCCACACCCCTTGGAGCAATCAGCATCTCGGCACCGAGTTCTTCTGCTCTCTTGCTGGACACCTCAATATTGTTGACGGCAATATAACAGCCCCAATAGGAAGGGATCGCTGTTTCGCCAAGGCCATACATCGCTGCAATGTCCTGATTGTCGTATTGAAAGACCGTATAAGTTTGATTGTGTCCAAACACAGATTCCTGGACCGTCCATGGGAACAGCTTGGAATAGAATTTTCCCGATTCTTCAGGATTCGTACTGCCCAATTCTGCCCAGCAAAATAATCCTTCTGTATAAGATTGATCCATAATGTGCATAACCTCCTTCAATGAATAATATAAAATATGAACTTATGAAGGTTACCCTTTTGGGACGCTGCGATGTCGAGTGTTCTTACGACCGCTGTTGTCTCCGAAATGCTTGAACTAGTTATTCAGTGGGACATTTCGGAGACAAAGGCGGACGCTCCGCTTCTTCAGAATCACTCGGCCTCTCCGCTGAGATCGGTTAATCTTTAAAGTTCATTTTATAAAGTTAATTTTTCAATTGAAGCTGGATTTCCGTCACCTGCTTACGGTAGTCTTTCAGATCCTCCTGCACATAAATCTCTCTGGATGGAGAGAGAATTTTAACACCTGTATTTTTCGCGTATTCCTCGATTTGCGCCCAGACGTTGGCCAGCGTATCTGGGGTTCCTTGATGAACAACGGATAAGAAATATCCGCCTTCGAGAATTTTGAACGTAACCGGGAGCTGTTTGCCCTTGTATTCTATGGATGCCCCTTCGACAGATTTGCTTACAGGAATACAAATTTCGGTATCATGTCCTTTTTCATAGTTTTGTTCATAGTACAAACTAAAGCCTCTAGCATTCACGAGATCTTTAACTTCATGATCCAGTTTCTCGTATACGCCTGATATTTCTTCATATTGTCCACGGAAACGTACGCTCGCGACCAAGACAGGCATAACATATTTCTTCACCACCGTGAACTCGGGATTGAGTTCAATGGAACGCTTGGCTTTAGACCAATTGACCTTTAATCCGATCTCTTGCAAAGCCTGGATAGGAACAAGCACTGTGGATTGCTTGATCTGCGGCGCGGAATCCAGGTTCAAGGTTCTTTCGTTCACCTTCATCACTTTGCTTCCAATGACAAGGATGGCGGTACGGGCAAATGTTGTAATGGTGAGCTGCTGGGAATTCCCCTTTTTCTCGAACTTCACGTTTGCTCCAAATTCCTCAGCAACAGGCCGGATGGGTACCAGGACCGTTTTATCCTTGGCAAAAGGCTGTACCCCGGTAAATTTAACAGTTTTACCGTGCCATTTAACCGTGATCGGAGCTGAGGCTGCCCCTGCTTGTACTACAGGAGATGCAATCAAGATAACCAATAACATCAGGACCAGTTTCTTAAACATAGTACCCCTCCAAATTTTTATCATATTGGGTTATAGCTTCCTCTCAACAACCAAGCTTATCTTGATGAGCCCCTCTTTCCAGCAAACTGCTGCATGGCGCTTCTTCGCGAGTTCGCACGCTCCGCCTCAGCCTCCTGCCGTTCATTCCCTTGTTCCCCGTCTGCATCTTGATACAGAAACTCCGTCAAGTCCTTGATGGTTGTATACCGGAACAACTCGACCATCGTCAGGCGGGACCCATATTTGCTTTGGAGCTCGCGGTATACAGCTACCATAGATACCGAGTCGCCCCCAAGATCAAAGAAATTATCATGAATGCTGATTTCATTTCTATCAAGCGCCTGTCTCCATGCCTCAATAATGTCCGATTGAATCACAAGCATTCCAGGAAGCTGTTCCTCCTCGGATGGAACTGGTGTTGTCTCAGGCGCTTCCGGTTCGGATGCAGCCGACGATGCAATCGCTTTACGGTCTACTTTTCCATTTGGGGTTAACGGGAATGTCTCCAGCTCAACCACGTCTGCCGGAATCATATAAGCAGGCAGCCGTTCCTTCAAATACGCCGTCACGGCTTTCCCTATATCGGGTTTGCTCACCTTATGCTCACCCTTGCTCGAAGAATACAAATTCATCTCCTCGACTTGCCCTTCCAGAGTCATCTGGCTTGGCTCAATTCCTCCTCCGAGCAGGCAGTGCAGATACACGTCGCTTGCGCGCAGACGGAACAGCGGACGAATCATATCAAACCCCAATGTGCCCATCTGGCTTAGACCAATTCCGTGTTCCGGGCCCTTCTCTTCCAAAAGCTGTGATATAATCCCGGCCTCCATCATCGCATAGCCAAGCCCTTCCTTCTCCCCATACATAGGGGCGATGGCCTCCATGCTTCCGATCAGGAATACGCTAAATGCCGAAGCATCAAAGATGGGGCGGTTCGCCGGAGAGTGGATGAAATGATCCATTTGCGGATTTTCTTCCATCAGAACAAGCTGGTGCTGCCGCCGGTCGTAGTAATAGAGCCCGCATGGCAGGGATTCCACCGCATTTGGCTTCAGATAGAAATAAACCTGAACCGGATACAACCCTCCCGCGGAACCGTACTGAAATTTAGGGAATGGCAGTCCCTCAAATGTGCGTCCTGCCAAGTGGGCCACAAATTTGCCAAAACTCTCATGCGGGATAGGCTCGCTCTTGAATTGACGGTAGCTGCGCCGACGTAGATAAGGAGCGATCGATTGCTCCGGGTCATCTGAGCTGTACAGACGGTAGCGGCTTCCCCCGAGATCTTTGCGTAGAGCGGGTTCGCTTAATTTGAACACCATGCGTTCTACTGAGTCCGTAATCAGCTCTTCTCCTTCCAGTCCAGCCACTCCATAGGCTTGTTCGCGATCCACCTTCACATAGGCGGATAAGCGTTTGCGGTCTCCTTCCCCCCGGGCGACAACCACCGCATCCTGTACAAAAGGATGGGCTTTTAATGAGGCCTCAATTTCACCAAGTTCTATCCGGTGTCCCCTGACTTTGATCTGCAGATCATCCCGGCCCAAAAACTCGATATTTCCGTCCTTGGCATACCGTCCCTTGTCCCCGGTTCGATATAGTCTTTCACTCGTGAGCGGGTGGCGGATAAAGCGTTCCTTCGTCCGTGCCTCATCCTTCCAGTAGCCCATGGCTACGCCCATACCGCCGATCCACAGTTCTCCGCACACGCCAACGGGGCACTCCTCCATTCGTTCATTCAGGACGTATACCCTCTGACTCTGAAGGGATTTGCCATAAGGAATGCTGGACCATTCCGGGTGAACAAGTTCAACCGGATAATAGATGGACCAGATGGAGGCTTCTGTAGCACCGCCCAGCGAAATGATATGTGTACGCTCATTCAGCCGTTGGATTGCGTCCGGCAAGCCGAGCGGAATCCAGTCGCCGCTCAGCAGAACCAGCCGTAACGGGCTAAGAGGCGCGGTGTCCATATCCTTGCAATATTCAGTGAGCATATTCATCAGGGCAGGAACCGTATTCCATACAGTAACCCCTGTCTTGGCCATCAATTCCAGCCAATGTGAAGGATCTTTAAGACGATCCTTATCTGGCAGCACAATCGCGCCACCAGCCGACAGCATGCCAAAAATGTCAAACACGGACAAATCAAAGCTTAAGGAAGATAAGCTCAACATGACATCGTCACGCCCGATTCCAAATTTATGAATCATCGCTTCGATGGTATTGACTGCTCCGCGGTGATCAATCATAACTCCCTTAGGTACCCCGGTGCTGCCAGAGGTATAGATAATATAGGCGAGCCGCGTTTCGGCTTCGTTGTCTATCTCTCCATAAGCTCCTTCAGGAACACATCCGGTAGTTAAAGGAACTGTCTGCAGATTTGGCCATTCTGCCTGGTTGGTGTCCGGTTGTACAACGGCGGCCCTAACTTCGCCCAAGCGAAGCAGCTCTGCAATTCTGGCTGGTGGAAGGGATGCATCAACCGGTAAATAAGCAGCTTTGGCTTTCAAGATGCCGATAACGGCCGCTACCTGCTCCCATCCCTTAGTCATCACAACAGCTACAGGTTCCCCCGGTTTGACCCCTAAGCCCAAGAGCTTGCCGGCTACATAGTTGGCATAATCATTCAGCTCGGCATAGGTCAGCTCGCGTTCCGGTGTGAGAATCGCAACCGCCTGCGGTCGGGTTTGGACATGGCCGTGATAGCAGCTAAGCAGTGAGCTTGGCCGTTTGGCCGTTTCGGAAGGGCTGTCCGCATCGTGGTAGGCATTAACCTTACTCAGCTGCTCACGGTGAGGTAAATATGCAGCGGCCCGATCACTGAGCGGAAGCGGCAGATTCCATACCTCATCTGATGTCGCAAGCAGCTCTAGTAGAAGGCAATATGCAGCAAACATCTCATCCAGCATTCCCTGCGGAAACAGCTCTTCCACAGCATCCCAGTTGAGATGCAGCTCACCGCCTCGTTCCATGACCTGATGATCCAACCAAACCTGCGGAGTCTGGGATACACTGTATCGTTCCTCCTGGTTGGCGGCGGGAGCAGATGCGAGAGCAGAAGCTACTTCTTCCTGAGAGTTATCGCCCTGATTGAGAATACTTGTGAAAATGATCGGCACGATAGCTTTGGACGGCTCTTTGCTTCTTGCGAGCAGTTCACGGGTTACCCGGACACCGCTGAAATATCGGTGATCCATATCCCGAAGAAGCTGCTGCTGATGACGAATCGCTCTTTGAATGAACGGGGCCAACTGCCGATTGTCGATCTCAAGCAATGTAAGTGACGTGAAATCCCCGATCACCTCGGTTACTTCCGGATGAAGGGGCAGCCGGTTGAACAAAGTCAAGTTCAGAGAGAAATGCGATTTACGGCTCCAGGTGGTGATAATCTCGGCAAAAGCCGACAGGAGAATGACCGTTGGTGTAATTCCATGGCCTTCGGCCCGCTTTTTCAATTGCTGCCAGTGAGCCTGGGTTAGCGTATGCCGTCTTCTTCTGAATTCCGGCTTCTCAATCTGTGCCGGGTCTTTCACAAGCTCAAGCTGAGGTCCCATTGGCAAGTCAGGAAGACGCTCCAGCCAATAAGCCTCGGACCGGCGGAACAAGTCGGTGTGCTCGATCTGCTCACATGCCAGTACATAATCTCTGAACGATAACTCAAGGGGCCGCAAATCAGTAGAGGGATTAAGATAAGCCGTTGAGATATCCCGAATCAGCAGTTCCAGGCTCCATGCATCGGCGATGAGCAGGTCCACACTGATGTGAAGCCGGACCATACCCCCTGGGAGAGCCGTCGCCCTGATATCAAATAATGGCCAATTGTAACAGTCTATCATCTGATGCGACATTTCTTCCCGCAGGGACTCTATATGGCTGATCTTAACCTCCTCTGAAGCCAGCCGCATATCATAGTTCCGAACCCGGTATTTAGGAACTATAGGCAGAATCTGCTGTTGCCCGTTCGGAAGCATCACAGCTCTCAGCATTTCGTGGCGTTCAACCATTTGATTGATAACCATCTCAAACTTTGCGATATCCAGATCGGGCATGTCGTTTTCGAAATACATATGGGTTGAGACATTCCCCAAATCTAGGTCTGCCGAACGTCCGATCCAGTAGGCTTTCTGCACATCAGTGAGAGGAAACGGATCAAATCTTTCGGCGAGCTTGTTCTCGACTTCCGGAAGATCCGTGTACAATCCCAGTCCAGTTTTGACCTGGTGCTCAACCAGGACGGCAAGCTCCTCGACAGTTGGATGATCGAAAAATTGCTGCATTGTAATCTCTGTGCCTAGCGTTTTGTTAAGCATAAATAGAATCTGAGTGGCCAGCAGAGAATGTCCTCCAAGCTCAAAGAACGTTTCCCCCAAATGGGTAATTTCAACTCCAAGCGAGCTCTCCCAAACGTTTTTGATATATTCCCGGTAATCCTTTACGTCTTGCTGTGAGAGACCCGTACTCTTCGTAGAATCCTTACTTGAACTTAGAGGCCCAATCCAATAGGTCTCGCGCTCAAACGGGTATGTCGGCAGCTGCAGCTTAGATCTTGGCTCATGAGCATAATAGCTCCGCCAATCCGGACAGATGCCAGCGACCCAAAGGATGGCCAGCTGTGTATGCACCCAACCCGGCCCATCCTCCGATAAATCAGCTAATTTGCCAGAACCATTTGTTTCCGGGCAGCCAAATTCGAGCACAAAGCCCGGTTCAATGCTGGAAGGGCTGATCTGCAAAGGCTGATCTTCGTCATGTTCCCCCGACTGAATCAACTGCTCCAGGACGCGGGGAATGCTGTTTCTTCCGCTAAGCGACTGGGCTGCCCAATAGCCAACTCCCTCTCCGGACATGCCTGACGGTTCGATCCCCCATTCTATAAACAGGCGGGCGAGTGCGGTCTGGATTCCCCAGGAGGTCAGTTTTTCAGTTAACGGTGTGTTTACAGCATGACCTGATTGGATGGCGGCCTTGAGATCAAAAGGATACTTCTCTCGAATCACAAGGGAGAGGTCCCCAATAATTTGCCGAAACTTAGGACTATGCCCATATAAATCCGCTGCCGCTTTCATGGACAGACCAGGCATGGATGAGAAATGAAAGCTTACCTTCTCCTTCGATGCCGGGCCGCGCTTGGCTGCATGATCCAGATTCATAGTGCGAAGCTGCTGCTGCAAATTCTCCTTGTCCCGGAAAACAATCGCAGCCCGATAGTCAAATACAGCCCGGCCAGTTTTTAGTGTGTAAGCAAGGTCCTTGAGATTTGCTCCGGGATAATCCTCTAAATACCGGTCCAGGTTAGTGCACATCCGGCTCAATGCCTGTCGTGTTTTAGCGGATATCACCAGAAGCTCGCAGTCCGCTTTATCGTTCTCCTCCACCAGCATCTGAGGCTGTGGCGCTTCAGCAAGGACAATATGTGCGTTGATCCCGCCAAGGCCAAACGAGCTTACACCGGCGATTCGTCCGTAGTCGCCCGCATCCCAATCGCTGAGCATGTTGTTCACGTAAAATGGACAACCCGGCTCCTCCAATCTGGGATTTGGAGTTTCGAAATGAAGACTGGCCGGGATCTGACGGTGTTTCAACGCCAACACGGTTTTGATCAGCCCGGCCATCCCGGACGCCATCTCAACATGGCCCACATTGGTCTTGGCAGAACCAATTGCGCAGAATTGAGTCTTCTGTACAGAAGCGAAGGCCCGGGATAAGGCTTCAAGCTCAATATCATCTCCCAGCGGCGTGCCGCTTCCATGAGCTTCGATATAGGAGATAGCCTGAGGAGGAATCTGCGCGATATTTAGCGCTTCGGAAATGACGGCTGCTTGACCGTCAACTCCTGGAGCGGCATAACCAATTCGATTCGCGCCGTCACTGTTTATAGCCGAGCCCTTAATGACCGCATGAATGGTATCCCTGTCCCGCAGGGCGTCTTCCAGCCGTTTCAGCACGACTATGCCCAGACCATTGCTGTACACCGTCCCTGTAGCCTCAGTATCAAATGCTTTGAGAAGACCGTCCGAGGAGGTTAATCCACCTTGCTGATGAACATACCCTGGTACTTGAGGGTATTTAATAGTTACTCCCCCTGCCAGAGCCATATCGCATTGTCCGCTTAACAGACTTTCACAGGCAAGATGAGTGGCCACCAGGGAAGTCGAACAGGAGGTTTGAACCGCGACGACAGGCCCCCGGATATTCAGCCTGTAAGCAACCTGACTGGTCATATGGTCCTTATCGTTGCCAATCATAAGCTGCAGATCACTGACCGCCTCTTCCTTATCCCGGGCCCCGAGCAGATGATTAATCAAATATGTGCTGGAGCTTACGCCTGCAAACAATCCCATTAATCCGTCATATTCAAGTGCATTGTACCCCGCCTTCTCAACCGCTTCCCAGGCGCTTTCCAGGAACAGCCGATGCTGAGGGTCCATAATTTCCGCTTCCTTCGCCGTCACCTTAAAGAAAGAGGCATCAAAGCGGGCTGTGTTCTCAAGCGCAGTATTTACACGGATAGGCGAGGAGCCGGAGAGCCGGCTCAGCGGCTCTACTCCGGGATCATCAGATGCCGTAGGCTCAAGCTGAAGTGCATCCACTCCCCTGGCGAGGAGCTCCCAATATTGCTCGACAGATTCTACTCCTGGAAATCGGCACACCATACTGATGATGGCAATGTCATTACTTACATCGTGCTCAGCTTGTAAGTTGCTCAATTTATCCTCTCCTCCAGTCAAGTTCATCTTCTTCGGGTTCGCCTTGCTCCCAGACGCATTTCAGCACGGCTCGCAGCAGCTTCGGCTTCAGCCATCTGTCCCACGGTCATGCCGCTGTCACCTCCGATATACTCAAGGAGATTGGATATAGTCGTGTACCTGAACAAGTCGACAACCGGAATCTCCCGTTTCAGCAGGGTTTGAAGTTCAGCCTGCATTTGAATCAGCTTTAATGAATTGCCTCCAATATCGAAGAAATGCTCATCAGGACCGATATGCTCCACACCCAAAAGTTTTTTCCAAATGGCTGTAATCTGCTCCTCCAGTTGAGAGCCGGGGGTCCAATCTTCAGGAGCACTGGCGGCCGATAATTTCAGCAGGGCTTGGCGATCCACCTTACCATTTACGGTTAAAGGCACCTGCTCTACAATCTGTATTCGCCGGGGAACCATATATCCAGGCAGCTTGCTTTTGACAAAAGACTTGATTTCTTCTTCATCCACAGCTTCTACATTTGTACTATTCATAGTAATAAAGCCGAGGAGCTGCTTTCGCTCCTGCTCTTCATCAACGAGCACAATCGCTTGCTGCACAGATGGATAGGATTTAAGCGCGCTTTCAATCTCACTTAGCTCAATACGGTAACCATTGATCTTGACTTGCAAGTCCTCACGGCCCATGAATTCAATCACCCCATCCGCTCCATATCGACCCCAGTCTCCGGTACGGTAAAGCCTTTCTCCGGTATGGGGAGAATATATAAATTGACGCTCGGTCCTCTCGGTATCTTTCCAATATCCCGCCGCAACGCCGACTCCGCCGATATACAATTCACCCGGGACATTCGCTGGACGCTCTTCCATACGTTTATTCATCACATACACCCGCTGACCTGACATGGATATTCCGTAAGGAATGCTGACCCAGGATGGATCAACATCTCCCACTGGGTACAGAATGGACCAGATCGCGGCCTCCGTGGCTCCACCAAGTGACACAAACTGCATATCCGGGTTCAAACGGCGAACCTCTTCCGGAAGGTTCAAGGGAATCCAGTCTCCGCTGAGAAGGCAGATTCTTAGCGCAGGGAGCCGCACGGATGATCGGCAGTAAGCAACCAGCATACTCATAAAAGCAGGTACGCTGTTCCAGATGGTTACACCATGCGCGTTGATTAGATTCAGCCAGTGTGAAGGATCGCGAAGCCGGTCTGGTTCTGGCAGCACAATCGCGGCTCCAACGCTCAAAGCACCAAATATATCGTAAACGGATAGATCAAAGCTCAGGGAAGAAAGGCTAAGAGCCCGGTCTTTCGGGCCGACTGCGAATCTCTGGTTTATGTCCTTGATTGTGTTGACAGCAGAAGCGTGATTGATCATTACCCCTTTCGGTTTTCCCGTACTTCCAGAAGTGAACAATACATAAGCAAGCTGATTCGGCCTAACCTCCACACCTTCTAGATTGTTGTCTGCTTCGGAAGCACTCTCACCAACATCCCCTGCAATCGTCAACCTTACCACCGCTTCTGGCCAAGAAAGCTGACTGCCAATGCTGCCTGATTCAACAAATGCTGCCGCAGCTTCACCGAGACTAAGGAGCTCAAGGATTCGCTCACTAGGCAGAGATGCGTCAATCGGCAGATAGGCTGCGCCTGCTTTAAGAGCTGCGAGTACAGCCACGATCTGCTCCCAGCCTTTGTGCATAACGATTGCTACAAGGTTCCCTGGCTTGACCCCGCAAGCCAGCAGCTCTTTGGCGGCTGCATTCGCAAGCGAGTTCAATTCCAGATAAGTAAGGCAGCGGCTTGGTGATATGACTGCAAGAGCCTCATGCTTCTCCCGGACCATGCGTTCAAAATCCTTAGTCAGTACCCCATCCTCGCATACGGGCTCACTTTCGTGAAGCTTCCCGATTTCCCGAAGCTTGCAGCGATGTTGGAAATCAGCAGCATACTGGCTGGATAGCGGAAGATTCTCTTCCCACATTTCAGTGCTGGAAGCAAGCAGATGAAGAAAAGAACAGTACACCTCAAACATTTCATCGACCATGCCGTCAGGGAACAGCTGCTCCATCACGTCCCAATTAAAGTGCAGCTCCCCTTCCCGTTCGGAGACCTGATGATCCAGCCACACTTGAGGAGTTTGGGAAATACTCCGCGATTCCGTGTGCTCTTCGTTGCGCCGCTTGAATATCCGCTCGAATGATGAACCGGAAGATTCCGAGTTGGACATATCCAGCAGACTTGTAAATACAACCGGAATCGGCTCGCTTACGATTCCCCGGCGTAGAAGCTGTTCTGTCACACGAATTCCGCTGTATAACCGGTGATCCAGATCTGACCAAAGACGGCTCTGCACTTCTTGAGCCCGCCGATAGAACGGAGCTGCAGTGCTGTAATCCACTTCGAGCAGGCTGACCGTTGTAAAGTCCCCCACTACTTCATTTAATTGGGGGTGTATCGGAAGCCTGTTAAACAAAGTCAGATTCAGCAAGAACCGCGGCTGCTTGGCATACAAGACGAGTACCTCCGCAAAACAGGCCAGCAGCAGTGCTGATGGAGTCATATTTCTCTTTCGCGCTTTCTCGCGAAGACGGTTCCAGGTCTCCGAATTCAGCACTGCTTTTCGGCGGCAGAACCGGGGGTTGTCCACCGTGGCCACAGCACCCGCAAGAGGCAGCAGCGGCCCTGGCGGCAGCCCATCGATCCGCTCCATCCAATACGATTGGGCAATCTGATAGGCTTCCAGAGAGCTCATGCTCACCAGGGAATTCACATAGTCGCGGAAGTTCGCATCTAGTTCGGACAATTCCTCACCATGATCGGAGTACAGCTTGGCCCAGTCACTCAGAATAATCTGGAAGCTTCGCGCATCGGCAATCATAAGGTCGATACTCATATGAAGCCGGGTCACATTCCCGGCCATCTTAACGGCTCTGATGGCAAACATCGGCCAGGTTCCAGGATGAACATAGTGGGACATCTCCTGCCTAATTGCTTCCAGAGTCTGTCCGCAGGCTTCTTCTGTATATGCTGATGCATCAACCTTCCCAAACCGGTAATATGGGACCTCCTTTAACACTTGTTGAATGCCATCAGGCCTAATCATCGCCCTAAGCATCGGGTGCCGCTTGATCAATTGCTGAAAACAGCGCTCCAGTCGTTCTAAATCTAAATCCTCAAATTCCATTTCTTGATACACATGGGTAGCAACTTGTCCTCCGGAACTTAGCGCCTGTCTGCCTGACCAGTAAGCCATCTGCACCTCTGTTAACGGAAATGGCTCAAAGGCTTCGTCAGGTGAAGCAATATATCGGAGCAGCTCCGGCTCCTGCCGGTCTAAGCCATCAATTTTCTGGTGACGCAGATGTGAGCTCAGTTTGAAAATGGTGGCGTTTTCCAGCAGTTCACGCAACGTCAACCCGGCTTCCATTTCCTTGTTTATTTCGTGAAGCAGCCTTACCGCAGACAACGAGTTGCCTCCCAAATCAAAGAAGTGGTCATCCACTCCGATTGGAGAGCGGCACAGAATCCGTTCCCAGAGTTCCGCAAGCTGGAACTCCATTTGGTCCGCCGGCTCCCGGTAATTTCCGGGGCCGGCCTCCCTGGAAAGCGGTCGTTTAGCCAAGTCGCGGCGGTCTACTTTTTTATTCGGTGTAAGCGGAAGCTCGTCCAGCAGAATGAACCGGTCTGGAATCATATAGGACGGCAGGGTTTCCCGAAGCTTGCTCTTCCATTTCCCCGTATATTCAGCAGATTCTGTTCCGGCTCTCGTTTCCGAGGCAGTCCAGTACGCTACAAGCGTCCGCCCTCCCCAAGCATCTTCGGCAGCTACCACAGCTGCAGCTGCAACCTCGGGCTCTGCACATAACCGCTGTTCAATCTCTGCGGGTTCGATCCGGAAGCCGCGAACCTTGATTTGCTGATCCGCCCGGCCGTAATACTGCATATTCCCGTCAGGAAGCCAGCGTACAAGGTCCCCGGTATCAAATAACCGGTCCTCACCATCAAGTAAATCCTTACTGATAAACTTTGAGGCCGTTAGCTCATTTTGATTGTGGTAGCCCGGGGAGACTCCATCTCCCCCGATGTGCAGATTGCCTATCGCTCCCATCGGGAGCAGCTTGCGTTCTCCGTCCAGAACATAACAGTTCGTCCGGCCAATTGGCCTGCCAATGGGAACGGGTTGAAGACTGCTTTTATCTTGAAGACGGTGCGCTAGCGACCATACTGTTGTTTCTGTAGGGCCGTACAGATTCCAAACGTCCCTTCCACGCTGCTGCAATTGCCCGGCCAGATCGGCTTGCAGCTCTTCACCGCCGCAGAGAAGCGTCATTGACTTTGAACCCTGCCAACCCTCCATGATCAGCATTTTCCAGAGTACTGGCGTTGCCTGCATGAAGGTAGGGGTGTAGCGGTCGATTTCGCGAATCAAAAGCTGTGCATCCCCGGAGCTGCCGATCTCAGGGAAGATGACGGCGGCTCCATTCGATAGAGGCAGAAACAGCTCTAACACGAATATATCGAAGGAACATGTCGTCACCGAAAGCAGTGAATCCTCAGGCTGGACCTGGAGAAGCTGCTGCATGGAATGTAGGAAATGTACGGCATTCCGGTGAGTTATAGGAACCCCTTTGGGTTGCCCAGTACTGCCCGAGGTATAGATCATATAAGCCAGCTCGGATTGTCCGGGTCCAGGTTCCTCATAAGAGTAGTTGTCATTCCTCCAGCAATCGCTGTCCCTGCCAATCTCCACACAAGTTATGCCCCCGAACATTCCTGTTAGCGATGAACTCTGCACAAGAATACAGTCAAGCCCTGCATGATGGGCTATAAATTGCAGGCGTTGTTCAGGAAATGCCGGATCAAGCGGGACATAGGCACATCCGCTCTTCAGAATACCGAGAATTCCGACGGCCAGTTCCAGGGAAGGAGAGGCACAAATTCCGATCCGCTGGGAAGGTCCTGTAAGACGCTCGTGCTGTAGGTATGCAGCTAACTGAGTAGATTTGCTCATCAGCTCTGCATAAGTGTAAGTTTCCCCTGAGCAAATTAAGGCTGCTGCTGAAGGGGTTAGGCGGGCATGCTCATCCGCCATTGTGTAAAGTCTGGCCTCTTCCGGATACTGCACTCCTGGACCGGAAGCAGCTGCCAACAGCCGCTGGATTTCCTGTGGTGACAGCATATTCAAGCTGGACAGCGGCGTGTGGATTTCCAAAGGAAGCTGTTCAAGCAGCCATAAGTAATTCTCTAGAAAAAAGCTCGCGGTCTCATCGGTGTACAAGGCTGAATTGAACTCAAGCGATATTTCCATTTCATCCTGATGTTCAATTACTTCCAGAGTCATATCAAATTTAGCGGTGGACTGCGAAATCTCTTGGGGAGCACAGGTCGCTCCCCTCATATGCTGCAGGGATTCTCCACCCTTTTGGAAGATAAAGAAAATCTGAAATAAAGGAGCAAATGCCGGGTCCCGCTCCGGCTGAATGATATCCAGCACCGTTTCAAACGGAACGTTCTGATGTTTAAGTGCCCCTAGGACCGTCCGGGCCGTACTGCTCAGAACCTGGCTGAAATCGTCCGCTTTTCCGATATCCGTACGAAGGACTACATTATTGACAAAGCAGCCAATCATGGACTCCGTCTCTTCCCGGCAGCGTCCCGCAGTAGGCGTGCCAACAAGGATGTCACTTCTGCCGGTATACCTTGACAGCAAGAGGTTAAAGGCAGCCAGCAGCATCATGAACAGTGTCGCTCCCGCGCCGCGGCCAGCACCTCTTAAAGCTTCGAGCTTCTCGCCTCCAACTTGTGCCCTAATTGTCTTCCCGCCAAAGGTAAGCTGTCTCGGACGGGCATGATCCGCTGGAATTGTGAAGAAAGGATCTGCTCCCTTCAGCTGCTCCTCCCAGTACAGAACCTCCTCCTGAAGCATATCTCTATCCATCCAGTCACGCTGCCAGAGAGCATAAGACGGATAATCGTACATATTCTCAGCACATTCAGGCATGTGTCCCTGCTCGAGATCGTTGTATAGCTGTATCCATTCTTCAGTCAGGAGTTTAAGCGACCAGCCGTCCGAGATAATGTGATGTATGACAAAGACTAATACATGCTCTTCCTTGGAGAGTTGAAACAGACCCACACGAACTAAGGGTGCACAGTCAAGAGAAAATGCTTCATGAATCAGCGCCTCAGCCTGTTTCTCCAAATCCCGAAGCTGCTCATCTGCGGTCTCTCCTTGGACCTGAACATGCTGTATGTGAATTGCCACGTCTTCCAATACATATTGCACGGGAACTCCATCATCTTGAGCAAAACAGGTGCGGAAGCTGTCATGTCGCTTCGCTAGCAACTGTAAGCTTTGATCAAGTAGGTCTTGCTCCAGCCGTCCATTGATCCGAATAGCTTGATGGAGATGATAGCTGGAACCGGTCTCGACCATTTGTTCCATCAGCCACAGTCGCTCCTGGCTGAAAGATAATGGGAAACTGCGCCCTTGGCGTGACAGCTGTTCCAGCGGAATCTGTGTTATGGAAATCCCGCGTTCCCGCATTTGCTGTTTAAACCACTGTTTCTTATCTGGCGGCAAAGAAGACAGGGCTATTTGTTGTCCCATGAACCATCCCCTCCATGCTTCTTGGGATCATCTTTTTCCTGGGCGTTTGCAGGCACTGCCTCGCTCATGGCGGCTAGTTCATGAAACAGCGCCTCAATGGCAGGCTTTTCTGCAGATGCTTCGCGTGCAGGATCAATCAGAGCAGCCATCTCCCGAACCGTCGGCTGAACGAAGATCGTTTCGATTGGCAGCCGAACCCCTAAGGTACGATGAATTCTCTCAAGGACCTGTGTCGCCAGCAATGAGTGTCCTCCAAGCTCGAAAAAGTCATCAAATATCCCTACAGGACTTAGGCGCAATTGATCTTCAAGAATTTCGACCAATTTCTTCTCCGTCTCCGTTGAAGGCGGCCGATACGCAGTTGACAGTTTGGGACGTGCGTGCTTGGCGACCGGTCCTGCGGATAAGCCGTTTAATGAAGAAGCTTCCGGCTGCCGGTTCAGGTTATCTTCACGGCTGCCAGTCTGCGGAATGAGTGCTTCGGAACGAAGGTCCGCATGAATCCAATAGCTCTCATGAGAGAATGAATACGTCGGCAGCGGAATGCGATTTCTGTTTTTGCCTGCATAAAATTTATCCCACTCGATACTGCAGCCTTTCACCCATAGCTGGGCGACGGTCCGCATCAAGTATTTGCCATCGTCGTCTGATAGCTTGCTGGGTTTCAGAGCCGAGACAAATACGCTCTCCGCTTCCGCTTTATGGTTCTGAGCGGCCAGACCACACAAAGTCACCCCAGGCCCAACCTCGATATAAAGTCTCTCCGGGTCACTCAGCAGCTCTTCCATGCCTTTCATAAATAACACCGGTTCGGTGATATGGCGTGTCCAGTAATCTACATCAACGGCCTCTTCATCTCCCAGCCATGATCCAGTCAAGCAGGACATGATCGGAATCGAAGGCGCACTCATCTTGATCTGAGCGAGCAGCTCGCGGTACGGCTCAAGCACAGGTCGCATAAGCGGGGAATGAAAGGCATGGGAAGTAACCAGCCGTTTATTATAAATCCCTTCTCCCGCCAGCTGCTGCTCCAGTTCCTCAATGGCGCTTATCGAGCCAGCTACAACGCTGATCCCCGGACTGTTTACCGCTGCCAAGGTGATTCCGTCCCCCAGATACGAATCAATCTGCTGGCTGTCTACACCAACAGCAAGCATGGCGCCTCTTTCCATGCTCATCATCCATTCCGCCCGGCGGCATACGAGATGCAGCGCATCTTCAAGACTGAACACACCGGCTACGGCTGCTGCGACATATTCTCCCAGACTATGACCGATCATAGCCTGTGGTCTAAGTCCCCTGCTGATCAACAGCTGAGCCAGGGCATATTCCACGGCGAACATAAGAGGCTGGGTAAGCGAGGTCTGATCTATATCCAGACCCGTGCCACTTTCCCCTAAATTCATCAATGGAATGATATTCATTCCTGTATGCTGCCGGATCAACCCGGCGCAGCGGTCATAATGCTGCCTGAACACTTCTTCATCCCGGTACAAGCCCTGTCCCATACCTAGATACTGGGCACCTTGCCCTGTAAACATAAACACAAGAAACCGCTGAGTGGATACGCCTTCCGCACTGTAGAAACAATCTGAGCTTTTCCCAAGCTCCAACACCTCTGCCGCCTCTTCCCGGCTGGAACAGATCAACGCTGCCCGGTGGGAAAACGCACGTCGTCCTGTGGCTAGGGTATAAGCAGCATCCGCAAGACTGTATTCAGACGGCTTCTGCATGTGAATTTTTAAATTCTTAAGATTGCCCTCTAAGGACTTCATGTTTTTGGCTGAAACCGTGAGGATCTGCCAGCCATCCTCCGCGCTTTCGACGTTCCGCTCAGGGGGCTCCTCCAAAATCACATGAGCATTGGTCCCCCCCATCCCAAGCGAATTTACACCTGCCCGTCTAGGATAGGACTGTGTCTGCCATTCCTGAAGCCGTGTATTGACATAGAAAGGGCTGTTCTCAAAATCAATAGCCGAATTCGGCTTGTTGAAGTTCAGGGATGGCGGAATCTGTTTGTAATAGAGCATTAAGGTGGCCTTTATGAAACCTGCGATTCCCGCAGCGGAGTCCAAATGCCCGATGTTGGTTTTTACCGAGCCGATCGGGCAGTAACCTGTCCGGTCCGTAGAATGGCCAAACGCTTGTGACAGCGCTTGAATCTCTATCGGGTCCCCCATTCGGGTGCCCGTACCGTGAGCCTCAACATAACCGATTGTGGAGGCATCCACTTCAGCGAGAGCCTGGGCCTGAGCGATGACCTCGGATTGGGCGTTGACACTTGGCGCTGTATAACTCACTTTCTCTGAACCATCATTGTTAACGGCAAATCCTTTTAGAACTGACCAGATATGATCCCCGTCCCTTAAGGCTTCATCGAGGCGTTTTAATACAACTATTCCATATCCGTTACCAGGAACAAAACCGCTGCTCTCCTCATCAAAAGCCCGGCAGTGTCCGTCAAGGGACATAATCCCTCCCGGCTCATACATATACCCTGACCGCTCCGGTGGACCCACCGTGATGCCTCCCGCAAGCGCCATGTCACACTGATAGGTCAGCAGGCTCTGGGCAGCCATGCAGACTGATACCAGCGAGGTCGAAGACGAAGACTGAACTGCCATTGACGGTCCCTTCAGGTTTAAACGATAGGATATCGTGGTGGCCATGCTGTCCTTGTCATTGCCGATAGCTGCCTGCAGATTGCCGGTCGCCAGCATTTTTTGGATATGCGGATATATGTTCAGAAACAGATAAGAACTCATGCTTTTGCCAACGTATACACCCACGGAACCGGGAGCTTCCTGGGGATTGTACCCCGCATTTTCAAGAGCAGCCCAAGCACATTCCAGCATCATCCGGTGCTGGGGGTCCATGAGCTCAGCGTCCTTCGGATTAACCCCAAAGAAGGAAGCGTCAAACGCATCCAGTCCGCCAATCTCGCCCTTGGATTTTACATAATTGGGATTTTGAAGAATTTGGGGATCAACTCCCGCCTCTTCCAAATCCGTTGTTGAGTAATGGGTAATGCATTCTTTCCCGTGAATCAGATTGTCCCAGAATTCATGGATATCAGCGGACTGTGGGAACCTGCCTGCCATTCCGATTACAGCGATCTCATTTCCTGTATAGGGGTGCTCAGGATAACTCATTATGATTTTCCTCCCTCTATTTCAGTGATGACGGCCGCCGCCGCAGAAGCGACTCTCCGGTAACGGCTAAACGCATTTTTTTGCTTCTCGGCCTTCTCTTGAATCGTCGCAGCGGATGGATCGTCTGTCTCCTCGTTCAAGTATGCTGCCAGCGAACGAATAGTCGGGTATTTAAATAAGCTGATTAAGGTTAAACGATCACCAAACTGTTGATTCAACTGGTCAAGAACTTTTGCAAGGAGCAGCGAGTGCCCGCCCAAGTCAAAAAAGTTGTCTGTCACACCAAAATTGCTGGTATGGAGCACTTCCCCCCAGACTTGAGCGATTTGCTTTTCTATTGCTGTTGCGGGTTTGTCATGCACTTCGGACACACGCTTTCCTGCTCTAATCGGATCGGGCAGGGCTGCGGTGTTGAGCTTCCCGTTCATATTCCAAGGAATGCTCTCCATCTCGAGATATGCGGAGGGCTTCATATAAGAAGGAACACGGGTTTCCAGCCATGCCGATAATTGATCCACAGTATAGCTGCCCGGCGTACGCAGTGTATAATAAGCTACCAGCTGCAGATTGCCTTCATGATCCGGTTTAGGATGAATTACTCCCTCGGCGATTTCAGGACAGGCGTTAAGATGGTTCTCCACTTCATCAAGCTCAATGCGGTGTCCTCGGATTTGGACCTGCCGATCCTCCCGTCCTCCAAAAGTGAGTTCCCCACTGCCTCTCCAGCTTCCATAATCCCCTGTAAGCAGAATTTTCTCCCCTGGTACAAATGGATGGTCCGCAAACTTCAGATGGGTTAATTCAGGACGGTTCAGATATCCTCTGGCGAGCCCGGAGCCCGAAATGCATATTTGTCCACGAACTCCAATAGGCACAGGCTGCATCAATTGATCCAACACATAGACCTGCTGATTGGCGACCGGTCGTCCCAAGGATGACACGGCCCGCTGGAAATCTTCCGCATCCGGTGTGAAGATTGAATAAGTGCTGCATACACCCGATTCGGACAAACCGTATCCGTTAACGATCATAACTCCCTGAAAATGGCTGACATGTGCCGGAAGCAGATTCTCTCCCCCACTCAAGATCAACCTCAGGCTGGCCGGGGTCTTTGCTTCATCGTTAAGCCGTCTTAACATGGAGGGAACGGTGCTGAGCATCGTGACTCGATACTTCTCCATGTACCCATTCAACTGGGAGGGATGGAGCAAGGTCATCTTATCGGGCAGGACCAGTGTGCCTCCGGCAGCCAGAATGGGGAGTGACTCCCCGATAAAGCTGGACGATGCTACTGAAGTCACGGGGAGCATGCGGTCTTCTTTGTTCACGTTATAAGATGAGATAAAAGAATGTACAAGATTGTTGATGCTGCGATGTTCGAGCATAACCCCTTTCGGCACACCGGTTGTGCCGGAAGTAAACACGATATAGGCAAGGTTGTCGGCCCTTGGCAAATCTCCGGGCATGTCTTCAGTCAGATAGCCATACTGCAAGTCCTTCACTTCAGTGGATGGTTCTTCAAGCAGGTCAAGCATAATACACGCTTCCTCAGGAAAAGCCAGCCGGCGGGCATGCCCGTGATCGGTAATGATATAGTAGATTCCCAACTCGTTTAGAATGGTATGAATCCGATCCTTTGGCTGCCCGGGATCAACGGGAACCACTACTCCGCCTGCGCGGGAGACGGCCAAACATGCCGCGGCATATCGGGCTGAAGATGGAAGACATACCACCACAGGCACCTGATTGGAGTCCTCTATGCTTGCAAGAAGTCTGGATGCAATCTGCCGGGCCATCAAATCCAGTTTTCTGTAACTAATGGAGGTTTCACCCTCCAAAATGGCGCAGTGCTCTGGGTAATCTATGATCATCTGTCCAATCCGGTGGATATAATGAGGCTGCGGGTCCAGCAGCTCCGTATCGTTCCATTCCTCTACGAGCATTCTGTAATGCTCATGGTCAAGCAGTGTGAGCCGATCAAGAGCCTGTTTCGGGTCGGCAAGGACAGAACGAATCAACTGAATATAACAGGAAATCCACCGACGGATCGTGGATCTGGTAAACAGGTCTGATCTGAACTCAAAAGTTCCCCTTAACTCCTTCCCCTCTTCCCAGCAGGATACGGTGAGATCGTTCTGGGCAAATCCGGCGTCCAAAGTAATGACGGACAACCGGATATCCTGCACCTCCATCTGAGGAATTGGGAGGTTATCCATTTGAAACATCGTTTGATATACCGGGTGGTAGCTCATCTCTCTGGACGGGTTCAGTCTCTCGACAATCCGGTCAAACGGCACATGCTGATTATTAAAAGCCTGCATAGCTTCATGATGAACCTGGCTGAGGTATTCATTGAAAGACAGAGAACCGTGAGGTGAGCTGCGAATGACCACGGAGTTGACAAACATTCCGATCAGCCCTTCGAGCTCCGTTCTTGGCCGCCCGGCGACAGGTGCCCCTACAAGCAGGTCTTCCGCTGCACTGTACCGGTACAGCAGGGTTTTAAATACAGTGAGCAAAAAGGTGAACATGGAGACCTGATCCTGCCTGCAATACAGCTGAACCTGTTTGTACAGTTCTTCATCCAGCCGAAAATATTCAAGCCCACCCCGGCCGCTCATTTCTGTTCCTCTGCTGAAATCCGTCGGCAGCTCCAGCAGTGGCGGAGCACCATGAAGCTTATCCTGCCAGAACTGCAAGTCACTCTCAAACTTCGGCTGGCCGTACTGCTGATGAAGCCAGTCCACATAATCCCTGTACTGCAGGCGAAGCGGCTGGATTTGGGAAGGTCTATTCAGAACAGCATCTTCATACAGCTGAATAAATTCCTCCAGCAATACAGACTTGGACCATCCGTCCGAAATGATGTGATGCATGGCAATGACCAGCACATGCTCATCATCCCGGATACGAAGTAAGGTAAACGAGATAAGCGGGTCCGATGCCAGATTCATTTTGCGGGCTGCAAGCTGCGTAATCATGTCCATCACCGCTGGATCATCCGCACTTTGAATGTCATCTCCTAGAGGTAGGTATGTAAAATCCGGCGGCCGCTTTCGTGGGATCGCCCTGGGAACCCCCTGATCCAAGGCAATATTTATATTTAGGACCTCATGGCGGTCCATAATCATGCCTATCGCAGTCTGTACGCTTGTTACATTCAGCTTGCCAGTGATCTTAAGCGCAGTTCCATTGTTGAAGGCCGTACTGTCAGGATGAAGCTGCTGCAAGAACCAGATTCCCCGCTGGGCATCCGACAAATCAAACGGTCCATTCTTCCCTGAACCTGAAATGCCCTGTTTGTCTGGAATGCGAATCCCCTTATCCCTAAGCAGTTTTAGATACAACTCATCATCCATCATTGCTCTGCCCCCTTAGCGGTAACAGCGGTCTCCTGGTTCATTGAGAAGAGCAGTCTGCGGTCCGCTTTCCCATTTGGTTTGAGCGGAATTTCATCCACCCGGATAATACGTGTCGGAATCGCATACTCAGGCAGCTCACGTGCCAGATTGTCTTGTAATACCCGTTGATTCACCAGATCCGTACCGCTGCCTCCAACGATATATGCCGTCAGGATCTGGTCACCGGACTCATTGACATGAACCCCAACTACCGCATTCTTGATCTGATCGCAGCGTAGCAGACAGCTCTCAACTTCCTCCAGCTCGATCCTTAAACCGCGGAGCTTGACCTGGTTATCTTCTCTACCCGCATAAATCACTTCGCCATATTCGTTCCAGTAAGCCAGGTCTCCAGTCCGATACATACGTCCGTCTGGCTCATATGGATTGGAAATAAACCGGTCATGAGTTAATGCCGGACTATTCAAATAACCTCTTGCGAGTCCAATACCGCTTAGGTATAGTTGGCCAACCTCACCAATCTGGGCAAGTGTAAGATCCTCTCGCAGGATAAATAATCGTATGTTATCAATCGGCCGGCCAATCGGTACCGGATTCATCCCATGGTCTCTCTCACATGGGTAATGAGTGACATCAATCGTCGCTTCTGTAGGACCGTACAGATTAATGAGCCTGATTGGTTGTTCATACGGGAAAACCGAATAGAACCGATCAACCAGATCAGCAGCTAACGCTTCACCGCTGCAAAATACATAACGCAGGCTGCTGATTCGCTTGAGATCAAAGTCCGTTTCAATGTATTCCAGGAACAAGCGAAGCACCGATGGAACGAAATGGATCACACTGATCCCATGCTTCTCTATCAACTTCACGAACCGCCGTGGATCGTTCTCCCTACCAGAAGGCAGCAGCACTACAGAAGCGCCTGAAATCGTCCACCAGATCAGTTCCCATACCGACACATCAAAGGTATATACGGTTTTCTGAAAGAGGACATCACGTGAAGTAAGCGGATATGCCTTCTGCATCCACTCGATGCGGTTAACCAATCCTCCGTGCTCAACCAATACGCCCTTGGGATCGCCTGTGGAACCCGAGGTATAAATGAGGTAAGCCAGATCGCCGGGTTGAACTTTTACATCGGGATTAGTGTCAGGGAATCGGTCAAGCTCCAAAGCTTCCATGGATATCAGTTCCGTGTTCAGCGGCTCGGAGCCCAGGAACTTAAATCCATCCTCCACTATCGTCAATGCTGCCGAACTGTCATCGAGCATTTTCTTAAGCCGGGCAGACGGACAGTTTGGGTCAAGTGGCAGGTAAGCCGCACCCGCCTTTAAAACCCCGTAGATGCATACCATCATGGCATAAGAGCGCTGCATGATCATAGGCACAATGGAACCTGGACTAAGCTGCCGTTCCCCCAAAGCATGAGCTAACCGGTTTGCATCGCGGTTCAGCATGCTGTAAGTGTATACTTGATCGCCATCATAAATTGCAGGCTGATCCCCGGACGAAGCGGCGGCATCCTCCAGCCACTTGACCACAGTGATTTCTGAAGAATAAGGCGACTCGGTTAGGTTGAAATTTTGAATTTTGCTAAGATGAGATTCATCCTCTACCTTGAAATTCATACCTGCCCCTCCCTATAATCAGGCGAACCTCCTACGCCCTGTAAGGAGGGTCCGA
The DNA here is from genome assembly GCF_018403205.1 of Paenibacillus sp. J22TS3. NCBI lineage: Bacteria > Bacillati > Bacillota > Bacilli > Caryophanales > Paenibacillaceae > Paenibacillus > Paenibacillus sp. J22TS3. The sequence continues at coordinate 226,513 of NZ_BOSF01000005.1, forward strand.
TTCCCGTTCTGTTCCGAATTTGCTCGATTCGCAGTTTTCTTTCTTCCACAGGTGTCTGTTTATCCTCGAAAACAGCCAGCAGCATGGCAAAGGCTTCGTCGAGATGCTGCTCTGTGAGCATCAGGCGACCCGCTTCGATCTCCTGCTTGATTTGTTTGACCTGTTCATACATTCTCAAAGAACGTGAGCCGGCCCCTGGCCGAGGATCATGATTACGGGTCGTAACGGCATGGGTAAGACACATCGTTAAGGCCTTTAACCGATGATCCTCTTCCGAATTGCCGCCCTGGGGCGACTGCAATTCCACACCTCCAAAGGTTGTGTTTTTGCTGCCCCACGCCGTTATTTTCATCCGATCGGCCTTCTCGTCATGGGCATAGATTTGAAGTGAACCGGAGGTTTCTTCAAGAAGCATGGTCTTTAAAACATTTTGCGGCCCTATTTCCAGAAACACCTCTACTCCTTGGTCCACAAGATAACGGAACGACTTATGCCATAACACCGGCCTGAACAGCTGCTGTGGCAAATAATGCAAAATTTCTTCTACAGACTGGTAAGGACGTCCAGTCACGTTGGAGAGAATCGGACAAGACGGCATTTGCCAGCGATATTTGTGCAGCTCATTCGCCATCTTCTCCGCCTGCGGCTTCATGAGCTCACAATGATAAGGTGCGCTGCCTATGAGATGAGTGACTTTGCCACCTTCATCCGTGATCTGCAGCTCCAGTTCCTTTAAAGCATCGTCCATGCCCGAAACAGCTGCCTGTGTGGAGGAATTGAGACAAGCAATGCCAATCTCCCGCCCCTGACTAATCAACTGCTCGCATAATGTCTGAACCCGATCAGGGTTCACTTGATCCATAATGCTCATGCCGCCGCCCGTCGTTTCCATGATTTCTTCAGCGAGCTGTGCCCGGAATTGAACCAACTTCAGCCCGTCTTCCAAAGACAATGCGCCGGAGCAGATCAAAGCGGAGTATTCTCCCAGACTATGCCCGGCCATGTACGCAGGCTCAATACCTGTCTGCTCCATATACAACCGAAAGTGGGCAACACTTGCTGCGCAAATTGCGGGAAGCATGCTGCTGATCCGGTTCAATTTCACGGTGCTTCCATTCATCATGATTCGGGAAAGATCCATACCAAGAATACGATCGGCCTCATCCAGGGTCGTCCTTACAGAAGGAGAAGCTTCGTACAGGCTGCGCATCATGCCTTTGTATTGGGAACCGGAACCAGGAAAGAGCATTGCCAATTTAACGGTCATAGAGACCCCTCCATTTGTTCACGTTCAGATATAGGTTACAAGCTGTAGGTTCTTGCAATCTGAATCTCGTGCATTTGTGAAGTGCCTTCAATAATCTCCATGATTTTCGCGTCCCGATAGAAGCGCTCTACCGGATTTCCATGAATACAGCCCGATGCGCCATGAATTTGCAGCGCATGATCTGATGCGCGGACAGCGGTCTTGGAAGCATAATATTTGGCGGTCAGCGTATCTGTAATTGCGGCTGGATCTCCAAGCTCCCGCATCCGGCCGGCGGCTGCACACAGCTCACGAGTGGCCTTAACCTCCGTGATCATTTCAGACAGCATCTTCTGCACCAGCTGATGCTTGCGCAGCGGCTCGCCAAACTGTGTCCGTTCATTTGCGTAAGCTAAACTGTGCTCCAGACATGCTTGAGCTAAGCCCAAGCTGCCGCAAGCGGTAGTGTAACGCCCTTCATCTAGGGCATAATTGGCTAAATGGGTGAATCCGTAACCCACCTTGCCGACCAGATGGCTTGCTGGCAGCGCGCAGTGGTCAAACCTAAGTTCAGCGATCATATTTCCGCGGAGCCCCATCAGCCCCGGCAGGGGAGAAATTTCGAGCCCGGGCGTCTCCCTCTCTACCAGCACAGCAATACCACGGCCGTTAAGACGGGCGAATACTAGGAACAGGTCGGCAATCTGGCCAAGCGTAATATACTTTTTGGTTCCATTTAGAATGATCTGATCCCCTTCAAGATCGGCTGTTGTTTCAAGGCGGGCAATATCGCTGCCAATATGGGGCTCCGTAATGGCAATGGCTGGGATGATCTCACCAGCCGCAATCCGGGGGAGCCATCTCATCTTCTGCTCTTCGTTTCCAAAACGGATCAGTGGCTTACAAACCATGCCAAACACAGTACAGGCATTCTGAACCGAAGCGAAGCCCCGTCCCAACTCTTCATGCAGGACGCCAAGCAAGGAATAATCGGCTTCAATTCCGCCGTACTTTTTGGGAATAGAAAGTCCGAAGAGTCCGGCTTCAGCCATTTCTTTGAATACTTCTGGCGGAATACACTGCTCCCGGTCCATTTCGGAGGCACGAGGCACAATACGTTCTTCCACAAACTGACGGACTTGTTCCGGGGTAACGGACGCAGAGACCAAGGCCGATTTGTCCATCAGAGGGATACCCCCGTCTGTTGATTGCGTTCGATAAGAGAGACGATCTGTCTTACAGTTTGAATTTGCTCCATATCGAGATCGTCGTCATCAATTTCCACATGAAAGTTCTTCTCAATAAACATGATAAGCTGGACCATAAATAACGAGTGCACTAGACCGAGATCCATAATGTTGTCATCTTCACCAAGCTCCTTGTTTCGCAGGGAACGGGTTAAAAATTCAATGACCTTGTTTTTGATTTCTTCATGTGTCACAATCATCAGCCTCCCTATTAGATATAAGAATAGAATCCTTGTCCGGACTTCATGCCGTGTAATCCGGCATCCACCATTTTTTTGAGCAATGGGCAAGGGCGATACTTACTATCGTTAAATCCGTCATACAGGACCTCAAGAGATTTCAGAATCGTATCCAGACCAATGAGATCTGCCGTTTGCAGGGGTCCCATTTTATGCCCGAAGCACGTCTTGAACAGGACATCGATATCCTCGGCGGAAGCGACCTGCTCCTGCAGCATGAACACAGCCTCGTTCACAAAAATCATCATTGCGCGGTTCGTAACAAAGCCTACCGAATCATTGACCACCACCATTTCTTTTCCCAGGCTGTGCAGAACTTGTCCAGTAACGGTAAGTGTTTCTTCACTGGTGTGATACCCCCGTATCACCTCAACCATCGACTTCAGCGGAACAGGATTCATGAAATGTATCCCTACCACTCGTTCTGGTCTTTGGACAAGTGAGGCAACTCTGGTAATCGAAATAGCAGACGTATTCACCCCCAAAATGCACTCTGGCCTGCATATAGAGTTAAGTCTTTCATAGACTTCGCGTTTGATTTCCCAATTCTCGGTAACATTCTCCACAATAAAGGAACATGGCTGCAGTGCATCCAAGTTCGTTGTGAATTGAATGCGGCCCAATACAGTCTCTGCACTTTCCGCAGGAGCCGCTCCGGTCATCATCTTCTGAAACCGGATACTGCTGCGGATTTTATCCCGGGTCCGTGCCATTTGTTCTTCAGAACGGTCAACCACAATAGTCTCGTAACCGGCCTGAGCGAATACTTGAGCCACACCGCTGCCCATAACGCCTGATCCTACTACTCCCAAAACTTGGTTCATTTGATCGACCTCCACTTTGAATCGATGTTATTTCATCTCTTCGTAAACCAGCTTCTGATAATCTCTATAGGAAACAGCGATCTCTTCAAGCACTTCCCGGCTTCCCCATTCCCCCTCAAGCGCCTTCAGCATTCCGTTGACCGTTGGTGTCTCCAGCATCATGCTTAGAGGAAGATCCACTCTAAAGACATCTTTGATCCGCGACAAAAGGCGGGTTAGCAATAGCGAGTGGCCTCCCAGATCATAAAAGTGATCATCAAGTCCTATCGGGTGTACCCCGAGCTGCTCTGCGGCAAGTTCACACAGCACTTTTTCAGCTTCCGTATTAGGAAGAGCACACTCCCCTAAATGGCCAGGCCGTTCTTTCAGCCCCTCAGCACTTGAGAATGTTATAGCAGAGACGTTCTTTACTATGGACTTTTCCCCATACATTCTCACTTTGTCCTCAGGATGAATTGCTGAAATGATGGCACGGCTCAACTGGTCCCTCAGACCCCACAGCTGCTTGTATACGGCCGCTGCCTCGTCTTCTGTAATTCCAAATACTGGATGATCCCCATTCCGGATAAAATCGCGATGGACCGGCATCCAGGAAAAAGACGGGTTAGAATGCTGTTGAGCCGCCGCATCGTATACATTGGCACTGGCGGAGAGCTCGCATAATCCGTATCCCCCTACTACAGAGGCCAGGGAAGAAAGAAGCCACCCGGCGCCAAGATCAGCTCCACACCCAGTGAGACACATGTTCAAGTGTTTGAAACCCTTCAAGTTCCAGTGTTGAAGTCCAGCCGCATTCGCCATTTCCCTTAACGTTCTCATGCTCATGGGTCCCAGCTGAGGCTCATAAATGACAGCGTCAATCCGGCCTGTAACTGCTGCCGCATCCGAGACGGCTTGTTCAATCTCCTGCAGATCATCGCCCCTCGCATGCAGGATGACGGCATTGGAGATAGATTCGAGGAATAGACGCAGGCCTGTATCCTCTGATGGCGAAACATATAGAATCACCTGCTTGTCCCCAGCCTGTTCCTCTACATCCTTCTCTAGCTCAGACATCAGATCAAAATGAGGGATCGGCTCAAAATGCTGAACCAGCCGGGTCGATCCCCGGTATGCAATGACTGTACCGGCTGCCGGTGCTGCCGTTTCCTGTACCAGCTTATCGATCAGCCGTTTCCCCGATAATCCATGAAAGTCAATTAATTTCACCCTACATCCCGGATATTCGTATGGGATGACCAGCAGCGGACCCATCAACGAGCGGCGGATAGGGTTAGCTGTCTCCGAACCATAAATATCCATAATTCCGGCTGCGGCTGCAAAGACTTGAACCTCTTCGCTAAGAACCTTATCCGCCATAGATGATAGAAGGTTAATTAACGTGGTATAGCCTTGTTGAACAGCGTTGCCCTGCAAATCACCGGTCAATGGATCATAAATCTCATCCTCAAGACACCAGCCGTGAAGGATGCGATCTATGCGCACACCATCCATCTCCAGCTCACTGGCCAGCTTATGAAATTGATCAGGCGCCGAAGGATTTAGCTCATAAGCTCCATCACCGCAGCGGCGGTATCCTTCACCGAGGCCAATGGTAATACAACTGTCCCCGATCTTAAGCAGGTGATCTACGTACGGCTGAAGCCGATCCTTATTCATTAGAATCAGCCAACTGTACTGGTCTCGGCTCATCTTCGTCCGCTCAGCAGGAGCAGCAGGTAATGGCTCTGGTTTCCATACAGGCTGATACAGCAGCTGTTTACCGGACTTTACCCCTGATTTCAGTTGCCGAGCTGATCTCAACTGCAATGGTTGAGATGGCGGCATGTAAGTCTGACGGTCAAAAGAGTACAAGGGCAGCGGGATACGCCGGCGGCGGGCTCCCGAGTCAAGTGCTGACCATGTCACGGAAACGCCCTGAAGCCATAAACTGGCAAGGCTCTCAAGGAACGACCTGTACACATGCTCTGAGCGAGACCCAAGCGTTGACAGCACAACCCTGTTTCTGGATGCCTGAGCTTCCACCAGATTGGTAAGCGTCTTCCCTGGGCCTACCTCAAGAATAAAATTCCGCTCGTCTACCAAGCAGCTTGCGGCGATTCTACTAAATCGAACCGTACTCCGCAGCTGCTGTGCCCAGTATTCCGGGGTGACGGCCATATCTTCCCGGATCAGATCACCTGTAAGGCAGGAATAAAAAGGCGTTGTCGGCACGTTCAGTGTCTTGCTGCGCAGCACTTCGATAAAGGATTCCAGGATGCCATCCATCTTAGAGGAGTGAAAAGCATGTGATGTATTCAAACGCCGATGAAATACTCCTTGGCGATCCCATTCCTTCTCTCTCTCTGCAAGCTCGGCCTCATCTCCGGAAAACACGCAGAGTTTAGGGGTATTTACCGCAGCAAGCGACACTGAATCGCTGGTGTACATCGCCGCTTCCGTCGCAGCTACAGCGGCGGCTACCATAGTTCCACCAGAAGCTGATTGCATCAGACGCCCCCGGGCCACCACAATATCCAGCGCATCGTCAAGCGAGAACACCCCGGCAAGAGTTGCTGCCACATATTCACCTATGCTGTGCCCAGCCATAACAGCCGGCTTGATTCCCAGGCTGATCCAGACCTGAGCCAGTGCATATTCAAGCGCAAACAACGCAGGCTGTGCAAGCCAGGTCTGGTTCAGTTCGGACAAATCCATGCCGGACTTAGCAGTCTCATCAGTAGGAGGACATAAATAATGCCTTATATCGGCCCCCAGTTTAGGAGCAAGCTTCCCGGCGAGCTTGTCCAGCTCTTCACGAAATAACGCATTTTCCCGGTACAGCTCTGCGCCCATCCCTGGATATTGCGACCCTTGTCCTGTAAACATGAACACAAGCTGGCCGCTGCCCCTTGTCTCAATGGAATGGACCGGGGCTGATTCCTCCGCGATCCGAGCCAACGTTTGGGCCGCCTCCCCCGCATGTCCGGCTATGCATACTGTACGGTAGTTAAACTGCCCCCTTCCGTTTTGCAGAGTATAAGCGGCATCGGCAAGGTTCAACTCGTCATGCTGATGGATATAGTCCGCCATCTCTCTTAAGCTGGTCTGAAGCGAGGACGGGCTTTTTGCGGAGAATGGCATGATCACTGGAGTCTTCTCCTGAGCCTGCGGGGTCACCTGTGGCGCTTCCTCCAGAATCAAGTGCACATTCGTACCCCCGACACCAAACGAACTGATCCCCGCGCGGCGTGGTTTGTCTCTCCGCTTCCAAGGCACCGGCTCCCGGTTTACATAGAAAGGTGAGTTTTCCATTTTCAGCAGAGGATTGGGCTCCTTAAAACCGGCCGTTGGTGGTATGACCTCCCGCTCAAGAGAGAGGACGGCTTTGATGAAGCCGGCAATGCCGGCAGCTGCGTGCAAGTGGCCGATGTTTCCTTTAACAGAGCCGATGGGGAGATGGTCCTCCCGCTGGCCAATCACCTGCCTTAAAGCCTCAAACTCAATCGGATCCCCTACCTTAGTGCCTGTTCCATGAGCTTCCATATAATCGATAGTTGAAGGATCGATATTAGCAAATTCCCAAGCGGAACGAAGGACCTCTTTCTGGCCTTCCAGGCTGGGTGCGGCAAAGCCGACTTTTCTCCGGCCGTCATTGTTGCTTGCGGAGCCCTTGATCACCGCATAAATGTAATCGCCGTCCTGAATGGCATCAGTCAGGCGCTTCAGCACGACCGCGCCGGCCCCTTCTCCAAAGATCGTACCGTCTGCACGGCTGTCAAACGGCCGGCAAACCCCGCTTTGTGAGTGAATTTTACCTTCTTCATACAAGTAGCCCGATACGCTTGGCTGTTCTAAAGTGACGCCGCCCGCAACAGCCAGATTACAGTCCCCAAGCAGCAGCCCCTGACAAGCAAGGTGAATCGCCGCCAGCGATGTCGAGCAGGCCGTATAGAGCGTATAACTTGGGCCAGACAGGTTCAGCTTGTAGGAGATTAACTGACTTAGGAAATCCTTGGACGAGACAATGCCTGTCTCAAGAATCTCCAAATCGCTGCCGCTGTCGGACAAGTGTTTTCCGGTCCACTTGATATCAAGCGGTGCACCGGCATACATGCCGATTTTCCCGTTGTAGTGATCCGGATGATAACCCGAATTCTCCAACGCGTGATACACACATTCGTGGAACAGCCGGGTTTGGGGGTCCATACTTTGTGCTTCCCAAGGAGCGTAACCAAATAGAGCCGCGTCGAAATCGTATATATTTTTAATGTATGGCTTGGCTCTTACATAGTTCGGATGCCGGACGGTCTGTTCGGGAACTCCTTGCGCAATCAATTCCTCATCTTGAAAATAAGTAACCGCGCTCGCCCCCTTTAACAGGAGCTCCCAGTACTGCTCAAGATCGTCTGCTCCAGGAAACCTGCCGCTCATGCCAATAACAGCTATTTCAAGTCCCGTTTCATCATAATTTCCTGACTCGTTGTTCACCGTATCACCTCAATCCTTTGATGGACTCCAGTGTCTTTAGTCGGCCTGCCTTTCTCTTCATGTCCTCCTGCTGCCCGTCTACTGACTGCTCTGCTGCAAGTGTACCTGCGGGCTCGCCGCTTTCCTCAGAGAACAAATACCGGCACAGTTCATAAACCGTTGGATAGGAGTACAGCTTCACCACAGATTGATCCTTGACGTTAAGTGCGTTGATCCTGGTATTGATCTGAATCAAATCAAGTGACGTTGCTCCGGCTTCAAAAAAGTTATCGTGAAGTCCCATCTGCTCCAGTCCCAGAAAGTCCATGAAAATATCGGCCAACTGCTTCTCCCTCTCCGATACTGGAGCAGTATACTCCGTGCTCATGACAGGCCGTTTCTTGGTTCGTGCCGCACCCGATGGTTTGTTCTTGGCAGCTGTCCAATCCACCCAACCCGGCTGGGTTTGATTCGCCCGCGCTGCCAGATCCGTTACGGATAAGAGGTAATGAAGCGGCACGCCAGCCTCTTCGGACATCGCCGTCCGCAAAATATGTTCAAGCGCTTCCATGCCCTCAGCATTTCGGATGCCGGATTCATATCCAACTACCTCATCCACCGGCTCTTCTGCCGACTCGTCTTGACAGATCACGATCTTACCAATATGCCGGGCGGATGCCATATACCGGAAGGCCTGGTCCGCATCTCCGAGACTATAGGTTACCAGCGGCAGCGGAGTGATCGCCCTTTCTTCGAGAAGCCCGGCAATTTTACTGAACAATTCATGGAATTTAGGAAGCTGTGTATCAATGCTAATGGCAGAGAAGGAAATGCCATTAGCAAATGCCTGCATTCCAAGCGCTTTGTTCTCGGCAATATCGCGGATACCAAGCTCCAGGAATCTCCCGTGCGGGGCCAGCAGGGATAGGCTTTTCTCAGCCGCTTCTCCAGCTAAGGAATTCAACACCACATCCACTTGGCCACAGGCTGCTTGAATTTCATCAACAAATTTCAAATCGCGTGATGAATATACTTGATGAATTCCGATGGAACGGAGATAATCCCGTTTCTCTTCTGTACCGGCCGTCGCATAGATTTCAGCCCCAGTCCACTGGGCAATTTGCACGGCTGCCAACCCGACACCGCCTGTTGCAGAATGAATCAATACCTTTTCCCCAGCTGACAGTTGACCGCGAACAACTAGAGAGTAATAAGCCGTCATGAATGAAATCGGAATGGTTGCGGCCTCTGCAAAGGAAAGCTTGGCAGGGATTCGCACAGCCGAATCGCATGGAATGCATACATATTTCCCCAAGCTTCCACCGGCGATGGCCATGACGCGGTCCCCTGGTCTAAGCCCAGTTACTTCTTCTCCAACACGGGTTACCGTACCCACACACTCCAACCCGAACCCGAATGTATGGGAGGAAGGTAATGAGAGCATCCCGAGCGCATATAATACTTCCTTAAAATTAAGACCGTTTGCGGCAACCTTGATTTCAACTTCGTTCGCACCTGGTGCATGCCTGTATTCGGTTGAAAAGTGCAGCTGATCAAGATTCCCAGGCTCAGATAATGACAGGCGGCTGTTGCCTGCCGCAGGAAGCCTCATGTTTGGACCCACAGGTATTCGGGCATCCGCAGCCTCATTATGGACTCTGCTCATGATGAACTCGCCGATATCCAGCAGCAGCTGATCTTCTTCATCGCATAACTCCAAAGAGAATGACTTCATATCCTCATTGGTCCTGCTTACCTGGCAGCAGCTATAGATTGTTGGAGTGAAGGGGCTGTAGATTCGCACGTTCTTATAAGCAAATGGCAGATACGAGCCCTCATTCCCATCCGTTGTATCCATAAAGCTTGTCGCCCGGTCCATTACAGCAGGATGTACGCCGAATTCCGCAGCATCTGTGGTGCAATCAGCATCCAGACCAAGCTCGGCGATCCCCGTCTCGCCTTCCAGGTAAATCCTCCGGATAGCGTTCCAATGCGCACCGTACTCCAGACCTTGAGACCTGCCCCCCTTCTTTACGCGTATTTCGGAAATATCCCCCTTGGAACGCAATTGGCCAAGCATGAACTTCATACGTTCCGTCCGATTACAGTCGTCAGTCTGTTGCAGCAAAGATGAGGCGGTTCCTTTGGCATGTTCATGCCACTGCCCATCCTCCCCTCTCAGCAGGACGGCAAACAACCATTTCTCCCCATCCGAAGGGAGCCATACGGTCCTGATCTCCGCTTCCAGTTCCGCAATCATCGGCCTTACAAAAAGCAGTTCCTGAATTTCCATTTGCTGTGATTCCGTCAGATCCACAAAGGCTGCCCGAACCAATTCCAGTACAGCCGTTCCAGGCAGCACAGAGGTGCCGAGCAGTCGGTGCTCGTTCAAGACCCAATCACGATCAGCAGACAGATGAGAGATGTAAGTGATCATGCCAATCTTCGCGTCTTCTCTATCCATCTCTTGCAGTGGCGTATCCCATCTGCTATAACTCCGGCTGGAAAGCAAGGGGTGAGCCGTGCGCAGCGGTTCCATTACAAGAGCTTTCTCCATATGTGTAGTCCCTCTGTGCCGGTTTACAGCATCCAGGGCCATACCCGTTTCTTTCCAGGTATCCCAGTCAATACTAACCACCCGTATCCGTTCATTCCGGCAAGCATGGGCGAATCCATCAAGAAAAGCATTGGCCGCAGCATAACTGGATTGGCCGAACGCCCCAAAGCTGCCGCTGACCGAAGAAAATAGAACTAGGAATGCCGGAGGGATAGCCAACCTTTTCATAGCTTCAAAAATAGCTATAGTCCCTTCAACCTTAGGGGCCAGAATGGACTCTACATGCTCACGGGTTACCTGATGCAGCATCCCCCCGATATCAGCCACTCCCGCCGCATGGAACACGCCGTCCAGGGCGCCATATCGCGATACGGCATCATGAACAATTCGCTGCATGGCACTGTGGTCCGTTACATCCGTGGTTTCAATATGCACCTGTCCTCCATGGTGCTCCATACGCTTGACTTCCTGCTCTACTTCGCGGAGTGAGCGCCCAATCAGGGTTAGCTTGGCGTGATATTTCTCCGCAAGATAGTGGGCAAGCGTCAAGCCAATCCCGCTCAGTCCCCCTGTAATCAGGTAGCTGCCCCCTTGCTGGAGTACGGGCATGGACGGATTGGATGGTCCGTCAGCCTTGTGCATGAGCTGATAAATATACCCCTGCCGTTGGCGGAAGGCGTAACGGGTAAACGCCGGTTTGACAGCATGATCTTCTTGTTTAAATTTAGCGAGCATCATCAGCAGCTGCCCTGCTAGCTGATCCATAGATTCCCTATCACAATCCAGCGAATTGACATGAAAGCTCGGGTATTCAAGCGGAATCACGCTTGCTGCACCAGCCAGCAGAGATTTTAAAGGATTCACTTCATCTTCCTGAAGCACATGTTCCATTCCGCTGGTTCCTAAGATGAGCTGGATTGGCCTTGCTGCCGAAGTCTTCCCCGCCTCTCGAACAAGATATATTACGCTGTACAAGCTGCGGTTCAGAATCTCCTGACGGTCATCCTCACCTGGCACGGCATGTTCATGTTCGCTGCCCATACCCCACAAATGTATAATGTGGCCTGGCAGCGGTTCGCCGCTTTCCACCAAATATTCATACAGCTGCTGATAGTGAAGCGAATTTCCTGGATCAAGCAAGTACATCTTGTCTGAGACACGTTTAAAGATTGGGTGAGGATGAACCAGGATAACCTGCTGATCCTGCTTATTGAGCTGGTGGAGTAACCGGTCATTCAAGGAGCCTGGCTCACAGAGCAGCAAAACTGTAGGATTTTCTCCAGTCGATGGCTTTGCAGCTTCCTGGACAAATGGATCGAATTCGATCCAGCTCGGAACATGAACCCAGCTTGCAACATTCCTCTGCTCCTCTTTCGTTTGTGAGGCCCGCGTTACATGCAAATGATCTGTTTCAAGCTGGTACATCCAGTAAAATTGTCTTTCAAACGGATATGTGGGAAGAGGAATTCGTCTGCCCGGCCGATCCCGATAAAATGCTTCCCAGTCCAACTCGACCCCGTTCATCCACATGGACGACAGTCCTTCAAGCCATTTAGATTCTCCCAGCGACTTCTCCTGCGGACGGGGAATCAAATCAATGACAGCTAATGAGCCATGAACGTCCCCTTGATGACGCACAAGCTGACTCAAGGTCCTTCCTGGTCCAACCTCAAAGAAGATCGGCTTCAGACTGGCAAATAACGTCTCAAGGCCTTCTCTAAAGCGGACAGTTCCCCGAATATGGGATGCATAATAATCCGGATCGGCGGCCTGCTCAGGTGTAATCCACTCCCCTGTCAAATTAGACACATAAGGGATTTGGGGTGCAGACAACTTCATTTCCCTGACAAACTCCCCAAATTCGCCAAGCATAGGCTCCATCATTGCGGAATGAAAAGCATGTGATACCTGCAGCCGGATTGGCTCAATCCCCATTTGCCGCAATTCTTCGGTTATTCCGCTTATAGAGGCAACCGGGCCTGAAATGACCGACAGCTCAGGTCCGTTGCTGGCCGCAATGGACAGCCCCGGCCAGTTCCGCAGTAAATCCTCCAGACCCTCAACGGCCAAGTTTACACTCAGCATTTCTCCAGGCTGCATCTGCTGCATCAGCGTTGAACGGCGGGCCACAAGTTTGATAGCCTCTTCAAGAGATAGGACGCCGGAGAGACAAGCAGCTGTATATTCACCAAGACTGTGCCCTATCATGCCGGCTGGCTGTATTCCCCACTGCTGAAGGAGCCGGGCCAACGCATACTCGACCATGAACAGCAGCGGCTGCGCGGCCCCGGTCAGATCGATGGCATGTAGCTCTCCGTTATGTCTAACACGCGAACTGTCTGCTTGTTCCGAATTCGGCTCATGCAGCCATACTTCGGACAGATCAAAGCTCATAACTGATCTGGCGATCTCCAGACAACGGTCCATCTCCAGCCGGAACAGCGGTTCCGATTCATACAGATGCCGGGCCATTCCCGAATACTGTGCACCCTGTCCCGGGAACAGGAACACCACATGCCGCTCAGGCTGGATGCTTACGGGTGCTGTATTTCCGCTCAGATAAGCTTGCAGCTTCTCGCACAATTCCTGCCGGGTAGAAGCAACCAAGGCAATACGGGTGTTAAGCTGTTTTCTTCCCAGAGCGAGTGTATAGGCAATATCATGTAAATTCAGGTCCGGCATTCGTTCCAGAACCTCCAGCATGTCCCTGCACTTCCGATGCAGCGCTTGTTCTGTCTGGGCTGAGAATACAAAAATCTCTTCAGAATACCGTTTCGGCTCACTGCCCATTGCGGCATCCTCCTTGCTCTCAGCGGGCGCTTCCTCAAGAATCACATGCGCGTTCGTACCTCCGATCCCAAAAGAACTGACTCCCGCCCTGCGCGGATAGGCTTGAGCCGGAACCCACTCATGCAGTTCCCCGTTGACCACTAATGAGGTCTGATCAAAAGGGATTCTCGGATTAGGCTCCTTATAGTGCAGGCTTGGCGGAAGCTGCTTATGATGCAGGGATAAGACCGTTTTGATCAATCCGGCAATGCCGGCCGCCGCATCCAGATGGCCGATATTGCTTTTGACCGAACCAATTGCCGTAGCTGCTTCCTGCCCTGCCGGAAAGAAGCTTGACAGTGCTTCGATTTCGATCGGGTCTCCGAGCGGTGTGCCTGTGCCGTGTGCCTCCACATAACTGATCGAGTCGGCTGATACTGCAGCCGCCTCAAGCGCGGCAGCCACAACCTCCTTTTGCCCCGCGACGCTCGGTGCGGTAAATCCGGCTTTGCGTGTTCCGTCGTTGTTCACCGCCGATCCTTTGATCACCGCATATACATGATCCCCGTCGCGCTGAGCATCCTCCAGCAGCTTGAGTACAACTACTCCCAGACCGTCACCGCTGACCGTTCCTTTTGCTTCGGCATCAAAAGTCCGGCAGTGACCATCCGGGGATTTAATCATCCCATCCTGGTACAGATATCCCGACTTTTTCGGTACGGTTACCGAGACTCCTCCGGCCATGGCGATGCTCGATTCCTGGGTGATTAACGATTGACAAGCCAGATGAACCGCTACAAGCGAAGATGAGCAGGCTGTTTCTACCGTAAGAGAAGGTCCTTTCAGATTTAACTTGTAGGAGATCGGCATACTCATGGAATGCACATTCAGATGGGAAGCTCTCCAGCGCTCCGTGTCATCCTCCAAAACATGAAATAATTGGTTTACCCAACCCAGATTTACCGTACCGCCAACAAACAATCCTATAGCTTTCTGATAACGATCCGCATCATAACCTGCATCCTCAAGTGCCGCCCAGGCACATTCGTGAAGCAGACGCAGCTGCGGGTCCATAACCTCGGCCTCTTGTCCGCTGTATCCAAATAGCCCCGCATCAAAGTACTCAATTCCTTCCAGCATCCCTTTGGCCTTTACATAGTCAGGGCGCTTCAACAAGTCTTCCTGGATACCGGAGCGCCGAAGCTCATCTTCCGTGAAGAAGGTAATGCCCTCCTTGCCCTGCTGTAATTGCTGCCAGAACATCTGAATGTTATCTGCGCCAGGAAACCGGCCAGCCATGCCAATAATAGCGATATCTCGGCTTTGTCCCGAATGCTCACGGGTGTTTATATTTTCAGAGGTCACCCTTTGCGAATTCATTTGCCGGTTGGACAGATAAGCGGATAGTTCACGAACTGTGGGGTATTGGAACAAATCGGTGACTGACACCTCAATTCCTGTAACCTGATGAATCTTGTCGCTGATCCGAATGGTTAACAGCGAATTGCCCCCAATATCGAAGAATGCATCATCGAGGCCGATCTGCTCTACCCCCAGTGCTTCCTTCCAGATTTCCAGAACAGTTTGCTCCATAAATACACCAGGCAGAGCTGCAGGCTTGGCAGATTCAATAGGTTCATGGTTGAGATGAAGCAGCGCTTTCTTATCAATTTTCCCGTTCAGAGTAAGCGGCATGGCGTCCACCTGAATGTATCTTGTGGGTACCGCATAAGCAGGTAGCTGCTGTGAAAGCTCCTCCCTGATTTTTGAAATCTGCAATTTCTCCCCGGATACGAAATAAGCTGTCAGTTCCTTCTCGCCGTGTTTAGCCTGAGTAACCTGTACAACACACGCTTTTATGCCAGGCAAGCGGCTCATTGCGGTCTCTACTTCCTGCAGCTCAATCCGGTACCCTCTTACCTTGACTTGATGGTCAGTTCTGCCAAAAAAATCGATGTTGCCATCCGGCAGCCATCTGGCAAGATCTCCGGTCTTGTACATCACATAGCCCTGATAGATAGGATCGGGTATAAATTTCGCCTTTGTCAGCTCCGGCTTGTTCAAATATCCCCGGGCCACTCCTTCCAGGCCTACACATAATTCCCCGATGGCCCCTGCCGGCAAGAGATGGTTGTAACGATCTACGATATAAGCGGTTGAACGCGTAACCGGTTGGCCGATTGGAATACGGGTTTCGTAATTTTTGGTGATCTGCATTGTTGTTGACAGCACGCTATTTTCCGAAGGACCATAACCATTGACCAGAGTTAGCTCAGGGCATGCCCTTCTTACCTTGTTAACATGAGGAGGCGATAACGTATCTCCGCCAACGATAAGGTAACGAAGCGACCTGAACAGAGAAGCATCTATCCCGGCCAGCTGATTAAACAGGGGTGTCGTCATCCACATGAGGGATACCCGGTGTTCCAGCAGCGTCTTCTTAAGGACTTGCGGCATAAGCAGCTTGTCCTGCGGAAGTAGACAGAGTGCAGATCCGCCGAGCAGCGCTCCCCAAATCTCAAAATTGGATACATCAAATTCAAACGGACATGTCGGAAGAACCACATCTGCAGGGTTAAAATCAACAAATTCCGTGTTCTTTACCAGTCTTACAATGCCCTTATGTTCAATCATGACTCCTTTGGGTTCTCCGGTAGATCCCGACGTATACACAATACAGGCAAGGCTGGTTCCCCGCGTCCGGTAAGCTTCAGTTGAGAGCTGCTCTCCGCAATCTACCCCTTCCCGCAGAAGCTGCTGGAGATCTATGCCTTTAATATCGGTAGACACCGCATATTTTGCCGTAAATTCCGGCTCAGCCAAAAGCAGACTCATTGCGGTATCCTTGATGATATACTCTACGCGCTCGGATGGATAATCCGGGTGTATGGGCACATAAGCGGCACCAGACTTAAGAATCCCCAGCAATCCGGCTATCGTAAGCGGTGTGCGGTAAGATTGGATACCCACACATTGTTCGGGCCCCGCCCCTCTCCTTCTAAGCTCCGCCGCTATAATACTTGATAATGTATCCAATTCCCCGTAAGTTATCGTTCGATCCTCGTAGATGATTGCCGTTCGGGCAGAATGCTGTTCTGCTATTTCTGCGAATAGCTGCGGAATGCTCAAAACGTCCAGCTGAAGCTCTGATGGATAAGGAGTTAGGCTTCCATTCAGAAGCGGATAATCCGGCTTCACCAATGCAATCTCTGCTACCTTGCGTTTTGGTTGGGACGCCAAATCCAGAAGCAGCTTTACCAGGCACTCGGCCATCTGCATCACAACAAAATATTCATATTTGGTATCATCATATATAAAATCCAAAGTAAGTCCCGTATCGGTTCTGACCAGAAGCGTAAGCGGATAATGCGTATGCTCGTCCATGTGATAAGAACTGAAATGCAGTTCCTTTTCCGAGAAAGGGGCTCCATCCGGCTGTTGGATCAGCTTCTTATCGAGCGGATAGTTTTCAATTACAACCAGGGTGTCAAAAAGCTCATCTGGTCCCTGCAGTCCTGCAGCCTGGCGGATGGCAGACAATCCGGCCCATTCATGAGGCCGCCGGAGAGCCAGCATCCTATGTACTCTTGTGAAATAAGCTTCTACGCTTTCCTCTCCAAGACTTCGGATTCGAAGCGGCACGGTATTAATTAGCATTCCGCAAGCCATATCAACCCCGGGTACGTTCATACCTCTCCCAGATACGGTCGTACCAAAAACCACATCGTCCGTATAAGTAAAGCGTCCCATCAGCATAGCCCAAGCTCCGTATAGGAAAGTGGCTAACGACATCCTCGAATCTTTGCAGAATCCCTGTAATACTGATAACGTCTCTGGTAACAGACAGTGGCTGATTTTTTTAAATTCATGACGATTAGGCTTGTAAAAGGGTTGGACCGGCTGTTTGATCTCATATTCTGCTAAATGGTCGGCCCAAAACTGTGCTTCAGCCTGATGATCCTGATTCTTCTGAATTGCGAGCAAAATGGACTTCATCGAAGGTTTATGCCGCTTGACAGGCGTCTTATTCTCAGAGAGTGCGCGGTATGCGCTGAGCCATTCTTCCATAATCACACCCAGGCTCCACCCATCCAGGAGAATATGATGATAGGTAAGAAAAAGCCTGCATTCATTATTGAACTTGTATAAGGAGACTTTTATTGTTTCTTCGGCCAGATTGAACTTTGTGAAGCGTTCCTGATCCCGGATGGCTTGCTCCCTTTTTGATGTAAGAGTCTCCTCCGAGCAATCGTGAATTTCCAGCAGGGGCCGTTTGTTTTTTAAGATGAGCTGAATAGGGTTTCTAAGCTTCTCCCACCGGAATACAGATCTAAGAACTTCATTAGCTTGAAACACGTGCTCCCAGGCTTGTGTGAACCACTCTTCCACCACGGATCCTTCAATCCCAAGCATGAGGCTTTCCACATATTTGCCTTCTTCCGAACCTTTCAAATAGTGGAACAGCATTCCTTCCTGCACAGGGCGTAGCGGCCAAATATCTTGAATATCGCTTTTATCGATTTTCATCCGGAGTCCTCCTCACTTATGGACAATAAGTGCACTCTCCACTGCGTTAATTACATGGTCCAGCTGGTCATGAATAAAAAAGTGTCCGCCCTCCATCTCGGTCATTCTGAAAGAGCCTTTGGTGTATTTCTTCCACTCTCTTCCGCTTTCTACCGGCATGAGCGGGTCGTTCTTTCCTGCCAGGACAGAAAAGTCGATAGGCAGCTTAACCGCTGTTCCCTTCCCTGCATACAATTCATAGATTTTATAATCCGACTTGATAATTGGGACGAAGACTCTCATGACTTCCGGATTGACTTGTAATTCCGGGGTAATGCCTCCCAGCTTAGCAATCTCCTGAAGAAAAAGCGCATCTGGAAGCGTATGAAGGTTCTCCTCGCCATAACGCAGATGCGGCGGATTGCATCCTGACAAGAACAAGTGCATCGGCAGGGGATGCCCGTTCTCCATTAATTTCACGCATAGCTCATAAGCAACCAGTCCGCCTAGGCTGTGCCCGAATACCGCATACGGCTGCCCGTCCAATTGATTCTGGATATGGGAGTACAAATCTTCAATAAGCTCCAACATGCTTTGACATAATTTGCTTCCGAATCGTTTGCCTCTCCCCGGCAGTTCCAAGGGAACAACCTCAACCTGATCGGGCAGCAGGCGCTTCCAACTCAAATAGATGGATGCTGAGCTTCCGGAATAAGGAATCGTAAACAGTCTAATCTTCATACTGGCCCCCCTCTTGACACCTTCCTATTGAAATGAAATTTGATAATCCATTGAAGACATGGTCCCTTCATTGCGTTGAATAGTAAGGCCAGGATACTCAGCAAATAACGAATACAGTTCGCTCGGAACATCTTGTGAAGCTGAATTGAAGAAAAAGATAGCCGCCTGCAGCCGGGTCAAGAGCTGCTCGTAAGGAAGCTCCCAAGCCGTTATAAGTCCCTTCTCCCTGGACTGGTCCAACAACATCTTGAAATTCTGAATATCGGGGATATTGCCGATTCGCATTAAACCATCTCCTCCTTCTAAAAAGTTACGTCATACCGGCAGGTTGGCAGGCCGATCGTTGTGTTTTCTTGGGAACAAGGTGGAAGTAATCCGCAAGCCCGCGAACAATATTGCGGTTACGCCCACAGAAATCATCGCTGGGAGAACCGTAAAGGGAGCCCATACGATAATAAATGGCCAGGAGTACCCCCAAAACAACTGCTGAGGAATATACCATGCGGCACCAAGTATGACGATGCCAAGGAAAGCCCATAACACCGATTTCAAATATACCCCTGCTGAGTGTCCGGCAAAGGACCGTCTGCCCCGGCGAATCGCGAATAAAACTTTGAGTGTTCTGTAAAGCATCCAGATGCATAGCAGATCAGCGATAATAAATACAATTGTTGCTCCTAAATTAACGGATGTTGTTGTGTCCTGATACGCTCCAACTGGCTGCTTGCCCGTAAGCAAATCACGCAGCCCTTGGGCTATGGCATAGGTATAAGTTGAATTCCGGTTTCCCATCACAGCGATCCCGATCTTCTGATTTGGATCAAGAATGACATAGGATGAGAAATTGGGATTGTTCCCACTGTGAGACAAATAAGGCTGTCTAGCCTGATCGAATACGAGCCATCCGCCGCCATATCGAAACGGAGAGTCATAGGGCTCGGTCAAGGTTGCTCTCACCCTGTTGTCAGGCGCATGAGACTGTTTAACTGCACGCCTTAGCGATTCCGGAACACCTTCTGGCTGCCCAAGCTGATTTTTCAGCCACTGAGCCATGTCCGTTGCATTGGATAGAATGTACCCCGCCGGTATATTGCCCCGGTAAGTTGGAGCATTATATTGACGGTTTCCGGTGAAGCCCAGCTTGTACCCGCTTGACAGCTTGACATCCGGAGGCAGAGCCGCGGTTCCCGCATAGGTATGGTCTAATCCCAGTGGCTTAATCACTTGCGAGGCCATGAAAGATTCGTAGGACTGGCCGCTAACCGCCTCAATAACAGCGCCAAGCACGTCATAATTTCCAGTTGAATATAAGAACTGTTCTCCCGGCTTATACCACAAGGGTTGAGCCGCAAGATTCCGCACAGTATCCGCCAAAGCCTTGTCGTGATTGGAAGGTGGGATCAGAGCAATAGAATTACTGCCCATTCCACTTGTCTGGTGTAAGAAGTCTTCCACCGTCGGTTCAACCTTTTCTTGCCCGAATTTCCATTCGGTCCAGGGAAGATAACGGGTTACGGGCGCTTTGAGATCAATCTTCCCTTGCTCCGTGAGCAGTAGAATTCCTAACGCAGTAAATGCCTTGCTGTTTGATCCAAGTTCAAACAGCGTATACGGGGTAACCTTCCGTCCGGCAGCCAGATCGGAGAAACCGTAACCTTGAGTGTACGATTCGCTGCCATTTACGATGGCAACAGAAACGCCCGGAAGGTTGTCCTTATCCATCATCGAAGTGACATAATTATCGATTGTTGGCCTATCAAGCTCGGCCGCGTCAGCTGCACCCGTTAAAGGGAATACCGTACATATAAAGACCAGAAGCGGTATGAAGACACGTCGAAGACTCATCCCGTTCCCCCTTTTACTTGAATAATGTGTCCAGTTCCTGTTGTGTCAGATCTACCGCATCAAAATCGTCCGGCGTCAACCTGAACTCTTCCTCACTCAAATGATCCTGTTCCTGCAGAAGATTCAGCAGCTTCGATTGGTAGCTGCAGACCAACTGTTCCATACGGTCCGCGTCCAAGGAAGCAGGGGAATACGTGAGTTCGATTTGAAGCTGTCTGTTCATCACAATAGCGTTCATTTCCAAGAGAAACGGGAAATGATTCTCTGGTGCAACATCAGGTCCGGAGGCTTCATTTACAATCCTGAAAATCCCCTCCTCCAGCTGCGAAAACTCACCCAGATAGTTGAACACAATTTGAGGTTCTGCTAGGGGAATCTGATTCAGGGAATAGGCTAGGACGCCATAACCCACCCCTCTATGAGGGACTTGCTTCAATCGGCGAAGGATTGAACGGCTTGTTTCGTACTCTCCCCGGACTGATTCGAGCTCGAATTTCACTGGGTACAGACTGGTAAACCATCCAACGGTTCGAGATATGTTCAGATCGGCAAACAAAGCCTCCCTGCCGTGTCCTTCCAACCACATTGTCAATTCTTTGCACGGGAACGCATCATGCCAGGCCATCACCAGCGAAACCTGCATCAGCTCAGCGGCAGTCATGTCTGAATGTCCCCGAAGAATCGCAGTAGTATCTTCCGTGTTAAAAGATATCTTTTGCTTACAGCACCCGCTTCTGAAAGGCTTCTGATATCCATCTGTCTTCGGTAACGGCGGCGTCTCACCTTCACCGTTATGCCTCCACCAATCAATTTCGGATTGGAATATTGGCAGGGAACGCTCGACAAGCGCCTTGGACCAACGCTGGAATGAAGTCGTCTTCGGAGGCAGCGGCTGGCGTGTGCCGATCAGACGCTCAAGATCCTCCAGCAGAATTCTCCAGGATACCCCATCAATGCAAAGATGGTGGGCAGCAAGCAGCAGACGGCGTTTACGACCCGGATACAGGATAAGACACGTCTTGATGAGGGGTGAAGTGGGATCGGATAACCGGATTTGCCCTTTGAACGACGTTAATTTTTGCTCAAGCTCAATGTCCTGCTCTTCCTTGGATTGAGCATTCACCTGCATAACTTCTATAGTGAAATCATCCAATGGGAGATTATTGTTATAGAAAAGCTTCTTACGTTCAGCATCATAGTACAAACGAAGAGAATCATGATGCCGAATCAGGGTTTTCAATCCATCGGCAAGAACACCGGCCGAAATTCCGTCCGCAACCTCCAGCATGATGGACTGGAGATAATAATCCGGATTCTCGAATTGCTGGTCGAGGAACCAGGACTGAATCGGAGCAGGCACCACCTCGCCTTCAGCGGGTCCTTGCTCTTCCGTGCAGAAATCCTGCTTTAAATGGGGCAGCATATCTTTGATTAAGGGATAATCCAATATCACAGCAGGGTTCAGATCAAGTCCCTGGCTTTTTAAGAGACTGGACACTTGAATAGCCTTTATGGAGTCCCCTCCAAGCTGGAAAAATTGTTCTTCAAGCCCAATCTGATCATTCTCCAGCACGGTTCTTATCGCTGACAATAGATGGTCTGAATAGGTTGAAGCTTCATACCTGCTTTCCCAGGTCCTCTGCCCACCATGGACCATTTGGAGCAGCTGCTGCTTGTCAGCTTTTCCGTTCGAGGTAAGGGGAATTTCGGAGACAGCTATAATCCGATCCGGTATCATGAATGCAGGCAGCTTGCCAAGAAGCTCTTGCCTGATTCCAGCAGCCTCCTCTTCACCGCTAACCACCCATGCAAGCAGCTCGGCATGTTGGTCCTCCCCCGCTGTGAACACTACAGCATCCCGGATTCCACCCAGTCCGAGTATGGCATGTTCGATTTCCGCCGGTTCGATCCGGTATCCTCTGATCTTCACCTGATCGTCATGGCGTCCTAAATAATGCATCAGGTAACCTTCACCGAGCCGCACCCGGTCACCGGTACGGTACATCCTGCTGCCTTCCTTGAAAGGGTCTGGAAGAAACCGTTCTGCCGTTAATTCATGCTGGTGGATATACCCATCAGCTACGCCGCAGCCGGATATATACAATTCCCCCACAGCTCCGGGAGGCAGCATTTGCTGATACTTGTCAAGAACGTACAGATTTGCATTTGCCGCAGGTATGCCGATAGGAACTGCTGAATCCTGGTCGCTTACTGAGTTGAACAGATGTACCATGCAGCCTACGGTCGCTTCGGTCGGACCATACTCGTTATAAATAGACAGTGAAGGCCCGAATCTCTCTTGAATTCTCGCAGCAAGGCTTGTCTTCAGACTCTCACCACCAACGATAAGTGTATGCAAAACGGCATTAGGATGCTGACGGTCAGGCAGCAATGCAAGGTGTGAGGGTGTTAACTTAATTACAGTTGCTTTGTTCTCTTGAAGAATACGGCTTAAAGTATATTCATGATTTCTTGGAGGATAAATTCTAAGCTGCCTCCCGCTCGTCAAAGGAACAAACAGGGAAGTAAGCGTCAAATCAAAAGATAGTGAGGAATAAAAAGCGAAGACATCATCATCAGATTTCGGATAGACCGAGCCCGCCCAAGTAATATAATTGGCGAGGCTGAGGTGACGTATCCTAACCCCTTTGGGTTCTCCGGTAGAACCTGATGTGTAAATAATGTAAGCAGGATCAAACACGCTGCATCCAGATGGGACAACCTTGGGCAGTTCTTCCCGATTGTCTAACCGGCTGAGTAGTGCTGGAATATGAATAACGGGAACGCCCCATTCCTCGGCATCTTCATCCGATAGCATATACACGGCTTCCGAATCCCGAAGAATATATTCAACCCTGGAACGGGGGGTATCTATTGCAATCGGCACAAAAGCAGCTCCCGCCTTGATAACAGCCCAGATGGCGATGATCAATTCCGGGGAATGGCTCATACGAATGGCAACCGGCGCTGCACCAGATTGAATATTCAGCTTGGCCGCGAGCACTGAGGATACAAGATGCACCTTCTCCCATAACTCGCCGTAGGTCATTTCCCCCTCATCCCAACTGACTGCAATATGCCCTGGATGTTTACGCGCTTGAACCCTAAATAGATCCAACACCGTAAGATTCTCGTCGTAGAAATGGGCGGATTGACTGTTATATCGCTCCACTGCGGCTTCCCACTGCGGCTTGTCCAGGAGCGGAAGCGTATGAATCCAGGAATCTGGACTGGATGCCATCGCTGATAACAATTGCAGCATGGAGCCCAGCAAGGACTCAGCTTCGAAATCTTGAATCAGACCTGTCTGATAATCCAAGCTGAACAGGAGGGTGCCATCATCCGACCAATCTTTAACCATCAGCTGCAGCGGATAAGCCTGCTCACCCGAATAGAACTCCTCATTGATAATCAAGGAATCCCCCAAGCTTGTCCTGAGATGTGTATTATAGTAGTTAAATGAGGCTTGGGCCAAGGCAGAGCGGCCTTTCTTCCGAAGTTGGAGCTGCCTTGCCAGCAGATCATACGGATATTTCCGGTTGCCCAAATTATGCATGTATTCCCGCTTGGTGTTTCGTAGAAATTTATGCAGCGGCATATTCTCTTTGACCTGAATCGTTAAAGGAAGATTATCCGTGAACATGCCTACCGTGGCCTTGGTAATGGGATTCCGGTTGGCAATGGGCATCGACAGAACGACTTCATCCTTCTGATAGTAGCGGGACAGCAATATTCCGAATGCAGCTCCCAGGAAAATAGGAAAGGACACCTGGTGCTTGTCGGCGGCATCCTTCAGCCGTGTGACTGCCTCTTTATCCAACAAACGGGTTAATCGTTTCCCTGAAGGGTTACGGGGCGTTTGTTCAAATAACGGCTCAGGCAGCTTGGCAAACTTCTCTTCCCAATATAGGCGATTCTTCTTGCAGCGCTCTGATTGCAAATACTCCTTCTCCATATCGAAGTATTTCACATAAGATGGCTGGGGAGCTTCCGGTTCAGGTGCATCCTGTGTCCAGATCAATTGGTAGCGGTTCAAGATATGCTTGGTCAGAACATCCATCGACCACCCATCACATACGATATGATGAGCTCTGATCAAAAAACCATTGTCCTGCTCTCCCAAGCTGAACATTGCTATGTGATAAAGCGGTGAATGATAGAGATTATACGCAGCTTGCGATTCCGCTGTTACCCATGCATCATATGCGGTCTTAGGATTCGGATGTATCGAGAAATCGTAAAAAGGCAGTGCTTCTCGGTTATAAGCAGCAACATATTGAACTGGCTCTTCATCATGAGGCTGGAGCTGAAGCCGCAGGCCGTCATGAGCCTGGATCACGGAATGGATCGCTGCCTCCAAAGCTTTAAAATTCAACGGGCCCAATATGCGGACACACCCGCCAATGTGATTTACAGCTGTTTGGGGATAGAACTGCTCGTTATACCAAATTCTTTTTTGAGGGTGACACAAACGATATACAACCGGCTTGTCCACTAGCATATGATTAGCCACCTTTCAGAGGAATGGATTCCATAAAAAAGGATTCTATCACTTCAGCTAATTCTTCGATGGATTGATGCCCAAGGAATACTTCCAACCCGATATCTACATTAAATATTTCGTTCACGTTTGCGTTCAAAGATGCAGCTAGAAGCGAATTGCCGCCGAGCTCGTAAAAATTGTCCTGTATCCCTATTGGGGTGACACCAAGATGCTTCTCCCAAATATGAACCAGAACCCTCTCTGTCCCGCTTCGGGGCTCCTTGTATCCGGTAAGCTCCGCTGCTGACAGCTTGAGGGGTGCCAAGGGAACTTGTTCAGCAGCCGGCTTCGCGGCAGCGTTAAATTCCCGGTCAAGCTCCGGCTCCACCCAGCATCGAACCCTCTCAAATGGGTATGTAGGCAAGGGAATCCGAAGGCGCTTCTCCTGTCCATAATAAGCCGGCCAATTAATGGGATAACCCTCTATCCAGAGCCAGCCCAGGCAATAATTAATCCTGTCCCATATATCTTCTGCCGCGGTTTCGGTTACTTGGGACGTTTCGGGTATATCTACACCTGAAATGGATGGACTAGGTCCCACAACCAACTTTACTATTTCGCTTGACTGCTCATTGCTTAATATGGTCTGTAGCGAATCATCCAAAAATTGTAAGAGCAGTTCTGAGCCGAATTGCTCTCCCCAATCCACTTGGCTCTGATCTTCACGAGGATTAGCAGCCGTCCAGACCAACGAACCGGGAGGAAACCCCACATTAAGCTTAGCCGTCCGGCCATGGTAACGATCTACCCAGGCTTCCTGATCTGTAACCTTGAGCCGCCGCGCCTGCACATAACAAACATATAGATAGGCAGCATCCTCGAGCTTCAACCAGCCAGATTCTGCCGCAGCGGCATACAAACCGGCTCCTCTTCCTTCATAAAATGACGGGGAAATACCCATACGACGCCACATCCGGGATATAACTATTTGCATAATAAAAGTACTTAATGCTGCTTGAATATCATCCCAGGCTGCTGCATCAATTAAGACGAACTCTGGCTGTAATGCCTGACTTACCCTCTTCTCAACTTCAGTCCAATCCTCATGAAATTGAGGATCCTCCCGAACTCGCCTGATATCGTTATTTCCCATTTCTTCCGTGAGGTCCGGGAAGTTAAACTGCAGATTTGGCACTACATCCTTGGATTTATTCGTATAAAATTTCGTTTCTTTTAAATTGGAAAGACGGTCGTTCGTAGAAGCAATAAAGAACCCTCGATGTTCAAAGACTTTGCGTCCGGTCTGGAGTGTATAAGCCGCATCCGCCAAGTGCTTGTCAGAGACGGAATTGAGAGCGGTCTGTATCTCGTCCTTGTGCCTGCGGAGTGCTTCCGGCGTTTTCGCAGAAACAACATAGAGCATAGATTTCCGTACCGGCGCAGATGAAATAGCCTTTGGTGGCTCCTCGACGATAACATGAACATTCGTCCCGCCAAGACCAAATGAACTTACACCCGCATATCTAGACGAATTGGCGTGCCATTCGAGTGGGATTGGATTTAAATAAAACGGGCTGCTTCCCGTAGCAAGACGGTCGTTAGGTATTTCAATGTTGATCGCTGGAGGAAGGATCTTCTCCTTCAGCGCCATTACCGTCTTAATCAGCCCGATCACTCCTGCTGCTGGCCCCGTATGGCCAAAGTTGGATTTGGCTGATCCAAGCGAGCAGAAAGCGCTTTCTGACGTGCTTTTGCCAAACACCTCATGCAAAGCCTCAAGCTCCATGGAATCGCCCATCGGCGTTCCCGTTCCATGCGCCTCCAGATAGCCGATTTGATCAGGACGAATCCCTGCGACCATCATCGCTCTTTCGATAACCTCAATTTGGCCGTTTACGGACGGAGCGGCAAAACCTGCCTTTTGCGAGCCGTCATTATTTATAGCGGACCCTTTGATCACACCATAAATCGTATCTCCATCCTCCCATGCCTCTGTAAATCTCTTAAGTACAACACAACCGGCTCCATCACTATATATAGTTCCGGTTGCCGAGGCGTCAAAAGCTCTAAGATGACCATCCGAGGAAAGCAATCCGTTATCCTGATATTCGTAGCCTGCGAGCTGCGGAATGCTGAGGGTCGCCGCCCCGCACACCATCATGTCACTGGAATAGGTCAATAAACTTTCACAAGCCATATGTACTGCCGCCAGAGAACTTGAACACGCGGATTGAATGTTGAGTGTTGGCCCGGTAAGTCCAAGCTTGTATGCCGTCATTGTGGCCACATGGTCCTTCTCGCTAGCAATCTGTATTTGCAAGTTCATGGCGGCTTGTGCGTTATTCAAGTGTGGAAGAAGATGAAACATAGAATAGTAGTTGGCATATACACCCGCATAAACCCCTGTGATATCTCTCCTGCCACTATCTGCGTAACCGGCTGATTCCAAAGCTTCCCATGCAAGTTCCAAGAACAAGCGATGCTGCGGGTCCATCCAAGAAGCCTCTGAGGCGTTAATATTGAAAAAAGAGTTATCAAAATACTCTATCCCTTGGATATTGCTGTTCGTCTGAATAAATTGCCTGCGATTCCCGGAGTTTCCCTTCAGTGATTCTTCATTCAATCCAGAAACATCTGAAAGTACTTCCTCACCATTCTTAATGAAATCCCAAAATTGCTCTACATTTCTGACACTTGGTAATCTTATAGAAACACCTATAATTGCGATATCTGTCTTTTTATCTGAAAAATCAATATCATTTGACATTGGATCCCTCCGCCAGATAAAAATGTTATGTCTTATAGTAGATTTGGTGTAATTTCAAATCGAATTCTTCTATAACCAATATTACCATAATTTCTCACATAAAACTAATATTCGGGAGGAAATACATTAAAAATACATAATTTCTTTTATTAAATAGAATTCACTTTAATTTTACATTAATTGCTATATTCGTATTTATAGAATCTTTTATATTATTCTGCAAGTTTCTTCTTCAAATTTCTTTGATATTTTTCACACTTTTTGTATCATAGCTAAAATAAATTTGAGTATGCGGCGGCAATCTGACACATTGTTCTTAGAAATAAAAAAAACCGCGTTTCCGCGGCATTAATATGATTTATCCTATACATTTTGTGCATATCGTTCATCAGGAAGCTTCGTCAAGACAACATAAAGACTTGTTTTTTCACTGCTTATATTTGTAAAAGAGAAGGATTCATCGCCTTCTACGCGAATAACATCGCCTTTAGCCATTGCAACTTGGTTTCCATCTACAGTCACTTGACCCGATCCGTCAAGAACGAGAATAAATACATCTGTTCCCGGATGTTTGTGGCTTGGCAAGGATTGTCCTGGATTAAAGTGCAAGGTAAATACCACACTATCCTCTTGCTTAAACAGTACCTTTTTTGTAAAAGAGTCCTCGCGAAATTCTGTGTAATCCACCAGCATTTTCTTTTCCATAAATCGATTCCTCCGTTCATATATTGTATCCTTCTCTTCTATTTCTATAGCCATAATACCAAAAGTCAAACGTTGTTAATTTCGCTATGACCCCTAGTAACGGATCTCATACTCACAATGCGGATGCCCACTTACGTTACACTTTGTTTCCCTCACACTGACCCTAGTGTTCCAGATTCGACTTAATGCCCCTTCCATTACGGCCCCTTCCAAATCACATACCATCTTCTCTTCAATTATGGGTAATCCCTTGCAAAAGCAATCATCCATGCCCATTTTAATGAAGCCTTCTCTTGTCTCCAATATTCTTGGAATCCCGATTTTCAGCTGCTGCAGCAGCCGCATTAACTCTTCCAAGCTGTCCACAGGAAGGCTTTCGCCAATCTTTCGGCCAACCGTCAGGGTTGTGCCCTTTCCTCCCATAGGTAATCCCTGATACAAGCCGATAAGACGAATCGTCCGGAACAACTCAAGCGGAACTTGATTACCTAGTTGTTCTCTAGTAATGGAGCCCATATCTTCAAATGTGAACTGATCCATATTAGCCACCTCCCATGATTGCACGGCTTAATCTAATCCCTCATAAATTTTCTCCATACCAGAGGGATCCTTAAGAATCATTTTCTTGTTCCCAACCAGCTTGATAAGCCCCAACTGCTCAAACTTTGAAAATTTCCTGCTGATGGTTTCCCTAGTCACCCCAACATAATTAGCTATTCCTTCACGGGACAGGGGGAGGTCAATATGAATATCACCGCTGCGCAGCTTACCGTATTTGTCGCTGAGCTCCATGATCATATAGGCTATGCGTATCTCAGGATCTTTGGTCGCAAGACTTTGTGCCAGATTCTCCGTATGGGCCAGTCTTTTGGTTACACTCTTCAGAATTCTGACTGAAATTTCCGGGTTCTCTGTCATCAGCTGCTCCATATCGGATCGGGTCAACATGCAGATGTTCGTGTCATTCAGCGCATAGGCATTAAAGTTGCTAAGCTCGTCGCTATTAAAAATGCTCAGTTCCCCAAAAAAATCCCCATTGGTCAGGACGTGCAGAATTTGTTCCTTGCCCTCAGGAGTCATTTTCGATAATTTAACATGACCCCGCTGAATAATATGCAGCGTATCCGATGGCTCCCCTTCCAGAATTAACGGCTGGCCCTTGGCAAACTTGCGGTGTTTAATCATGACACTGATCCGGGAGAGGTCGTCATCGGTCAATGCGGCAAAAATCGGTACCTTTCGGGTACATGGCTCAGCAGCGTGCTCGCAGGAATGCTCATGCATAACGTTCCCCCCTGTTGTTCGTATTGAATGTAATAAAATAAATATCCTATTTCCGTTTAGACCGTGGTAAATCACTTATCCTCAATCGGTGCAAAGTGGCTTTGATCCTCACCACAGACTGGACATACCCAATCCTCAGGCAGCTCTTCAAATGCTGTGCCTGCGGGTACATCTTCGTCGGGATCTCCGATTGCCGGATCATAGATATAACCACATGGTTCGCAGATGTATTTTTTCATCACAATCATCTCCCCTAAAATTGTTGGTTTTTATAAAATGAACTTATGCAGGTTACCCTATTCGGGCGCTGCGATGCCAAGTGTTCTTACGACCCCTGTTGTCTCCGAAATCCTTGAAATAGATTTCAATGGGCATTTCATTTTATATAGCTTAATCTGACCTGCACTTCGTTCATGATTTCTTCAATACTGCTATCTGCTCCTAAATTAATCCCCGAAAAGATGAACTCTTGCTCAATGGCTGTTTTATACACCAGAGAAGCAGCTGCCCCTTCCCACGATATGGCACCAACCATTGTGTTATTTTTCACATAAAGACACGTGTATGCTCCGTTTTTCTCTCCAGATATCCTGAAGTCACACTGCTGCTCATCAACATGGCCTATGGAGAATAAGGAAATTCCAAAAGCATTAAACAGGGTAACCGGCACAGCTCTACGGTAAATCGTTCCCTCGGCAGCCATATTGCTGCCTGCAATCCGGCCCTGCTCGATAGCTCCTGCCCACAGCCCTTCCACGCGCCCGTCAAATTCAGCGACATCGCCTGCGGCATATATATGTGGAGCACTTGTTTCCATCTTGTTATTTACGGTAATGCCCTTTCCGACCTGTATGCCCGTTTCAGCTGCCAGCGAAGTATTGGGCACAATACCGATGGAGTAGACAACGTGATCACAAGGAAGGTAAGTCTGATTATCCAGCATAATTCCGGTCACTGACTCTACTCCATCAATAAGAGCGACACCAGCTTGCAGAATAACCTTTACACCGTTACGTTCCATGACCTCCCTAAGATGATCCGAGGATCTCTCGTCGAGCTGCCGGGCCATCAGGCGCTGAGAAGCTTCGATCACAGTAACCTCATAACCTGCTTCATGCAGGGCCCAACTTGTTTCGAGTCCCTGCACTCCCCCACCGATGACAACAACGCGACTGCCCTGCCGGAGACCTTCCTTAAGCCTGTCAGCATCGATCATGTCCCGGATGGTGTGAACATTACCTAGGCCGTCTCCCTTAATACCGAGCGCCCTGTTCTTAGCTCCCATACACAACAAGAGCTTGTGATAACTTAAACTCTGTCCATCAGCGGTTTCTACGACTTGACGGTCGGGGTGGATCGAAACAACCCGGGTTGAAGTCCTCACGATAATCCGATTAGCTTGATACCATTTCTCCTTCTTGATCAGCACTTTCTCGCTGTGCAGGTCGGTAAACAGTCCTTTGGTCAGCTTGATCCGATTGTAAGGGAGATGGCTTTCTTCCCCAAGGATTGATATTTCGGCTTCCCCGTCTTGATCACGTATCGCTTTGGCAGCATGAACGGCGGCAACCCCGCCTCCAACAATAACAAAATGTTTCGGCATCAGGTATTCCTCCTCTCCCTAGATTGAGCTAAGCAATAAGTCCGAGACAAACTCAGCCGCATTTCTGATCTTCTGAACCTTCTCGGGTTCTTTAGGTGAAAACCGGATTCTAACAGGGAATTCGACGTGGGTCATACCTGTGGACTTGATGACTTCAGATGTACTTTGCACCGTCATATTGGTTCCATTCAGATAATCCTGGATAACCTCTATGGCTTCGCCGCTCCAGCCGTACGAGCCGAAGGCTGCGGCAAGCTTGCCTTCCAGGTTCATCTTTTGCATTTCCTTAAGAATATTCTCCAGGTTACCAATCATATCCGCATATTTAGTAGAGCTGCCGACAAAGACGGCATCAGCTGAAGCAATGCTGCTTAGTATATCGGCGGCGCTGCTTTTATCCGCATCCCAGACTTCTGTCTCAATCTGATTTTCCTGCAAGGAATCCTGTAAAATTTTCGCCATCTTTTTCGTACTGTTTTTGATTGTCGTATAGACAATCGCTGCTTTTTTCCCTTGGGTAGATTCGCAGCTTAGCGTGGCGTATAGCCCGATATATTTTGAGATATCCTCCCGGATCATAAATCCGTGGGAAGGCGCGATCATCCGGATTTCCATATCTTTGATTGCCTCTAAAAGGGTTCTTACATATCTTCTGTGAGGATGAATAATGGCTTTATAATAACCTATGAAATCCTCCGTTATATCAAACCCCGCTTCATCACTGAATGGCTTCTGCGCCGCAACATGTGTACTAAAAATATCGCACGGGAACAAAATTTGATCCTCGATACAATAGGTGATCATCGTCTCAGCCGTATGAAGATAAGGCGTCTCTTTAAACAAAAGGGTCTTTCCACCGATATCCAGCGTATCTCCGTCCTTGACGACCAGGAAATTGCGGCTGTGAAGTTTATACATTTCCTGTAATTCCGGTACTGCGATCTCGGTACAAACAATGGTGGCATTGGCTGCTTTGGCGGCCAGAGCGGCTAGCCCGCCGGAGTGGTCCGGCTCAGTATGGTTTATTACAATATATTGAATCTCCTGAAGATCAATCATTTTGCCCAGAGACTCGGCATATTCACGGCCGAATTCCATGTCCACCGTATCAATCACTGTCGGTTTGCCCGTCTTTAACAGATATGAATTATAAGTAGTTCCTTTTGTTAGGACCAAGCGGTGAAAAGGCACCTGACGGTTATCTATTTTGCCTATCCAGTAAGTGTCCCCGGCGATTTGTTTGAACTGTGTAGTCATGTTTCGTAACCTCCTATGTTTGATTGATAATGTTTATCAGTAACCACATTCTATTATGGCTGCCAAACGAAAAGGAGGATTTGAATCAAATTTTGAAAGTTTAGGTTATATAAAATGAACTTATGAAGGTTACCCTTTAGGGGCAATGCGATGCCGAGTGTTCTTACGACCCCTGGTGTCTCTGAAATCCTTGAAATAGATATCCATAGGGGTATTTCGGAGACAAAGGCGGACGCACGCTTCTTCAGAATCACTCGGGATCGAAGCTAAGATCGGTTGATTCTAAGTTTTTTATCTAGCTTACACTTTAAATTTACACGATTGAAAAGAAGCGGTAATGCGTGGGATCACATTTTGGATAATAAAGTTGCGGTCGCCTTTGGTTTTGGATTCCATCCGGTAAAAATAACTCAAGAAATCCAAGCTAACAGCGATGGGAGTAACGTTCGTTCTCGGAGCCTTTCGAACAATGAGCTCCTAAACAAAATAAGGGCTGCCTTTTGGGGCAGCCCCTTCCGATAAATTGTTTCGTCCCACTCAATGCCTAGCTGATAAACTTGTTGAATCTGGAAAATCCAGCTACTATGTTCATTCTCAAGCATTCCCCCGATTACTTAATAAGGGTGAAGAACACCAAAAAAAAACCGCGAAAATCGCGGTTTTTTTACGGAATATGATCTTGCGGTCCAGAAAAGTACTTTACACTTCACCATTTCAGGCGAATGATGCTATTACCTGCCAGGATATGAGGCTCATTTGTACTCAGTTCTACTCAACTCAATTCAAATCAATTCATCAACTTCTCACGATCCTTACCCTTGTCCGATTCCCCAGCGTTCTTGTTCGCAGCCTCGCGGTCGAGCCTCATCTCCTCCACCGTCTTTACCTGAATACGGGCCGCACCTTCATAATTAGATTTCGTTGGAAGCAGGGTCCCGGAAGTCAAGCGCTTCTTGGCTTCCGCAATGGCTGAGCCGTACTGCGGCAGCCATGGCTCGCCTGCCACAAGCATCTCGTCAACCATCTGCCAGATTTCCTTCGGGTTGCAGACTGCCCCTACGAGCGGGTCCATCATGAACGCCTGCCGGAGCAGTTGATCATCGCCGTGAATTGCAGCCTCAACGGCCAATCGTTGTACGGAGATACTGGCATTGCAGACAGCTGCCGGACCTAGCGGCAGCTCGCCTACAACCGGCATGGAAATACCATTGCGATCCACATAACCCGGAGCCTCAATGACGGCATCCGCGGGCAGATTGGAGATAACCCCGTTATTGATTACATTGAAATGTCCCCGGTATACCCGCCCCGTCTCCAAGCCCTCTATAATATACGAGCCATGTTCCTCGCCGCGGCTCTCGGGAGTGTATGAAAATACAGGGTCTTTCATCCAGTTGGGGAAATCCGTCTCAAACCAATTTCGTCCTTCGGTACACACCCGCAAATATCCACCGGTCTCCCCATTAATCCAGCTTCCTAAATCAATCCAGTCCATGATCTCACCGCTCCGTTTACGGTACCACGGTACATATTCACTAAGATGGCCATTGGATTCAGTACTATAGTAACCAAAACGACGAAGCATATCGATGCGCACTTTTTCCGTACGGCTGTATTCGGGATGGCGTTCAAATGCTTCCGGCAGACCATCTGTTAGATCCTTGCCTTGGTAACGGGCTGCAATATACCAGGTCTGATGATTAATCCCGGCACAGATAATATCCACGTCTTTTTTGTCCAGTCCGTAAACCTCAGCAATTTGGTGATGCCCATGCTGTACCCCATGACACAGCCCAACTGTTCTCACACCACCATACTTGTTGCAGGCCCAAGTCAGCATCGCCATAGGGTTAGAATAGTTAAGCAGCAGCACATCAGGAGCAGCCATCTCCCTGATATCCCGGCAAATATTCAACATCTCGGCAATGCCCCGCTGTCCATACATAATGCCTCCAGCGCATAGCGTATCCCCTACACACTGATCCACGCCGTACTTAAGCGGAATGTCAACATCTGTGGCGAATGCTTCCAGGCCGCCCACACGAATTGTACAAAATACGTACTTCGCACCCTTCAGAGCTTCTCTGCGGTCCGTAGTGGACTGAATTTGTATATTTAAGCCGTTCTCTCGAATATCCCGCTGACACAGCTCTGTAACCATCTCAAGATTGCGGGGGTTAATGTCCATGAATGAAACTTGTATGTCTTTAAACTCCGGGACCGTAAGCAAATCCCGCAGCAAGCCGCGTGTAAACCCAATACTTCCAGCTCCAATAAACGTCACTTTAAAAGACATAGATATCCTCCTACAAATGTAATCAAAAGCTCAAGTACATTGTAGCAAGGCAGTTTCCGTAAGCGTTATCAAGATCATGACTTCTTGCCCGAAGACGTGTCAAAAATCCTCACCTGAAATTTGACTTATATTCGTCTTGGCCCATGAATCGCGAACAAGCGCATCGCGGTAATTGCTGGGGGTCTGACCAGTATATTTCCTGAATAATAAGTGGAAATACTGTCTGCTGCTGATCCCCACATAGTCGGCTATTTCGGCAACCGAGATATCGCTCTGCCCAAGCAGCTGCTTTGCTTTCTCCATACGCAGCATCGTAAGGTAGTCGGTCAAGGTCCGGCCGGTATGCGATTTGAAAATCCGGTGCAAATACCCGTGATGAAGATTGACGGCGGCTGCGACGTCTTTGGCCTGAATACTGCGGTCATAGTTCTGATGCAGAAATTCAATGCTTTTTCGCACATACAGCTGCGCCGGTCTTTCACGGGCATTCAGCTGCTCCTTCCGCTGCTCAGCCACCCGAAGCAGCAGCTCACAGAAAAGCAGATGCACGATGTATTTGTCATCTGCTCCCGCCTGATCCAGCTCCAGGACCAACGCCTTCAGCACCCGGTAAATCTCGCCGGTATCAGACAAAATCAAACTGCTGAAGGTGTTCTCCATCAGCTCGTTCAGACTGCTTGTCTTTTGAGCCATCTGATTGATCGGGGGTGCGTAGCCCGGTTGGCTCACGAACCCGAACTCCACATTAAGCATCCGGCAAGTCTCTTCAACAATCAGCCTGTGAGGAACGCTCGCGTCCAGAACGATCAACTCCCCCCGCTTAAGCCGGTATGTTTCCACGGGGCGATCATCTACCCTGACCTCCACCACACAGCTTCCAGAGATTAAGTACATAATTTCCGTGTAGTTATGCTGATGAAAAGCCATTGAGTATTGTGACCATTGCTTATAGTAGTAAGCATAAAAGTGCGGCCGAAGCTCGCTTTCCCGCAAAGCCTTTTGAAACAGGCTACCGCTTAAGCTGGACAACCCTCTCACTCCCTTTGAACGTCTTCTCTCTTATTTTTGGAATGCCCCGTCAACACCGGCATAAGGGTTCATCTTTACACTTGACTCTCTCACAATAAGCCGGGGTTCGAATTCAACCCGCTCATAGCCTGATGTGTTCGGGGATTGAATGCGTTTGAGCAGAAGCTCCGCCGCCAGCCGCCCTACCTCGCTGCCCATAATGGAGACGGAAGTGATTTGTGGTGTTGTGACCGTTGCCCACAAATTGTTGTCGATGCCTGCAACTGCTACATCCTCAGGCACCCGTACCCCAAGCTCCTTGAGCCTGTTGACAATGCCGATCGCCACCATGTCATTCACAGCATAGATGGCATCGGGCATAAGCTTCAAGCTGTAAAAATAGTTCGCCGCCTGGCGCCCTGCTTCAAACGAAAAATCTTCCCCGAAATAAACCAGTGACGGCTCCACATGGCTGATCGCCTGTTCATAAGCAAGGTACCGTTCTTCAATCTTGTGTTTCGGCGCACCTGCATAAGCGATTCTGCTGCGGCCAATCTGCAGCAAATGATCCATCACCAGCTTACCTTCCTGACGGGCCATGCCGACGATATCCGCTTGAAGATCCTCACTCATCTTTTTCCCGTAGTTAATGACGGATACCGGAATATTCGTTTGATTAATCATCGGCTCCAGCTGCTCAGGATACGCTAATGGCATGATGACCAGCCCGTCTACATGCAGCTTGTCCAACTCCTGCAAAACTTCAAGCTCAAGACGGGCATTCCCAAGCGTATTGATCTGGACCACCCGATAGCCGTGTTGTTTGGCCGCCTGCTCCACCGACCAGGCAATATCAGGAATGATGGCATTTCGAATATCTGGAACAGCCAGCGCAATCTGGTGCGTCTGCCCGATCTTGAGACTCTGGGCTGCAGTATTTGGCGTGAATCCCATTTCCTCTACGACCTGCAGAATTTTATGCTTCGTCTTGGCACTGATGCCCTTGCTATTATTAAGTGCCCTTGAGACGGTGGCGATCCCCACGCCAGCTTGCCTCGCAACATCCTCAATCGTAACTTTTCTATTTGAAGTCATAATAAAATGTCCCTTTCGATGACCGGAATCGTTTCCATGTAATTCTGTTAGTTTTAATCAATTTTCTTAATTATATCATAGGGGACATGTTTTCAAACGCAGTTATATAGTGAAGCTAAATATAAACAGAAGCTCGTGGATGTTAGCTATAATAATCAGCACATTGAACAGGCTTTTTCGTTTGACAGTTTGTCGATATTGTGACATTATAAGTTTCGAAAACGTTTCCTAGTTTGTTTTCATGAATAGGAAATGACCCATTATTATTTTTAATTCCTACAGGGAGATGAACAATATGCAAGCTTTAAGATGGCACGGTGTAAAGGACTTACGGGTTGAAACGATTGAAGAGCCCACCCCGAAGGAAGGACAAGTCAAAATTAGGATTGAAGCATGCGGCATCTGCGGAAGTGATCTGCACGAGTATGCGGCGGGTCCAATTTTTATTCCTGAGGGCACACCCCATCCATTAACGAATGAACAAGCACCTATTGTCATGGGACATGAGTTTTCCGGTCAAATCGTAGAGGTGGGTACTGGCGTAACCCGGTTCCAAATCGGTGACCGCGTCGTAGTAGAACCTATTTTCTCATGCGGAACCTGCGAATCATGCAGACATGGCAAATACAATCTTTGCGACAAAATGGGCTTTCTCGGTCTTGCTGGCGGGGGCGGAGGCTTCTCCGAGTATGTAGCAGCAGATGAGCATATGATTCACAAAATTCCGGACAGCTTGTCCTATAAGCAAGGCGCGTTGGTTGAACCGTCAGCTGTTGTGTTGTACGCTGTTCGTTCGAGCCAATTCAAGGTTGGCGATCGCGCAGTGGTATTCGGTACCGGCCCGATCGGGCTGCTGCTGATCGAAGCTTTGAAAGCCTCCGGCGCTTCTCAGATCTATGCTGTGGAGCTTTCCGAAGAAAGAAGAAACAAGGCAATCGAGCTCGGCGCGATCGGCCTGAATCCAGCGGATACCGATGTTGTGGCCGAACTGCAACGTCTTACCAACGGCGGAGCAGATGTTTGCTTTGAAGTCACTGGTGTCCCTGCTGTGTTAAATCAAGCTATTTCTTCCACCAAAATAAGCGGCCAAGTGATGATAGTCAGCATTTTCGAACGTGAAGCCTCCATTCATCCTAACCAGGTTGTATTGAAGGAACGCAATATCGCCGGTATCATCGGTTACCGTGATGTATTCCCTGCCGTCATCAGCTTGATGCAGCAAGGTTATTTCCCAGCGGACAAGCTGGTGACCAAGGAGATTTCCCTTTCTAACATTATAGAGGAAGGCTTTGAGACGCTGATCAAAGAGAAAAGCCAGATCAAAATTATTGTTTCACCAAAGAGCTAATACTAATTATCTGACACTTGAGGGAGCCTGCAGGCTCCCTCTCGCTAGTTTGTGGAGCATCCTGCCTTTCCTTCATTAATCGGAGCAGTCGGTGGTGAGGCTGATGCCGGAGGGCAAAACAA
Organism: Paenibacillus sp. J22TS3; assembly: GCF_018403205.1. NCBI lineage: Bacteria > Bacillati > Bacillota > Bacilli > Caryophanales > Paenibacillaceae > Paenibacillus > Paenibacillus sp. J22TS3. The sequence goes on from NZ_BOSF01000005.1 coordinate 264,904, forward strand.
ACCGCGAATGTGCCGCTACGCTATTCATGAGCAAAGGCATGTTGAAACAGCCAATAAATGAATGGGAATAAATCATCGAAGATCGGGGACGTTTTATACAAAAAGCCATACTTGCAGCGCCATTCCCGGCATTTTTTCGTCATTCAGCAATTCCGCTGCAATCTCCTTTCTAGAGGAGCTGCGCCTTTCTGGCAACCGTTGCTGTATTGCGAGACACCAAGAGCCCCACGGCAACGGGCCGCGGGGCTTAAAGATTTATTTATCAAATAAATGACAATTACTATAGGCGGTAAACCTCAAAGAAAGATGAAAAACAAATTTTAATCTTGTTACAATATTATACATACTCCAGCCTCAGCGGGCTGACTTTGACTGCGCATACTTTAAAGCCCGGCATGCGGCACGTCGGATCAAGCGCCTGATTCGTAATCTTGTTGACACACTGCGTATCGCCCCAATGCATCGGAACGAACACTGTATCCTCCCGGATATCGGTGCTGTACCGGCTGCGAACGTAAATACTGCCACGTCTCGACTCCAGCTGCACCAGTTCGCCGTCCTCAATGCGGTACCGCTTGGCAGCCTTCGGATGGATCTCCATGAACGATTCCACGTCGCGCGCGGCAAGCGAATGGCTTCTTCGCGTCTGCACGCCGGTCAAATAATGCGTCAGCACTCGGCCTGTCGTCAAATACAGCGGAAAATCATTGCTCGTCTGTTCGCTTGGCCTATGATTGTTCACCGCGATCAGCTCCGCCTTGCCGTCCGCGTGCGCGAAAGATTGCTCGAACAGCCGTTTCGTGCCCGGATGCTCCACGGCCGGACAGGGCCAGTAAACACCTTCTTCTTTCTTAAGGCGGTCGTACGTAATGCCATAGTAATCGGCAATACCGCCCTTGCTCGCTAGCCGCAGCTCATTAAAGATGTCCTCAGCCGACGAGTACGTAAAATAAGCTCCCTTGCCATGCAGCTTCGCGATGTCGCACAGAATCTGCCAATCGTGCTTCGCCTCGCCGGAAACCGGTCGGCTGGCTTCGCGAAGCAGCACACGTCCCTCCAGGTTCGTTAGCGTCCCTTCGTTTTCCAGGTAAGGCGTTACCGGCAAAATCAGATCGGCGAGCCGCGCCGTTTCTGACATCAGCATATCGGCAACGACGAGGAAGTCGAGCTTGCGCAGCCCTTCCTCCACGAAATTGGCGTTTGGATTCGACACAATCGGGTTCGAGCCCATCACGAACAAAGCACGGATTTCCTGCTCATGCACCTTCTCCATCATTTCGTAAGCCGAGACGCCTTTGCCCGGGAGCTCGGCCGGATCGATGCCCCAAACGCCCGCTACGTAAGCGCGATCCTCGGGATTTTCAATCAGGCGGTAACCCGGGAGCTGGTCCGCCTTTTGCCCGTGCTCGCGGCCGCCTTGCCCGTTGCCTTGCCCCGTCACGGCACCGTAACCGCAGCCGGGCTTGCCGATTTTACCGGTGAGCAGGACGAGGTTGAGAAAATTGCGCACGGCCATGTAGCCGTCCGTCTGCTGCTCCACGCCCCGCGCCGTAAATACCATACCGGTAGCGGCCCTACCATAGGCCAGCGCAGCTTTGCGGATCAGCTCAGCGGATACACCGGTCAGCTCCGCGATTTGTCCCAGATCCTGGGCCTCAAGATGCGCCCTCAGTTCCTCAAAGCCTTTCGTGCGCTGACGTACGAAGCTCTCGTCAATCAACCCTTCTTCCAGAATAACCTTCAGCATGCCGTTCGCCAGCGCAGCGTCCATGCCCGGCTTCACCCGCAGGTGCAGGTCGGCGGCCCGCGTCGTCCCGGTATCCCGGGGATCGATGGCGATCAGATAAGCGCCTTTCTCCTTCGCTCTCGTAAAATAAGGCATCAGCGTTGGCTGGCATTCAGCGATATTCGTTCCCGCCAAAATGATGCAGCTTGCCTGCTCGATATCCGCCAGCTGATTCGTCAGCCCCCTGTCGATGCCGAACGTCTTATTGCCGGCCGAGGCGGCCGCCGACATGCAAAACCGTCCGTTGTAGTCGATATATTTCGTCTTCAGCGCAACGCGTGCGAACTTGCCAAGCAAATAAGCGGACTCGTTCGTCAGCGACCCGCCGCCATATACACCGATCGTATCGCTGCCGTACTTGCCGCGCAGCTCGTCGAACTTTCGCCCGATCAGCGCGTACGCTTCCTCCCAGGAGATGCGGACGAACTGTCCGTCCTTTTTCGCCAGCGGATACAAAATCCGCTCGCCTGTCAGCGCGTGCTGATACGCATTCATCCCCTTGATACAAAGGCGCCCTTCCGAGGCCTTATTCGGCCTCGGCAGCACCGTGTACGTGCTGCGCAGGTCGGCGCCTAACTCCTCGATGACCCGCATTTTGCACTGAACGCTGCAGAATGGACACTGCGTGTCCATCACCCGTCTAGTTAAGGGGGTGCTGGATGAGGGACCCAAAGCCGAATCCGTCGAAGGCTCTTGCGTAATTGACGAAGCGGCCCAAAAGGAGGCAGATGGAGAATCGAAAGCGGGTCCGGTAAGGAGCGATGCCGATGAATTGCTGCGGCCGGACGAATCGGCCGCAGCCGACATTCCTTCCGGCGCAAGATCAAGTGAGGAGGCTGTCGAAGAAGTCCCGTTAAGTTCGCTGAATTGTTTCATGATATCACCTTATTTAAGCAGCCATCGGCTGTTGATAGGATCGTTGTTCCCCGCTCCTGCTCGAGGCGGTGCAGCAGAGCGCTTCGATTATCACGGTCCAGCAGCATCTCACGCAGCTGTACAAGTCCAATGCGGTCGACCCACTGCCCGGTCGGCTCGCCGAAGTCGGCATCCTCGCGGTACAGCTGGAGCAGCGCCGATGCCAGATCAAGCGCCTCCTCGCTATTCAGTGCGGCGAGCAGCAGCTGGCCCTGCTTCAACCGGGCTCCGCCGCTGCCGCCAGCGTATAAATCCCAGCCGCCGGGAGCGCCTGCGAGCCCGACGTCCTTCGCCAGCGTGCCCGCGCGGTGCAGCGGGCTGGCCGAGACGCCGACGCTGACCGCCGTCGGCAGCTGCAAGCCCTCCAGCCTGCGCTCCAGCTGAGCGCCCAGGCTGATCGAATCCTGCAGGGCGCCGCGGTCGTAGGCGCCCGCGCAGGTCGCTACGGCTGCCATCGGCCAGCCGTAATAGGCTCCCGCCGCCGCCCCGCCCAGTGCGGCGGTGACGGCCTGGACCTGCTCCGGCGCTACGCCGAGCAGGTCCAGCTGCGCGCCGCCAGACAGCTTGGCGAGCGGGATGCCGAAGGCATCGATCGCATCGGCGATGCGCCGCAGCTGATCGGCTGTAGTCACGCCGCCGAACATGCGCGGCGTAACGGCGCAGCCGCCCTCCGCGAGCGGCCGGATCATGGCCAGCTCGCGGCCCCGGCCGGCAGGCTGCGCACCGCCGCCTGCGCTGTGTGCCGCGGCATCAAGCGGCGCGAAGTCCGCTGCGCCAGCACCCGGAAGCCGCGCTGCTGCAGCCGCTCCAGCGAACGATGCTTCACCGGTTTGCAGCCGATTTCTGCTAACTCCGCATTCTACAAGAGGCGGCATCTCCCCGCTGCTGGCCTGCCAAGTTCCCGCAGCGCCACCACCAACCCGCGCCAGCTGAGCGCCGATATAATAACGCAGCGCCGCCCGGCATACCGGACAACCTTCTTCGCTTAACCATGCAAGCCCGTTCATCGCATCGCGTGCGGAGACGTAGGCCCCGCTAGATACGGCCGCCTTCACCTCGGCGTGGCTGAGCGTCGTGCACGCACACATAGTCTCCTTCTCCGGCTCCACCTCGTCCTTGCCCTCTAGCGTCACTTTGAGCAGCGCGGATACGAGCGGCTTGCAGCCGCCGCATGTGCTTGACGCCCGCGTGCAGGCGCGCACCTCCTCGAACGTCTGCAGCTCTTTTTCACGGATTGCTTCCACGATCGTTCCTTTCGGAACGCCGTTGCAGGAACAAATCGTCTCCTTGTCCGACATGGCGCAGACGTATGCTTCATCCGCTCCGGTTCCGACGCCTGCCCCCGCTGATGACGCTTCTTCCAGCACCGATACGTCGGCCTGCTGCTTGATGTACCCGAGCAGCTTATTGCCTTCGCTGCTGTCTCCGAACAGCACCGCACCGGCGATTTTGCCGCCCTTTACCGTCACCTTCTTGTAGGTGCCGCGTATTCCGTCGTAGGCCTTCAATGAAGTAGAAACGTCGGAGTCGCGGATCTCACCAGCCGAAAACACTTCAACACCCGACACTTTAAGCTGTGAGTACAAAATGGAGCCGCGATACCCCTCCATCTCGATACCGCAAATCCGGCTCGCCAGCACTTTCCCCTGCTCATAGAGCGGAGCAACAAGGCCATATACCATGCCGAGGTGCTCGGCGCATTCGCCGACCGCGTAAACGTTGGGCACATTCGTTTCCATGTAATCGTTCACGACGATCGCCCGGTTCGTCTTGATGCCGCTGTCCGCAGCGAGTTTTACATTCGGCCGCACGCCTACGGCGATGACAACAAGATCGGCCGCTACCTTCGAGCCGTCCTTGAATTGCAGACCTTCCACCCGCTTTTTGCCGAGTATTCTCTCCGTGTGCTTTTCAAGGAAAAAGCGCATGCCCTGGCTTTCCAGCTCTTTGCGCAGCATCTCCGCTGCGGTGGGGTCCAGCTGCCGTTCCATAAGATGGTGATAAATATGGACAACGCTGACCTCCATCCCGAGGTTGAGCAAACCGCGAGCCGCTTCCAGGCCGAGCAAGCCGCCGCCGATGACAACCGCTTTTTTATACGATTTCGCGGTTTCCACCATCTTGTTGCAATCGTTAATGTCGCGGAACGCCGTCACGCCCGGCTTATCGGCTCCCGGCAGCGGCAGCATGAACGGCAGCGAGCCGGTGGCGATGATCAGGTCGTCATAATCCGCCGTAATCCCGGACTCGCTTACGACCTGCTTGCGGTTCGTATCGATGCGGCACACCGTTTCGCCCGAGAGCAGGCGGATGCCATTGTCCCTGTACCACTGCCAATCGTTGATCGTAATATCTTCGATTTTTGTATCGCCCTGCAGCACCTTGGACAGCATAATCCGGTTATAGTTCGGATGCGGCTCTTTGCCAAATATCGTGATTTCAAATTGGCCCGGCGCCAGCTTTAATATTTCCTCAACACAGCGCACACCCGCCATCCCGTTTCCTATTAAAACAAGTTTCCGTTTCGTCATGGCTTAACACCTCCACGTTCCCCAGCCGGAGTTACTACATTGCTGATAATCTTGAGCCTTGGTCAAGCAGCGGGCGCTTGCTTCACCTGCCTCATCCGCTTCGCGGCATAATTCATCCACAGACAGACGCAAGCGAACAGCGTGAGCAGCACAAAGCCAAGTGAGTAAGACCCAAACCAATCCTTCATCATTCCGAGTACAATCGGTGGAAAAAAACCTCCGACGCCGCCAGCGGCGCCGACAATACCCGTCACGGCACCCGTATTGCCGATCGAAACCTCTGGAACCATCTTAAACACAGCTCCGTTCCCCAACCCAAGAAGCGCGGACACCACGATACACGTCATGATGAACAGCTCAAAACTGTCCACCGTTACCGTCATACAGAGACTGCAAAGCACAACACCAGAGAAGACGACGGCAAGCACTCTTTGCGAGCCGAAGCGGTCAGCAAGGTAGCCGCCAAAAGGCCGGATTAGCGTGGCGATGACAACAAAGCCCGCCGTCTTGAGTCCGGCATCCGTTGCTGTCAAATGAAACAGTTCTTTCAAAAACGTGGGCAAATAGCTGCTGAAGGCGACAAATCCGCCAAACGTCAGAAAATAAAAGACGGATAAATACCACGTCGGCTTATATTTCAAAACCTCCATCGATTGCAGCACCGTCTTTGGCTTTGCCGGAGCCGGCAGCTCCTTCGTACCAATCCAGAAAATGATCGTAACGATCACGATCATGAATGCCAGTCCCCAGAACACCCAGGACAGCCCGAACCGGTTGTATACAACGGGAACCACAGCGTTGGCGCACGCACCCCCTAAATTGCCAAGCCCGGCTAGCCCGAGGACGAGACCTTGTCTCTCCGCCGGAAACCACCGCGACACGTAAGCGAGCGATACGGCGAAGGTGCTGCCGGCCATGCCGATAAACAAAGCGCACAGCAGCAGCACGCCATAAGACTGTGTCCACCCTGCAAGCAGCAGCGGCAGGACGAGAAACAGCATCGCCAGCGCAAAGATGCGCCGTCCGCCGTACCGGTCCGTGTAAACGCCCATCGGGATGCGCATGATGGAGCCGAGCAGCACCGGTGTGGCGATCAGGATGCTTTTTTCAATATTGGTGATCTGAAACAGCTCTTGAATGGGCCCGGCTATCGGTGAAAACACACTCCAAATAACAAACGACGCGGTCATAGCCATTGTGGATAATGTCAATGCGTTCGCTGATCCGTTCTGTCTCATCGGTTATCCGCTCCTATCGTTCCATTCGGTTACTTCCCTACCCTTCTACGGATCTTACGATGCCAGAATGCGCTCTTCCTCGATGTGCAGCCACAGCTCCCCACTTTTCTCTTCCACTTCCACTGCAAAAGAGGCGACACAGCCTTCATCGGGCGCTTGAACGAGACCGTCATTGAGGTCGATTTTCCAATCGTGCAGCGGACAAAATACATGGTGGTCACACACAATGCCCTCTGACAGCTTTCCCGCCTTATGCGGGCATCGGTTTTCGATCGCCTTGACTCCACCGTCCGAAAGCTTGAATACAGCGATTTCGAGTGCTCCGATTCGGACGACTCTAGCCCGTTTTTCCGCGATTTCCGCAATGTTCCCAATCCTGATCCGTTTCATATGCGCCATCCTCTCTTTTTCATTTCATCAACGTGCTTACATTTATTTCAAGACCAACTATGTCGTCTTTTGTTCCATTGGCTCGAAGGTCGCCCGCAGCTGGCGTTCCTCAATGATTTCCTTCCACGGATCCTTCATGAGGCTCAGCGTATGTTCAATGCGCTCCACCAGTGCTTCGCGGTCTTCTCTCTTCTCCAGCGCCGCTTTGATCGTGTCGAGACCAACTCGCTCCACCCACTCCGAGGTGCGCTCGTTGTATTTGCCCGTCTCCCGGTAGTACTGGAGGTAAGCAGCGGACCATTCCAATACTTCTTCTTCCGTCTTCACCTTGCACAAAAGATCCGTGCCCCGCAGCTTCGTGCCGCCGTTGCCGCCGATGTGCAGCTCCCAGCCACCGTCGATCGCCACAACGCCAAAGTCCTTGATCGTTGCTTCCGCACAGTTCCGCGGGCAGCCGGATACGGCCATCTTCACCTTGGCCGGCGTGTTCAGACGCTCGAACTTCTTCTCAAGCTGAATGCCCATGCCGATCGAATCCTGCGTGCCGAAACGGCAGAACGTCGAGCCGACACACGTCTTCACCGTGCGCAAAGCTTTGCCGTACGCGTACCCGGACGGCATATCGAGGTCAGCCCACATGCCGGGCAGGTCCTCTTTCTTCACGCCGAGCAGGTCGATCCGCTGACCGCCTGTCACCTTCACGAGCGGCACCTCGTATTTCTCAGCAATCTCGGCGATCCGTTTCAAATCCTTCGGCGTCGTTACGCCGCCGTACATTCTCGGAACCACCGAATAGGTGCCGTCCTTCTGAATGTTTGCGTGGTTGCGCTCGTTGACAAATCGGGATTCTTTTTCGTCCTCGTGCTCCTCCGGCCATGTCATGCCGAGGTAGTAGTTCAGCGCCGGGCGGCATTTGGAACATCCCTCCGGGTTCGACCATTCCAGCACGTTCATCACTTCACGGGACGTAGTCAAGTGCATGCTGCGGATCGCCTCAACAACTTCGTCACGGCTCAGCGTCGTGCAACCGCAGATGCCTTCCTTGACGGTTTTGACACCGTCTGCGCCCAGCACGTAAGTCAGGACGTCGGCCACTAGCGGCTTGCAGCCTCCACAGGAGCCGGATGCCTTCGTGCACGCCTTGATATCGTTCACGCTCGAGCAGCCCTTCTCGTTGATCGCCTGTACGATCGCGCCTTTGGATACGCCGTTACAGCCGCAGACGATCTCGTCGTCGCTCATCGCCGCGGCCAGCTCCACGCCGGACTTGGCTTTGCCGCCTCCACCTTCGCCGAGGAGCACTGTCTTCTCCTTGCCGGACACATCCTCGCCGTTTCGGATCATGGCAAACAGGCGGGAGCCGTCGCTGATGTCTCCGAACAATACGGCACCGATCACCCTGCCGTCCTTAATGACGGCCTTCTTGTATATGCCCTCGAAATCGTCCTGCACCTTCACTGCACGCGTGTCAGGTCCGTCGGCGTACTGCCCGGCGGAGAACACGTCGACGCCCGATACTTTCAGCTTCGTCGACACGACAGAGCCTTGATAGCCGGCGGTCTCCACGCCGGCAAGCCGCTTCGCCAGCACCGCGCCTTGCTCGTAAAGCGGAGCGACGAGACCGTAGGCGACTCCGCGGTGCTCGGCGCATTCGCCGACCGAGTATACGTTCGGCACGTTCGTCTCGAGGAAATCGCTCACAACGATGCCGCGGTTGATCTCAATGCCGCTGCTCTTCGCCAGTGCGATGTTCGGGCGAATGCCGACCGCCATGACGACGAGGTCTGCCTCTACCTCGGAGCCGTCGGTGAACCGGACGGCGTTCACGCGTTTTTTTCCAAGAATCGCTTCGGTATTCTTCTTCAAGAGGAACTTCATACCCTGACGCTCCAGCTCTTGCTGCAAAAGCAGCGCCGCCGTCCGGTCCAGCTGGCGTTCCATCAAATATTCGTTGATATGAACAACGGATACTTCCATGTTCAGATTTAGCAGGCCGCGCGCGGCTTCCAGTCCGAGCAGACCACCGCCGATGACGACTGCCTTTTTATAGTTTTTTGCGGTTTGGATCATCGTTTCGCAATCTTTGATGTCACGGAAGGCGATGACACCTTCTTTGTGCGCTCCCGGGAGAGGAAGCATAAAAGGAAGCGATCCGGTTGCGAGGATCAGCTCGTCATAAGGCTCGCTAATGCCTCCGTCCGTGCTGACCAGCTTGCGGTCCGTATCGATTTTATTCACGGTGTGACCAGCATGCAGCGTAATGTGATTGTCTTCATACCACGACCAGTCGTTGATGACAATGTCCTTCATGTCGGCATCTCCGGCAAGCACGGAAGAGAGCAAAATACGGTTATAGTTCGGGTGATGCTCGCTGCCAAAAATCGTAATTTCGTATCGGTTCGGTGCTATTTTAAGCAATTGCTCAATACAACTGACGCCAGCCATTCCATTTCCCACCAGAACGATCTTCTTTTTCATTGCGCTCCACACTCCCAATTTAGATGCACTTTGATGTAATATAAACTAACATAAATAATGCTAAAACGAACAAATCACATATTATCTTTTGAATTGCGTCAATTAACATAACACGAATTAATTAATCAATAGAGTACACTAAACTTTCGCTTATTTCAATAATCAATTCAATATAAATTAAAAATAATTAACTAAATTCAATTAAATACGAACGTTAAAATCTAAATTATAAATTAAAGTTCGTGATTAATTATGTGTAAGCGAAATCAAAACGAATTGACAACTGGTTAAAAAAGTAATTATTAAACATGCAACATTTTAATTTATGTTATATTTTCTTACATTAGATTATGAATCAGCTGTCCCCCTTACCTCGTTCATTCATTATTAACAACCCCAAATATCCGGCCCCCCTCCCTCTTCCCGATTTCTACACCGAAACGCAAAAAAAGAACGCTACACCCCAAAGGAGCTTAGCGTTCCCACCCGACAACCCGTCATTCAAATTGGCTTACAGTATATCCATAAGTTCCTTGGAAAAGCTCTCCATCCTTGATTTACGCCTTAAACATGAAGATGCCCATACATTATAGGCACTTTAACCAAACGTGCTCACGGGAGTGGATCACTAGATGCCAGTTGGACTATCACGTAACGGGCACAGTTCATGAATTTTAGAAATCAGGTTTTCTGAGTTGGCATGAAACACTTGGTTCGAGTCCGTCCATACCGATTTCAGAAAATAGGAAGCATGAAACCGCCATCCCTGATGATCAGGATTAAAGTCCAATTGAACTTCACGTCCAGGCCTTCCCCGATATACGCGAGAACCAGGTTTCTGCCAACTTCCAATTTGAGTAACCCTGTCTGGTTGTTGGCCAATTAGATAGGTAAACCTCTCGTTATAAGGGATATCCTTCAAATAAAACTTTGGACTCCCCACCGCGAACACCTGAATATGCTGAAAGCCGTATTTTTCCTCCAAGCAAAGCCCTGTCCGGTAGGCGATAACACCTCCGGCGCTGTGCCCGATAAGGATTAGCTGATCCGCAGCAGATGCATGCTCGCGGATGATTTGTGCTGCATTTATTACCCGACGGGAGCGGCCACGTACCAGGTCGTAGCTGGCTTGTGGAAGCTGCCGGGCTAACAGACGCATTAACGAGGAACTTGAAGTGCTTTTTGCTGCACCGTAGGGAAAGATCATTACAATTTTAGCATTCTGATATCTTTGGGCGATCTCATAGGCAGCATCTTCGAAATTATCCCGATACGTCAGCACCCCGGCAAAAAAGCAAACCACAGTGCGGCACTTTGTTGTGCATGTGCTATGAGGGGATACATACGTCTCTGTCATGATTTCCCCCTCCTTGATCTAAAAATAAAGTAAAAAGAGTCCGCTTTTTCTTTAATCACTTTAAACTACCATAACAAAAAACTCATCCCCTAGGAATAGCCCAGGGAATGAGTTGATCTGTTCAACAATGATATAACATGGCCAGAAAATCTACTTGGCAGAATCTGCTTGAATACATTGTACCAATGACTCCTCATCCACAAAATCAGCCATTGACCGTATTTCTACGACGCCTGCCGCGGCTGGTACGAAGCTGCCCACTCCCGGCTTGCGGAGCTTAAATTCCACAGTCCTTGGCTGCCCTGGAATCAGATCGAAGAAATTGTCGGAGAATACGCCTTCTTCTTGTGTGGACAACCATACTTGCCTAGCCAAAGCATCTGTCTCGAGGGTGTACACGGGAACACCATTCTGACCTTGGCTTTCAGTTAGGGTTATTTTAGGTTTAGAGAGCCTAAGCTCTCTCTCTGGCACCAGATAATGCTGCCTTGTAGCGATGATGTCTTCGCCTATCTTCAGACTTGCCGTCAACACCACTTGCTGAGGATCATGCGCTCCGAGCAGATCTGATCTCGGGATGCTGAGAATCTCAGCAGACTCCCCCGCAGCCAAAGTAACTGAATATGAATTTAAGACAGCCCGCCCGCCTACATTTAAGTGGAGCTCGGTAACAAGCTCAGCCTGAACCACTGTTCCGAGATCGGAGACAGCATGAACGGTGATGGTATCCTTTGTGGATTGAACCGTCAGCAGAACGGGAGCGAAGCTTCTTTTTACCGCATATTGCAGAGCCTTCCATCGTCCTTGATAATCCATGCCCGCCCATGAAGCAACTGGCCAGCAATCATTCATCTGCCAGTACAGCGTACCCATGCAGTAAGGCTTGCTGCGGCGGTGAGCCTCAATGGCCATCGTAATTGCCTCTGCCTGAAGAACCTGACTCATGTAGAGGAATGATTTGAAGTCTTTCGGCTCGGGTAAATACATGTCCATGTATTCCTTGATCAACTGATTTCCGCGCCCATTCTTCTGATGGGCCAGCATGATCTCGGATTCCAACTCCAGCGCCTCTTCCGGTGCATATTCAAGAACCGACTTTAGTTCGGGGAAGGATTGGAATCCATACTCACTCATGAAGCGCCCTACGTTCTTGTTATAGTTCTCGAACGGTTCAATTGCATGCCACACGCCCCAATAATGAACGTCCCCATCCCCCGTTGTTTTGTAAGCATGCTGTTCCTGATCTCCAGTGAGGTTGCGGAGTGGCGAAGATGGCCAGTACGTTATATCCGGGGACAATTCAGAGACAACCTCAGGCAGCAGTTTATGGAAAATAGCTTGGTAATCTGCCCACAGCTTCTCGCGAATCTCTTGACTGTAGTCCTTCTTCCAACCCCAGCCCGCATCTTCCACATAGTGAGCCCAAGCCGAATCAATCTCGTTATTGCCGCACCATAATGCAATCGAAGGGTGATTGCGAAGCCGCTTCACGTTATCTCTCGCCTCAGCACCCACGCTGTTTAAAAACGCCTCATCTCCCGGATACATGCTGCAGGCGAACATGAAATCCTGCCACACCAGAAGACCATATTCGTCACAGAGGTCATAGAAGACATCCTCTTCATAAATGCCGCCGCCCCAAACACGAAGCATGTTCATATTTGATTCTACAGCGGTCACAATTTCATGCAAATACCGTTCACGGGTAACCTCTGTTGTAAAACTGTCATTCGGAATATGGTTCGCTCCCTTGGCATAAACCGGTGTTCCATTTAGCTTGAAGTAGAAAGACACGCCTGCCTCATCTTTCTCCCGAATTAGCTGTATATCCCTCAGCCCAGTTCTGACGCTGCGCTCAGCAATAGGGGTTTCATCGGACAGCAGCTCCGCTTTAAAAGCGTACATATTTGCTTCTCCTAAACCTTGGCACCACCACAAGGAAGGGTTCTTTATTTCTATATTTATATGGAGTTCTGTCTGTCCAGCCTTTACTTCAACCTGCTGTTCCCACTGCTCATCTCCAGCTGTAATGCGAAGGGCCCCGGTCCATTCCGCTTCCGCGTTAACTTCAGTCATAACAGTTAGTTTGGCCGCTTCAGCGGTGACTTCATCCTGACGAATATATAAGTCCGTAATTTGAAGCTGTGACCATCCTTCGAGGCGGACCTCACGCCAGATTCCGCTGGTTACAAAGCGCGGGCCCCAATCCCAGCCATAATGGTATGGCGCCTTCCGGGCAAAAATACTAACCTTCTTATCACCGAGACCCCCAAGCTCAGACTGGTCATTCGTAGCTGGAAGGGCGTAACCAAGCTGCTCAAGCTTAGGGAGATCCTCAAGAATCGGGGAGCGAAAGCGGACACGAAGCGTATTGGGCCCGGACTTTAGCTGCTCTTTCACATCCACCTTCCAAGTGCGGAACATATTATCCGCCGAGAGAATAGGCTGCTCATTCAAATAAACATCAGCATAAGTATCAAGACCCTCAAATACCAAATCAATACGGGACAGCTGAATCAATTCCAGGTCTACTTCAAATTCGGACTGATACTCCCAGTCCTTTTTATCAACCCACTGCAAATTATGCTCATTCGTTCCATAGAAGGGATCAGGAATTAACCCGTTCCGGAACAAATCTGTATGAACACAACCAGGCACTACCGCAGGATGCCATTCTTCCTCATCACAAGCTCTAAATCTCCATTCCTTTAAAAAAACCGCTTTCATAATTCCCTCCCTTGTGCGGGTCCATCCCGACTCCTATGAAGTTATGGTCCCAATTGGATCGCACTTATGTTTTGTTGAATTACAAACAATCACATAACGAATGTATCATTTGTTAGGGGTTATTACAATAACAAGTTATGATTATTTGATATTTTTTTGTTTTGTTATCGTTTGTTAGGTTTTGCTACGACAATAGAATCCATAAAGAAAGACAGCCTTTCCCGGTGGAAAAGCTGTCTCTTCCCTTGCGTTTCTTTTTTCGATGTGTCTGAGTTGGATGGTCTCGGCTTTTAACATGATGACTTTACTATCTACTGTTTCCGGCCATATTCTTCATTAACAATTAGATCAGCCGACACCATCTTGCGCTCATAGGCAAAGTCCGGATGTTCTACCCGCCATAGAATCTGATCAACGGCACGTATTCCAAGCCGCTCTTTATTGACGTGAGCTGTTGCCAGAAGAGGAAGCTCCACATTGATATGATCAAAACCTGTTACCACACAACGCTCAGGAATTTTAATCCCTTTTGCGGTCAGAGCCTCAACTGCGAACGAGGCCATTTTGTCGTTTGCACATACGAACACCTCAGGGAGATCCCGGGGGTTCATCTCCATAATCGTCCTCGATATTTCTTCCCTTGCCGGAGATATCAGGCCTTGAACCTGGGTGTCCTCAAGACCCTTCTCGCTCAAGAAGGCGCGATAGGCTGTCCATCGTTCACGGAAGCTGGGAGCATAGCTGGGACTACCAACGAACTGAAAGCTCTTATACTCCCTGGATACTAGATAGGTCATCATTTCAGTCATGGTCATAAAGTTGTCGGTGAAGACCATATCACATTTCAAGACCGGGTCCATATGGTCAATCATGACCACGGGAATGCTTAGGCGGTCAATCTCTGCCAGAATGGAGGAGGAAACGCTTCCCACAGTAATAATCCCGCTCACAGCTTCCGGATTAATCAATGTGAAGATATCCTCAGTCGAGGGTTCGGTTAAGGTAATAATATCGATCTCTTGTTCATTCAGTCTTGCGGAGACGCCATCAAAAATTGGCCCCCAGTACAGAGAGTCCCGGTTCTGATACCGAATGTTGGGGAATAACACTATAATATTCCCTTTCCATCTTCGTTCTTGCTCTACTCTATGCTCCTGCCTGCCCCGCTTAGATTCTTGCTTGAAATATCCAAGCTCGTTCGCCGCCTTTAGTATGGTCTCTCTGGTCTTGTCACTGACCCCGGATTTTCCGGCAAGCGCACGGGAGACAGCAAATTTGGATACCCCTACAAAATCCGCAATCTCCTGGACAGTAACTTTGCTTTTCATCCGATCACCTATTCTTTTATTTTCGATCCACTCTATAATTACTGCTCTTATTATTGCAAATTTAGCCTCTCATAGCAATCAATAAGCTAACAAAACAGATAATTATAATAACAAAGTCGTTTAATGTTATTGTGATTGTTAGGGTACCCTTGTAACTATATTAAAAATTCTGATAACCCGAACTATAATAGGATCAGTTATAAAGTGTCAATTTATCATCTGGCGATATATAAATAAGGAGCAAGGCCTCTAGCAATGAGCAGCCCTGCTCCTTTTACATATAATAGTACAAGTCTTTATTCCATTTATATTTCCATCCATCTTATTGATAGTTGACTCAATCCCTATCGCTCCATTGTTCGCGCCACAATTGGCTGAATCCAATCCATTTATTTCGAAGATAAGGACGATTCAAGCAAATAGTCAACGATCCAAGGTCCAACATTAGCACCCGCGGCTACTGAATGAGCAAGATGACTGAGCTTATCTGTGGCATTTCCAATTGCCCATACTCCAGGCCGGCTCGTACTACCATTAGCATCGGTAACCGCAAAACCAGCCTCATCCACTTCACAGAGGGATGCTGCGAGATCCGACGCAGCCTTGAAGGGAGCGGCGACAAAAGCCGCTTCACATGGCAGTTCCATACCACTTGCTGTGAGGACAGAGACAAGTTGGTCCGCTTCCCGTTTCAGGGACGCCACCTCATCTTGAACCGTAATCACACCAAACGCGCGAAGTCGCTTGCGAGTCTCTGGATCGAATTCGTACGGGGTTACAACAGTTACAGAAGACGACCACGCTGTAAGGAATTTGCTAAACTGAGCTAGGCGCTCCGGTAGTCCAAAGGCTACAAAAGCTTTGTCACGAACTTCATAACCGCTGAAGCATGGGCACAGATGAACATCTTTGCCCAACCCCTCTCTCAGACCTAACACAGGAGGGAGCACGTCGACTAAGCCTGTCGCCAGCACTATTGCTCGAGCTGTTATTTGGGTCTGGCTGCCCAAGACATCAAAGAGCCCATCGGATCTTGGTTCAATCTTCAATACAGCCTCGCTGCGAAATTCACCACCGTAGCTTTCGACCTCAGAGCGCCCACGAGCTTGAAATTCTGCTGGTGTAATTCCTTCATGTCCTAGGAATTCATGAATCTTACCGATTGTCGAAATTCGAGTTGGGCCCCCGTCATATATGACAGTTCGACTGCAGGCACGAGTGAGAAATAATGCTGCGCTTAATCCTGCAGCGCCTGCGCCTATCACTGCCACATCAATGATTTCTTCATGACCTCCAAAATTTTCCAAATTATGCATTTTCCTAACCCCTCCTTAATTACGGTCTCTTGTGACTACAATTCACTCCAGCTACCTGACTGTGAGAACATAAAACTATAAAATCAATATATGGATATCATGAGTCCATAATAACTATTATTGTTCAATCTTGTCAAGATCGCTTTTTGGGGCTTGTACAACCCACAGCCAAAAACAGAGGCGCTACACTGTTCGTCCACTAAATGCCCATGGGGTTTCATAAATCACTAAATTTTGTCCGCACTATAGGAAAAAATATGTATCATTAAAACAAAGAAGCCGAGTCTGGCGGCTTAAAGTTTGTTATATTTTAATAAAAAAGAAAGTTGGTTCTTATTTTATGTTAAAAATACGAAATGCAAGGATCGAGGATTTGCCCCAACTTGCAGCCATAGAACAGCTTTGTTTCTCAAAAGAAGAGGCTGCAACACCGGAAGCTTTTGAACAGCGGATACGTCTTATCCCTGATACTTTTTATGTCATTGAAGAGCACAAAGAAATCGCAGGATTAATCAATGGGCCGGTCATCGAAACAGCATTCATAACTGATGACCTTTTCAATAACATAAAGAAAAACCCGCCATCCGGCGGGCATCAGAGCATTTTGGGATTAGCGGTGCATCCACATTTTCAAAAGCGCGGCTTGGCATCCAAGCTGCTGATGCATTTGGAAAGGGAATCAAGTAAGAACCATCGTGAAACGATTACTCTTACCTGTAAAGAGAACCTAATTGGCTTTTATGAAAGCCATGGTTACCTCAATTACGGCATCTCTGGCTCGGAGCATGGTGGAGAGATTTGGTACAACATGTGTAAAAAATTGGACTAGCTATGAATCACGTTGCACCGTAGATAACGATACGAGGACTGGCCCGCAAAGTCCGAAGCCTCCTCACCTTTAGGATTGTGAAGAAGGAACAGGAAAGCGTCACCTGTTTCTTACTTCCACACGATATAATTGCCGATCCCTTTTTCACCCGAGGTTTGAAGGTAGATCCCCGCAGAACGAAGGGGATGCTCAACAAGCTCACCACTAAAACCGGATACTTTTCCGAACTCATTCAGTTCCTCTTTCCCTTAGTTTTAAGCTGTGTTAGATCATAGTTCGCAGGCATTGACTCGACTTTGACCTCGTATTTCGGATTGCGCTAAGGAACAGACATCCGTTGAAAGCGCCGAATGCAAACTTCTCGAAAACGTACAAAGAAAAGTCTTTTCGGTGTAAGGTAGCTGTGTGCCGGTTACCCTCACCAGTTACAAGATCAACAACTTTTTTAGTCTGGGAACGTGTCACTCCGGAAGCATTCAAAGTATATGTTTTTTCAGCCATTGTCTGAAATACTGCAGTTGTTCTTCAGTGTGGAAATAGTGTTCTCCATTCTTCATTACTTGCAAATTACAGTTAAAACGTTCACTAAATTTATATACAACGTCAGCTTCACATAAGTTGTCTGCTGAACCATAGAGAATTGATGTTGGGTGATTCCAAGCAACGATAGGGTGTTCTTTTACATAACAATAGTAATCCCAATAGAGAGTTTCTCCAATAGGCGTAGAAATTTCTTTCTCTATTTTTAATCGAGTCTCACTTATGTTAAACCATGTCATCATATTATCTATAATACGCTCCATATTTACGACAGGAGAGAGAAACAAACACTGCTTCAACGGTTCATGGCTATATTCTAATAGGCTAAAATATGCTCCCATGCTACAAGCAAAAACACTTATATTGTTTGATAACGATTTTGCATAGGTCATCATTGTATTAAGGTCTTGGACACAGTTTTGAACCTTGCACAGATAATTGTCACCCTTACGGTCACCGTGCTCGGGTAAATCAAAACTAAGCACTTGATAACCGGCTGCGGTTGCTTCTTCTGCAAAAATAACAATCGAGTCATCTGACTTATTTGACATGTTGCCATGAATCGCTACAAATAACTTATCCGACTTGTCCCCCCACAAAATTGCTGGAATATTATCTACGTTAAAATTAGAGCCTATCATTACAATTTATCCTCCATGAGATTTAATTAATTTGTTATTCCTAGCTTTAGTCTCTACAATTTTAACACTCGTTCTAATGGAATAACTTGTAATCTTACATTTAGCTTATTTAATCCACGGATCACAAGCCAAAAAGTAAAAAAACCGTGCTAAACACGGTTTTCAAAAAAGATCTATTCATTTTCATTTTCTGTCTTGAGCTAAAATCTATTTGGCCACCTTCATAAAACGTTCCATCCGATCCAGCGCCTTCTCCAAATGAACGGAAGAGGTTGCATAGGAGCAGCGGATAAAGCCCTCTCCACCCGAACCGAATACATGTCCCGGCACAACCGCCACCTTCGCTTCTGTCAACAGCTGAAGAGCGAACTGTTCAGATGACAAACCGGTAGATGCAATTGAAGCAAAGGCATAGAATGTGCCCTCAGGTTCATGACAGATCAGCCCGATTGAATTCAAACCGGCTGCAAACAGCTTGCGGCGCTCATTGTAGCTTGCCATCATCTCATCCTTCACAGCCAAGCCATGACGCAGCGCTTCGAGCGCGGCGATCTGGGCAAGGGTGGGCGCGCACATCACCGTGTACTGATGTATTTTCAACATGCCGGCAATCAAGTCACGTGGGCCACAGGCATAACCTACCCGCCAGCCTGTCATCGCAAAAGCTTTAGAAAAACCGCTGATGACAATCGTGCGCTCCTTCATACCCGGCAGGGAGGCAATGCTGACATGCTTTCTGCCATAAGTCAGCTCGGCGTACACTTCATCCGATATGACAACCAAATCATGCTTTAAGATGAGCTGAGTGATCGGAAGCCAATCCTCTTCCGTCATAATTGCTCCGGTCGGATTACACGGATAATTGAGCATCAAAACTTTTGAACGAGGGGAAATCACCGCCTCTAAATTTTGTGGGGTCAGCTTAAACTGTTCCTCTGCCTTTGTCTTTACCTCGACAATTCTGCCGCCATGCAAATGGGTGATCGGTTCGTACGCAATATAGCTTGGTGCCGGAATCAGCACCTCGTCACCCGCATTGATTACGGCACGCAGTGCCAGGTCCACGGCTTCACTGCTTCCCACAGTCACCATGATTTCCTGCGCTGGGTCGTAGGAAAGTGAGAAGCTGCTGGCGAGATAGGCCGAAAGCTCTTCCCGCAGCTCCATTAAGCCGGCATTTGAAGTATATTTGGTCTGCCCGTCACGCAATGCCTGAATGCAAGCTTCACGGACCCTCGCCGGAGTAACGAAATCTGGCTCTCCGACTCCAAGGGCAATAATATCTTCACCTGCGGCATTCAGATCAAAAAAAGCACGAATTCCCGATGGCCGGATATCTCGTACACACGACGACAAAAAGCGCCCTGTATTCTCATCATTATACATGCTGCTCCAGCCTCCATTCCTGCTTCCTCTCGTGGAGCGAGCAGTCAATAATACGGTCAAGCAGCTGGGTAAAGGTCATTCCCGCCGCCGCCGCACTCTTCGGAAGCAGGCTGTTCACGGTCATTCCCGGCAGGGTGTTGACTTCCAGCACATAAGGTATATCCTGATACAGCATCATATCAACCCTTGCATAGACCTTGCACTGCAGCAGACGATAGCTGGCAAGCGCCGCCTCGCGCACCCGCGCTCCGGCAGCTGGAGGAAGCTCAATCACCGTCTCTTCAGCACCACCGGCCTCATATTTCGACTGGTAATCGAACCACTCTGAGTGAGAAGATTGGATGCCCATAATAGGTAGTAGTTCACCGTCCACAATCGAGCAGGTAAGCTCTACCCCATTGAGATAGGGCTCAATCAAGATGACCCGATCCAGACTGAAAGCGCCTTGGACAGCTGGCAGCAGCTCCTTCTCATGATGCACAAGCTGGATACCAATGCTTGATCCCCCTGTATTCGGCTTCACAATAACCGGATAACCAAGCTGCTGCACCGCCTTCGGATTGTAATCACTCATTCCCTGCCAGCAAAGACCTTCGGGTGTATGCACACCCGCTGCCTGTAAGATCATCTTGGACAGCTGCTTATTCATGCAGAGGCTGCTTGCCAGGACCCCGCTGCCTGTATAAGGAATGCCAAGGGTTTCTAGTGCTCCCTGCACTGTGCCATCCTCGCCATATTGACCATGCAGCGCTAAGAGTGCAAGATCGATACCTGCCTGCCGCACCTGTGTGATTAAATCCGCCCGCTGATCGATGACAATCGGAACCGGTTCATAGCGATTGCGGTCAAGATGGCGGATCATCTCACGACCAGTCTGCAAGGAGATCTCACGCTCAGAAGAAATACCACCCATAATAACCCCGATTTTCATAATGACACCTCTTATTCTTAATAAATCACCAATAACGTTTAGGAAAGATTGGCTATATCTTAGGGAGACTCCGGAGTTGTTCGCCAATGATCTGGATACCCCGTTTGATATCCTCATCCGTTACCCGTGAGAACCCAAGCCGCAATGTATTCGTCCCTTCCCCTTCTTGAATAAAAAACTTGTCTCCCGGAGTAAAAATAACCCCCTGTTCGGTGCAGGCTTCCAACAGCTGACGTGCATTAATTTGAGACGGCAGGGTAAGAAACAAGTGCAACCCCCCGTCACCAGAGAGTACAGCCTCTGGAAGGTAATCTTCGCAGCAACCCTTTGTCAGTTCATATTTGCGCTTATATTCCAAACGTGCTTTTTTGACATATTTATCGAAATTTCCGTTAAGCAGATACTGGTACAATATCGATTGGTCAAAGGTTGATGTATGAATCGTGCGTGCACGCTTAATACTCTCCAGATTGTCTATAAGCGACCGGTCTGCTAGCACCCAGCCCACACGCAGGCCAGGGAACAGAACTTTAGAAAGGCTGCCGATATAAATTACTCCGTTCCCTTGTCCCGCTGTAGCTATTAATGGTGCAACGTGCGCCCCGGAGTAGCGCAGCTCCTCATTGAATCCATCCTCAATCACCGGAATCTGATAACGCATCATTAATTGTATAATGGCACTGCGCTTAGCCGGCGACATCACGATGCCGGTAGGATTGTGATAGGATGGCGTTAAATAGGCCAGATCAAAGTGGTCTGGCTGCTTCTGCAATACCGCCTCAAGCTGCTCCACATCAATGCCATCGCGCTCCATTGGAATGCCGGTAATTTCAAAACCTTGCAGCTTCAAATTTTTGATTGCTGTGTGATGGGTGGGATTCTCACAAATTGCCGCACCGCGGCGCGTGGAAGGACGAAGGGCTGACAGCACAATGTCAAAGCCCTCTGTAAATCCACTTGTAATGAGCATATCCTTGCCGCTGATGTCGACACCCTTATTCTCCATATAACGCATCAGGTATTCTATCAACGGCTTGTAGCCCTTGGCATAGCCATAGTTAAGCAGCACCTGTCCTTCAATGGCCATCCGGTCCAGGAACGCCCGCTTCACATCTCCCAAGTCAAACAAATGCTCATCCGGAGCGATGCTTGTAAATGAAATCGTTCCTTTCTTAGCGCGAATGCCCTGCTTCATCAAATCCATGTCCACAGCCGATACGGCATACTCGTTCATTCTCGCCTTCCAGTCGATCCGCCAGGCTTCGGAGCCATCTGCACCTGCTTGATCCGCGGCCAATTGGCCGACCGCAGCCGTTACATAGCTGCCCTTACCAGGAACCGCGTATGTAAATCCGTCATCCTCCAGACCTTCGTAAGCTGCTATAACTGTATTTCGGCTTACCTTTAGAAGACTGCTCATCTCCCGTGTGGAGGGCAGCTTCTGATCTGCCTGCAGTGCACTTTTTATAATTAGTCGTTTGACATATTCTTTCACTTGTATGGCGACAGGACGGTCGCCAACCATTTTGAAATCCTGGAACATTCTTCATCGCCCCCTCCATAATGATGGCATAGGAGTTGTGAGAAAAAAAGAACCACTAAGCTGGATTTTTCATCCTGCGGTGGTTCTCTCGCAACCTGTTCCCTATTTCACCAGCAATGAACAGAATCCAACCGCCTCTCCAAGTTTCTTCCAAGGGACAGCAAGAACCGCCAGATAAGAAACCTCTGGCGGCTCTATGAACCTAATAGTACACCATGTCAGGATGAGGATGGCTAAGGAAGTCATGATGTGAGATGGTCCAGCCGTAAGCACCGGCCAGCACGAACAGGACCAGATCACCGCATTGAAGCCTGCGGACAGGCTCGTCTGTAGCAAATACATCTTTGGGTGTACAGAGCTGACCCACCAGCGTGACCTTTTTATGCTCGATCCCCGGCCGGGGGAACGGAAACGGCCACGATTCCACAGGAACCACCTCGAACGGATGGTTATGCTTCCAGGATACCGGCAGCCGGAAGTGCTGTGTTCCTCCACGAAGAATGGCAAAGGCCTTGTTATAATTTCGCTTAATATCCAACACCTCGGTCACGTATACACCGCAGAAGGCAGTCAAATATCGCCCGCATTCGAAATCAAGCTGTACCCCTTCCGCATGCTCCCTGCCAATCCGCTTCAATCCTTCCGTAAACCTGTACCAATCAAACTGGCGGTCCAACTGCTTGTAGTTGACGCCAATTCCACCGCCCGCGTTGACAATGACCTTGCTGAGACCGAACTGTTCCCTCTGTTGTCTGGACCAGGTGATATACCGCTCCATCAGCTGCAAATGCGCCTTGGCATCAAGCTGATTGGAGATGTTGTGCAAATGAAATCCGGCCATCCGCACACGATTTTGCCCAGCAAGAATTGCTGCCGCCTCGTGCAGTTCACTCTCCTGCATGCCGAATTGAGTTGCGCGACCTCCCATCTGCAGAGTAGCCTGCGGCAGCTCAATAGGAAGGTTGACTCTTAGCAGGATTGTTACATCCAAGCCCAGTGTATCCGCGAAGTAACAGAGCCGCCGCAGCTCGTGCAAGCTCTCCACATGAATGCGTTCAACCCCAAACAGAAGCGCTTGCTGGAGCTCCCCGTCTGTTTTTCCCGGTCCGCCAAAAATAACAGGCACATCCGGATCCACCTCCCGCGCCTTGCGAACCTCTCCAATGGAAGCCGCCTCGAAGCCATGTACCCCAGGCCGTATAATCGTTAGCAACCGGGCATCACTGTTGGCTTTCATTGCATAATACATGCGGCAATAAGCTGGCAGCCTGCCTACCGTATCCGATACGTGCTTCCTCAATCCTTGCAGATCATAGACGAAGGCACATACTGGCTCCGAAGTCTCAACAGAAGTTCTGCTATGTCTGCGACTCGCTCCAGCCCATTCCTTAGCGGCGTGAGCCCAAGCTTCCATACGCATGCTCACCCTCCTGTACCCTCTTATCCTGTCTCAGCCATGGGCTTAACGGATTCGGGACCTGGTGCTCCCGATCTGACTCATCCCCCCATATTTTCCTGGCAGTCAACCGGCCCACGGTGACCGTCTCCGCATCCAGTTTAAATAGGCGGTATATCTGTTCCTGATCGGGGAATCGCTGCTGGTATTTCTGAATCTCTTGTGCAGCGAATGCCCAGAACTGCTCCTCAGGCAGCCTGAATTGTTCCCATAGAAATAAGCCAACCTCATAAAGTTGAATGTGAAGCAGCCCATCCATCCAGTAATTCCGGACTTCCTCTAGTTCCTCCTCGAGGATCGGATGCTGTGGATCCCCTTGCCTGCAAGCCAATTCCGGCACCTCCGGCCGGGCCGGAAAAAGCTCCCCTGATTTAACCGCACAGGTACCGCCCGGCAAGTCTCTTAGGGCAATGCGTTCAGGCCAGCCTTTCTTATGCAGCAGCACCATGTTCTGTCCATGCGCCTCAAGACCGATCCCATAACAGAACAGCAGATGAAGCAGCGGCTGAAGCGTCACCTCGAGCAGCCTCCGAGTCCAAGTCTCAAGGCCGTACTGCTCGATCCATGGCTGGATCACTGACTTACCATTAACAGCATCCCGGTGGGTAACCAAAGTATAGGGCACAGCTTCTTCTCCCGGGCCTATCATCCTCTCTATGCTCTCCCGGAACACCGCACTCATCGATCCATTCAGCAGCCGTTCCTGTGGAAGGGGCAGAGCTTCATAAACCAGGGTTGAACCGCCGATTTCGCGTAGTATGATCACCCTGCAATGTTCCCGAAGATACTTATCCTCACTCCAAATCTGGTGCAGCCACTCTGAGATGGCCGATGCGTTGCGAACATGATGCGGACCGATGATCCGCAGAGCGGATGTATTCATAATCTGAATCGAAAGCTTCACGTTCGGCTTCTCTGGAGCCGACACATTCGCCAAAGTGCGAATGGATTGCAATGGCTGGTAGCTCTCAGAACCAGGACCTAACCGCACTAGAATACCTTGCTCCTGCAGTGAGACGGTAGCATAAGAGAGGACGTTCTTCCACTGCCAAGGATGCACGGGAATAAGCAAATAGCTTTCTGTATCCCTGCCTGCTGCACGCAGCTGCTCTGACAGCTTGCTCATGCATTCCGGCCCCAGCTGATCCTCAACCAGTTCTTCATAGTTTATGGTGCTTAATGTGTGTGCTTCAGCATAGGACCGGTGTACAGCTATCCATTCCAATTGGATAATTGGGGCAAACTCGGGTGCATAGTCTTGATGGTCCTGCAAATTAAAGCCGATTCGGGATTTGTAGCTTGGATGATAGGGGTGTCCAGTGCTTGTGAGCGCCTCCAGCTCAGTTAGCGTATAGCGGTGCTCACTCTTCGTCTCCTGCAGCGGGTGGAATGAATCATTCCGGACCGTATGTTCCAGCTCTTTGATAAAATGGGCCAGCCTCTCGCCCTCGGAGACGAGCAATTCTTCAGACAGCAGCTCACTTAGCATCAAAGGTATGGACACGGCCTCGCAGCCCTCCATATCTCCGTTCTTCTCCTCGACTCTCATAACCGGAGTAAGGATACGGATTCGGTTGAAACCGTATGCCGCATAGGCTTGGAACCGATACTCTACCACTTTTCCATCCCTACTTGTTCCCAGCAAGCTCCATAGACATTCCGTGCCAGGAACCGGAGCAGTTCCCTCATGAATCCTGTTTTTTACCTGTTTCTGCTCCAAAATACCCTCATGCAGCATCGACTCTATAAGCTGCCTTATAACCCGTCGTCTGGCAGCTGTTAAATTTGTGCCATTTGTCTCCATATGATGGTCACCTCTCTCCCCCTGCGGCAAATGACTCTACCACCGCAGCTTGATAGAATGGATTCGGAAGATCGACATATTCTGGTGAATCTCCCTTGAACGCAAACCAACTAACCAGGTTCGCCTTAGCAGGCAATGTAGGTGCTGCGGCTAACCTTTTCACCCAATACCGCACACTGTCGCTGCCTCGTTCGGCATAGTCTGAGAGTACGCGGAAGGAAATGTCCCAAAGCACCGCCTCATCCACACCTGAGCTGCGGGAGACCGCAGCAAGCATATGACTCATATGATTCGTAAGGTTATAATACAGAAGCCGCAACCATGCCTCCTCCTCGTTGTACAGAACCGGACTGCTTGCTGGAATGACGGTATCGACCCAGCCCTTCGCCTCCGCCACCCTGCTGGAGATACTTACTCCCTCCAGATCACGTGTCAGACAGTGCACGGGCAAGCCATCCTCCAGACAGATCAGCGTATTCTGAACATGAGCTTCCAAGCTGTAGCCCTCTTCGGCAAACAGCCTTAGCACCGGGAATAAATAGATGGATGTATACCTTTCGACCCATATCTTCGCCTTTTTCCCAGTCGGCGGCAGCCAGACCGGCTGCTCCAGCTCATCCTCAAGCATGGTCGCGGCCACATGCCATTGCTCCTGTGGCGAGATCAGCCCAGCGACACTCTCACGGAGCAGCACCGCAGTCTCCTCCGCTAGCCCAGTATCCCGGATAGACAAGCTGCCGAACTCCTGCAGAATCCCAAACCCCTCGCATCGAAACGAAGCTCCGATAACCTTCCAGACTTGAGCCGCATCCAGGGATCTGCGGCACTGGTCCGGCGAATTTGTGCGGACAAAATTCGTAATATGCACATGCAGCGGCAGCTTCAAGAAGAGCCCCTGCTCCGGTGACCAGACCGTCCGAACCGACGCCGTCGGGTACACGGGTTCACTCTCCAAACTGCCGACCCATCGCAGCTTACCTGCTTCGCTGAGCGCTTGCACAGCAGGGGATTTCTTAAGATAAGCCGCCTGCCACGGATGGCACGGAAGCAGCCGGTATTCCTTCTCATGCTCCTTAGCTGCCGCAGCAACAAGAGCCTTCTCTTTAGCAAGCCACGTCATTTTAAAGGTAGACTCAGACAACCAATCCTCTTGGAACAGCTCGGGATGAACGAGCCAGTATTCCAGCCGGAAGGCGGTGCCCCGCTCTGGGGCATACCGTTCCACATCATCTGGAGAGAAGCCCTCAGAACTCTTGGGTGTAGGATGAAACGGGTGGCCGAAGTATAAGCTCTGTTCGGATCGTACGTAACCATAATCAGGTTTGCTTGCAGCTCTCTTGTCCCCATTCAGAACATAAAGTGCAGTTTTCCGGACACTATTTAAAACTTTCTTCTGCAATGTAAGTTTTATCTCTTTTGCTCTGTTGATGGGTTCTTTGGAGGCTAACGTTAACTCTTCTAGGATGTAGTCGAGCAGCTCGCTGAATTGCAGCTCATGAAAAGCTTCTTCCCCTGCGTCTTTTCCCCATATTGGAAACACATAACGATGGTGACCAGTTAAGGATACGCAGCTTAAGTTCAAACGAAAGGAGCGGCCCGATCGAACCAAATGCAGTTCATACGGATTCTTCATTTCACGTCGAGTCTCAGTCTCCCTTATATAGCAGTTGAGCAGCCGCGTGCTGGCAGCTTGCTCTGCGTACTGAAGGGCGGTATTGTTATCCTGCATAATTCGCATCCTTTCTTCTGCGTGATAGCTTCTTCGCCGACAGCCACAGCAGCAGTGACCTGGCTAACGGGAACCACCCTGGTCTTCAACAGCCCTGCCAAAGACACTTACTGCTGACAGTACACCAATGCTGCCAAGCACATCTATTCATACAGCGGTAGTGTTAAGCCGATGCCCTTCTCCTGGGCTCTCTCGTAAATCCGGTAAGCGCAAGCAATATCCTCCAATGCCATTCCCATTGGATTAAGCACAATGATCTCATCGTCCCGCTCTCGACCCGCGCGGTCCCCGCGAACAATTTGGCCGAGCTCGGCATGAAGTTGATCCCGCGAGAATTGTCCCTGCTGAACGAGCTGATGTATAATTTTCTTTTCCCGGTTGGACTGCTCCCAGTCATCGACTACAACCTTGTCTGCTTGGAGAAATACTTCCTTGTGCAGATCCATAATCGAAATATTGCTGACAAAAGCACCAGGGCGCAGCCATTCAAACTTGATATACGGTTGGTCCGTTACCGTACAGGGGATGACCACATCTCCACATCGCACCGCTGCCTCTGCGGATGGCTCCACATGCCAATTTACACCAGGAAACTGATCTACAAGAAGACTTACCATCCGATGTGCCGATGCCGTGTGAATATCGAACAGGTGAACATCTTTCACTTGCGGAAACAGCTTGCAGACCGATTGAAGTTGTCGTCCAGCGATAAGTCCACAGCCAATGACCGCTAGCGATGACCAACCTTTCTTGGCCAAATACTTCACCCCGACGGTGGTGATGGCAGCCGTCCGCATGCTGCTGACGAGAGCTGCTTCCATCAGAGCAATCGGATAGTTGGTATCCGGATCGTTCAATATGATGATTCCGCTCGCTCTCTCCAGTCCCCTTGCACCCGGATTATCGTGTTTGCTTCCGATCCACTTCAAGCCCGACACATTCAACTCTCCGCCTATATAAGACGGCATAGCAATAATCCGGTCGGCAATATGGCCCTCCTTACCGTCCTCCCCCGGCACCCTTAGATATGGCTTCAAAGGTTGAACGTACATGCCCCCTGCGTGAAGGGATAGCGCTTCTTCGATCACATCCGCATAGAGCTCTGGCTGATCCCCTCCGGCGGCGGCAATATCCTGCCTGCTCAAATAAAGCATTGTACCTAGCTTTGGCTTCTTCACTGTTTCAGTTATTGACATACCTTTCCACCCTTTCCTTAACTGCACTCAGCCATGTATCGTCATATACCAAATCCATATACCGGTCTCCCCGGTCCGGCAGCAGCGTCACAATATGTGACGGACTGTCCAACTCCGGGAGCAGCTTCTGAATGGCCGCTACGACCGAACCGGAAGAACCCCCAGCGAATATGCCTTCCTTCTGCACCAGTTCCCGGCAAGCTCTCGCCGATTCATAGTCATTTACATGAATCACTCTGTCAATTTCCTCGCGGTTCAGCAGCTCTGGCACCCGGCTTGCCCCAATTCCGGGCAGCGAACGCTTCCCCTTGGGACCCCCTTCGAATATGACAGAACCCACCGCATCCACGCCCACAACAAGAAGATTCGGAAACTTTTCCCTGAGCCGCCGGCTTGTTCCCATAATACTTCCCGAGGTGCTGACTCCCGCTACGAGCACATCCAACTTCGATACTGCCTTCGCAATCTCATCACCTGCCCCGTGATAGTGAGCCATCCAATTCCATTCGTTCGCATATTGATTTATCCAGTATGAGTGGGGGATCTCCTGCAGGAGCGAGCGAACCCGCTCTATTCTGGTGAGCAGATACCCCCCTGCCGCATCCTTCTCTTCAACCATCTCAACGGATGCCCCCATGAGCTGTATGATTTTTAGATTCGTACGGCTTATATTTGGATCTACCACGCAGGTAACCTTCAAGCCGTAAATACAGCCCATCATCGCCAGCGCAATGCCCAAGTTGCCGGAGGTGCTTTCGATAATATGGCTGTCGGCATGCAGAATGCCTTGTCTGAAGGCCTGCTCAATAATGAACCGGGCAGGCCGGTCCTTCATGCTGCCACCGGGATTCATGAATTCCAGCTTACCGAACACCTGATGATGCTCATTTGGAAACATTCTGCTTAAACGCACAAGCGGGGTTTGACCCATACAATCTGCTAACGATGCGTGTATATCGCTTGAACGCCCCTGCTTGTACCCCATCAAGTCAGCATCACAAAGCCCGGAGAGATTTGATTCGGTCACTCCCATTCGGAGATCCTCCTTCTTGTAATAAGAATGATAATCATTATCATCTAACGGTTATATCATAGCTGAGATAGGGAAAATATGTAAATTACCTAAAAAGATAGTTTTTATACTCCGATTGAAGTAGAAATGTGTTATTAGTTCCCTCCTTTCCACCGTTTCTGAAGCTCATAGACAAAATCCAGTCCGCTCCCCGTGATCTGCAGCTCTTTTTTCATATTCTGTATATGTTTTTTTACAGTATGTTCAGAGATATGGAGCTGGGCTGCGATTTTCTTGATGGAATGGTGAGCACACAACAGCTCGGCAATCTGCCTTTGCCGCCCGCTTAAAGGCAGCGGTACCTCCGACTGGACGTAATTCTCCTCAGCTGAATCCTGCAGCCGCTGCTCCCAGTAACACTGTATCTCCGTATCACAAGTTGCCGTTTGCAGTTTGTCCTTGATGAGCTGTCGCAGCTCCGCCATTTGCCGCTGCTCCTCGATAGACCCGTTTCGGCTAACAATCGTAATGCGCTGGCAATAATCCATAATCCACCCCTCCGAAAAAAAAGGGCCGCAGCCTTAGCTGTCAGCCCCATTCTGTTAAATCCGCTTTTTTACTTCGACTTCAGCAGCACCTTAAACAAGTCATCCACAACAAGATTGGCCGCCTGAATGCCGAGGCCGCTCAGCCAAGTTTCTGCGGAGACCTCATGAACCTGATTGGATTGCACTGCATCCAATTTCAACCATAGCGGATTGTTCACCAGTTTGGTTCTCAACAAATGCTCCTTATCCCGGCTAAACCACAGAATTACGTCACCCGCCATGTCTGCTATCTGCTCCTCCCCAGCATTGGCGGACAATCCGGTGCCCTGCTGTGCAGCAGGACGCTGTAGTCCTGCATCCGACACGATGCTTCCACTGAACGATTCTTTCAAATAAATGCGCACATGATCCGCTCTTGGGCGGAGAATGGATACCTTGGTTGTGCTGATCCTATCCCCCATCTGAGATCGGAAGTCCTTCAGCCTGTTCTCATAACTGTCTAAGAGCTTGGCTGCTTCCGCTTCCTTCCCTACAGCTTGAGCTTGCAGTTTGAGGTTCTCTTTCCACGTGTAGCCGATCGTATCAACGTACACCGTAGGTGCGAGCTGCTTCAGCTTATTGTAAATTTTCTCATGAGTATCCTTACTGCCTAGAATAAGATCGGGATTAAGTTTCGCAATGCTCTCCAGATTCGGCTCATCAATCGTACCGATGTTGGTTATACCTTCGGTTTGATTCTTCAAGTAATCAGGATAAGGCTGCTCAAGCTGAACGGTGGGCGCGCCAACCGGCTTTACCCCTAATGCCAGCAGATTATCCAGTGCCCCATTATCAAGGACAACGATCCGCGCAGGTGTGCTCTCTAACGTTGTCTCTTCCATAGCATGTTTAATAATAATCTTGTGCGGTGCTGCTGAGGCTTGCCCGGACGGCTGTGTGGCTTGCTGAGCTCCGGAACTCCCTTTAGTTCCCGTAGTCGAACAGGCTGATAACAGACAGCTGACCATTAGTACGACGGTTAGTAAAGCCGTACCTAATCGCCTCTTTTTACTGTAAGGATTCTTCATTGACACTCCACTCTCCCATTTGGTAAGATATGTATTGTTGAGCATAAATGATAATGATTATCATTATCTTTATTTGAGTAGAAGTATAAATCTACCAACTCTGTAATGTCAATCCTTTCTTATTTGGAGGAATCATGAAAAAGCAATTCCCCCTACTCCTTATGGGTATCCTCACTGTAATCATTCTGTTTCTAGCCAGCCTCTCAACAGGATCCTTGCTGATTCCTATAGATACCGTGTGGTCAGCCTTATTCGGATCCCACTCCTCTGATCATGAATTGATCATCTCATCTGTACGCCTTCCGCGCACACTCATTGCTCTTGTCGTTGGAGCAGGCATGGCTGTTGCTGGCGTGTGCATGCAAGCCTTGACCCGCAATCCACTTGCCTCTCCGGAGCTATTGGGTATTAATCAAGGAGCAGCCTTGGCTGTCGTTATATCCTTGTTTCTGCTGCCTGGCTCTGCGCTTTGGGTGAGCCATGCTTTTGCTTTCATGGGAGCAGCCTTAGCCGCTGGGTTCATCCTCCTGTTAAGCTCGGTGGGCGGGAAACGGCTCACCCCACTTAAGGTGGTTGTGGCAGGTACAGCGGTGTCGTTAATGCTTGGATCAACAACACAGGGCGTGCTGTTATTGAACGAGCGCTCCATTGATGAGATGCGATTCTGGCTGGCCGGTTCGGTAGCGGGCAAGGGCCTTCCTCAACTGTTTCAGGGGATGCCTTTTATCTTCATTGGGATGATTGGGGCCTTACTTCTCGGTAAGCGCATGAATGCGCTACAGCTAGGTGATGATGTATCCGTTGGAATTGGTATGAAGTCGGAGGCAACGAAGAGGCTGCTTTTTGTGCTCATCATTCTTTTGTCTGCCAGCTGTGTGACGATTTCAGGCCCTATAGCCTTTGTCGGCTTTGCAGTGCCTCATATGGTAAGGGGGTTATGTGGTACTGATTACCGGTGGATCGTGCTGCACTCCAGTCTCTTAGGTGCCGCGCTTCTTCTGCTCGCGGATGTGGCCTCAAAGATTATTATTCATCCTGGTGAAGTACCCATTGGTATCATGACCATCTTCATGGGGGCACCGTTCTTTATTTATTTGGCACGGAAGAAGGAGTGGAGGCTCGGATGATACCAAACAAGATATTGCCACTGATCCATATTCCGCTTCTCTTGTTGCTGGGTCTTCTGATATTGCTGCAGATTGGAACAGGCGAATACCCCATTTCCATAAAAGATACGCTGGCCTCCTTGCTTGGTATCGGCTTGCCGGAGCATGATTTTATCGTTAATACGCTGCGTCTTCCCCGCACATTGATCGGTTTAGGTGTAGGAGCTTCGTTGGCCGTTGCGGGAACGCTGCTTCAGGGAATTACCTTGAATCCTCTCGCCTCTCCAGGGGTGATAGGCTTGAATGCCGGGGCAGGACTTACAGCAGTGGCGGGTATTGTCTGGCTGGACGTCCCTCTGGATTGGCTGCCATGGATGGCGTTCGGAGGTGCTCTATTAGTTGCTCTTCTTAGTTACAGACTGGCTTGGAAGCAAGGGCTCTCGCCGATCCGGATGGTGCTGGTGGGCATTGGCATCGCTGCCATTTGCCAAGGGCTCATCACAGTGGCTACGCTGTCAGGTAATATCCGGTTAGTTCAACAGGCCTCCATCTGGATGACCGGCAGCTTGTACGGGCGAAGCTGGGAGCACTTCTGGCCATACCTGCCATGGGTCGTTGTCTTCCTGCCGCTCGCATGGTTATTCTCGAAGCAGCTTGACCTGCTTGGCTTAGGCGATGCAGCCGCCTCCGGGCTTGGCTACCGGGTTCACATCGGCCGCACCGTGCTGATCGGAATCGCCGTTGCGCTGGCAGGAACCTCCGTGGCAACGGCGGGCACAATCGGCTTCGTTGGCCTTGTCGCCCCTCATCTTGCTCGTACTCTCGTCGGCAACAAGCATGCCATCCTGATTCCGACGGCAGCCCTGCTGGGCGGACTTTTGGTGCTTGCCGCGGATTTTGCAGGTCGGACCGTGCTTGCCCCGGTGGAAATTCCCTGTGGGCTGATCACAGCTATGATAGGTGGGCCTTATATGATCTATTTATTGCTGAGAGAATGGCGGAGCGCATAGTAGAAGCTTCAGCGATAACATTAAAAACCACTGCCCCTCCAAATAGGAGGAGGGCAGTGGTTTTTGGGGCTGATGGGCCTTTAACTGAATTTACAAGTGACCAGCAGGCTTTGCGGCACTGATTACACTGAGCCGTTACCGGAAAGCTTCTTGATGCTCATGCAGAAAAGCTGCTAGCGTACGGGGTTCTCGATTAAGCAAATGCCTAATCGTGTCCGTAGGTCTTTCCGGAATAACGGTTACCATAGCTTGGATTTCAATGACATGGTTTGCGATCCAAGGTGGCAGTTGACCTTGTTCTATTAAATTCCGATATAATTCCTGAGAAGGAATGTTGATGTATCGGATTGGCCGTTCTAGTAAGTCAGTAAGCATGCTGGCAATCTGAGGATAGCTAAAGGTCTCCGAGCCCGTAAGCGTGTAGATTTGGCCAGATGACTTACGGTTTGTAAGAACTTCTGCAGCAACGTCTGCGATATCGCGGCAGTCAATGAAGTTGCATGAGGAATCTCCCATGGAGCCGAAAAAAACATTTTGGGCAGCTATAGTAGGGGCGAAACGCAGAAGGTTTTGCATGAAAGCATAGGGACGCAGCACCGTGTACTGGAGACCAGAATCTGATAAATTGCGCTCAATTTCTTGGTGCCAACCAGCTACAGCTACAGGCGCTTTTTCCTCAAAAGCAGGACTTGAGATTTTGACAAGATGCTCAACACCGGATTCGACAGCAATTTGGATGATCGAAGTCTCAAGCTCGATTTGTTTAGGGCTGTTGGACATGGCCATAAAGAGCTGGCTGACTCCCTTTAAGGATTGTCGCAGTGATTCGGGTTCGGCAGCATCAGCGGATGCTACTTCAATCATAGACCGCTCCTTCTCCCCAAGTCGGGCCCGCAGCTTCTCTGGTTCTCTGCTAAGCGCACGGGCGGGCACATCAAGCTCTACCAAACGCTTTAATAAGGCTTCTCCTATCGTACCTGTTGCTCCAATAATTCCTATCATTTTCATCTTCTCCTTTGTATGAATACTTAGTTTTGGCGATTCGATTTGACAGCTTTTCGCCACCGCCACGTTATGATTACACTTGCGATCACTCCCGATAACGGAAAATCAATCGGGATTCGTTGAACCCAGGCCATGTGGCCGATTGAGATCATACTGCTCAGGCAATCCGATATGGCCCACGCTGCAACCAGGCCTAACATCCCCCCTCCCAATCCAAATATGACAACAACGAGCAAGTGAGGCGCTCTGAGCATCCAGGATTGATCCATAGACCCTCCGCGTGTTCGGAGCCAAAGACCAAGCATCAATGCTATTAACGCTGACGTGCCCCCTATCGTAGTTAATGCCCCTAGTTGAAGCCCCCTATCTCCAGTAATCAGCCCTCCAATACCTGCCATTAAGGCTGGAGATACATAAGCCATCACCACTTCACGCCAAAGCACAAATTTACGAGTCCCCAACTTTTCTGCATCTTTCATCTTGTTCATAGTCGTTCTTCCATCCTCTCCTGATCAAAGGGCTGCAATTACATTTATATAATTAGCCGCCTAACTATATGGCGATTAAAATGGGCTAGTCCAACTAGCCCCAACTACCTTCATGCATACGATCGTATTTATTCTCTCACATGACGCTTTATTCGTCTGTTAGAGCTGACATCCCTTGTGTAATGCGACCTAACAGATCGAGAAAGACCCCGCGCTCTTCCAGAGTTAGCAAGCTTACCATCGCTTCTAACCGGGTAAAATGCTCGTGAGCCATCTCTTGAAGCTTCTTTGCCCCCTTCTCGGTCAGAATCACCGCTTTTTGTCGTCCATCAACTGAGCTGGCTCGCCGTGAAACGAGTCCATCTCGTTCCAGAACCTCGATAAGCCCTGTAACCGTAGCACGAGTAACACTTAAGTGCTCCGCCAACTGTGATGGTAGTTGTTCCCCTTCGTGATCTTCCAAATCGGCCAATAAGCGATATCTCCCTGTGGATAAACCGAATCTGGAGAAATGGATCTCCGCAGCGTGTCCAAGCTTCGTCCCTGCCGCCATTAGCCTGGACGCAACAAGTACGGCTTGTGCATCTACGTCTAGGTTATAGCGGTCGATCTGGCGCTTCGATTGTGCAAGTGAAGGAACAGCATTCAAGTCATTCATTTGTAAATAATCGTTGTTCATGAATATAGTATGGCACCTAACTATATGGATGTCAACATTTTTTTCCAACGTTGTCCTTTTCTCAAGGAACGAGATTAAAAATCCAAATTGTGCTTCAATAAGTGGGCCCTTTTGAGATAAAAAAAAAGAACCGTGCAAGTAACCTCCTCCCCCAAATGGGTGAGGTTACTCGCACGGTTTCCCCTAATGTTATGTTCTTCAAATTATTCCTGATTATTTAAAAGCCATTATAAACGACAAACTCTCCGGTTGGCTTACGGTATCCCCGTGGACGTATCTTTGAAGTATCCTCTTTGCCAATGGCTATCAGCATAGCTGGAACCATCCGGTCCGGCAGGTTAATAATCTCCCCGATCTTTGCTGGATCATAACCAATCATAGGGCATGTATCCCAGCCTCTGTCTTTGGCAATCAGCATAAAGAGCATAGCCGACAGACTTGCATTCCGTATAGCCTCTTCACGCATAAAGGTTTCCCCGCGTTCAAGATAGAATTGGGTGACCGATTCCACGGTCATATCATATTCTTGCTTATTCATAAATCCTAAATTTAGAAATCCTTCATTGATTTGCGCTACGTTCTTATAAGCATCCATATCACCGAGCACGACAATCACGGCCGATGCTGTTTTGATCTTATACTGCTTGTTCGCCGCCTCATACAGCTGCTCTTTAAGATCGGGATCGTCCACTACAACATATGCGGCGTGTTGAAGATTAAACGCGGACGGAGCCAATTTGACCGATTTGAACATTTCTTCAAGCTCATCCCGGGGTATGATCGTGTCCGGTATAAACTTAACCGCTGAGCGTCTTTCATTAACAACTTGATTAAATTCCATGGATAAATCCTCTCCTAAACAGCTATAAGTTAACTACGATGCCCCCTTAGCGGGGTCTTTCGATAGAAAATAGCTTTCCGATTGTTGCATAGCTGCTTCCAGCTAACCGGCTTACTGCATCTAGTTTACCAGGGTCAATTCTTCCCTGATCATAGATTCTATCATCCAAGTGGAATTGTACCACTTTTCCTATGAACATGTCACAACCTGGGAATTCAACATGGTGTTCCAATATGCATTCCATCCGAACCTTTGCTTCCTTAACCCCTTGCACCGCAACGTTTAAACTATCGACCGGAGTAAATCCCGCCATAAAAACTTCACTTTGTTCGGGAGGCAGGTTAGCTGCAGTTTGATTCACCTGCTCCACATTTTCGCGGTCAACAATATGAACAATAAATTCTTTGTTGTCTAATATATTTCTTGCCGTATCCTTGCGCTTGTCTCCCGCATGTTGAATAGATAAGGAGACCATCGGAGGATTGGATGATACAACATTGAAATAACTAAAGGGCGCGCCGTTTAAAACGCCATCTTCAGAGTGTGTAGTCACAAAAGCAATCGGTCTTGGAATTATACTTCCGATCAGCAGCTTATAGTTCTCCCTCTCGGTTTGCTCTGTTGGATCTATTGAAATCAAACCCTTCATCCCCTTTCTGGACCCGGATTAGTCCAACTCTCTTATTTTAAAAGGAAGCAGCACCTTTTCAATTTTATCTCTATGCGGCTCATATTGTGCAGGCAGCTTCAAATCACTACCCATCGTTTCAAACGATTCATCATGAGCAAAGCCTGGTGGATCTGTGGCAATCTCAAACAGAATTTCACCGTGTTCTCTAAAATAGATGGCATTAAAGTAGTTTCGGTCCTGAACCGGTGTTACTCCATATCCACGGCTATGAACGAGGTCCTGCCATTCCAACTGGTCCTGATCATCCGCTGCTCTCCAGGCAATATGGTGAACGGTCCCAACTCCCATTTCTCCGCGCTCTACAGCAGACAGTTTCAAGTCAATGATGTTCCCGATTTCAGCGGTAGAACGATATCTCGCAATATCCCCTTCTTGTGCAACAAATTCAAGACCCATTACTTTCTCCAGCAATTTAGCGGTTTCTGCAGGTTGAGTGGACAACAGCGTTGCCCCGCCAAAGCCTTTGATTGCCACTTCCGGAGTAATCCCGCCAAATGACCAATGGTTTGTTTCCCCGGATTCTCTCTCAACAAGCTCCACATGAAGTCCGTGAGGATCATCAAATTCGAGGTAATGCTCCCCGAACCGCTCCAGTTCGGTAAAAGGCACTTTAAACTTGTTAAGCCGATCTTTCCAAAAGCCCATTGCACCTACAGGAATGGCATAAGAGGTTACACCCACTTGACCTCCTCCAATTTTGCCTGGATAAGCACCTGGCCAAGGGAAGAAGGTGATGATGGTTCCAGGTTTACCTCCCTCATTGCCAAAGTAAAAGTGATAGGTTCCCGGATCATCAAAGTTAACAGTTTGCTTGACCATCCGTAATCCTAGTATGCCTGCATAGAAGTCAACGTTTTCCTGAGGGTCCCCTACAATCGCCGTAATATGGTGAATCCCAGCTGTATTCTTCATCATTTGAACCGCTCCGTTCTTTTTTGATTTTAAAATGTGTTTACGGATAATTTCTCATTAAAAACAGTTTTTAAACTTGTGCGAAATAAACTTTTAATTTAATAATCTTTAATTAAAGATACTTGATGTTTTTAGTTTATTTATTTTAGCTAAAGTTGTCAATAGCTAATTTCGCAGATCATCAGAAAAACCTTGAAGGTTATACCTCCAAGGTTCAACTGTGCTCCTTGCGGTCCCGGATATGACCGGCCGCAAGAGTTATTTATCTCGTCCCTTTTGCTTGAGTGCTTCGCGCAAAATGATTTCAATCTGTGCATTAACACTACGAAGCTCATCTTGTGCCCATTTCTCAAGAGCTTCATACACCTTCGGATCGAGACGAAGCGGGAAGTTCTTTCTTGCCATTAATAAATAGTTCCGGTGTTAATGATAGGTTGGGCAGACCGTTCGGAAACCATTGCTACCATCAAATTGTTAATCATCTGCGCTTTTTTCTCATCATCAAGTTCTGCCACACCACTTTGTTCAATCGAGGCCATCGTTGACCTCACCATCTCAACAGCACCTTCAACGATAATTTTACGCGCTGCGAGGATGGCTGAAGCCTGCTGTCTCTGAAGCATGGCCTGAGCAATTTCCGGAGCATAGGCCAGATGCATCAATCTGGCTTCAATTACCTCAACCCCGGCGATACTTAGACGGTCTTGCAGATCGATACGAAGCTCATTCGCAACCTCGTCCGCGTTGGCACGGAGAGACTGTACTCCCTCTACATCATGATTATCATAAGGATATTTGCTGGCAATATGGCGAAGTCCCGTCTCGCTCTGAATTTGAACAAAACGGTCATAGGAATCCACGCCGAATGCAGCCTTCGCTGAATCCGTCACCTTGTACACGATGACAGCAGCAATTTCAATCGGATTGCCCGAAACATCGTTAACCTTCAATTTCTCCGAATTAAAGTTAATGACTTTGAGTGAAACTGTCTTCCGGGCCGAGAAAGGAACTGTGAAGTAAAACCCGGCTTCATTAATTGATCCTACGTATTTACCCAAAAAGGTGATGACTTTAGATTCATTAGGTCCCACGATAACAAAGCTGGATGCCAATAAACCGGAGATGACAAACGCTACGGCCCCCACCTTCTGTCCATTCATCACTAACAGCACGCCTGCGGCCGCCACCACCAACAGAATAACCGCGGCTAACAGACCCCCAATGCGAAACGCTTGTTTCTCTTGCATTCCCATTTCCCCCTTGAATTCAACTCTCAATTTCATATCAATGTGATATCACTTTCATATCTCATTTATATCATGCCTTCCACATATTATCAATACACAAATAAAAAACCTCTATATTTCCAGGCGGAATGTCTCTTTTCCCTGCTTCCATCATAATCTTTGGTATTGCCTCGAAATTACCTTAAGCAAGGGGGTGCCTGTCTGAAAATTAGATCCTCCTTCTACTCCTTCTATACAGCCGGACTGCTCCTACTGCTATGCTGCTTTATTGGAGGGACATCATCCGGTTTGGATTCAAACCAGCGCCAGAAGGAGCCCATAAGTCGATATCCTTTAAAAAGCGGAGTACCGCCTCCATTCCTTCCGGCTTCATTAATCAGCCCACTTCCCCTAAACAGCCAACCTGTAATTAGCCGGGTCACCCTCGCTGCGGTGGGAGATGTATTAATTCATAGTCCTGTCTATAAAGATGCTGTTACCTCAAAAGGGAAATATGATTTCAAGCCTATCTTCGATGAAGTAGCCAGGATGACACAGGAACCGGATATTCTCGTAGCGAACCAGGAATCCATGATTGGTGGAACGGCAATCGGGCTTTCGAGCTATCCTTCCTTTAATAGTCCTCATGAGGTGGGTGATGCCCTGAAGGCAGCTGGTGTGGACCTTGTTACGCTTGCAAATAATCATACGCTTGACCGGGGAGAGAAAGCGGTTCGCAGCGCTTTGAACTATTGGGATAAATTGCAGATGCCTTATACCGGCGCATTCCGGTCTGAAGATGATGCAAGCACCATTCGCACCTTAACGAGAAACAAAATTACATTTTCTTTCCTGGCGTACACTTACGGTACAAATGGCATTCCTGTCCCTAAGGGGAAGCCATACCTGGTCAACTTGATCGATTTGGAGAAGATTAAGCGCGACGTGGACAAAGCAAAAAAGCTATCGGACATCATTGTAGTCTCGATGCACTGGGGTACCGAGTATGAGGCTGTGCCTAATTCCGCTCAACGAAAGTTGGCCGAGCAATTATCGGATATGGGTGTCCAGATCATCATTGGCAGTCACCCGCATGTGCTTCAGCCGCCCGCCTGGGTACAGGGGAAGAATGGGACCAAGACCTATGTCATGTATTCCCTCGGAAACTTTTTGTCCGCGCAGGAGAAGATCGACCGCTTAATCGGCGGAATAGGAGCAATCGAGGTGGTAAAGACCGTAATAGGCAGCAAGGTAAAGATCACGCTTAAGAATCCCTCATTCATACCGACATATAATTACTATAGCAATCACCGTAATTTCAAGATCATTCCCTTGAGCTCGTCGAAATCCAGAGACAGATTCAAGAAGGCGCTTCAACCTTGGGAGAAAATCAAAAAACGTATGATTGCCTCAGTGCCAGAGCTGATCTTCCGGTAAGAGGTTCAATTGCTTCAGGTCAGATTTTATTAACCTATATAAAACAGAGCCGCTCAATGATTTGAGCGGCTCTTTCCACTTTTATTTCATCCCGAACGCTTCCGCAATTAACCGGTAGGAACGAATTCTGGCTTCTTCATCATAAATCGGACTCGTGATCAGAATCTCTCCGGCACTGAAATCCTGGCTCATTTGAATCAGCCTGTCTTTGACCTGATCTGGCGTGCCGATAATCCGCCGTTTGCGAATCTCCTGGATATGCATCAGATCCGCTTCCGTGTACGGGTAATTCTCTGCGGTCTTCACGGAAGGCAGATAAGGAACCTCCCGGCCTGTTCGGATGCCTAAGAATAACAAATCACTGCTGAATGCCAGCCGGTTCGCCTCCTCTTCGGTCTCCGCACAGATAGCCAAGGTAGCAATCATCGATCGCGGATGATCTGGCAGCACTTCATTTGGCTCGAAGTGATCGTTATAATACCGCGTTGCCGCCTCTCCACCTGGTGTGCCGAAGAACTCTGCGAACGCATAGGACGTTCCGAGCATGGCAGCAAGTCTGGCGCTCTCCCCGCTTGATCCAAGCAGCCAAATCTCGGGAGCGGTCGGGATCACCGGAGAGGTCACCAGCTTCTCAAATTGGTGCCCGCTCGGCAGTGAACCGTGCAAATACCCGATGATATCCAGTACCTGCTGTGGATATTTGTTCACGTCCACGTATTTATCCTGCTGGAGCGCTCTTGTTGCGAGCGGCATCCCGCCGGGTGCACGGCCTAGGCCGAGATCGATCCGGCCAGGGTGAAGAGCCTCCAGCAGCCGGAAATTCTCGGCCACTTTATATGCACTGTAGTGGGGAAGCATAATTCCACCGGAACCTACACGAATCCGGGATGTCGCTGCTGCCAGATGCGCAATCAGAACCTCCGGGCTTGAGAAAGCCAGCGCTGGCATGGAATGATGCTCGGATACCCAGAACCGCGAATAGCCCAGCTCCTCTGTTGCCTGTACGAGACGGGTGGACTGCTGTAATCCCTCTGTCGCCCCGTGACCTTCAGAAATATAGACCTGGTCAAGCACACCTAAAGTAATCATTTCGAATCTTCCCCCGCTTTCATTGTTCAAAATGTAAAAAAAGCCCTTCCTCAAAAAGGGCTTTGTATTAAGTCCAGAATCTAAATTATACCACTTCGGTTTATGATTTGAAATCTTCTATGCTTTCTGCCAGACGTCCTGATATTCCTTGTGTCGCCGGAATTGAGCATCGGCATATGAACAAGCAGGGATAATTTTCTGATTACTCTCCCGGGCATGCTCCACGACTTTTCGGATTAAATCCTCAGCGAGCTTCTGCCCCCGCATTTCTTCTGCGACATAGGTATGATCAATAACAATCGTATGGTCACCCGCAGGCTGAAAAGTAACCTCGGCGATCACGCTGCCGTTCTCTTTAATTACAAAGGCATTGCCCTCTTGAACCGTGTCTCTCATTTCACATGGCTCCCCTCTGGATTATAATATCTCTCTTGTTATATACCCTTCTTCTCCCGCTTTCATACACAATAGGGCTTATCATAGGGTTCATCCTAATTGGAGTGCTGCCATGTTTAAATCCCATAGGAGCGGGTAAAGTTCATTACATACACAGGTCATTAGTCTTAACATAAAGGAGTGTCCAACCATGAACAAGAAACTGATGTTTGCTGCAGCAGCAGCAGGCGCCGCCTATTTGATGAGAAACCCGGAATCCAGGCAGAAGCTTATGAATCAGGTACAGAACTTTACCAAATCGGGCTCTGGCGGCCTAGGCAAATACCTGAACCAAATGGGAATTGGTAAGAATTCAAGTTCTTCCACGGCAGCCCAAACCCAAATTAGCCAAAAGTAAATCCGGCTTGTAAGGCATCTAAGTATCTCTCATAGTACAGGGACACCTTAACACTAAGGTGTCCCTGTACTTTTCCTGAATTATTTCCAGGTTTGAAATGCTTAATTCCTTTCGCAAAGGCATGTTAAAAAATCGTCGGAACCATTCCCCCATCCATGCGGATTGGTGAACCTTTAAATGCCGATGCATAAGGGCTGCATACAAACGCAGCAAGCCTGCCTATTTCAATAGGCTTGATAAATCGCTGGATCTCAGATTGAGGCAGGTTCGCAGCCATAAAATCCTTCTCTTTTTGCGAAAAAGTCATATTCTCATCGGGATATACACTCTCAATAATTTGCTGTACATTTTCAGAGAGAGTTGGTCCCGGCATGATCGTATTTACGGTAACCCCGGTTCCCTTGGTTAATTTAGATAAGCTCTTTGATAAGGATAATAACGCTGATTTTGTCATGCAATACTGAGGCATTTGACCTGAAGGCATAATTGCTTCTTCACTCGCAATAAAGATAATCCGCCCATAATCCGAGTTCAACATTTTGGGCAAATAAAATTTGCATAACCCGTTTGCGGCAAGAACATTCGTACGGAAGTAGGTCTCCCATATTTCATCGGTAACGTCCTCATAGTGCATGATTTCATAGATCCCCATATTGTTCACTAGAATATCAACATGAGGGAATTTTTCAAATAAAGCTTCTCTTTGCTCGATATTCACCAGATCGGCTGCGGCGTTTTGTGGAAAGGTATCTGGGAAGTCTGATTTGATTTC
Source organism: Paenibacillus sp. J22TS3 (assembly GCF_018403205.1). Taxonomy (NCBI): domain Bacteria; kingdom Bacillati; phylum Bacillota; class Bacilli; order Caryophanales; family Paenibacillaceae; genus Paenibacillus; species Paenibacillus sp. J22TS3. The sequence continues at coordinate 307,701 of NZ_BOSF01000005.1, forward strand.
ATTTACCGTTCGCTCAACGTCATCATAATTCCGTCCATTAATGAGTACATTCACGCCTTCTTTGGCGAGTTCAATGGCAATGGCCTTGCCTATACCTTTCGTCGATCCTGTAACTAAGGCTGTTTTATTGTTTAATCCCATATCCATCCTGCATTTCTCCTCTTCCAAGCTAAGTATGATCCTTGTTCTCCGGATAGAGATTATCGTAACTTGTCAGGATGATTCAGTAACTAGCCCATGACGTCAAAGTTCTTGTGAAACACGCCAATCGATATGGGGTACAACTTGCTAAGTATAAGGATCCGCAGAGGATAAGGTTGAGAATTCGTGAATATCCTTCATCCCATCCGTGCTTCTGGCCTCGAGTTTGCAACTAAATGTTCAGTGCGCCAATTTGAAGGAGTGTCCCCTTCCCAGAGGCGGAAAGCACGGTAGAAAGAGTTCTGGTCTTCATACCCTACCAGGAAAGCCACCTCTTTAATATCAAGGATGGGATCTGACAAGTACTGCCTCGCCTGCTCATGCCTTACTTGTGACAACAGCTGCTTGAAGCTGGTATTCTCCTCAGTAAGCCGACGCTGCAAAGTTCGGCCGCTCATCCCGAGCTCCTTGGCGATAGCTTGAATATCGGGCCGGCCGCCTGTAAGGCTGCGTTTCATAATCCACTTAACCATATCGGCAGTTGAGCGGCTGCGCCGCTGCTCATCAAGCGAATCGTCAAGAGCAGGAGTCAGGATCTCCAGCAACTCTTCATTGTACGAGACAAAGGGATGGTCCAGATCACTTCGGTTCAGCGTCAAACAGTTACATTGGGCACCCGTCTTGACACTGCAGCCAAAATAAGCTTCGAGGGCCTGCACATCACCCATGGAACTTGAAAATTCGACTGACCGTGCCTTCAAAGGTTGGCCTGTACCCCGTCGTCCAAGCTCTAATAGACACGCCAGCGTGATGCCAACCAGTATCGGGGGACCGGCCTGCTCGGCTTGAACCCATGCCAGCTCGATTGTACAGTCCTCGCCTCTCTCTGTAATTCGTAAGCTCTCGGGCGGGCACATTTGCTTGTACCGAACCATTCGGTTCAAGGCCTCGCGGTAATCACGAGCATGATAAGTCGCTAGGATAGCCGGTGGGTACTGTGCTGATTCAATAGCTTGTACAAGTCCGGTGATACCTTTGGCCGTGTCACCTATGAGATCGTTATAAGCCTGCCAAATCGCAAAATATTCAACTGAGTTGACAACCGGATCACTAATTATGGTGAGCGGCAGTTCCGCTTGGCGGGCTACGTCGTAGGGAGCAATCCCTAGTTGCTGAAGTCCTGTCCAAAATCCTAACGGGATTTTAATGCGGTCAGACGATTTCATATAGATAACCCTCCTTTAACTTCAATTTATTCTCAAGTCGGATTCGGCTCTTGTCTTGCTTGCTCTATCTGAGGATGGACAACTATTATAGTACCTTCCCCCGATATACGCTGTAACTAGAAGAAAATTACAATTGTGTGCTGACTAAGACGGCCATTCCGATGATTTAGGGCAAATCGTGTTTATATGCAAAATATTGAATATGCAAAAGCCTCATCTTTTATAGGTAAGATGAAGCTTGTCGTAATATTAATACTCAACGTTCTCTCGTGTACATTTGCTGATCCTGCAATCGAACCAGCACCTTGCCATAACGGCCGCTCTGATGGACGACTACTTTGCCTGATGGATAGGTTTGATCCAGATAGTCTGCAACCAATTTCCGTATCCGCTCGTCCGGAGCCTGTCTGTGAATACGAAGCCAGGTCATTACCTCCTCTAAAGCCGCTTCTCTTGACAGCTCCGTCGTTTTCGTCTCCCTAGTTACAAGCGACTCATAGGAATAACCTTTGAGATACAGGAGATGGAGCAAATATCCCATTTCCGTATGTTTTACGCTAAAGGGCTTTCCGGTAACAAGCGGCCAGATTTCAGTTAATAGACTGATCTCTGTAGAACCTGCTGGCATGCTGATGTAACAATACTTCCTCGCACATGAGAGTATTTTTTCTACGCTCTCCCAATCATAAATGACCGGGCACATCGAGACAAAAACAAGATCAAAGGCCTGGCTCCAGCCTCTCGCCTTAACATCAATATTCTCGAAGGGTTCGTGTACAATCTTCACCTTATCTTCGGCAAATGTTGCGATGTTATCCTTCAGTAATTCGACCAACAGAGGGGATGACTCCACGGCAATAACACTGGCCCCCCGCTCCGCAAAAGGTACGGTGAATACTCCCGAGGCGGCGCCAATATCCAACACAGAGACGTTCTCGAATTGGACTCCTTGTCCTTCTATCCAGTTCAAGATCCGTGTTGACCGTTTTCTCCCCTCCTCATTAAATGATTGCTCATTAAAAGATTTTGCCTTCTGATCAAAAGCTCTAGCCGGTTCGATCCCGGCCTTTTTCATGTTGTTCACAAGGGTATCGCCATGGTCTTTCCACGCCTTCTCCCACATGGCCTCATTAAAAAAGTCGTTGATAACTATCCCTCTCTTCCCATTCTAATTTATTGTGACCGAAGTTCATGGGCAGCCTCGCTAAGAAGGCTTCACCCGTTTCTCTTCCAGGCTTCCAAATTCAATTCATTGTTCATAGCCGCAGCGGTAAACGCCCCCATCGCGGCTGCAGCAATGGCCTGCTGCATTCGTGATGCTGCATCTCCTGCGCTATAGACACCTGGCACGCTTGTTTTCCCGAACTCATCAACCACAATGGTTCCTGCGTCCGTAATATCGCAGCCAATTTCCCGTGGCAAGTCCGAACCTGTGACCAGCTCCGGTTTAAAAAAGATCCCTCTGCATGAAATAGCTGTCCCGTCTTCAAGAACGACCTGCCGTACAATTCCGTCTAAAGAGTCAATGGACCTTATCGGCGATTCGAAGATAGGTATCTGATGCCCCCGGATTTCCTCACGCTGAGCGTCCGTCAGCTCATCAGGGCCGTTCGTGCAAACCGTTAATTGACTCGTCCATCCGGAGATCAATGGGGCAAAATGCATAAGATCGGCTCCCTTGTGAAGGATAACAAGCGGCTGATCTCTTAATTCCCAGCCATCGCAATAGGGGCATACATAGGCGCTTTTTCCATATACCTCAGCCAGGCCAGGGATACCCAGCGGTTGATCCTTCATTCCAATGGCAAACAACAGCTTCCTGCTGGCAAAGGTGTTACCACCAGCGGTCGTAACTTGAAAATCACCGTCCGTGCCAGTAACCGAAATGGCTGTGTCGGTGACAAAGGACACCGAAGGATAGGCATTAATCTCTGCCTTCGCAATTCGCCGAAATTCACTTGGGCTTACGCCATCGCGGGTCAGAAACCCATGAGTCTCGCGAGTCACAGCGTTCCTGGCGCGGCTATCATCAATCACTACTACATGTTTCCTGGCCCGTCCCAGCATTAGAGCCGCATTTAGCCCAGCCGGTCCTCCACCAATAATCAACACATCTAAAAGCTGGTTTTTCAACATTTCCTATTCCTCCATAGATCTAAGATATCCATAATTGAACTGCAAGAAGTGTATCACTTCTTGTGTTCATGATGGCTGCATTGTTTTTTGTTAGCCGCCTTATTCAATACCGTCTGGATCGTATGTTCCCGCAAGTATTGGTGCAGATGCTGCTCCGCACCGAGCATTACCCTCTCTACCAGACATTCGCTTGGACGATCCTGTCCCGGCTGTAAAGCTCCTTCCTCAGCTAACAACTGGTGCTGCTTAGAGCCCAAATTCGAGCATTCGAACAGCTGCTGTCTTCCTTCAATCACTTGAATAACATCAAGAAAAGTAATCTGTTCGGCTGGCCGTGCCAGCTCGTAACCCCCGTTGACCCCCGGAACAGCACGGACGATACCATCCTGTCTCAGCTTGGACATAATTTTGGATAAATAGCTCTCCGAAACGCCAAGTGTCGCTGCTAATTCCTTAATCCCAACATTGCTGCGGCTCTCCGAGAGGCCTAAGTGAATTAATGCGTGAAGGGCGTAATCTGTGCTTTTGGAGAACTGCAATCTACACGCCTCCTTCGTTGTGTGTCTATTACGGACTTATGATGTCCATAATAAACGATTCAAATACAAATTGCAATAACTTGTCTTATGCTTGAGCTAAAATAAACTATTTTCAGGATGAGAAATCCAAACTACAAAGAGGTTAAATCCAACAGTGAAATGTATACTACCGTAAGCTCTACTCCGAACGCTATTGGATATACGGACTTGGCTTTGGTTAAGAGTGATGTCAATGCCATCGAATTCAACGGTGTCGCACCGACGGTCGACAATGTGATCAACAAAACCTATCCGGTTTGGGGTTACGACTATTATATGACCAAAGGCACTCCTACAGGTGATGTCAAAGCGTTCATTGACTATGTTCAGAGCGCTGCTTTCCAGCAGGGATCGCTTAAAAAATTAAACTTCATTCCGATCTCCAGTATAAAGTAAGGCAATATGCCAATTGCTTGGGTATAACAAGACCGGACTTTCCCTTGTTTCATTTGCACCTATGATGAGAGATTAACGCTCATGGTCTATCTTTACACACGTATTTAACAAAAAATTAGCTGATCCCTATTATCTGGTAAGCACAAATAGAGCGCCCCACGGAAATGAGGCGCTCTTTGTTCTTGATTACAGCAGTTCCAGCATTGTCTTTACTTTGGAGTTAAGTTTTAGTGTGTTAAGAATTAGCTGCAGTGCTTCTGCCCTTGAGGCAGTTCCATTCGGGTTCAGTGCTCCGTCTCCGCTCCCCTGAATTATTCCTGCTTTTGCCGCCAGTTGAATCGGATCAGAAATCGCACTATCCTGACTTTGAGTTACTTCTTGAAGGTCAACGATTCGCGATAAGATCAACGTCATCTCTTCGCGTGTAACCGCCTTATTCGGCTTGAATGTTCCATCGCCGTTTCCACTTAGTATACCTGCTTGTACAAACCGGACGATAGCATCCTCCGCCCAATGTCCCTTTACATCTTTCAATGCCGCCTGCTTCGTTCCACTAACGTCAAAGATGCGGGAGAGAATCGCAACGAACTCCCCTCTGGACATGTTTTGATTCGGACGAATCGTCTTATCCTCGTAGCCTTTAATAATGTTAAGCTTCGCAAAGATATCAATGGTTTGCTCGGCCCAATGATTTTTAATGTCTACGGGGATGAATAAGGTCTCCTGATGTTTAAGAGCTTCGTTGACCTTAGTTTCTAGAGCCTTTGTAACACTAGAACCAGCGTTAAACACACCCTTTTTGTAAATCGCGTCTTCCGGTACCGGAGTGCTCTCTGGGTCGGTTGGCGTTGGTACTGGTGTTGGTGTTGGTGTTGGTGTTGGTGTCGGCGTTGGCGTCGGTGTCGGCGTTGGCGTCGGTGTCGGCGTTGGCGTCGGTGTCGGTGTCGGCAAACTACCCTCACCTACAACATGAATGTACGGCTCAGCAGTTTTACTCGAAGCAAATAATGTGTCTCCGCTATACTCAGCGGTCAACGGATGATTCCCCACTGTCAGATCGCTGGTAAAGTAATCCACAAAGGTGTATCCATTTGATACACCATGCGGCTTCACTGTAAGTTCGGCGAGTTTCGTAGTGCCGTCCTTAAGAATAACTGTGCCGTGAACATCGCCGGAGGTCTTCGGGTTGGATTCGATCAGCACCTTAATCTGCACCATTTGATCTGGCTTTGATGGATTGGGTGAGCTTGATACCGTGGTTACCGTAGTTCTAAGCTGCGGCGCGGTGTCCGCTTTGACCTGAACCTTGGCTACGCTGCTGGTTGCAGATGCGGTCTGCTGGCCCGTCGCACTGGAGTCCGTGTTCGTCACGACGCAATAGTAATAGGTCGTTCCGGTTGCAGCGGTTGGCGCGGCATAGGTTGCACTCGTTGCCCCAGGGATCATCGTTCCCCCGGCTGTGCTGTTCGTCGTGTTGCTGTACCACTGGTAGCTCAGTGACGCTCCGCCGCTGGCAGCTACGCTTAAGGAAGCACTGTCTCCTACGCTCACGGTCTGGTCAACTGGCTGTGTGTCGATGCTCGGCACGGCTGCGTTGGTTGGCGTAGAAATTACTGGATCAACCACGGTAAGATCATCAATCTCCAGCTTTACTGTATCATTCGCAAAGATTCTAAACTCATCGATGTTTTGCCAAGAAACATTAGAGGAAAAGTCTACATTATAAAAAGCCCCAGATAAAGGCGATACTATCAACGCTGCCCCGTTCACTTCCATACCACCAAGATATCCCTTAATTGTATATTGATTAGCTGTAGAATTACGCTCAATCATATTAAATGACATAAGCTTAAAAGCTCCAGCTTTAGATTGAACTCGGCCATATTCGTTTGCTCCGGCTTGATAGGTTCCTAGAAAGAGTAAATCATTAGTTGTATTAGGAGCTAGCTGTTTTACTTGAGTTCTTGGAGTTCCTCCGGACGTACTGACTGTGCTAAAGCTCCAATCTCCAATGAGTTGAGGGGCTGTAATACCTGGGCCTGTATCAATATTGTCGAAATTTTCATTGTTTGGGGTGGATGCTGCGTTTACTGAGTTTAATCCTATACCCAAACAGCCTAGGCAAGAGGTAGTTACCGTTAGGCTTACTAACATAATTTTTAATGCTCGTTTAACTTTGGCTGATTTAATCATTGTTGTGGAATCCCTACCTTGCCTCAAATAATGTGTAAACAATGCATGTTGCTTTTTCTTAAATAATACAAAACCTTGATCTGTAGATGAGCAGATAAACAGTTCATTTTGTCTTATAAAATATAATGATCGAATAAAATACCCCCTTTTTCTGATGAAAGCTCTTATAATTTATCGGTTTAAAGATAAAATTCTTAAGTATATTAATATTTAAGTTGTATCATTTCACTACCCGTTCATGAATAACTTTCCTTCCCTGGCAAACAATATGAAATAAAGGGAGGCTAAGATTTCATGTGCAGACGTTTTTCTATGGCAGCTGAGCTGCCTGAGTTACAAGAGCATTTTCAAATCGAACGGGTGATGTTCTATTATAGGAACCGCTACAACATCAGCCCAACACAGAATATCCCTGTGGTGCTGCAGCAGAACGGGGAGCGAATTCTGGACGAGTTCCGCTGGGGATTCATCCCTTACTGGGGAAAAGATGCGGTAAACGCAGATCTAAGAAATGTTCATCAAAATAAGACCTACCGGAGAATGGTAGAGAAGCAGCGGTGTGTAATCCCGTGCAACGGGTTGTACTATTGGAAGCAAGACGGCAAGAAGACCTACCCCGTGCGGGTAGTTATGAAAGACCGCAGCATGTTCGGAGTAGCCGGTTTATTCGAAATATGGCAGGATACCCGCGGGGAACCGCTTCGTACCTGCACCTTGGTCATGACGGAAGCGAATCCGCTGATCGACGAATTTGAGAGCAGAATGCCAGCGATTTTATCCCAGGAAGACATGGCCCTCTGGCTCGATGAGAGTACGAACGATCTGGAATTGCTTAATCCGATCCTGAGGCCCCACTCCGCGGAAGAAATGGATGCTTATGCGGTAACACCGCTGATTGACAACAACAGGCACGATACCTCTGAATGCATTGAGGAGATAGACCTTAGACAAGCGTGGGTCAAACGCTGATTCTAACAGCTACCAAACCAACCTGCCGGGCCTTAGGATCTTCTTATGAATCTCTATTCCGATTGTTCGCTTGGAATTTGCTCCGGTCTGACCCAGCCAAAGCTCATCTTGCAATAGCTGGGTCTTATTGACACGTACTATACAAGTCCCTTACAAAAAAAGAAGCAGTTGCGGCTGCAAACTGCTCCTAAGAATTTAATTATACTGCCCCGTTAATAAGTGCTGGATTCAACGCCTTGAGCTACTACGGGTTCTTTTTCAATGGGAGAAGGTTCTTTAGGTGAAGAGATATTGCGGATGATCTGGGTAATATCCGCTCCAGCTAACGCCTGCATGGTCTCCGGAAGCTTAGCCATGATGTCAGTTACGTAACCAGTGACCTTACTTGCCCCTCCACCTTCACCAGCCCCGGAATCAACAATAACAATTTTCTCTGTCTTAGCTAGTGGTTCTGCAACAGCACGGGCAACGTCCGGTAATACAGCATACAACATTTCAAGCATAGCGGCCTCGCCGTATTTCTTCATGGCGTCAGCCAGTGCTTCCTTGGCCTCGGCTTCAGCAAGGCCTTTGGCTTTAGCGACCTCAGCCTCGGCTAAACCTTCAATTTTGATAGCTTCTGCTTCGGCTGCAGCTTTTTGTTCAGTCTTAAACCGCTCGGCTTTGGCCCCTTGTTCCACCGCATAACGGTCAGCATCGGCTTGGTTCATTACCGTTGCTTCAAGCTCTTTCTTTCTCCGGTCAATCTCCCGGGTATCCAGTTCAATTTGTTTACCCTTCTCGATAAGCTTGATATTCATTTGTTCTTCTGTCACGGCTTGTAAGGACTTTGCCTCTTGCAGCTTATAAGCAATGTCAGCCTCGGCCTTTTTCAGGTCGGATTCTATTTTGAAGTCAGCCCTTCTAATCTCCATTTCCTTCTCAGCTTCGGCAATTTTAGTTGCCGCCTCGAACTCAGCAATTTTCCCTTCTTGAATCGCTTGGGACTTTTTGATTAACTCTTCACGCTGGTTTTCCGCTTTGGCAACTTCAGCGTCTTTCTTGACTCTTGCAATTTCGGCTTGACCCAGAGCATCCAAGTAACCTTGACGATCCCGCACATCCCGAATCGTAAAGGATACGATTTGGAAACCCATTTTATTAAGGTCATCGGCTGCGATCTCCTGGACTTGTCTCGCAAATTCATCCCTGTTTTTGTAAACGTCTTCAACAGACATCGTACCCAGTATGGCTCTTAGATGCCCTTCCAAGGTTTGTGTGCAAATGTTCTGAAGTTCGGTAGCCGGTTTGCCAAGAAACTGTTCAGCCGCCGTTGAAATCGATTCAATATCGCCCTTGATCTTGACTTGTGCTACGCCGTCCACGATTACTGGCACACCTTTTACGGTATACACCTCAGGCGTTTTAATATCAAGCGTTTGCACCTGCAAAGATAAGAAATCCGCATTTTGAATGACTGGCCATACAAAAGAGCCCCCTGCCTTGACTATTTTTGGCCCCTCTCCCGTCATTGCCCCCGTAATGATCATAGCTTCATCCGCTTTAACAGTCCGATATCTTGTAGCAAACACAATCCCCAACAAAATTAATACAACCACAACGCCAACAGGAACAAGAATAGTCCAATCCAAATTCATGCTTTACCCCCTACTTTTGATTATAATTTTGCTACGAGAAATGTGCCTGCTGCTTCATCTAAAACAATCACCGTTTCTCCCTTGTAGATCATTTCGCCACTATTTGATCTTGCTGGTGCGCTAAGCCTTGTTCCGCCTTGTTCATATACAATTTCACCCCTGGAATCCCCAGTGATTGGCGAAATGACTACAGCGCTTTTACCAATTAAGTCTTTAGCAGACCTAGCGGTCGATTTGTGAGCAGCTTGAAGAGGAACGACAATAAAGAAGAACATACAGGCCGAAACCACGATTGCGGCAAAAACAGATATTGCCGAAATGAGGACTTGTGATAAGGACGTATTTATAGTAAGAAAATAACCTAACCCGCCAAATACAGTAATAAATGCAGCAATCGTAGTTGGTGATAAATAAGGGAAATGCCCGCCACTAACGTCAACATGAAGATGGAAAATGTCACCTACAAATATAGATAATACAGCGAACACAAGTCCTATTAGAAACAAGACCAGGAATAAAGTTTCCAATACATTCACCTCCTTCAAATAGTGACTTGATGGATAACGGTGTTCGTCTCTCTTAGAAATAAGGAGCAGTTGCGGCTGCAAACTGCTCCTTATATGTTAATTATGTAGATCATGTTCACTCACCAGTTAAAAGGTCTCTTTATAGTTATAGTGTATCATCGGGAGTACAAATCTTTTCCTTCTTAAAATAAAGGTTATTTAGTCTCACTTCTTCAAAATTTACATCAGATGTAATATTACCACAATTTACCTGATTGATCTATATAAATTATTATATCTAATCCATATTTTATGATGATGTAAATTAAATTTATGGACTTTGTCTACCGTTCAGGGATTCCTATTCCCTCTTTGGTGTAAATTGCCTCTTAACCTCCACAAATCTTGTATGATGGCTAGATCCCGTACTACACTTGAAGCAATGGAAATTGAAAGGTGGAATTTGATGTTTCGCGTAGCAATTTGTGATGACGAAGGCAATCAGCGGGAGCTGGTCAGAGGCAATCTGACTGCTTTGTCCGTTAAATCCAATATCGAGTTTGAACTGGAGTTGTTCACCTCAGGCGAGGAGCTTGTAAAGTATTATGAAGGTAATGGGACACCGTTTCATATCTTAATTTTGGATGTGGAGATGAACGGGATGAACGGAATCCAGACGGCAAGACACATTCGGAGTCTTAACCACCTGGATGAACAAATTGTGTTTCTGACAAGCTACCCGGAATATATGGTGGACAGCTTCGATGTCATGACATTCCAATATTTAATCAAGCCTATTGCTCAAGAACGCTTTGAAGAGAAAATCATCATGGTGTGTCAATACCTTCAAGCTCTCGACAAAAAGTTTATGATCATCAAGTCTGGTTATGAAGAATTGGTGTTAAAGCATGATGATGTTATTGCCATCGAGGCGGCAAAGAGCCTGACCATCAAAAGCAAACTGAATTTTATTACCACACACGCTACTTATGAGAGTAAGGGTATCCTTGCCGATTACTCATTGGCGCTCAAAGGGTGCAATTTTCTGCAAATTCATCGTTCAATTGTTATCAATTTGCTGCATGTACGGAAGTTCGCCAGCGGTGCAGTACTTATGTCTAACGGAATGGAACTCCCCATTGGCCGCTCCAAAATGAAAGAAGTTAAAGATGTTTACACCAAATTTATGATTGCGAAGGCGAAGTAATATGGTAATGGGCAAATTGCTTATTGTGCTATTTTCGGAACTGGTCATGTTCGTTCAAATCATCTATTTCTTTAACTCGGTCCTTGGCAGATCTGCGACAAAGCGCAGTGATGTGCTTTATTTCCTGATTTACGGTGTGCTGGGATACATCTACGGGGCAGTTCCTATGTCATTCACGATGTCTTCGGTAATCGCTCTACTGCTCATCATCAGTTTGGCCCAGACATATCGAGTCGAGATGAAAGAAAAGATTACCTTTATAATTCTATATGGCGTGTTGATATCTATTGTAAATTTTATATCCAATTATATTTTGGGGGTTACAGACTTCGTTGACTTCACCAGCCTGGACCTATCTAATGAACATGACCAACTTCTTCTGAGCAAGTCAACTTTTCTTAGTCTGGCAATCATGTTTGTTGTGATCCAAATTATCCGTCTTATCACCAAACGCAGAAGCTTTTCCTTACATTACCGCTATTATATCCTGTTTATGATTGTCCCTATTTTTAGCATATACCAGCTTGATGTGCTCCCCAGCCATGGGGAAATGAAATTTCACTTTTTCATTTCGGCAATTGGTTTTCTTTTTATCAATGTACTGATCATTTTTGTATTCGATACCATGATTGATAAATTTCAATTTAGACATGAGAATGCCAAGCTGCAGCAGCAAATGGACTATCAGGACTCCAACTATGAGAAAACCGTGCACAGCTTTAAATCTATAAAACGAATTATTCATGATACCAACCAGCACTTTCTCTATATCGAGGAATGCATCAAGCAAAATGAGTTGGAAGCAGCAGTGAAGCATATACATGCTACTCTGCAAAAAGTCGAAGGGGCCTACCAGCGCGTCAATACAGGTAATCTCGTTATTGATGCTTTGATTACCAATGCGCTCACAGTGGGTCAAGCAAATGGCATCCGAATGGATACCAAGCTTGCCCTGCTCTCCCCCGAGCTTGCTATTGATCGCTATGATCTATGTGTGGTACTTGGAAATATGCTCGATAATGCAATAGAAGCCTCCAAACAAGTGAATATCGCGGAGGACAGATACGTTTTAATTAAAATATTCTCAACAGATGCCGCCCTCTTCATCCATATTTTCAATCATACGTCCAAAGAAGTGACCGATCTGCGCAGCCAGAAAGCAAATCCTGAATTCCATGGCATGGGCTTGACGAATATTAACAAAATATGCGACAAATATGGCGGTCATATGTCCATTGAGATGAACCGGAGAACGTTTCATAACATGGTCATGCTGCCGTTCTAATTCATGCAATCCCTTCGACAGCTTGTTGTTGAGGGATTGTTTTTTTTCGATTCAGAACGATGAACTTAAATTTATCTTCCTCTCTTGTATGATCGGTTCAGGAAGACCGATTACACAAAAAGATCAAAGGAGGACGTAACAAATTGAAAAAAGTCATTCCCATGTTCATGACTGCCATGCTGCTCGTCATGCCCACAGCCCAAATTTCCGCTGAAACTGCTAAGAATCCAGTGCAGGAAAAAGCCCAGAAGCTCGCTTCCGTATTGTTATCGGATTACGGAGTAACCGGTGTGCAATACGCCATTATGGATTCGGGTTCGATTGTCTTATCAGGCGGCGCTGGGGTATCCAATAAAGCGGCCGGTTCACCCGTTACAAAGGACACGATGTTTGGGATGGGCTCGGTTGGTAAAGTATACTCTACCGCTGCAGTAATGATGCTGGTCGATGACGGAAAAGTCGATATTGATCAGCCGTATTACAAATATGTGAAAAATTTTCGCATGGCCGATAAGCGGTATAAAGACATCACCGTGCGGATGCTGATGAATCATTCTTCCGGCATTTACGGCTCCCATTATGCCAATGCCATACTGTTCGCCGACAATGACACCTGGGCCCACGATAAATTACTGCAGCGTATGCAATCCGAGACATTAAAGTCGACTCCAGGTGAATATTCCGTATATGCGAATGATGGATTTCAACTTTTAGAAATTCTGGTAGAACACGTTAGCGGTCTGAGTTATTCCAAATTCATCGAACAGCGTCTTAGCAAGCCGCTGCAGCTAATCTCGACCAAGTCACCTCTTGACACGTTTGATAGAGAACGATTGGCCAAAACCTATCATCCAAGCTTTAACCAGGCTCTGCCTGTGGAAAATGCCAATTTGATTGGTTCAGGCGGATTGTACGGGACTACGGAAGAAATGACAAAGTTTGGAGAGGTGTTAATGGGTGACTGTCCTTCCGTTTTATCGAAAAAATCAGCAGAGGCCATGCAAAAACCCGAGTACCGAAACGGGATCTGGGTACCTGAGGAAACCAATAACATTAATTTTGGCTTAGGTTGGGATTCAGTCAGCCTTGCTCCTTTTGATCAGTACGGAATTAAGGCATTGACAAAAGGAGGGGATACAACTATGTACCACGCCGCGCTGACCTCACTGCCGGAGCATCATATTTCGATAGCGGTTCTAACCTCAGGCGGAAGCTCGGGCTTTAATACGAATTTTGCCTCCAACGTGCTTCTAGAATATTTAAAAGAGAAAGGCGCGATCAAAAAGTTACTGCCTGACCGGGTCTTTGAAACTCCAGTTAAGGTCGACATGCCAACCGATCAGCTCAAGTTCGCCGGTCTTTATGGAACCGTAGGAGGAACCCTGGATATCAGTATCAAGAACGGTGAAATCAAACTTCCCACTCTCTTGGGTGGCATGATCCCCGATCAAACTTATGTATACACGAAGGATGGGCAATTTAAAAATAAAGAGGGGAACATCGCTATCAGCTTCGACAGGCAATCCAACGGCAAAACGTACCTTAAGGTTAACGCAACACTAGATCTTGCTGGAATCGGCCGGGAATTTATGGTTAATTATGAATATCAGAAACTGGCAGCCAACCCTCTTAAACACGCTGTCAAAACTGCTTGGGAGAAGCGAAATGGTAAGACATTCTACGCTCTGGATGAAAAAATAACGTCCATTTTCTATCTGACCCCTCAAGTTTTAAACAAGAAAGTGAAGCTGGATGTCCGGAATGGCTACGCTTCTGGCACAAAAATCATCGATAAGAACAAAGCGGTCAATGTTACTGAAATTCCTGGTACGGCTGGGCGAGACACTTTTGACTTGAATTTCCATACCGTGAGAGGCAATGAATATTTAGCAATTGACGGGATGTCCTACATTAGCGAGGATGCGGTTCATCCGATGAATAGCGGGGACTCTTCCACCACAATAATTCATGAAGACGGCAAGGCGAGATGGTTTAAGATCGACCGGAAAACCGCGAACAAAACCATGACCGTTGAGGTCCCAACAAACGGAGGTTTTAACGTTTACGATAAAACAGGAACAACGATAGGCTCGTCAATCATCACTGGCGAAAAGTCGGTTGTCCTTCCTGAAGGCGGTCTGATTGTGTTCGGCGGGAAGGCCGGGGATGTCTTTAAAATTAAGATAAAATAGTAATCCCTCATTACCAAGATAATAACCCTGGAGCGAACCGCTTCCAGGGGTTATTGCTGATCTTGGTTAGGTAGTAACCTAGAAATATATCCCTTGAGCTCACAGGCTGGAGAAACCACAAAGTGATCTTTCGGCCAATTTTTGAGGTAACGCTATTTTTAGCCAAAAAAGAAGCTGCCGGATGATGATCCTAACAGCTTCTCTGTCTCACATTTACGAATGATGTCGAAATACCAGATGTGCCAATTTAATTACACCTGGATAAACAAGCTGAACTCCTGGCCGTTTTTGACAGGCTCCTGCGCCATCGTGTAGCCGTGCTTCACGACTTCCTCCGGCACATTCCGGAAAGCGGACGGACAATCCGAGATGACTTGAAGGGTCTGCCCTTTCTTCATATCACGCAGTGTTTCAAGTGTATAGATAACGGGATAAGGACAAGACTCACCCCGGATATCCAATGTTAAATCAACGGACATGGGTTGTACCTCCTTTCTTAAATCCAACGCCGAAGCGGTAGTTTTTTTGCCAATATGCAGCGATAGCGAATCCGGCTCCGAGTAAAAGAAGTGTAACAATTAGCGCAGCCGCCGGGCCCATAACCTTAATCAGGTTGATAGGTGAGCCACTCTTCACCAGCAGGTTAAATACACCCAGATGATCCCAAGCGTAAGCCAAAGCAGTAGCTCCAATGATGTTACCGATAAACACTGGCAGGAAAACCACCTGCCCTTCCATCAGCCGGTACATCATGCCGGTCTCACAGCCGCCAGCCATAACGATTCCAAGCCCGAACAGGATTCCACCGACAAGGGTGCTTGGGGCGGCAATTTTGGTAATCGGATCGAGACCATATACAAGTATAATGACCAGTGTAGCAACCGAACTGACCGCCATCCCGACCGCAATCGCTTTGGTCATCGTGGCCCGGCCGCTGATCCAAAGATCGCGGAAAGCGGACGTGAAGCAGATCTGCCCCCGTTCGATCAGGATGCCGAATGCCGCTCCGAACAGGGCCGCTGTCCCGAGCATGGTGCGGCCATTCGCATAGAAGTATACGATGAGTCCGATGTAGGCAAGCCCCAGAACAGCCCCGATGATCGGCTGGCGGCTTTTACCCGATTTCACCTGCGGCACGGTCCCTCCCTTGGTCAAGACAGGCTTCCCCTTCCACCATCTTGTATTGACCAGCTTCGCACCCAGGAAAGTACCTGCAGCGGTAGCAATGATAAAGATCCATGAATGAAGCGAGAACTGAGGCACTCCGGTAAAAAAGGCTGCCAGATTGCAGCCGAGAGCCAGACGAGCTCCGAAGCCAGCAATAATTCCGCCGGCAAATCCCTGGATATACCGCCGCTTCTGTCTCGGCATCCGGATCTTGAAATTGCTGCTAAGCAGAATCGTAACAAGGGCACCGATGAACATGCCCCACACGATCCAGCCGTCGGTCCGCGTCCAGGTCGTTCCGTTCATATGGACAAGGCCGAAATATGCCCAGTTAGATATATCTACCCCGAAGAACTCCAGGATATGGCCTCCCAGACGGGTAAATTCACCGGTTACAGCCCATACCGTATTGGTAATCCCGAAATAGACTGCACTGAGAATACCTGCCAGGGCCATGACCAGATAAGGGCTCCAATAGCTGCCAAACCATGCTGCGTATAACTTTTTCACTTGCTCATTAACTCCCCATCCTCTAGAGTCACTCGACTCTATTCTATAATATAAATTCCACGAATTTCATTTTACTATAAAATCCTCTTATAAGTGATGAAATTTGTTTTAGCAGTATTGTCCTTAGTCATGGCTAGGGGTTGGAACAAACTAGAAAGCTTGGCTTGCCAACATCTTGTGATGCCACTCCAGCCAAAAGAACCACTGACTTATCCCTCATCAGTGGTTCTTTCTTCTTTCTCATTCAATTTCTTAACAAATCCCTTAAGTTATCTAACCTGATCTTTAAGAAAGTGCCCCCTGTAACGTCGGGTAACCCTTTCCTTCATCGATCTTCCATACCTGGTTAAAATCCCAGTTTAAGTAAGTCGACTGCTTCTGCATTTCTTCCGTTGTTTTCGGCTCGCCGCCACCTGTGTTACTGCTGGTTGCCTTGATATTGAAGTAGCAATCGGTAACTACCCCATTCGAATGACCGGAAATACCTCCTGTTAGAGAATAGCCCTCGATCACGCCAGCCGCATAACATTTCTGAATCGTTCCATACGCAGCGCCCACAATTCCTCCAACCTGCTTTAAGGATGTAACTTTGGCTGTGGAATAACTGTTAAGGATGACACTGTCAGGCATGGTATTACCGACTATACCCCCGGCGACATTCGAAAATGCATGCACGCTTCCTTTGACAGATGCGCTTTCAATAGTTCTGCCGGATTGCAGCAGTCCGGATACTCCTCCAACGGTATACAAGCCAGTTAAGTCCATATCAATGGCTACTGATTTGGCATTTCCATACATTAATCCACTTAGGCCGCCAACATTGTGAGCCGTTGATGAGATTGACCCTTGAACAGACACGTTTTCGATCTGACCGTAATAAAAGCTGCCTGCGAGTCCCCCTGCATCCGGTGCACCCGTCCTGATGTTCACCTGGGTCAAATGCAAATTGCGGATATCCGCTCCTTGTGTCCTGCCGAACAAGCCCGTAGGAATGTTGTCCGTGTTATTGATCGTCAATCCCCGGATGGTATGGTTATCCCCATCAAACACACCCCGAAAATTTTGGCTATGGTCAATCGGCCGCCAACCTGAACCTGTATTGTAGGGGGCCACATCCAAGTTGATGTCCTTGGTCAATTTAAAAGAGGAACGTGCAAAATCCCGGATCAGATCCAACTGCTCTGCCGTACTGATTAAAAATGGATCCTCCTTCGTCCCCTTTCCACCATCGAAAGGGTGCGGACCAAGTTCAACATCCAGGGAACGGTATCCCTGAATATTTTGGATTTTAACAATCAACTTGACTTTACCGGATTCGGGAACCGACAAGGTCACTTTACGTACTCCGTTCTCAAAGCGCTCGACTTGAGTAGATATGATAGGCTTGGAGGGATTTGTGCTTAGGAAGACCTCAACGATATGAAATCCGTTTAATGGTGCCCCGGATGCATCATTGGCTCCTGTGATCAACAGCTCAAACAGTTTTCCCTGGGTTTTTGGTTCTTCCTCAAGCAGCTTGACTTGAAAGCAAGCTGTACCAGAAACATTCTTCTGCCAGATCAAATAAGGATAGCCACAATCTCCATTCATGAACCACGATTTATAAAATTCCCAATTTACGTAGCTTGTTTTGTTCCACATATCCTTCGTACTCAGCGGGATTCCTTTCCCTGTATCGGATTGCTTTGATACTTGGCTGTCATAGTAGGAAGAAACATACTGTGAATTATCCATCGAGAGACCTGTGAGGCCCCCGGTAACTTCATTGAGGTCCGTTGATATCGCAACAGCTGCGTAAGAGTTTTTGGTGAAGCCGTTTACTTGTGCGCCAACAAGCCCGCCTACTCCACTCATAGAAGACGACGGTACCTCAATTTT
Organism: Paenibacillus sp. J22TS3; assembly: GCF_018403205.1. NCBI lineage: Bacteria > Bacillati > Bacillota > Bacilli > Caryophanales > Paenibacillaceae > Paenibacillus > Paenibacillus sp. J22TS3. The sequence continues at coordinate 325,722 of NZ_BOSF01000005.1, forward strand.
AATGTTACCCCTGGCGTACGTATTGGATAGCGTATTACTGTGATTCATCCCCACTAATCCGCCTACCCGGGTCCCCCGTTCCATTTGGATATCAAAATTGGCATAGGAACCGTCTATCACTCCTTTGTTATTCCTGCTCGGTCCCGAAAGAAACCCAACTAATCCACCAACCCCGGAATTATAATCCTCATTGTCTGTAATTAAAGATCCCTCTGCAAAAGAATCTTTAACGGCAGCGTAATCCATTCCTCCAAGAAGTCCACCAATATACCCGACAACCGACAATTTCAGGCTGGAGGATGCCTGAGTCGCCTTTAGGCGCACTATTGCTGAAGATCGCTCAATCACGCTTTCGTTAACGAAACCGGCCAGTCCCCCAAATACCGAAGTTCCACTGATATTTCCTTCTACACTGCTGTCTGATATGGTGCTATACCAAGCCTGTCCAACCAAACCGCCGGTATAAAAGGTTCCTTCCAGCTGCAAATCCTTCAAATGAATATTAATTAACTTAGATCCTTGGATGTGGCCAAACAATCCGAGCCAACCGCGCTCATTTTTGCCCGTTAAGTGACGAATGGCAAATCCGCCTCCATCATAGGTCCCCCGAAAAGAATCATAAGTTAACTGTCCGTTAACAATTCGTCCCGTCCCAATTGGGACCCATCCTTCTCCTTCGGAGTAAGATGAAAGATCAATATCATTCGTCTGCCTGAATGCTGCGTCTGGATAATAACGGACCTCATTCAGCAATTCTGCCGAGCTGACTTGATAGGGATCGGCAGCACTGCCGCTTCCCTGAAATGGGGCACGGATCATAATCGGATCCGCCTCTATGTCTGGCAATCCATCTGCCATAATCGTCAGATTTAACGTCCCAGTTCCCTGGCCATACAATTCGCGGAAGACCGCCTGGCCTTCGACAGAAGCTGCCTCGTTCACACCTTCAATGTCAGGCCCGCCCGTCCCTTGTTTTTTAGCCTTCACCTTCACGCTCTTGGTCGTGGCTGCCCTATTATCGTACGGGTCCAACAATTCAACAACCAAATTTAAGAAAAGCTTGCCTGAACGGGCTGTTCCATCCGTAATCATATGCTTCACAAAGATTCGGACTGCCTCCCCAGGGATCGGCGTAACAGCCACACTTGCCTTGGGAGCCTTCACATCTTCTATGGTGAAAGTCATCGTCTGTGGATCGGCCACGAACAGGATAAGCTCAGAGGTAGAAATTCCACCTATAAAAACAATCTCAGCTTCAAGATCAGGACGCAGCAATGGCTCCGTGTTAAAGGATCCGTAGCCATGCGAAGACACACTTACCGCCCCGCTTAGACTCAAGGCTATCCGCTTCGTACCGTTAAAGCTGGTATCCACCGTTCCATCCGATTTCTGAACGGTTAGCGTAAGCGAATTGGACGTTCCCACGACCGGGGCAGATGCACTAACTGACGCCGTTACCGAGGCCGCATTCTCAACCACGCCTGCTAACGACACGTGCACTGGAATTGTTGCGGTTACACCTTCGTAGACCGCTTCGATCTGTGTGATACCTTCGCCAGCGGCTTCAACCAAGCCACCGTTATTCACCGTTGCCACCTTAGGATCCAATGAACTCCATTTCGCTTCACTAGTGATCGCCTCGAATTTCCCATTGCTCCATTTCGCCGACAGCTGAAGCTGCGCTTGTCCGCCGATTGAGGTTAGGTAAATGGACTTCGGCTCGTAGACCAGCTCGGTTACGGTTGGCGGAGTCGTTTGGTATGCCACGGTTACTGGAAATTGAGCCGCAGCTCCTTCATAAAGCGCGCGAATGAAAGTCTGTCCCTCGCCGCTCTCCTTAACAAGACCTGTTCCACTCACAACAGCAACACCAGGGTCATCAGTAGACCATTTCGCAGAGGTGGTTACGTCCGTTGTCCTGCCATCACTCCACTTGGCCTCAAGCTTCACCTGGACCTGCTCACCCGGTTTGGTCAACACGATTTGTATCGGTTCGTAGACCAAAGCAGTAACTGCAGCAGGCTTGGTTTCATTTCCCGGGCTGCTGCCACCGGAAGAATTGGTTGGCGGAGTCGGACTTTCTGTACGGACACCACACAGGGAATGGCTGATGCCAGCCAGACAACTTACCCGGTCCGGGCTGCGTTCAAAACGCACCCCTGGATTGCGGATTTCGGCGTAAAATATTTTTCCTTGTCCGTTGAAAGCCACCGGGCCGGATAATCCTGCCTTCTCCACTTGTGATCCCGCTTCAAGGCTAACAACCGAGTCCTTGGAATCCCCTAGTACATCCAGACTCTTAATGCTTCCCCGCTCCAGCTTCATGTGGCTGCCGGCAGACTGAACGGCCAGCGAATCGAATTGTCCGCGAAGCCGCAGCAGACTGTTACTTGTCATATCGCTAGTCATGAGTACTTGCTTGAAGCCCGGGCCCGTTAATTGCTCCTCTTCCAATACAGCGGAAGACTGGAGCTGTGCCTCCTCTACAACAGATCTCCCCTTCGCTACCACACGTACGGCGCCGCCTTTTTTGCCAACGGTCAGATTGTGAATCTCGGTATCCTGAAGGTGGATGGAGTTTTCTCCTCCGCCGAGTACGGCAACCTTGCCCTTAACCACAACACCGCGAAGCAAGGACTCCCCTTCTCCGATTCGCTCGGACAACGTTAGGTCACCGTTAATCGTTATGTTCCGAAGGGTGATTCCGTCACCATCCACGATGACGCTGCCATCAATGGACCGGCGGCCTGTCTCGGGGCCGTAGATCCCGCTTTTGGTGTAGCGTACCTCACCGTCCGCTCCTTCCGCTAACTTGAACCGGCTAAGAATGACCAGGGCCTCTGCCCGCGTAAGCGGATGATCAGCCTCAAAGGTCCCGTCAGGATAACCCAGCATCCAGCCTGCACGCACTGCATTCTCAATAGCTTCTCTGCTCCAGTTAGGCAGAGGGTCCACGAAAGAAGCTGCCTTGGCCTCCTTCGTGCTCTGGATCTGTGCAAGTCTCGTCAGCATCACAGCAATTTCCTGCCGGCTTACCGGCTGGTCAGCCCGCATTGTGCCATCGTCATAACCACGCATGTATCCTGAAGCAACCGCTGCTGTAAGCGGACCCCAATCCCAGCGGTTTTGCACCATGTCGTGATAAACCACGGATGGCAGAACCTGACCATTCGGAATGTTCAGCGCCCGGTTAATCAGTACCGCGGTTTCAGCCCGTGTAATGACCTTGTCAGGCCTGAAAGTCTGATCGGGGTACCCTTCAATCCAGCCCTTTCCTGACCAAGCCGTAATTTCTTGCCGGGCCCAATGCTTTTCCGTGTCGGAAAAGGCCATCACTCTGCCTCCAGGCCCCAGGTTAAGGCTTAACAGAGCCAGTACGCTGAACACCAATAAACTTAATCTAGTAATTAGGTCTTTCATACTATCCATCCTTTTAAATATCGATCTTCTCTCCCTCCCTTTCTTAGTTCATATTTAAGTTAATTGTTTTCATATACCAAAAAAACCCCCTAAAATTATAGACAAATCCTTAATAAATCTTGATCCAACTTAAGGTTTGTCTATAATTTTAGGAGTATTTCACACCACAACATACCCATCATTCCGTATCGAGCCATCCTGACCGGTATGCCTTTAAAACCGCCTCTTTGCGTTTATTCACTTCCAGCTTGGAGAAAATTCGTTGAATATAAGTATGCACAGTCCCGGTGCTTACCCCCAGCCAACCGGCGATTTCCTTGCTGGTCCATCTTTTCGAAACACCGAGCAGCACTCGCCGCTCCATGTCACTGAGCGGATTGCGGTCCGCAACCGTCTTCTTATCGGTTGGCGCATCTTGAGCCTCAAAAGCGAACAAAATTTGGTCAATATATCGGACCGATACCTGTCTTTCCTCCATTTTGTAAGCTTGCCTAGACTGACGGTAATGTTCCGCTACTTTACGAAGCGCGGCTCCCTCATCGAGATAAGTGCGAAGATGACCCTCTCGTGCCGAAAGTTGAACTGCCTTACCGAAGGTTCTGGCAGCCAAACTGTCTTTGCCCAGTTTACTGTAGAGCAATGCCAGGAGCACATAGGCTTCCAGCTGTTCCATGATTAAGCCTTGCCCGGAAGCAATTTTTAGAATACGTTTCAACAAAGGCCGGGACTCCATATCCTGTGAGTTAAAGATCAGCGCCCGTGCGAGAACTAGCGATACCAGCAGCTCATTAGAAGTGCTGTCTTCCATAAGCGTGCTGGAATAAGAGCTAAGATATCTTAACCCCGCTACCGGATCTCCTGCGGGCGATTGCAGGTGCAGCTTCGTTTCACAAGCATCCAATATAAGAGACCACTCCCGAGCGGCCTTGTCACTCAGACCTGCACGGACTTCACTGAGGATCTGCAGCGCAGACTGCAGCTGCTTTCTGCTGAATGCAATTCGGCTCTGCAGAATCGCGGCGGGAACAATTAATGCATCCGCTCCAAGCTCCTCCCCAATTGAACGGGCAAGAGCGGCCGCTTCCTCCGCTTCTCTCATCCGATTGTGCTCATACATCAGTTCCCCATAACCAATTGCATAATAACCGGTGTTATATGAACGGATATTTGACCAGCGCCTCATAATCGGCTCAAAACAGTGCTCCGCCGGAAGCAGGCGGCCCGTTATCCCTGGGAAACTTCTTAACCGGGAATAATGACGTTGCTGATAATCAATATATGAGAATATTTCATCTTGGGGTGAATAGCCCTGATCCAAATAATCATTTAAGTGGAACACAAGCCCGTGCAAATCCTGTTTAAAAATACACACATAGGCCCGCATCACCTTGATCACCCGCATGGCGTAAGCCCGCTGTGCCTCACTAAGCTCCCCTTGACCGGCAGCAATTTTCCACTCGACCGAATCCAGCTGCTCAAGTGTCCGCTGTGGACCTTGCTCACCTACGGTAAAAAAGAGCGACGACAGATACAGCTTCGGCCGTTTTTGCATCGTTTCTTCGGGAATTTTGGCAAAGAAACGCCGGAGTGTCCAGGCTTCGCGAAGAATAAACTGATTGAACAGGACCTCAAGCAGCCGTCCTGCCTCATCATAGTGGCCTCCCCGCATATAGTGCTCCATGGCTTCCATGGGAAATCCGTTATTCTCCAGCCAAGTTCCCGTTGTCCGTTGAAGGGAGCACCACTGCTGTATATCCTGCTCCTGCAGAAGATTACGAAGTTTCTGAGCAATCAGCGGATGATATCTGTACCATACCTCTGAGCCTTCGCGAATTCGTTGGAATAACAATTTTTCGTTCTCCAAATCGGCCAGCAGTTGCTCCGGATCCGGGCTTTCGGTTAAATCCCTGATTAGTGATTCATTGATGCGTTCAGGCACGACCGTTCGCATGAGAAAAGAGACGGACTCCGGCGCTAACCTGGACATTAACTGGTCCATCATACGCCCGCAAACCGTCATTTTCTTATCTAAAATACTATTTTCCAGGCTCGCTTGAGAAGTTTCCCCCTCTTGCTTCCCGAAGTTTGGAATCGTACTTAACATATGCAGACCAAGTGCCCAGCCCTCTGTCTCTTTCTGCAGTTGGAGTGCCTGCTCCCTGGTAACAGCCGGCCAATTCAGCTTTTGGTAAAGCCTTTTTATTTCTCCCACTGAAAAAGCCAGTTCCGGCCAGCCTATTTTGTAAACCAGTTGTTTGGGCAGCTTGAGAGGAATCTCCGAATGGGTAATTAATATAATATGAAGCTGCTCGGGCAAGCTATAAAGCCAATCTGTCAGCATAAGATGGATTTCCGCGATTTCAATCGTATGATATCCGTCAATCACGAGGATCAATGGCTCTGACAGCTGGGCGCACATGGCGTTTAGCTCTGCCAATGCCCGGGAAGGCTGCTGCACGAAATGCTCGATGAACCGGATCGTCAGGCCCTCGTCAGTTCCGGGCACTGCCTGATCCATGGCAGCAATGACCTGAAGCCAGAACCTGAGCAGATGATTGTCTGCCTCCTCAAGGGTGATATAAGCGAGTGCAGCCGGTGCCTCTTCCTTCCATCCACTGACAAGTGTTGTTTTCCCCGACCCGGGTGGCCCCTCAATGAGAGTAAGCCTTCGCCTCAGCGCCCCCCTCAGCTTCTTATGCAGCCGCTGCCGTTTGACATAGCTTGCGGGAATCGGAGGAATTTCGAATTTTGAAGGGATGATCATGAAATCAAGCCAGTGACGGCGCACATTCTTCTCTTCGCTCTCTACCTCCACTGCTGATGGGTGGTCAATCATAGGATCACTCCCCTTCAAAATTTATTGATTCCAGTCTATCTCATTACGTTCATCCCGTAAAACTTCCAAACTTCTCTAATGAATAAAACTCCTCAAAAAATTAATTTCATCCTTCAGCTTTCGACAGCCTTTTTATTCATATATGGTAAAGTAGAGTTCGAAAGTATAAGCGGTTTAACTTTCACTTTCGGAAAGGAGGGAATTTTGTTCATTGCCAAAGCTCCACCCTTTTGTCGTTCCAAAAAACTTGAAAGGAAGTGTAGCGATGATTACAAGACGCAAAATAATGGCTTTAAGTCTCTGCATCTGTATGCTGCTCACTTTATTTCCTGCGTTAGGCTTTGCCGAAACTGAAGTCCAGACAGAGACTGAAATCCAGACTGAAGCTGAAGAAGCCGTGGTAACAGCAGCCATCCCGAGCCCTTGGAAACAGCAAAATATCGGGTCCCCTACCGTAACAGGCAGCGCCTCCTACGATCCAGCGGCCGATCAATTCACGGTAAGCGGAGCAGGCAAGGACATCTGGGGCAAATCAGACCAGTTCAATTATGTGTATCAGCCTTGGACGGGCGACGGTTCTATTGTAGCCCTAGTCTCTTCTCAGACGAATTCTCACGATTTCGCGAAGGCAGGCATCATGATTAGAGAAACACTGAAGGCGGATTCCAAACATGTCGATTTGCTGTTAACCCCTTCCAACGGATTCACATTCCAATACCGCACTGAGACGGGCGGAACGATGCAAAGTGAGAAAATTGCTTCGACGAGCCCAGCATGGATCAAGCTGGAACGCAAAGGCAACGTCATCAAAGGTTATGTATCCAACAACGGTTTGAACTGGGGAGATTTGGGCAATTTGACGCTTAACATGAATTCCTCGCTCTATGTGGGATTGGCTGTATCCAGCCATAATGAATCTAAGTTAAGCACGGCCACCTTTGACAAGGTGAAAGTCAATGCTTCTGGAGACGTGTTCCCGCCTACCGAACCGACTAACCTACAAGCAACCACTGTAACAGATACCTCAGTCAGCATATCCTGGACCGCTTCTCTGGATGATGTTGGCGTAAAAGACTACGACGTCTATAAAGACAACGAGTTGGCGAAGGCAAATGTAAAAGCTACGACCTACACGTTTACCGGTCTAAAGCCGGATACCACATACAATTTCACGGTCAAGGCCAGAGATACAGCGGGCAATATCTCCAATTCCAGCAGCCCTCTAACCGTGAAAACGACAAACCAAACGGATACACAGGCTCCCACTGCCCCTACAGGATTAACAAGCCCAAGCAAAACGTCCTCCTCCGTTAATCTGAGCTGGACGGCATCCACGGATAACGTCGGTGTCTACGAGTACGACATTTATAGAAACGATACTTTGGCCGGCAGCACAGCCGCCACATCCTTCAATGTGACAGGACTTAAGGCGAATACCACTTACAGTTTCACCGTGAAAGCCAGGGACTTGGCAGGAAACGTGTCCGGGGCAAGCAAAGCATTGTCCGTTAAAACGAACCCCACCTCTTCTGATCCTTATACCCCAGAGGTTGTCGCAAACAACCTAGAAGTGCCATGGGCTATCGATTTCGCACCCGATGGACGTATTTTCTTCACTGAACGCAATAGTGGCAGAGTCCGTGTCGTTGAGAATGGGAAATTGAAATCAACACCCGTCATCACTCTGGGTGATCCTTTCTATTATATGCCTAAGAGCGAGGGCGGACTGCTAGGATTGGCACTTGATCCTAATTTCGCCACCAATCATTATATCTACATCTATCATTCCTACAAAACATCTGACAATAAAGTAGCTAACCGGGTTGTTCGTCTGATTGAAAATAACAACAAAGCGACGATAGACAAGGTTCTTATTACTAATCTTCCGGGTGCGGTCTATCACAATGGCGGCCGTCTGAAAATTGGTCCAGACAAGAAGCTGTACTTTGCTGACGGAAACTACGGAAACAAAGATGACACTTTGTCTTATCTCGGCGGGAAAATATTCCGCTTGAACCTGGATGGCACCATTCCAAACGACAACCCGTTCGGTTCCTCCTCCCCGATCTACAGCCGTGGACATCGGAACCCGCAAGGATTAGCATGGCAGCCTGGAACCAACCGTCTCTTTGAATCAGAGCATGGTGAGGCTTCCAAGGACGAAATTAACTTCATCGAACCGGGCAACAATTATGGTTGGCCTAAATATGAGGGCGGAAACCAGAATCAGCCAGGCATCACGCCTCCTCTCATTTATGCAAGCGGCACAACCTGGGCGCCTTCGGGCATTACCTTTGTGACTCAAGGGCCGTGGGCAGGTGATCTTCTGGTTACTAATTTAAAAGGCAAACAGATCATTCGCATGGCTATTGGAGAGAAGAACGGCAAACCGACAATTAGCAGCAATGATCTCAGTTACTTATATGTGAATAAATACGGCCGGATTCGTGATATCGTTGAAGCACCGGACGGTTCGCTTTACTTCGTGACCAGCAATAATGGCGACAAGAATGGAGACGGAACGCCAGATAAACTGGTTCGATTGGTTCCTAACTTTTCTAACGAATTGGAAGATATAACAGAGTAAATCAGCCAGCGCGCACCGATCCCCCTCGGCGCGCGCTGTTTTAGTTTAAAATCTGAAACTGATTAAACCGGTTTTATTTGATCCCTTGGCTTGATTGGACTATGATCAACAAATAGGCAGCATCGATGCTGTGATATTTCATTTTTCAATCATGTCCCTTAAAATGAGCATCTCGTTTCCTGTATACATACTGAGGAGGAACCTTTTTCTATGCCAACCGACAAACGTGCCTACGTCTCATCATTTAAACGGGCCAACTCGATCTTGAACCGCAGCATAATCCGCGTGGAGAATCCCGAGCTGGGCATACAAATCCACTATTGGGGATTTATGCCCCGCCATTTTGACAATATGGAGCATAAGCATTCTTTCTTTGAGGCGTGTTATGTATTAACTGGATACGGCCACTATCTCGAAGAGGGCATCGAGTTCCCCCTGCAGCCCGGCACCCTGTTTCTCTCCAGACCCGGCATCCAGCACCAGATCAAGAGTACGGAAGGCCTATCTCTATGCTATGTTGCATTTGAACCGGATGAGATCTCAAGCGCCGAATATTATGTCCTTGCTTTCCAGCAGCTCGCCAAACTTGGCAGCCCCGTATTGCAGGAAGAGTTGAATCCCACACCAGGCCTCCTATGGTTGTCTCTGATCTCTCTCTTCCATTCCAATTTGCCCGGAATTCAGTACCCTAATCTAGTTCTGAATAGCATGGCCTTGTCACTTATTTTGTCTATTCTCACCGCGCATGGTCCTGCTTTGAATGCAGACCATTTCGTAGCCGAAACTTACGATGAAGGTCATTTTATGTTCCGTCAGGCTGAGTTGTTTATTAAGGACAATCTGAACGAACCCCTGTCGCTGGAGCGGATTTCAGGGCATCTGCATATCACAACACGCCATTTGACACGTCTCTTCCGTAAGTACGGCCATCAATCGTTCGTACATTATGTGCAAGAACTGCGTGTGCAAAAGGCCAAGCATTTGCTTCTGAATACAAATATGCAAATCAAAGAAGTGGCCGTACTAAGCGGGTTTGAATCCGTACACTACTTCACCCGCGTTTTTACAACCAAACTTGGCGTATCCCCGGCCAGGTTCAGGCGCTCCCAATTTAACGAAGGACGCTCCGATTCCAGCATGTCCTAAACATGTCCTAATCCCCTCATGTCCTGATTGTACAAAAATACTACCTCTTTTTATAAATACGAATCCTCCCTTACCTTCTACAATGAAGTTGTTATCCAACAACCAGTAAGGGAGGATTTACTGTTTCATGACATCTTCAACCACCTTCCAGACACACCCGGTTAACGTTCTGAGTGTCCCGACTGAGCAAAAAATGATCCAGAATGGAATCAGCACCTGGTGTTCACTTGTGATCTCAGGCTATACAGCGAATGCACAGGATCAGGGGATCTTCGTTACACTTGATGGAACCCACGGAGCGGGTTTCGATTCGCTGCTGAACAGGCTTCGGCAGATCTGTGAGGAGAAAGGCATTTCTTTTACCTCTGACCCTACCTCTAACTATCTGAAGCCTGAACAAGACCTGCGTGCTGAAATGGCCCGTTATCTAACCGATAACCGGGCATTCGGATACAAAGCGACCGATGTTCTGCCAGGCCAATACTTTCAAAGCGGTAGCCGGGAAGCCTTGAATAGTAGGGTATCCGGGTACGACAACGGGAAGGGAATTTACGTATTATACGGACCTGGCGCTTCCATGTTGGCGGACAGGGAACCTGATCTGCGATTCTTTGCCGACTTCTCCCGCGAGAATCAGCAGCGGTGTCATGCCCAGGGGATGGGCAGCTTCGGTTTTGGCCGTTCTGAGGATCAGGTGGAAACCTATAAGAACTGCTTGTTCCTCGAATGGCCTGTTTGGGAGACTTACCGACGCAGCTGGTTAGATTACTATGCCGGTCGGCCGGATGTGGAAGCTTTTTATATGGACTTGAACTGTTCGGAGGAGCCGAAATGGCTGCGCCCCTCATCCTTAAAGGAACTGCTCCGTCAGACTGGCCGACAGCCTTTCCGAGTTAAGCCTTTCTTTGCCCCTGGCATCTGGGGTGGACAGTATCTGAAAGAGCTGTGCGGCCTCCCGGAGGAATGGCCGAACTGTGCGTGGAGCTTTGAACCCATCGCACCTGAGAACACGCTTCTGCTCGGCATCCAGGACACCATACTGGAGGTTCCCTTCACATTACTCATGGAAGCTGCTCCAACGGATATCTTGGGGGTACGGAACGTAGAGCTGTTCGGCAGTTACTTCCCGATCCGGTTTGATTATCTGGATACGATGCAAGGTGGCAGACTGTCCCTGCAGGTCCATCCAAGACAGGATTATGTGGAAACCCACTTCAACGAGCACATGACCCAGCAAGAGTCCTATTACATCATGAAGAATGCACCCGGTGCCAAGGTATATCTTGGTTTAAAAGTTGGGGTTACCGGCAAGGATCTCCTCGAAGCCGTGGAGAATGCCCACCGTCATCAAGATCCACTTGAAGTGTCTTCCTATGTTAATGAGTATGACTCTTCCGTCGGTGATCTGTATCTGATCCCTCCGGGTACCGTCCACTGCTCAGGAAAGGACAATCTGGTACTGGAAATTTCCTCAACCACCTGGTGGTTTACGTTCAAAATCTATGACTATTTGCGGCTGGATAAGGATGGCCGTCCAAGACCCATGAACCCCGAACACGCCAGACATAACATTAACGATGCAATGGACACGAGCGCTGCAGCCCAAGGACTCATTGCACGTCCAAGGCTCATAAGCCGCCAAGGTGAGAGCACTGAAGAGCTGTTAGGTCACCGGGAGGATCTACTGTTCCAGGTTCATAGACTAACCCTGTATGGCCCCTGGACATCCGAAACGAACGGGGAATTCATCATGCTAAATCTTGTGGAGGGTGTACGTGTCCGGCTTATCCCTCTCGATGGTCAAGGGCGTGTCTTCGAGTGGGGTTATGCCGAGTCTTTCATTATCCCGGCAAGTGTAGGCCCGTATCGCCTTGAGAATTTGTCCGGCACTCCCTGCACCCTGATTGCTGCCCGTGTTAATCCGGATTGGGAACATCCATTGCTCCCTACACCTCAGGCAGCTGATGTGGAGGCCAGCCATGGATTCCTATAGAGATGGCGCCAAGGAGCCCGGTCTCCATGGCTTCCCTGCTGAGCTTACGCTGGCCCTCGACGCCGGAGGCACGTTCCTAAAAGGAGCAATACTGATGAACGGCCAAGTCGTGCCCGGCTCATTCATCTGCCGGCCCTCGAATTCCCAGGCGTCGGCGGATATTGTGATTAAGGGGATTGCCGCTGTATGCGTGGAACTGCTGGATTATTTTATTACCGCTTCCCGTCCGCTGTGCCCGGAAGACCGGGTTCAGATCGGGTTTGCTTTTCCCGGACCCTTCGATTACAACTCGGGCACAGCACATCTGCAGGGAGTAGGTAAGTACGACAACTTATACCGCTTGTCCGTCCATGACCTGCTCCAAGCGCAATTTAGGCGGCTTCAGATCTCTTCCCCCGGCATCGTGGCCGATTGTCTGGCTTCTGCCGGGATAAAGTTTGGCAATGATGCTGCCATGTTTGGATTGGGCACTTCCCTCCGTTTTCCTGGTCAAAGACTAATATGCATTACCTTGGGTACGGGAGTGGGTTCGGTCTTCGTAGCTGACAAGCAAATGATTACAAGCATGGAAGGGCTGCCGAAGAGTGGAATGCTCTATAACGAGCCTTACGGAGATGATATCGTAGACAACCAGTTCGGAAGAAGAGGCATTCTGCGTATGGCCGCAAGCGAAGGAATCGCTATAGAGAACGCCGATGTAGCTGATCTGGCGGCAGCAGCAGAGCAAGGCAGCGAAGAAGCTTTGCGCTTATTTCATATTTACGGGACCAAACTGGGAGACATGCTGCTTCCCTACGCAGCAGCCTTCAAGCCGGATCATATTGTGCTTGGAGGCCAAATCTCGGCCAGCTTCCCTCTATGGGAAACAAGCTTTCGTCAAGCACTTGGTTCATCCTACGCTCCCACACTTGCGCTGCCGGATGCAATATCGGATGTATTTCGCGGGATTCATATGCTGTTCGGAACGATCCAGACGGACCCGCAGAACAACTTTTAAATTCACCCAATCTAATTGGAGGTTATACATTTATGAGTACAATTACCAAGCAACCACATGCACCTTCCCGTCCCTGGACGATCTATGTTATTCATCATTCACATACAGATATCGGTTACACGGAACGACAGGAGCGAATCGAGCAGTATCATGTGGACTTTATACGCCAGGCGCTCAAGATCTGCAATACTGCACATACACAGGAACATCCGGAATGGAAATCCTTCCGCTGGACATGTGAGACATTCTGGGCTGTAGAGCAGTTCCTGAAGGAAGCTTCTCCTGACGAACAAGAAGCTTTCCAGCAGGCCGTAACCCGGGGACAGATCGAGCTGTCAGGAACGTATCTGAATATGACGGAGCTCCCGGACTTCGATCTTCTCCTTCGGAATCACAGCAAGGCACAGCAGTATGCTTCATCGTTCGGCCACCGGATTGATAGCGCCATGACGGCCGACATCAACGGTTACAGCTGGGGATATGCTTCCAGCCTGCTGCAGAATGACATTGAGCATCTGTTCTCCTGCATACACACCCATCACGGCATGTACCCGCTTGGACGTAAACAAACCCCATTCTGGTGGGAAGCTCCAGACGGCGGACGGCTTCTGGTCTGGAATGGGGAGCATTACATGTTCGGCAATGAGCTTGGCTTCTGTCCGGGCGCACTAGGCAAATACATTATCAAGGATGAGTTCCAGCATAACTTGGTGGAGCCAGAGCACCGTCACAATGAAATTGCTGCCCTGCGGATTAACCGCTACTTATGGAATCTGGAACAGGAGACTTATCCTTATTCCTTCGTTCCGGTTATGATCTCGGGCCTAGGAACCGACAACGCCTCCCCGAATGGGGAGATCGCCGAATGGATCGCCGAGTGGAATGAGCAGCACGGAGACCGGATCACGATTAAGATGGCCACTCTCTCCGAATTTTTCTCTGCATTGAAACAGGAGGACTTGTCCTCCCTGCCGGTTCACCAAGGCGACTGGCCGGACTGGTGGACCGATGGGGTTGCCTCGACAGCGATGCATACCCAAGTGTACCGTGACGCGCAACGGACCCTGCGGAAAGTGAAACGGCTGAACCCGGGTGATGAGGTGGTAGCCCCTGAAGATTTAGATAAAGCGGCCCAGGCATTAACCATGTATGCCGAGCATACTTGGGGCTTCCACTCGTCTGTATATGAGCCTTGGCACCCTCAAGTGCAGATGCTGGAGGTACGCAAGCAAGCTTATGCCGCAGAGGCCAGCACACGAGCTTACCGGGCATTGGACAAAGCTCTCGCTGCCCGTAATGGAGCCCTGCTGGCTCCCGGTCGTCCCCTCCGTTACGAGGTGATTAACACCGAGCCGGCGCAAGCTTCGCTCCAAGTGGCAATCCCACTGGATGGCTGGGAAACAACGATTGTGCAGAAGCCGTTCGAGCTCATCGATGAATCGACGGGAGCATCCTTACCTTACCAGCTGTCACCAGGTCGGCCGCTCATCACAGAGCTCACGCTGGAGCCAGATGAATCACGCATTTTGCACATTCGTCCGCTTCAACGAGCGGATGAACCTTCTCCAATCGTGACAGCCCGCAACAATGAGCCGATCGCTTGCGAAGGAATTAGCGACATTTGGGCCTTACCCGAGGCGTCCTATCCAGTTGTGATCGGGGACACCTCGATTGAATCTGATTTTTTCCGGATCGAATGGGCCTTGAACAAGGGAATTACCTCCTGGACGGATAAGACCCGTTCTTGTGACCTGATGGATGCTGGGCATAAGCACGCCCCATTTACACCAGTATATGAGGTAACTTCGGTTCAAGGCGAACACACCCCGCCTGAGATGTGTGCCGTCCGGTCACGGATGGGCCGCAACCGGAAAGGCAGTCATGTAGAGCGGGACACCGGGCGCTTGGTCCGGGCTAAGGTGCTGGATAACGGTTCACTATATGCACTCTTGGAGCTGACTTTCGAAGTGAAGGGTCTGAGCTATTATGCGATTCATCTCAAAATGTTCGCAAATCAGCCCCGCGTTGAAGTATCCATCCGGCTCCATAAGGATAGCGTCTGGCTTCCCGAGAACTTATATGTTGCTCTACCTTTCTCCATGGGACCGCAAGCCGAGCTCTACGTGGAAAAGGCAGGCTGCTTCCTCCGGCCATGGAAAGACCAGATTCCTGGCAGCTGCCTTGATTACACCTGTGCTCAAGAAGGGGTATTCTGGCACTCGCCTTCAGACCGGGAAGCGCTCCTGGTGTCGATGACCGACACCCCGCTGGTACAGCTAGGTCCAATGGAACACGGACCACGCAAGCTTCATGGAATGCAAGCCGAAGGCTCCCGTCCTCTCCCTTATGCGTGGCTTCTGACGAACTATTGGGAAACCAACTTCAAAGCGACTTTAGGTGGCTTTTATGAATTCCACTATGCGGTGGAGCGCCGATCTCAAGTTGATCCTGCGGAGGGCGCCAATGCTTTACATGCCTCAACGGGTCAATTTACAGTGCATCGCATCAAGTGAATGGGTAGGAGAGTTCGCTGATGCTGCTTAAGAGACGAGCAACCTGCGGCCAAGCACTAGCGCTCGCCTTTGGTTTTGGATTTCATCCCCTTGAAAGTATTTCAAGAAATCCAAAACGAACAGTGATGCGGAAGGAGAAAACCGAGGAGTTACAGTGCTGCTTGACAGGTCTCGTTCATAGCAGTGATGGGGACTGGCGTTCGTTCCCGGAGCCTTTCGACATAAATCGCCCCCCTAAACCAAATCAAGGGCCGTCCTTTGGGACGGCCTCCTATTTGAACTCAAGATTTAGCACTCAACAAGTACGCTTTATTTAATATGGGAAGGACTCGTTTTACGAATGTGAAAAATAATATCGAACTGCTCTTTCAAGGACGCATCATAATAGAGGTCATCCTTCGAAAAAACTTGCGCTCCTGCACTCAGGATCTTCCGCTTCTCTTGAACCCACCGTTTGGTCCTTCCGCTAAGATGCCGCAAATCGAGTAAATATTTATCATATGATACTTTTCCAAGTGTATAATTGAAGCTGTTCACATTCTTCGGAATTTCATAGGTTGACAGCTTTCCCTTTCCGGTGTTTGGGTCATACTCACGATATAAGGTGAACTTGCCCTCTGAAGTCGTGCTTCCCATGATGACATATTGATCACCTAAGCGCTCTTTCAGCATCTTACCCGCCACATAAGGATATAACTTCTTATCCACAATCCCTTTGGCAACGTGGGTATTATGACCCGAGAAGATCGTCTTCCCGCCTAAGGCCTTCTGAGCCCATATGACATTATCTGCCAGGTACTGCTCGTGCAGCTTGATGAGGCCCGTGTAATCATTTGGAGTCGTCATGGCTGTAAAGTTCTCAATCACTCTTGCTGTTGCTTTCACCCAAACAAGCTCGGATGTATTGCTCTCTGCACTCCCTTGCTTGGTCACGTCATCAAGCAGCTTCACCACCTTCTTCGCTTGCTCGTTAAAGCTCTTTCTCTCCTCAGGTGTAAGCTTCACATAACCCTGCAAGTTTCCACTTGCCTTGGCCAGCTCTGTATAGTTGATCTTCACTTCATCCAACACTTCAGGGTGATGCTGCTTAACATAGTTAATCACTTTATTAAAGACCGTTTCATCCAACGCTTTTAGATCAAGCCCGACAAACTGAATCTTTTTCTTGTTTGCAGGATTAGCATTATAATCTTTCATCCACTTTAACATAGCTACATGTTCATCTGTCGGATATAGAAGTCTCAATAGTTTCCTCGGGTCTCCTTTTCCAGTTTGGATGTATTCATTAACCTTTAAGCCAACCCCCCAATCCTCTTCCAGCCCAAAATTCGTAAAACCCATTTCTGTAACCAAGTATTTTACAATACGAAATTTCATGTTAAAAATCTCTGAGCTTCCATGTGTGCTTTCCCCTAGTCCAACATATCGGGCGCTGCCGATCATATTCTTAAGCGGCTTTAGATCATCAAGTGACCTTGCAGGGTCGGTGGTTTTAAATGGCTTCGCCTGTGAAGCAATAGATTGGATAAGGTTCTGCTGGACCGATTTAGATGAGCTGCTAGCTCCCACCGGCTGGATGCCCCCTTCCTGTGTAAATCCTCCAATTAGTAGAGAAGCGCTAACCATAGCGGCCACTCCAATGTGCAACGTTTTGTTCATCATGTTCACCTCAACGATAGATTTAAGCGACATTCATCCTCATGCACACACTCACTAATGTGTCATGAGTCATTCGCCTGATCACCATTGTCACTCAGCATCCGTCATGTCACCTAGTTATAAATCGTCATAAAGCAGAAATTGACAGAACATCACGCGAAAGCAATTACATTTCATCACTATCAAAAATGACAGTCTCACGGAGTAATGACCCTAGCCAACACGCTAAAAAAACTCAAGCTCTTTCTAGGCATTCTGTCCACAAAAAAACAGCCTCCATCCGGCAGACCGGACAAAGGCTGTTTGGTTAGTTATTTGCGAACTGTGTTAATGAATTTCTCCAATGCTGTAGTATCCGTAATGGACTGATTGCATTCTTGGTTATCCATACATACATAATGGCCAATGGCAGCAATATTGTCTGGCGAAGCAATAGCAGGTTTGGTTCTGACTGTGAAGAATGCAAGCTCATGATGCCGATTGCAGAACAAGCAGTACCCTTTTTTGTGGGTTGGTGTGATTCTTCCCTCTATCCCAACGAACTTCCCATCCATTGGATAAACAATGAACAGCTTGTTTGCCGCAATATCGACACAGCTCAAATACGTAAGAAAGCGGAAGTCGATGGATTGCAAGTCAGGCACCTTCAGCTTTTTATGTTTAGGGAATAACTTCTGAATCTGCTTCAGCGTAATCGGCGGAAATGGATCCAAATAAGGTTCTAACGCGTTAAGGTAACTCTGGAAATCGTATGCCGTCTCGAAGGTGGATATTTGCTCCAGCATCTGCCGCTGATCCGCTGTTAAATACGGAAAAGCTTCAACAATGTTCGCCGCAGCGGTAAACCTTACAGTTTCCAAAACGCGTTGGTCCGCAACGCTTCGCAGTGTTTTCTGAAGAAATTCCGCTTGGTTCTTAATCGTATTAAATTGATGGTTTCTAATAAATGGTGTTTTCATAGCTTTCAGCCCCTTATTTTTCTTAAATGAATATAAGGTGCAAAGCCTGTTATTAGAAACGATAATGTAAAGTTTGGGCGATCGAATCTAGCCTATCGCACCTCACGCAAAGTATCGCCCCTGATCAGGCTTTGCATGAGGCCTTCCTAGCAAATGAGCAATTCATCGTTGCCATAAATAATACCCCCTATCCACAACATGGGAAAAGTATACCAAGAATTAGCAGGTGGCGCTAGTCTTGGATTAATGCCTCAGTCTGTAACCTTATAATAATTTCGTCAACCGTTTGCTCTGGGGTCAGTTCCGATGAGTCCAGCCATAAACCGACCTTAGGTGTCTCATCTCGTAACACACGATCTAGCTGTTCAACGCTCCACAACCCATATCCCTTCTTTGAACGGGCCGCTTCTCTTAAGGAGACCGCCTTCGTATCTGGGCAAAGCACCACAACATATACAGGGCGGCTTCTGATATAAGATAAGAAATCATTCAGCACAGTTCCGACAACGACATCCTGGACTACAACAGTAAAGCCTGCTCGGGCATACTCCTCCGCACAATGTGCAGCTAGCCGATATCGCAGCCTGAGCTGGTCTAGCTCTTCATTCCCTGCATCCGGGTTCACTTCTTTACGGTTGTTCACAATCATTCTCCGAAAGATATCCCCCCGCAAATGCACCGATTCCTCAAATCGTTCGGAGAGCAGCTGGGCTACTGTAGATTTTCCACTAGCCATAATTCCTGTAACCAAAATAATGCCCGGATCCTCCGTCAGCATGATATGCCATCCCCTCCTTCTCTTCTACTTTTTATTGTAAAGTAACAAGAAAAAGTTGTAAGGGAAAATTCAGCTTAAATGGATGAATACCATTCGGTTATGAGCGCATGCCTATAGCTCGGATAATAACATTAGGTATGAATAACAGCAGTACAATGGAGCTGTACACACCAATGATATAACTGGTCGCATAGACAAGGCCGAAGCCCTGGTGGAATAGAAAGGTGATCAGATGAATCAGCATATTCGTAAAACAGAAGGCATAACTTCGGATCATCCAATTCCGGTGCCGGTTGATTTGCTTTTTCTTGATTTGTACAAGAGCCACAATAGTCATTACCGGCCAAATGATATTAAGCACGTTGAACCCCATGCTGCTTATTTTTCCACCCGTGGCGTAGGGTGCCATATAACCTGATGTCACAACTACAACAAGCACGGACACGAAGTATATGTAGCCGTTGACGCGATGCAGCTTGCGGCTTGCCGCAAAAAACCGATTCGAAAAATTCAGCAGTCCCGACGCCATAGCTATACAGGCAAACGCAACATGCACATACATCACGTTTAACCAGACCGGGAGATGAAGTGCGCGCTTAAGTCCTGTTTTATGGCTTAAAAAGTCCGTGGCACCAGGATCAACAATATAATTAGTTATCAAGGCATATAAGATAAACAAAATACTAACTCCGGCTAATAGGCCGTATAGTGTTTTACGTATATTCATAAAGTCTTGAACCTCCACAGCGGCGTATTATTGCAATTACTCATTAAGGTGAGAATACCCGCTTTCCTATTAATTTGGATGCTGGAAGCAATCCGGCTTTGACGATTCCGGTCATTTCATCTCCGAGCGCAGCAACTTCGAATTTTAAATTGATGCGCATAGGTTTTGTAATTTTCAAGGACCAGGTAAGCTTGCTGCCCTGATATGCCGGGTTAATCAACTGAAGGGTCTCCTCCCCTTGTGTGGCCTTACCCTCGATCATTCCATTTGTTGTTGATATCGATAGCTTAACATGCATTTTCCCCACTGGTGTAGAGATTGTCGTGTCCCAGTCTCCGTCAAAGACTGATTCCTGAGCAGGTGCGCCACGCAAGAGATCGTTATTCCCCACGGCGATACTGATGTTCCCCGTCTTATCCGTTTCATCACCGGTCGATTTCACAGCCCATGGGATTGCTCCGACCTCCCTCCAAACCGTTCCTCTTCGTTCATACTCAAACAACTGCTCTACCGCGTGTGCGATCCTTGGACCAAGCTCACGTTCCACCAAATACAGAGCCACATCGAGTCCCGAGGTGACGCCGCCGCCAGTAACAAGGTTCCCGTCGTCAACTACCCGTGCGGATACAGGAACAGCTCCGGTGGCTCCCAGAAAATCCATACCCAGATGATTTGTTACCGCCGGCCGGCCTTCCAGGAGTCCTCCCATGGCCAGCAGCAGTGAACCGCCGCACACTGTGGCAACCAGGGTATCTTTGTGTCCGAGCGCCTGTCCAACCAGATGAGTCAGCTCCGTATTCATAGCCTTGACTAGAATTGCCGGAACCGAGCTGGGGCCATCCCCCTCTACGTCACCGGACGCGCCAGGCACAATAATGATCCCTCCTTGATCTGGACTCAGTGTACCGCTTGCATCAATTTTCAACCCGTTAATACCGCTTGCCACGGACCTAGGTCCTTCAGCGGTGACAAGTTCTACGTTTACCGGTTCTTTACTATACAAAGACGCGGCGCAAAAGACTTCATAAGGTGCAAAAGCATCCAGCAAATCGAAGCCATCAAACAGCACAACTTGAACCTTCATCATAACTATACCTCCTATCGTATTCGCTTGGGAAATCATAACAAATGAGTATCTCAAACAAGGGTATAAAAAAGTCACAAAACTATAAACAACTCATTACAAAATCGAGAGTACGATAGTTCTGGCCGCAAAAAATGATACACTGAAAGGCAGAGGTGGGATATACATGAATTTGGCAAATACGATACTTGTAGTCGATGATGACCAGAGTATTGTCGAACTATTAAAAGACTTTTTGGAAAATGAGCAATTTCGCGTGATCACGGCTTGCGACACCACTCAAGCCTTGTCCCTGTTTCAGCAGAATACGATCCACTGTATTGTTCTTGATATCATGATGCCGGGACAGGATGGTTTTGAGTTGTGCCGCAGGATTCGGGCAGAGAGCAGCGTTCCTATTCTGTTCTTAAGTGCGCGCAGCGATGATGTGGACAAGATTCGGGGGCTTACCATTGGCGGGGATGATTATATCGTCAAAACAGCCTCACCCGGGGAAATCGTTGCTAGAGTAAAGGCGGTACTACGCCGCTCCCCTACCCAGCAGCCTATGGACGGCAGAGTGATCGACTATGGACGCATCAAGATAAACCTTTCTACAAGAGAGGTTCTGGTAGACGGAGCACTCGTAGCCCTAACCCCAAGGGAATATGACCTGCTCCGGTTGTTTGCAGAACACCCGCGGCATGTCTTCTCATATGAACAATTGCTCGCTAAATTCTGGGATGGGATTGGCGATAGGCACACGATCAGGGTTCATCTCAGCCGGCTGCGGGAGAAAATCGAATCCGATCCGAATCAGCCGCAATATTTAATCAATATCTGGGGCATTGGCTATCGCTTCGATGGAGGATAAAGATGAGAACTCTCCGCATTCGTTCCTTCATGATACTGTGCTTAGTAGTTATACTTTTCCTGCCGTGGATTTTCTTCATTACAGCTCATTTTATGGAAACAAACACATTGAACTTCACCAAAAACCAGCCGCGAGACGAGAAGCTCCAAAGACAATTGGCGGACGTTATTCATCAGATCGAAGCGGGATCAGATCAATGGATGGATTCCAAGTGGCAAAGCCAACTGCATAAAGAGCTGCAGCTGGCGAGAATGGATGCGGTTATTCTAAATGCATCAGATCAGGAGATATATTCCTCTAACCCGGACCGCAAGAATGCATCACTGTCAACCGAACGGTTCTCCATCCTGGAGGATGGCCACGTCATCGGCAAGGTCATCATTTACCTTCCAAATGTGGATTCCAGACAGGTTCAGGTCATTTCAGCGTTTCTTGGACTGCTGCTGGCCTTCCTGATTATTGGTATTGGCATGCGGAGGCTTCTGCTTAAGCCTCTGGAAAAGATGAGTCTGGGAGCTAGGCAAATTGCCGTGGGGGATTGGAGTGTGCAATTACCGCTATCCAGGATCACCGAAATCAAGGAAGTGCGGGATGGGTATGAAGTCATGGTGAACGGGCTTCAACAGGCTTATCAGAAGCAAACCGAATTAGAAGCAGAACGCAAATTCGTCATTGCAGCTGTTGCGCATGATTTGAGGACTCCGTTATTCGCTTTACGAGGATACTTGGATGGCCTGGAGCAAGGGATTGCCCAATCACCGGACAAAATAGCAAAGTATGTGGCGGTATGTAAGGAGAAATCAACGCAATTGGATCGGCTTGTAGAGGAGCTTTTTACCTTCACAAAAATGGAGTATTTGGAGACCAAACTAAACAGCACCGCCGTTAATTTAAATCTTATTCTCAGAAAATCAATGGACAGCCTGGCCCCGCTGGCTCAGCACAAAAGCATCCCCGTCTCGATTCACTCTGCGGGTGACTGCACCATTAACGGTGACGCCCACTTAGTAGAGCGTGCGATGAACAATCTTTTGGATAATGCCGTCAGACATACACCTGCTCACGGTAAAATAACAATTGAGTGTTCTCAAGATGGGAACCATGTAAAGTTCTCGATACGTGATTCTGGGCCGGGGTTCTCTTCAGAAGAGCTGGAGCGGGTGTTTGAGCCCTTATATCGTGGTGAGGTATCGAGGAACCGGTCAACCGGAGGTAGCGGATTAGGATTAACGATTTCCCAAAAAATCATTCGTCGTCACGGGGGTGAACTCACCGCACATAATCATCCAGACGGTGGAGCGCTGTTAGCGGGTTGGTTTCCTGTGAACGATTAGGACTTAGGCTTCCTGCCCTTGTTCTAACCGGAACAGTCTATTACAGATCAAAAGGCATAAATACTCAATGCCAGATTACTATTTATAAAAGAGAAACCCGCCATCTTGGTTCGGGTTTCTCCTTTTAAGTTTTTGGATTCCTATAGGCTGTTATAATCTGGACGAGTACCATCTGTGATCCTAGATATTCACACTGCTGCAAAGGAGCTTCTTTTATTTTTTACGGGTCACACCCGGGTCTACCCGCAATTTCAACAGTTCGGCTGCAAGCTGCGTCCGGTTCTTTAGACCTGTCTTTTGCAGCATGGCGTTTAAATGCTTTTTGACAGCCGCTTCGCTAACAAACAAAGAGCCGGCAATTTCCTTATTCGTGAATCCTCGGGCAATTTGTTCAGCAACTTCAAGCTCCCTAGGAGTCAACCGGCTTAGCAGAGACTCATCCACTTGATGCTGAGGCATACGATAGTGTTGCTGCGCAGAGTCATTTCCCGCTCTAAAGCGAGCCACCTTTTTTAAAAATGACTCCAACTTCCTCCCACGGGTATCCAATTGGTAAGCCGAAGCCTGAATGCCAGTGCTGTAGATATATGGCTTCTCTATGCCGATTACGGGTTCAAAGCCCATACTGATATGAGAATCCTCGAAAAAGGGCAGTGCCGGAGGGCAAGCGGCAAGACATACCCCCGATAAAACATGTTCCATGATCAGATTAACGCTGTCCGAACGCAAATCACGGCTTTCCGGATTCAGAACGTCCACGGCAAAGATAAATTTGAATGACTCGTTGTCCCGAAGGATGTGCTCCTTCGGCAACAAACGGAAAAACGGGGCCGACAGAGGGTTTCGCAGTAAATAGGCTAGTGTATCGGCTCGGACAGATAGCATCACCGCCAGCCCGAGAACATCGCCGTCCGGCCCCCGCAGCAGGCGGAATGAATCAAGTCCAAATGCGGCCAATTCGGCCGAGTTCCATCCCGATAGCCGCAGCAGGCTCTCTTCTGCTGTCAACTTATAATGGAACCACTCATCGTTGTCTGGATTTGCGCATACGATTCGGGCCGTCTTGGCTGCTACCTTCCGCCGTTCGATATATTTCTCCATCTCCGGTAGGGTCTGCTGCGTCACCGGCTCCCAATAATTCGCGGAGCTGCGATTGTACCGGAAATGCGCACGCAGGATCGGATGGCCCGAATGGCTGATTAATTCGTATATATCCGCAGCAGCACTCGTTCCTCCCGTTAATTTGGAATGAATCCGACCGTTAAGAACCGCTGCCAGTCGATCAAGGTACAGGGTGAACGTATCCGGCTGCCGTTCACGGAAAGTCTGCCGGGCAGCATCCCTGACAAGGTCATGCAGCTGCCAGCCTCTCGCAGAGCTACCGACAAAAGATAACTTGGTCAATCGTTCGAATACTCCATCCGGCAGCTCTGTATCCACCATTCGCTGCAGCATCTCAAGATCGAAGCTCCGGGGAATGGATGCCGCATATACCAAGGATCGTAGTATTTCGTCAGGCACCTCCTCAAGCCAATACTGCAGAAGCTCCGCGAGTGTTTCCCGCTTATGGCTGTCGCGGAATTGACCGCCCCCCGCGTTAACAGCAAGCAGCGATAAAGAAAGCGGATGTCCTGATGAGAGCAGCCACAGCTGATCAATCAACGGCTCGTCCGTAACCCCCTGCTGACGGAGATAGGCTCTTGCCTCCTCATACTGCAATTCTGCCAGTGGAAGAGAAATGATCAGTCTTCTCCAAATAGGAGACAGCTTCCAAGGGCCGCCGAGGGGGTATCTCCCTGCAATAACGATCAGCAGGTCGGAGCGGAGACCTGGAAGAAAAGTTTCACGGAGCCATGGATCCATGCTTCCGGCTTCCTCGTATTGATCCAGTGCCAGGACTACCTTTTTCCCCTCTGTACTGCGATTAAGCTGCTCCAGAACGTGACCAGCAAGATCGGTCCCCCTTGGGCTTTTCCCATTGTCCCAACCGAGCTTGGACGCCAAGTCCTCTATAAAAAGACTCGGGTTGCCCATATAATCCCGCATGTCCATCAGCATAAACCTGGCCCCTGATGTCCCAGCCAGATGGCCAAAACGCGCGAGCAGCGTTGTTTTGCCAATGCCGCCCGTACCATGCACATTTAATATGTGTGCCTTCCCTTCATTCCCGGCTTCCAGCATCCTGTCAAAATACTGGCACTCAAATACTCTTCCCGTGAATTCCTCGGCCCCAAGCCTGATCATTACATCTCTTATCGTCTCCATGTTGGGTTCGCTCCCGGTTAAATTCTTAGCCAAAAGTATACTATCAAAGTAACAGGATGGATAGTATTCCCTTCCGCTCTTACATGTTACCGTGATAATGAAGGGAGTGAGTATCCATGAATTCAATGGATCGTGAACGACTGTTAAAGAAAGACCGAATCAGTGGGTCGGAGATCCTGCTGCGGACCTTGCTTCTGGAAGGGGTTGAGTGTGTTTTCGGTTATCCCGGAGGTGCGGTGCTCTATATTTATGATGCGATGTATGGAAATCCGGATTTCAAGCATATCCTGACCCGGCATGAGCAAGGAGCCATCCACGCCGCAGACGGATACGCCCGATCCACCGGTAAGACAGGTGTATGCCTAGCCACATCAGGACCAGGTGCGACCAATCTGATCACCGGCATTGCAACCGCACATATGGACAGTGTTCCACTGGTCATTATAACCGGCAATGTGGCTACGCCGCTGCTCGGCACCGACGCGTTCCAAGAGGCCGATATCGTCGGTATGACCCTCCCGGTAACCAAACACAGCTATATGGTTCGGACGGCAGATGAACTGCCGCGGGTCCTCCGTGAAGCTTTTTATTTGGCAAATTCAGGGCGAAAAGGGCCAGTACTGGTTGACATTCCGAAAAATGTGTCCGCTGAGGTGGCCGAATTTAAATATCCGGAGGAAATTTCTATAAGGGGCTACAAGCCGGTTCCTGCCTTCCGGCCGGATCAAGTCGCCAAGCTGGCCGAAGCCTTGCGGACGGCCAAGAAACCGCTCTTCTTGGCAGGAGCAGGTGTTATCCATGCAGGAGCTGAACAGGCGCTCGCGGAACTGGCACGGCACATGGGTATCCCGGTGACGACAACGCTATTGGGAATCGGGGGATTTCCTTCGGAAGACCCTCTTTCGCTTGGGATGGCAGGCATGCATGGAACTTATGCCGCCAACCGGGCGTTGCTGGAGTGCGACCTGCTAGTCGCAGTCGGTTCGCGCTTTGATGACCGGGTGACCATGAAGCTTGACGGTTTCGCGCCGCAGGCGGTCATTGCCCATGTCGACATTGACCCCGCCGAGGTGGGCAAGCTGGTGTCCCCAACCATCCCGGTTACCGGGGATGCCTGCGTGGTGCTTCGTGCCTTATTTGATGAACTGCGGGCAGATTCGGGTGCAGACAATCCCACTTCTTCCAGCCATACCGCATCATGGATCGCTGATCTGAACCGGATGAAAATGCTCCATCCTCTCCGCTACCGGGTGGATGGGCGGGTGCTCAAGCCTCAATATGTGATCGAAATGATTGCTGCAACCACCCAAGGCGAAGCCATTGTTACGACGGACGTCGGACAGCATCAGATGTGGACCGCGCAGTTCGGCCGGTTTAACCATCCCCGCACCCTGATTACTTCAGGGGGCCTTGGTACAATGGGATTCGGATTTCCCGCTGCCATCGGCGCTCAAATCGGCAATCCCGGACGAACCGTCATATCAATCAATGGTGACGGTGGGATGCAGATGTGTGCACAAGAGCTGGCCGTGTGCTCCATCCATCAAATCCCAGTGAAGATAGTTGTGATCAACAATCGCACTTTAGGCATGATCAAGCAATGGCAGGAGCTTGTCTACGAGGGACGACACAGCCATATTGATTTGTCGGGCAGCCCGGATTTTGTCAAACTCGCGGAGGCGTATGGCATAACAGGACTGAGAGCTCAGACCCCGGAGGAAGCACAGCGGGTATGGCAGATAGCCCTGGAGACAAAAGGGCCTGTTTTGGTCGATTTTGTTGTTGATAAAGATGAACTTGTGTACCCTATGGTCCCGCAAGGGATGGCACTAAGCGATATGATCACGGGGGATATTGACACTTGATTCCGCCCCAAGCTGGAGTATAACAAAGAGAAGCCAAGGACGAATAACCTCCTTGGCTTCTCTTTGTATGATGCTCCCCCAGGTAGAAAGCTGCCGTTATTTCCAGATGCCGTTTGTCTCGTCATACGCCTTTAGACAACCTTCAAATCGGCTATGAGGAAGATCGGTCTCTTAAGCTGTCAACTTCGCATAGACGATAAAAAACAATGCCAATTCCCCAATGATGATGTAGTTAGGCAGCGGGATTAACAAATCAACTACAAGAAATACGGCCAGCAATCCTAAGAATAACACTAAGTGGTAGAACCTCAACCGCTCCTCTACATGTCTGTACCTGTGGAAGACCAAAGAGGTTGACAGAAAATAAATCAGTACCGAACCAAAAATGAACAACAGTTTAAATGACTCATTTAATTGGTTCAAGAATAAGAGCTTGATCGAAGCCGCAATCATGCACATGGACAGATAAATAAACAAATGGCCGTATATAATGGTCTGCCCTGCGGTTTCAATATTCTTGTTCACCTTCTTCTCCACATTATCGAAATACTGCCACCAGATCGCAATGATTAAGATAAAGGTTATTGTGGCGAACAGAATCGATTCCCAGGTCATGGTATCCGATTGCAGAACACTAAGAATGCTGATTACGGATTCACCAAGAAGAATAAGCGTAAACAGCGAGAACCTCTCTAACAAATGATGTGTTTGGGTCGGTGTTTTCCGCAAGTATTGCCGGCCGATGATCGGCAGCAGGATGTCTATGGCAATTCCCGCATATAGAAAGACATAACGGACCCACGAATCAAAAAATAAGGATAACGATGATACCACAAGTCCTATCCAAAAGCGGCTTCCCAGATAGCGGGCGGTGACCCTCCAGTCTGCTTCTTCTCTTTTATGTACCGAGAGATACTGAATGGCTGTCATAGCCCTTAAGCCGATGTAGCCTATAAAAAATGGGATATAGTACTGATCGAAATCTACCGACAGGCTCGCTGTCATAATCAGCACAAAAAATAGCTGCAGGATCAAAAAGATCCGGTGCGAAAAAATATCCTGCCCAAACCGGTTAACAAAGAGGGATTGTCCCACCCAAGCCCACCAGATCGGCACAAAAATGAGCACAAATTTGCTTAAGTATTCTATTGGAACTACGCCGGCTTCCACATGTATCAAGACATGTGCCGCTTTGGATACAGCGGCAGCAAAGAGCAGATCGTAAAACAGCTCCAGCCAGGTAACCTTCTTCTCAGCGAGGGGGTTGCGATGTGGAAATCCCAAATGTTGTTGTTTCATCCGTTAGTACACCGTATAGGTCTGCCCCGTTTGTGCACCCTCAACACTTCGCTGGAAGGCAAGCGCTGCTCTCCGCGCCGGTATGGGTTCAAAACCTGGGAAGTAAGGGCCATAGGTGTCCATCGATTCCTCCAGTACATTCGGGCTTACATTATTGATGCGGATTCCTCTTGGCATTTCAATGGCGGCCGACTGCACAAAAGCCTTGATTGCGCCTCCGGCCATCGCTGATGAGACGCCTCCAATAATTGGGCTATCCATAATAATACCGGTAGTCAGCGTGAAACTGCCCTGATCCCGAACATAGTCGAGTCCAAGCAGCACCAGGTTAATCTGACCCTTAAGTTTGCCGGAGATGGTGATTTCATTCAACTCGGGCGTTAATTCCTGTAGCGAACCGAAATAAGCCTGACCGGCAGTGCAAACTACCGCATCCACCATGCCAGACGTTTTATACATATTTACGATGCTCTCCGGATCAGACATATCCACGGTAATATCCGCCCCTTTCCGTCCGGCAGTAATGATCTCATGCCGCTTTCCCAATTCGTTGTGAACGGCGGTACCCAAAGTTCCTGAAGCACCCACCAGTAGAATTTTCATATTTAAAACCCCCTTTAATCTAGGTTGCTATACAGCAATATTAAAATAATACACACATCTTGGACACAAATAAACTACTTGACATCTAAGTAACGGTTATACGGGCCTTGACATACACGTGTTATATTAGAATCGTCTATGTACATCTTGCAAACACCTCGAAGGGAATCTTATGTACCAGCATATGAATCAGAATTTTGCAGAAATCAACCGCATTGGGGCTGATCTGAGAGGAGCTAGCTTGGAGGGATTTGATTTCAAATCTTTTTCGGTTACGGGTGTGAAAAAGGACAGCGGACAGTGTGTGCTGTTGGCCCGCTCTTATGGACCTAAGGTAGTGTAGAGCCGCGTGTTGCCCCTTACCTCTTAGGCAGCTCCTAGGCAGGGGGCCGCACCCCCTTACGATTTGGTAATCATCCCCGTTGCGATTATACGAGACCGGCTCAAAAGAATCGGAGATCATAAGCGAATTTGCACCCGCCACGGTCATCATCAAATGCATGACTTTATCCTTCATCGCCTCAGGCACCCCCGGCGTCTCGCCGTTACTCCCAAACTTCATCTAGTTTATCCGAATAGAATTCAATTGCATTTTTATAACCTAAAATCTTCGTATCCTTTGTCGTTTCGATTAAACATTTTAACAACATCTCCATTGCTTTACTATGCTCGTTCAAGTTATAAAGCGTCATGGAGTAAAAGGTTTGGATCGCTCTATTATGTGGGAAGGCTTCGATCCCCTTAAGAAATACCCTTTTAGACTCCTCATATTTCCCTAAAGTCCTATAAGTGCTTCCTAACCCTATCAAAGCTCCTTCTAATTCACCCGGAGACAATCCTAAGCGGATGGCATTTTCGTAAAAAGGTACTGCTTTCGCTTCCTCTCCTAACAGGTCAAAACTCCAGGCACATTGATAGTTAATAGACGCATGATCGGGGAAATCCTGGACCAGCTTCATAAGAATTTCGTTCGATTCTATGTAATTCTTACTCTTGCGTAAATCAACTGCTCTATTCAGCTCTTTTTCCATAGTTACAACCTCCAATATCTTACTGTTTTGTATGTAAGTAATATCGAACAACATATTCGTTCTCAGGGAATATATCAATAATTCGGACAGGTATCAAATTTCAACAATTCCTATAATAGGATCTGAAACAGAAAAAAGCCGCGAAGATCGCAGCTTCTCTTAGTTATCAACCTAAGCATTAATTTTGAGATAAAGGTTGCTCCATCAATTGAACCCGCCGTTTACGCGAATCGTCTGCCCTGTAATCCACCGGGCTTTACCGCTGACAAGCAGTTCAATGACATTTGCGATGTCCTCCGGTTCACCGAGCCGTCCAAACGCATTCATGCGGCGGTAAGAGTCAACTAACTCCTCTGACTTCCCATTTAGAAATAGATCGGTAGCGACTTGGCCTGGTGCAATGCAATTAATGACGATGTTTCTCGGGCCAAATTCCTTTGCTAATTGACGGGTCAACTGCTCGACTGCCCCCTTAGTTGCAGCATAAATACTGTATGTAGGGAGCATCGCCCCAGCCACAGAGGTAGAAAAATTTATAATTGTTCCGCCTTCGGCCATGTGCTGCATGGCCTGTTGACATGCAAAATAAGTCCCTTTAACGTTGACCGCGAAGTTCCGGTCAAAGTCTTCTTCTGTCACATCCGCAATGGCTCTACCTTCCATAATGCCGGCATTATTAATCAGAATGTCCACACGTCCGAACCGCTCCAGTGTTTCCGAGAATAATGCTTCCACCTCACTCACTTTACTAACGTCTGCACGGATTGCAATCGCTTCGCCGCCAGACTGCTCAATCGTCTTAACAACCTCATCCGCTTTAGTTGCGTTTGAGGAATAATTGACAACAACCTTCACTCCGGATTGTGCCAATTGGACCGCAATCTGCTGTCCGATCCCCCGTGACGCCCCGGTGACAATAGCTACTTGCTCATTTATACTCATGTTCATTCTCTCCTTTGTTTATGTTTACGAATTTATTATAGTAATTGAGTGTTCTTGACCGTTAGAACATCCCTGTTCGATCCTTGCCTAATTCTCTTCACTCTCGCTATTATAAGAAATATACGAACATACTCTTCCTGAAGGGAGTCCGAAACCATGGACACCGTAAATAATTCACTGCACATGGAGCAAGCGCTGCAGCAATTAACACTCCTGATCCGTCAGCACGCTCCCTCCAGCGGTACATATCAGACAGCTGTGCCTTCTCTGAGTTTAATGCATGCCACAGATTCATCGGAACCGATGGAATCTGTATATAAGCCATCCATTTGTGTCGTGGCACAAGGGGCGAAGACGGCCGCACTGGCTGGCGAAGTTTATAGGTACGATCCTTCCACCTATTTGGTCACTTCCGTCGAACTCCCGATTGTCGGCCGAATTATCGAAGCATCCCCTGCGATTCCGTATTTAAGCCTGAAATTGTGCTTCGACACCGATGTGATCCTGGACACCTTCAAAGAGATGCATCATTCAGGTTCCATTCCCCCGGAATCCGGCCGGGGTATAACCGTTAACGAGACATCTCCCGCATTGTTGGAAGCTGTAATCCGGCTGATGCGGCTGCTCAGTACACCCGAAGATATTCCGGTCCTTGCCCCGCTTCTCATCCGGGAAATCCTGTACCGGGTGCTTCAGAGCGAGCATGGTGCTCTTATCCATCAATTTGCGATCGCCGGCAGTCATGCGAACAGTATCGCTCAAGCCATCCAGTACATAAACCAGCAGTACGACCGTCCGATTATCATTGAACAGTTGGCGAAATCCGTAAACCTGAGCACGTCGGCCTTTCATAAACACTTCAAACGTGTCACGATGATGAGTCCGCTGCAATACCAGAAAACGGTGCGTCTACAGGAGGCCAGGCGTTTAATGCTGACCGAAAGCATGCA
Organism: Paenibacillus sp. J22TS3; assembly: GCF_018403205.1. Taxonomy (NCBI): domain Bacteria; kingdom Bacillati; phylum Bacillota; class Bacilli; order Caryophanales; family Paenibacillaceae; genus Paenibacillus; species Paenibacillus sp. J22TS3. Next base: position 357,563 of record NZ_BOSF01000005.1, read on the forward strand.
AGCTTCAGACGCGGCCTTCCACGTAGGCTATGAGAGCCCGTCACAATTCAGCCGGGAATATGCCCGTATGTACGGAAGACCTCCAATGCTGGATGTTCAACAGCTTCGTGGTTCTATCGCAGATGCCAATATGCCTGGCTGATGTGCTCAACATCCCAGGGACTGACGCCATATTCATCCCGCTGCCAGAAGGCATTTAGTACTTCCCTTACCAAAAAAAACGGGCAACCTAAGGCTGCCCGTTATATATCGAATTGGGTTATTTCATACCTAATTATAGATACCGCTCAATCAGTGACTCATACACATTCTTTGGCCGTAAACCAACAAGCTTGTCGACAGGCTCCCCGTTATGGAACACAATGACCGTTGGCATGGACATGATTCCATACTCAGCAGCAACCGACGGTGATTCATCGCAATCTACTTTTAGCACGGTTAACCGCTCGCCATAGTCCCCTGCCAATTCATCAAGAATCGGAAGCAAAACCTTGCACGGAGGGCACCATACTGCACCAAACTCAACAAGCGTTACCCCCTGCTCCCGCACCTTACCCTCAAAAGTTCTTTCATCTACAGCTAATATACTCATCGTTCTTCCTCCTGTCCATCCATTTGTCGTTCGTCCAGGATCGAGCGTATGCGCTCCTCGAGATTCGACCTGATATTCTTCAGCAGATGAATCTGGTCATCAATCTCGGCAAGCTTCTGCTGATAGACTGGCAGTACTTCCCGGCAAAACGCCTCTTTATTCTTCAGCACGCACTGCAGGAAACCGGCGATCTCTTCCGTAGACAAGCCAAGACCCAAATAAAACTGGATGGTACGAACCTGTTCCTCCGCGAGTGGCGAATAATCTCTGTAACCATTCTCCTGACGGCTGGGAACAAGCAGGCCCTGCTGCTCATAATAGCGCAGCGAGCGGATGCTCACTCCAGTTAACGCAGACAGTTCCCCTATTTTCATCAAAGTCGCTCCCTTCCTGGACGATACAAACTCATTATAAACCCTGACATTAGTGTGAGGGTCAATAGCTTTTTATCTAGTTGTACAAAAGACATATGTATAGTTCCATTCTCCCTACTCTATTTTTTACCAAATTTATGATGTTGGTGGGATATTCATCCTCTTCATCTTACTGAATAATTGAGAGGAGCCTTTGGTCAAGACAATCCTATCCCCAAAATCTTGAAGGGAGTGTCACAAGTGTATCGTACTCTGTTTCGTAAAGCCAGTTATGCTCTTCTCAGCCTCACCCTTGCCTCAGGTATTGCAGCTGGTCACAGTTATGCTTCTTCCAATGCCGAAAAGCCTGTAGTTGAGTGGTCCCGCCAGTACGGCATGGATGAGAGATACTTAGCTGCTCGTAACGTCACCTCTACATCCAATGGAGGTTATCTAGTTACCGGCGACTTTAGCGCATCAGCTGGAAGTTCTTATATTCTGAAGCTGAACCCTGCCGGAAAGATGCAGTGGGAACAAAAAATTCAGCATGATAACCGCAAACTTACAACAGCCAATGAAACCATTGAGACAAAGGACGGTGGGTTTCTAGTCACCGGGAGTACTCAAAGTGAAAGCGGGAAGCACAATATTTTGCTAATTAAGCTGGGGGCCCAGGGAGCTCTGGAGTGGGAGAAAGAATTTGACCTTGGCTTTAGTGCATCCTCGTTGTCCTTGGCTGAGACGAAAGATGGCAGCTTCGTAATTACGGGTGAGAGCTATGGATGGCCGAATGGTCAGCATGCTTTTGTGCTGAAAGCAGATACTCAGGGGCAGGAAGTATGGCTCAAACAGCTTAAATTTAGCGATGAGCAGTACTATGCAGATATTATAGCTGCAGCGGATGGCGGCTCAATTGCAGTTGGCACTCAATACGACACCTACTTTAATGATCCAAATAAAGGCGCTGTGATCACCAAGCTAAGTGTGGACGGTGATGAGGTCTGGACCAAGAACCTGTCAACACCGGATTCCCTGCGCATGGCATCTTCAATCGCCCCGTCGGGGGACGGTGGATTTGTGATCTACAGCAAATCTTCCAGAGATGATCATTATCTAACCAGAATTGACTCAAGCGGCAATATAAAATGGGAGAAAAAGCTCGATCCAACACCGGATTTTGACTTTTTCAAGAAGGTTGTTCGAACTGAAGAAGGTTATGCCCTTTTCTCGGAATATAGTCATACCTCTAATGTTCAAGAAAGAAGATATGAATTCTTAAAGCTGGACGATACCGGGAAAACCCTGGACATAATGGATTTTACCGTCAAAGGTTTTGATCGCATGACAGGATTATCCGCTTCACAGGATGGCGGATTTATACTGTTAGGCGACGTGAAGGGTCCCGATTATAATCGCTTTATGCAGGTGACCAAGCTCGCTGGACCAAACGGTCAGCCGGGAGAACGCACCTTGGAGGGAATCAGCTTTGCCGATACCGGGAAAACGATGGCTGTCGGTGAACACACAGCTGCGATCATCATGGCTAATTATTCGGATGGGTCCAAAGAGGCCGTCATCGATTCTGTATCCCTCACCTCAGATAACAGCGGGATAGCTGCTGTTGATCCCGAAGGATTCATTACAGGAATTAAGCCTGGCAGTACTACAATACATGCGGACTTTAAAGGCCATAAGGCCCAGCTAAACGTAGAAGTGTTCGAAAATCCGAACCACGGAGATCCCGATCATTGGTCATATCAATACGGGAAAGACCAATATTACATCCTGGAACGGAGCATAGTCCCTGCCTCAGACGGAGGTTATATTGTAACAGCGGACACCAAGGACCAACTTTACTCAAGTACCAAAGCCTATATCCTTAAGCTGAATGCTGCTGGCACCCTGGAGTGGCAGCAAAAAATTCAGCACGGCCTCTCTAAATATACCCTGCCCTTAAAAGCTATTGAGACTAAGGACGGCGGGATTGTTGTCTGCGGGATCACCAGAATCCAGGATGAGCGAGCACGTAATCAAGTCTTCTTGACCAAGCTCAATGCCCGAGGTCTTGTGGAATGGGAGAAAGGTTTTGATGGGGGTGGCAATAAGTCGGGATATTCCGTGGACGAGACTACCGATGGCGGGTTCGTGGTTACCGGGGGAACTCTCTCCATTTCTGGTGAAGACTCAGCTTACGTGCTGAAGACGGATGCCCATGGACAGCTTATGTGGGAGAAAAGCTTTCGGTTCGGAAGCAACCAGAACTACAATGATATCCTAGCCACACCGGATGGCGGCTCCATTGCTGTCGGTACCATCAACACCTATGTAGGCAGCAATGAAAATGATAGAGCGATCGTTACTAAGCTGAGCCCAGGCGGAGATGAATTGTGGACCAAGAAGTTCGCCCCGATTGGGCGCGAAGCCTATTCTATTATTTCAACGAAGCAGAATAATTACTTAATCGCGAGCAGAACGCCGGACGGTGTTAATTATTTAACCGAGCTTAATGCATCCGGTGAAGTGATTTGGGAGGAATCTTATGAGGCCTCGGAGGGCCAGAACTTCTATACAGTCTCCCATTATGGCCAAGGATACGTACTACTTGGAAACCTTACAACGGGAGATTACCCAAACAGGGAGACCAAGTTCACAGCTTTAAAGCTTGATGACCATGGACAGGTTGTAGCCAATCTTTATTTTACAGAGCCTAATTTATCTGGTCTTGATGTTGGTACCGTATCCCCTGATGGGCAATTTGTATTCATAGGTGCTGTTAAAACCAGTGAGGATAAAACCGCTCTGCAAGCGGCCAAGAGCACAGGAACGGAACATCCACCTGGTAACCCTGTTGTGACCGGAATTTCAGTCACAAATCCGAACCCAAAGATTGTCATCGGAGAACAAACAACAGCCCTCGTAAAAGCCAGTTACTCTAATGGAGCCGAAAAGGTTCTTAAAAACTCTGTAGCCTTCACCTCAGAAGACGGAAATATCGCCACCGTGGACTCTAAGGGTGTTATTACCGGTATTAATCCGGGCAGCACTATAATCCATGCCGACTATCAGGGGCATACGGCTCAGTTCCAAGTCGAAGTACTCAACGAAACGGAAGGAATATTCTATCTGGATTCTGAGGAATACTCCTTAGCTGTGGGTACTTCGCTGGATACGGCTGCTTTCCTCAAAGATAAAGACGGAACAATCCATAATGTCACCAAAGCGACCACCTTCAAGAGCGACCACCCGGCGATCGCCGATTATGATCAGGGCGGGAGCATTAACGGCATTCGTGCAGGCATCACCTATATCATCGCCGAATATCAGGGCAAGACCTACAGAGCGTTAGTACAGGTTGTTCGTGACTCTGTACCAAGATAACGCCTTGAACATATAAGAGAGGTACAGCAAATTTAGGGAAGTTCACATTCGCTTTGAATGGGGCCTTCCCTTTTTGCCATGCTTGCTAAACTGGCATGGTCTCAATTGAACTTCATAGCATACAGGTTGTATGACTAACTGACTAGATCTGTACTTAAAAAGCACTGCAAATCTGAAATTCTAAACTTACTTAAGTTAGCAACTTGCCAAATATATGAAAAAGGTTGGATTCCCTCCCCCTCCCGATTATTTAATAATGATTAAGAGAATCCGCATTCCAGAATAAGCCATCATCACTTAAATTATGGAGGGAGTGTTAAAGCGTGTTTCGTTCTATTATTCGTAAAGCAAGTGTTGCACTTCTCAGCCTTACCCTCGTCTCAGGTATTGCAGCTAGCCACGGTTACGCATCTTCCGCGATAAGCAGACCCGTGGTCGAATGGTCACAGCAGTATGGCATGGATCAATGGTATGTAGGAGGCAGCGACGTGATCTCTACCTTAGACGGAGGTTATGTTGTAACGAGTACCATCACCATCTCACCAAATTTACAGGGTTATATTGTGAAGCTCGACTCTTCCGGGAAACTGCAATGGGAACAAAAAATTCAGCATAATAACAAATCCACTTCGGTGGATAAAACAATTGAGACTAAGGACGGCGGGTTTCTAGTCTGTGGGACGACTGAAAATGAACACGGAAAAAATTCTGTCTTTCTACTCAAACTCAGTCCACAAGGTACTGTGGAATGGGAAAAAGACTACGAGCATGACTTCAGTGTGACGGATATGTCCATAGCTGAGACGAAAGATAACGGCTTTGTAGTTACAGGCCAATCCTGGAATTGGCCGGATATTCAATATGGTTTTGTGCTTAAAACAGACGCTAAGGGCCAGCAGAGTTGGCTCAAAAAGCTCAGTTTTAACGACGAGAATGACTACTACGATATTATTGCTACTCAAGATGGCGGTTCCATCGCGGTGGGCACCCAGCATGATAGACATTACAACGACCCGAAAATGGGTGCTATCATCACGAAACTGAACGAGGCCGGGGAAGAAGTATGGACCAAGAAGCTGTCTGAACCTGATTCATTACGCATGGCATTTTCAATTGTTTCCTCCGGTGATGGCGGTTATATGATCTACGGCACAGGCACGGATCAAGATCAGTATCTAACCCGGATTGACGCAAATGGTAAAGTACTGTGGGATAAGAAGTTCGACCCAACTCCGGACAACAGCTTTATCAAGAAAGTTGTCCGGACTAATGATGGGTATGCCCTCTTCTCAGAATATAAGAAAGGTTCCACGAATGTTAAAGAAAGAAAATATGAGCTGTTTAATATAGATGATACCGGAAAGATCCTGAAACAGAGTGCATTTAGTGTCAAAAATTTTGAACGGATGGTTAGTGTAACCGTTTCACGGGAAGGCGGTTTTGTTCTGCTTGGAGAAACAAAAGGCGCAAAAAACAATACCTTCATACAGGTGACCAAGCTGGCTGTGAACAACCAGCCGGGAGAACCAACCGTGGAAAGTATCAGCTTCACAGATTCCAGTAAAACGATTGGAGTTGGTGAACTTACGGCCGCACTTGTAAATGCGCATTATTCGGATGGAACCAAAGAATTGATAAAAGAGTTCTTATCCCTTAGCTCAGAAAACGAGCGTGTAGCTATTGTTGACTCCAGAGGATTCATTACTGGGATTAAACCGGGCAACACCGTGATCAACGCAGTCTACGAAGGGCATCGTGCCCAGCTTAAAGTAGAAGTAGTCGAAACCCCCAATCATGGAGATCCTGATCAATGGTCCTACCTGTACGGAAAGAATCAGTACTTCACAACAGCACGCAGCATAATCCCTGCCTCTGACGGGGGCTATATTATAGCTGGCAACACTCAGGGTGAAATGTTCGGAGGTTCAAAAGCCTACATTCTCAAGCTGAACGCTGCCGGTGTCACTCAGTGGCAGCAAATGATTCAACATGGCATGTCTGAATACACAGAAGCTTATGATGTAGTAGAGACCCAAGACGGCGGAATTCTCGTCAGCGGGACTACCAGAAACTATGATGATCGGCCGCGTGATGTTGTTTTCATGGCCAAACTTAGTGCTCAAGGTGTTGTAGAATGGGAGCGCGAGTTTGAGGGTGGAGCCAATCGGTCGGGGGACGCTGTGGCTGAGACCAAGGATGGTGGATTCGTAGTTACCGGTTATACCCTATCCGCTTCAGGAGAGGACTCGGCCTATGTGCTTAAGACCGATGCTCACGGACAACAATTGTGGAATAGAACGTACCGGTTCGGCAACTATCAGAACTATAATGACATCATCGCTACACCCGATGGCGGTTCAATTGCAGTGGGTACCGTTAAAACGGTTATCGGCAGCAATGAAGATGACGGGGCTATTGTTACTAAACTAGGCACGAACGGAGAAGAAGTATGGACTAAGAAACTCCTCCCCATTGGACGTGAAGCGTATTCCATCCTTTCAGCAAATGAGGATAGTTATTTGATTGCCAGCAGAACAAGAGATGGCAAAAATTACTTGACCAAAATTAATGATACCGGTGAGGTAATCTGGGAGAAATCTTTCGAGGCTTCTAAAGGTCAGTTCTTCCATAAAATCGTTCGTTATGGCCAAGGATACACCTTGCTTGGTGCCCAAAGCACGGGAAATTACCCAGATACAGAGACTAGAGTCGCAGCTTTAAAGCTTGATGACAACGGACAGATTCTGGGCAAGATTCTTTTTACAGAACCGAATCTATCTAATCTTGACAAGGGAACCGTAACACAAGATGGGAAATTTGTACTGATGGGAGCGGTTAAAATAAACAATCAAACCCTTCTGAAAGTGGCCAAGACCTCTGGTCAAGACACACCGGTGGAGCCTGTCTTAACCGGAATCTCCTTCTCAGATACAAGCAAACAAATCGCTGTCGGCGAGACAGCAACCTCCTCGGTAAGAGCCCGTTATTCCGATGGAACGGAAAAAGCTCTCACGGAATCCATATCCTTTACCTCGGAGGACGAGAATACGGCTTCTGTGGACTCCAAAGGTTTGATTACCGGGGTTAAACCGGGCAGCACCGTGATACATGCCGTCTACCAGGGTCTTACGGCTCAGCTTCCGATTGAAGTAACCAAATCAGGCGGCGGCAACCCCGACCCGGAAGGAACATTCTATCTGGATTCAGAGGAATATTCCTTAACTGAAGGAACTTCAATAGACACAGTCGCTCTATTCAAAGACAAAGACGGCAAAATCCATGACGTCACCAAGCAATCCATCTTCAAGAGCGAGAATCCAGCTATCGTTGACTATGACAAGGATGGCAATATTAACGGGGTTCGTGCCGGGATCACCTACATCACTGCCGAATATCAGGGCAAAACATATAGAGCATTAGTGCAGGTAGTTCGGGCTTCTGTACCGAACTAATGAACAGAGCCATCCCACGGGATGGCTCTTTATTCTCAATCAGCTGCATTGAGTGGATATTTATATTGATCCAGACGAACTATTGAAACCTAATGATAAAAGGCTGATTAGGCGAGTCAGGACTTGGAACTGAATTCACGGACTGCTTGGTAGCTGAGTACATTTTTCGTCCTATTACCAGAAGGCTGTTATTTTGCAGGCTCCAATACATTTCTGCCGGAGAGACACCTTGATATACCGATTCTTTGTACAGGACATTGTTTCCTTGAAGCTTTCCTGCAAAGATGGAGACTGAGTCGTTGTCTTTCTGGGAGTAGGCAATATACTTCCTGTCCTGCGATAATTGGAAGCTGAGGACCCTCTCCAGCAGGACGGTAAGAACCTTATTCCGCCGGTCGTATTCATACAGCACTCCCTCGGTTCCGAGAAATACAAACTGATCTTTGTTCAGCCAAGTCATCTGCTCGGAATCCATCTGATGCTCGTATTGGATTTCAACACTCGTACCTTCTATTGTCCCCATCGCAATGCTGGTATTCAGCTCACTCGGACCACAGTTTATCAAAACGCTTTGCCCATCATCCGACATTTTCGCCCCGGAAACGCTGTATGTGAATTGACGGCCCTTAAGGAGATAATATTTAATTTGATCAGCCATGGTGTCATATACGGCTAATTTGATCGGTGAATATTTGATTTCAGGCTTACTAGATCTGCCCGGGACAGTGTCAATGTCTGTTGTAACAAGATAGGAGATGTATCTACTGTTATCCGACCACTCCAGCTTGGTCAAGAGCTGCTCCTCAGGGGGTACTAAGGTAGCTATATTTTTCTCACTTCCGTTAGAAAGCGAAATCAACTTGACTACTAAGCCATCACGCGCTTTTTTAAACCCGATAATATGTTTTCCGTTTGGAGACAACTTTAAATACCCAAGGTCATTGTCCATGCGTTGCATTTTTTCGAGTTGTTTATAAGGAGGCGCAAGCCGCTGCAAGCTGTCCTGCATATCCCTGGTTGTGACAATTCCCTCCTGAAATAGACCGACAACAGATTCCGAATCAATCCAACCGAGTAATTGAGCTGTATCTGTTACCGGGAGACGATAAATAGTTTTAACTTTAAACGGCTTGCTGCCAGAATCGGCAAGATGCTCATCTTCAGTACCCGGAATAACAATTGTCTCTGACTTCGGTCCCCAACTGCATCCAGAGAGGAGGAATACAATAGAAATTAACACCAGCAATATGGCAAGCCGTTTGCGTATCATGATGACTCCTCCTCCTTCTGAAAAGGTAACTCCACGTAAACCTTAAACTGCCCCTCCTGGCTAACCAACCGGATGCTTCCACCATGGTCATCGACAATCGATTTAGCGATGCTCAGACCAAGACCGACACTGCCTTCTTCCATCAACCTACGGCTTGCCGAATGAAACGGCTGAAACAACTTCTCCATCTGGTCAGGTGGTACCGGATCGCCCGGATTAGTGAAAGTAAAGCGCACGAGTCCTGAGTGAAGCTCTGCCTTCGCAGAGGTCACGGATTGCGGCGAGCTATATTTGATCGCATTATCAAGGAGATTAATAAAAAGCTGACGCAGCCGATCCGCTTGTCCGTTCACATACAGATGTTCCTCTACCTCACAGACGATCCGCTTCTTGTAGCGCTTGGCCCGGAAAGACATCGAATCACAAACTTCATGCAAAATTTGGCCCGAATCCACCTTCTCAAACTCGCCAAAATTTGAAGAACTGCGGGATACTTCCAGCAGCTTCAGCACCATAGTGTGCAGCCGTCTACTCTCCTGTACGATATGATTCATACCTTTTTCAAAAAAAACGCGGTCAGCTTCCCCTTTCTGCCGGATTATTTCGGCATAACCTAGAATGGAAGTCAATGGCGTCTTCAGCTCATGCGTCACATTATCGAAGAACCGCTTTTCCTGTTCGTTCAACTCCTTGAGCCGGTCCCGGTCACTCTCAATAGTTGAAATCTGGCGGCTAATCCGATTGATCATATCGTTGAAATTAACGGCTAGACGGCCAATTTCATCTTTCCGGCGGAAATGGATGCGCACATCTAAATTTCCGTTCTTCACCTCAGTGGAAGCCCGGGTCAGCTTGACCAGCGGTACTGTGATATGTCTGGACAGAATATAAGAGAACAGAAATGCCGCGGCAAAGACCGCTAATGCGATATAGAAGATGATCTCCGATATTCTTTTGCTCTGTTCATAGAGTAAGGAAAAGTCTTTCGCAAAACGCAAAATGCCTACCTTCGTTCCATCTATGACAACCGGATAAGAGAATAAAACCGCACCTTGGTCACCATCATAAGTGATGTTGTACGCGGTGCGGCCAGCGATCGCCTGTTTGAGATCGTCGTCCCCCCGCCCGGTGAACTTCAACTTGTCAGAGGAAAACAACAAAACACCATCCACCGTATAAGCACTGACACTGCTTCCGGTGGCATGGTTCAAGTCATTCACCATCTCCTCAGCCATTTGGCCGAAATATAGCTTGTTATTCGTAAAATGATTGATCAGGAAGGCTTGGCGCACATAGACGTTGCTGTTGTTTTTGAGCCCAGTCAAATCCGAAGTAACAATTCTTTGATTACTTGTCCGGATGACTTCCTTAACCGTCTGGTTGAGGACCAGAAATGAAAGGGAAAAGATGAGAAAAAAACCTACAATAAATTTGGCTCTGATTGTCCGAATCATCTTTCTTCCGCCTGTTTCTCGAATTTGTATCCAATTCCAAATACGGTTGTGATCAGGCCACCTGCGTCAAGCTTCTTACGGAGCCGCTGAATATGGGTATCTACTGTCCGGGTATCACCGACGAAATCATACCCCCATACGAAATCAAGCAGTTCTGAGCGGGTAAAGATCTTACCCTTATGCCGCCATAACGTCATGAGGAGATCAAATTCTTTGGGTGTCAATTCAACCAGATTACCGCCTTTCTTCACCAGCCGTTCCTCAGCCACAATTTCGATGTCTTTAAACCGGATGATATTCTCCTTATCGTCCCTCCGCTCATCTGTGTTAGCTTGATCCACTCTGCGGAGAATAGTACGGATTCGCGCGATAACTTCGCGCAAATCGAACGGCTTGGTTATATAGTCGTCTGCACCAAATTCCAACCCGAGAACTTTGTCTGTAATGTCAGACTTGGCGGTAATCATAACAATGGGAATATTATAGTTTGCGGTAACCTTTTTGCATATATCAAGCCCGCTCTGATCCGGAAGCATCCAATCCAGCAGAAGCAGGTCAGGCTTAAATTCCTCCAGCCTGCTTATGCCTTGCGCCCCGCTTGACGCGGTCCAGGTCTCAAAACCTTCCGCCGCTAGTCCGTAAGCAAGCAGATCGGCAATTGGCTCCTCATCCTCAATGATGAGAATTTTCGTCTTCGTCATGAAGTTCTCCGTTCCTTATTCATTATTTAGCCTGTATTCGAGTCGATTTTATCACATAGCAGAAGCAAAAAACATGAATAGTTAAGCGACCGTTCCAGGACTTGAACTCCCATTCCTTCTCTACTGCGACTGCGAATCAGGCAGATGCAGCAGCTGCGGAACCGTAACGAAGGTATACCCTTTTTCTTTAAGCTCAGGAATCATCTGCTGAAGCGCCTCAATCGTGTTGGCCATATGTTTTTTTCCGTTGGCCGAATGCTGCAACACGATGCCACCCGGCCTTAACTGCTTGTGGACCAGGCTCAAAATTTTGTTCGAAGACACCCCCGTCCAATCCAGCGTGTCTACCGTCCATCCGATTACCGCTAAGTTCATTTTGTTGATCGCATTTAATTTATCCTTTGGCAGGGCTCCATAGGGAGCTCGAAACAGAATTGGTCGAACTCCGGCTGCGTCTTCGATCACGTCTTGTGTGTCCTCGATCTCCTTCATGGCTTCATTCATAGGAGTCTTGTCAAAATTAGGATGGGACCAGGAGTGATTGCCGATTGCATGCCCCTCGTCTACGATGCGGCGGATCAGCTCAGGATGGGATTTGGCCCGGTTTCCCAGGATAAAAAAGGTTGCTTTGATCTTGTTTTCTTTTAAGATGTCCAGGATTTTAGGGGTCGCGATGGTATCAGGACCGTCGTCAAACGTAAAGGCTACCTGTTTCCCATCTTTTGCTGAACCGTCGAAATATACTTTATTTTCAATTTTATATTGATTTTGGTTCAGGGCAGGAGGTGTCTGAATCTGCCTTGACTCTTCAGTTTTGGGCGGGATAGAGGAACCGTTTTGCCCAAAATAATTCTTTAACCCATCCACAATCGCTTGAGCCGCCAAATCTTGTCCCTTATTTGACAGCAATATGGCTTCCTCTTCCGGATTGGTAATGTACCCTATCTCTGCCACAACTGCCGGCATCTTTGATAACGACAAGACTTTGAGCTGTTCCATCTTAATCCCGCGGTCCGGAAAACCTAACGCTTTAGACACCTGCTCCTGAATCATCTCTGCCAAGGGGATGCTGTCACTATGGCGATACAAAGTTTCCGTCCCGGAGATCTTTGGATCTTTGTACGTGTTGGCATGGATCGAAATCAGTGCATCCGCATTCCAATCATTGGCAATAGCTGCACGATCCTGCAATTCAACAAACTGATCCTCCGTTCGGGTCATTCGGGGCTCGAACATCGGTTCCTCTTTCAGCAGCTGATATACCCGCTGTGCAAGGGCCAAGTTAAAGATCTTCTCATGGCCCCCGCTGGCTCCAGGCGCTCCCGGATCCTTCCCCCCATGGCCAGCATCAACAACGATCCGGTATTTCGTTTTATTTACAATTTTCGGTGGGGATACGGTCACAGCCGACTCTTTTCTCTCCGCCAGATTAGAGATCAGTTTCCCTGTTAAGGAATCGGTACTCCAAGTCAATTTGAGTCCTAATAAAACAACAAATAGTATAAGCAGAATATAAATGCCTTTGATGGACCTTCTTCGTTTATTGCGACTAATCATAGCTCCTCCTCATGAATGAACGACTTCTGAGAAGAAATATAATCTATGAATGTGACGGTCATTTCACCAAGATGTCACCAAGATGTGTACAATTTAAATTAGTTGAATTATTCGGACGCTCCGCTTCTTCAGAATCACTCGGTCTCTCCACTGAGCGCGGTTAATTCTAAAGTTCATTTTATATAGCAGTTTTGTTCAACGTTTTTTTGCATTTATAAAAAAAATCTTCCTAAAAATCGGGAACTGGTTAAATGACCAATCCATGATCATCCATGAGGCATATAGTGAGTGTAGAAAACGTTAAGGGAGGGAAATAAAAATGAGTGGTAATGTAGGTTACGGAGCATTTTTCACTTCCACAGCGGTGATTTTGGTTCTTTACATCTTGCTGGTAATCGTGCTGAGAACGTTCTAAGTTTACTTCCTCATTGTAAATATCAAAAAGAAACAAGAGCCCCAGGAATTCCTGAGGCTCTTGCTTCTGATTCAGGTGTACAGCAGCGTGATTACAAGCAGTTCATATAGAACAAGTGTCAATATCAGTTCGTCGCTTGGACTCGAGAAAGGACTTCCAAAGAACGCACGATATCCCCCCTGCTTAGACACAGCCAGGTACATTATCCCCTTATCACAATTCACAATCCTTCCCACCAGCACTTGACCATCCATCGTCTCAATTCGAACGATTTGATTCATATGTTGTCTGCAGATATGGTGCACTCTGTCCCGTATGGATCTTAGATTATAGACTACATTTGGATCAGCTTGATACAGCACTTGTTGATGGTACCCTGGCATTTGAATACTCACGTTGCTCCCCCGCTTCCGATATGTCAATTCAACTACAATGTCATCGTATGCAGGTGCCTATCAGTTGGTGTAATTGTTTAGGGTAGTGAAGGATTACATCCAAGTGAATATGGAGCATAAAAAAACCTTTGATCTTTACCTGATCAAAGGCTCTTGACTCGCTAATTAATAACTTGCTATGAAGTAGAGACCACTAATTCTTCATGCTTGGATTAATTAAAGACCGGCTCTTTCTTGATTAAGCCGAGTGACTGCGCTGTAGCATTATGAATTTCCCGGAATAGCTCCGCGTTCTGCGCTAATTGCACGCCATAAGACGGAATCATTTCCTTAATCTTAGGCTTCCATTCATTCATATGCTGCGGGAAGCACTTCTCTAACACCTCAAGCATGACATGAACGGCAGTAGACGCCCCCGGGGAGGCTCCCAGAAGAGCGGCGATCGAGCCATCAGCGGCACTAACAACCTCCGTACCAAACTGAAGCGTTCCTTTCCCGCCTGTCTCTGTATCTTTGATAACCTGCACACGCTGGCCTGCTACTACAATATCCCAATCCTCAAGCTTGGCCGTCGGAATGAACTCGCGCAGTTCCTCTAACCGTTTCTCATTCGAGAGCAGAACCTGCTGGATCAAGTATTTGGTTAGGCCCATTTCTTTTACCCCAGCCGCCAACATGGTGAGCAGATTATTCGGTTTAACAGAACCTATCAAATCAAAATTAGAACCTGTCTTTAAGAACTTGGGTGAAAAACCAGCGAACGGCCCGAACAACAGTGACTTCTTATGATCAATATATCTGGTATCCAAATGCGGTACAGACATCGGAGGAGCTCCCACCTTAGCCTTCCCGTATACCTTGGCGTGGTGCTGAGCTATAACTTCCGGGTTCTTGCACACCATGAACAAACCGCTTACCGGGAATCCCCCGATATGTTTGGATTCGGGAATGCCGGTCTTCTGAAGCAAAGGCAGACTTCCGCCCCCACCACCGATAAAGACGAATTTCGCAGTATGGTACTCGGTTGTGCCGCTTTCGATATTATGCACTTTAACTTGCCATCCGCCCTCGCTGCTGCGCTTAATATTCTTAACACTATGCTTATAGTTTACCTGCACGCCTTTGCTTTGCAGGTGATCAAACAGCATGCGCGTTAAAGCACCAAAGTTAACGTCCGTCCCAGAGTCGATTTTTGTCGCAGCAATAGGTTCATCCGATGTACGGCCTTCCATAATAAGCGGAATCCACTCCGCCAGTTTATCTGGATCGTTGGAATATTCCATTCCTTGAAACAGCGGATTGTTTGATAGCGCTTCAAATCTTTTCTTTAGAAATGCCACATTCTTGTCCCCTTGAACCAGGCTCATGTGAGGGATCGGCATAATAAAGTCCTGCGGGTTACGGATCAGGTTGCTGTTCACAAGATAAGCCCAGAACTGTCTTGAAATCTGGAACTGTTCATTAATTTTTATAGCTTTGCTAATATCTATGGATCCATCAGGTTTTTCGGTTGTATAGTTAAGCTCGCACAGTGCAGCATGCCCCGTACCCGCATTATTCCATTCGTTAGAGCTCTCTTCCCCGGCGCATGCAAGCTTCTCAAATACTTTGATTTCCCATTCCGGTACCAGCTCTTTCAATAATGCTCCCAAAGTTGCGCTCATGGCTCCGGCCCCAATTAAGATAACGTCTGTTTGTTTCTGTAAATTGCTCATGACAACCTTCCTTATCCCTGTATTTGCAAAAAAAGAGATGACGCTCCTGCCCGGGTGTAATAACAAGCAAGCCGCCACTTAGGACACATCTTGTCTATCTGAATGGTAACCTTACATAGTCTATTATAATTATTAATGGATTAAAATATCTACTACTATCTAATAATTATAAACGATTTAGCACGGGTAGAAAAAGTGCGAAAATCGTCTAAATAAGGATATTTTTAATTTTGACATTCTTGGAGCAATGCATAAACATCCGTATCATAGGCTATGCCAGCTTGATACATATAGTTCCTAAGAACCCCTTCTTTTTGGAAGCCCATTTTTGTCAGCAAAGTACTGGAGGCCGTGTTGTCGGGGAACACAACAGCACCAATGCGGGTCAGACCCATAGAATCAAAACCATACGTTATAATTCTGGACACCGCCTCAGAAGCATAACCATGTCTCCAGTAGTCCGGATGAATTTCATAACCTATTTCGGCCCGCTTATGTTTGGTAGACCAAGCATTAAATCCAATGGTGCCGATGATTCCCTTGGCTTCCTTCCTCTCAATCCCCCATCGTATCCCTCTTTTTTCTTTATAATTATTCGCAAAAAATTCCACCAAGTCTTCGGCCTGCTTCATATTCCGCAAAGTGTCCTGGCCATAAAAACGCGTTACCTGTTCATTGGAGAAACAAGAGAAGATGTCCTTTGCATCGTCCTTAGTCAACTCTCTTAGGATTAATCTCTTAGTTTCTAATAGCGGAAACATATAAATCAACTCCTCCGTGCATTCAGGAATTTATTAACTTTGTTATAAATCGCAAAATTCAATTGACAAATCTGTTATTAATTACTAGAATGACTTATACAAGGTAAATATTTACATATATTTCTAAAATATCCCTGTTTTGCTATGAATAGCTGGCCAGCTTTCATATAACCTCATGAAATGCAGACAACTAACATTACATGAATGGGAGGCTTGTTTTATATGTTTAATAAAACCAAGATTCTCTTATCGTCACTGCTAGTTATGAGTATTGCGCCGCTTTATAGTGCTCATGCTGAAGCGCCCAAGAACGATAAGTTCAGTGCCTATATCCAAGAAGCAATCCAGGACGAGTTGGCACTGCATAACGTGCCTTTGGGTCTTAGACAATCGTTAAATGCCAACGGCTTGACAGCTTCATTGGATAGCATTCAGGATCCTGCCCTTAAGGACAATATCGAAAAGCTGCAGAATGCGGAAGTGACTATTGTCAATTTCGATAGTGATGGAGCATTCGTCTCTGCAGAGAACTCCGAACGTGGAGACATAACCAAGGATTTTGTTTTTGAAGAGAAGAAAGATACTGACGGGTCTTCTGAAAGAAATTCGTTATTCACATCTAACCATGACGTCTCCATTCAAGCCACCCCTAATCTTCCGGGCGGAGGAATACATCTTCAGAATAATGTATCAGGGGATGGAGCGTTTCACCGTTTGACTACCCCAGCAAGCTCAGCCAGCAAAAGCTATACGGGAGCAGTCGCAGATGATATCACTTTCCCTGCCTATGATATTGCAACAGCAAATAAATACGGTGAGGCAGGATATCTCTATACTGGGTTTGACGGTGTTGGTGGAGGCTATGCAGAGGTAGGCTTTGGTACAGCTTCATCCTCAGTTGGTCAATATCCAACCGCATGGTTCCCATTATTCCACGGAACCCCTTCAACAGGTGCCACGAAAGAGAAAGGTCCTGGAAGCAGTGACATTGGCTATTGGTATGACACAAGCAAACCATATACCGCAGGCCAGACGGTTTCTGGATATAAGGTATACTACAAGACCAACGAGCCTTATCTTAAGCTTCGTTATCTGATTGGCAACAGCGAACTATATGTCGTGAATTATCCGAATGTTAAGAATCTGGACGGGATGAAAGTAAAACGTCTGACAACGATTGGTCAACCCAAACAAACCCCGCAGACGACACCTTTCCACGTAGGCTGGAGCACACCTGCGAAATGGGGTAATTACAGATTTTTGACCAATAACGGCACAAGCACAGCATATCCAGGTGAACTTGCTGGCCTCTCCGATCAGACTTGTCTGCATGGGGGCAAGATTTATTTCTTAAAAAATGTCATTTCATCTACTGACCGTGATGAATCTTACTGGATTTATCTCCCATAACTTGATTTCCCGCTTCGGTTAAGAAGCCGCCTTCGGCATACAACCCCATCGGTCCATCTTTAAGATGAACTTATGGGGTTGGCCGGAGGCTTATTTGTATAAAAAACCTGAGTTCTGTTGAGTCGGCTTACTCCTGAATTAGGACTGAAGCAAGCCCTTGATAACGGGATCTTGTTTCAACATACGAATGATCACCGTGATGGCTTCGGCCCGAGTGAGGCGGCCATTTGGCAGAAAGCGGTTACCGCTCACCCCTTGAATTAATCCAGCAGCTGCGGCACCTTCAATATTTTTGCTGTCCCAATACTCAGGGGCTACGTCAATGAACCTGTTCCCAAGTGCTGATTTGTCATCCGTAAGGGTTACAATCTTTGACAGTATCGAAACCATCTCAGCCCGGTTGATCTGCTCATCCGCGCGGAACTTTTCATCGGGATAGCTACTCAGGATACCCTTTGAAGCAAGAACCTCAATAAACTCCCGCGCCCATGAGCTCTTAATATCCGGATAAGTGCTCGTTCCACTTCCTTGCTCCAGAGCAAATGCTTTGACAACAAGCGCGCTGATCTCGGCTCTGGTAACCGGCGCATCCGGCTTAAAGGTTCCATTACCATAGCCGTTTACTATGCCAAGCCTGGAGGCTAGCGCAATATCATTGTAAGCCCAGTGCGATGCTGTATCCTTGAAACCGGTAGACTTCCCGGACTCCAAGGCTTTTTGAACAGCAGCCTTCAGACGGTCCAGATCAACCAAATTGCTGAAAGCAGAAGGCTTCTTCGAAGGCGGGACTACCGGGTCCGGTGCAGCCGGCGGCTTCACAGGAATTGAGTTATCCGAAGATGATGAAGACGGCACAGGATTCGGATTTGTGCCCGGATTTGTGCCCGGATTTGTGCCCGGATTTGTGCCCGGGTTCGGATTTTCGACGATTGGTTTAGGAGTTACCGTAAGGTTAATTCCTACAGATTGAGTCCCGTACACTGCGGTAATGACCGTAGTCCCTGCTTTAAGACCCGTTATAGTCCCGTTTGAAATACTGGCCAATTCCGGGGACTGAACAGTCCACTTCACCTTGGAGGTCACATCCGCTGCCGGTCCTTCCGAATAAAGAGCGGAAATCGCGACTGAGGCGGTCTGACCTGCTTGAACATTAACAGTTTGCGGTTTCGCGGTTATGCTCTTAAGCGCCTTGATTGTAACGTTCTTCGATACGCTGCCACTATCAGCGACCCCGTCACTGACGTAAAAGCTGATTGTGCGGGCTGCCGTTTTCGGAGCGTCTGCCTTATTGGTATAAACAACTGAACGTAAAGCGCTCTGCCACTGGGCTAATGTGGCTGATGTATCCGGTGAGGTTAAGGTTAATACACCAGTGCCTTGGTCGTAAGTGCCCGAAATATTCCCCATTGTCACTCCGTCATTGGTAAATGCAAGTCCATCTTCACCGGAATGAAAATTGCCTGTGATAGTGACAACTCCGCTTTTCAGAACCGGGCTGTCCGGATCTGCGACTGTTAATCCAGGGTCAACCGCGACAGGAATTGAAGCTGTATCATCCTCAGCTGTAAATGTGGTAGAGCCACCGCTTGCTGCCACGCTGGGAGCTTGGTTTACCGTGCCCAAGGTTACGTCTACGGTCTTCGTTGCACCGTTACTGCTATTCGTACCATCACTTACGCTGAAACTGATTGTACGGGTTGACGTATTCGGGGTGATCGACGTATTGGTATAAGTAACCGCCCGCAAGGCGTTTTGCCATTGAGCCACGGTCGCACTCGCACCTGAAGAGGTGAGTGTCAGCGTGCCGGTGGCCACATTATAGCTGGCCATAATGTTTCCGTACTTGGCCATACTATTATTAATGAAAACTAATTCATCTTCTGTGGAATTCAAGTTACTCGTAATGCCTACCGTTGCACTGGACAAGGTTGTATTGTCCGGATCTGTTACCGTCAGACCGCTGTCGATAGTGACTGGAGTCGCGGCTGGGCCAGCTGTAAAAGTCGCTGGACCACCACTCGTGGTCACGATAGGCTTCTGATTTGCCGTACCCAAATTAACGGTAACTGACTTCGTCGCACTGCTGCTGTCCACGCCATCACTTACGGTAAAACTAATCGTACGGTTTGACATATTCGGGGTGAGCAACGTATTGCTATACGTTACAGAGCGCAAAGCCCTCTGCCATTGGGACAAGGTAGCTGTTGCACCTGAAGAGGTTAATGTCAGTACGCCAGTGCTGCTATTATAGCTTCCTACTATATTCCCCATGGTTGACCCGTCATTGCCAAAACCCAAAACATCTTGTCCTGAATGAAAATTACCCGTAATGCCTGCCGTTGCACTGGACAAGGTTGTATTGTCCGGATCTGTTACCGTCAGATCGCTGTCGATAGTGACTGGAGTCGCGAATGGACCAGCTGTAAAAGCCGTTGGGCCACCGCTCGTGGTCACGATTGGCGTCTGATTCACAGCAGTCACAGTAACTGCTCTCGCTGCACTGTTGCTGTTATTCGTGCCATCATTTGCGCTGAAACTAATCGTACGAGTTGAAGTATTTGGCGTAATGGCCGCATTGGTATACGCTACAGAGCGCAAAGCGCTTTGCCACTCGGACAAGGTAGCTGTAGCACCTATAGATGTCAATGTCAGCACGCCAGTACCGCTATTATAGCTTCCTACTATATTCCCCATTGTTGCCCCGTTATTAATGAAACGCAGAACATCTTCCCCTGATTGAAAATTCCCCGTGATGGCGACCGTTGCGCTTTCAAGTGTAATACTGTCTGGATCTGTAATCGTCAAGCTGGAGTCAATAGTGACGGGGACCGGGCTCGTGTTATTGCCAGCCGTGAAGGCAGCCGATCCAATGGCTGTAATCACTGTAGGACTTTGAGTAGAACCGGCTGCTAAGGCTGTTGACGTATCGAAGCTCCCCATTCCGGCTTGTAGGGTCAGTGTGACCCCAACAATGAATGATGTTCTTTTCAGTATGTATTTCATCCCAAATTCCTCCTTCAATCTACCTCCACTTAGTATAGTCTATTAAATCCTATAGAGGCTACCAAGACTTAAGTGATAGTGGTTCCATTATGAGTCCATATTCAACTAGCTATATTCAACTTCCCAGCTAGATTCAAATGCCGACTCTTTGAAAATTGCTGAGCAAGGTTAAGCAATCATCTGTACCTTAGTACTGTCTTCCTAATAACAAAAAACGTCAAGCCCTTCATAATCAAGGATCTTGACGTTCTGTTTATTTTTAAGGCTGCTGGCCTTCATTAATTTTCCGGATGATTTCAAGGGGAATCTTCGGTTTGCGGTCATAAGTAAGAAGTCCGTTAATCTCCTGCTCCACATCTGTCAGTTGGGTATAACAGATCCCTTGCAGCACGGGCGAGCTTAGGGCTGGAAGCACAACATCCGCCAGGCGTTTAATAAAGTCTTCATCACTTGAAGCTCCGGAGTAGCCCCATCCTTCCTGAAGACTGCCCTTCTTGAACGATATTCCCCCGAACTCGGTGAGCAGAATCGGCTGGCCTTCATAAGGGAAACCAGGAACCAGAATCCAGCGATTGCCGGGGCGTGCGGAAAGAGTCTTGTCTACAGAAGAATAACGATCCTCCAGTACATCCCGCCGCCATTCATAATCGTGTATCGTAACCAGGTCCGTCTTGACAAGTTCCCAGCCATCATTAGATATTACAAGGCGGGTGGTATCCAGCGATTTAGTTGTATGGTAAAGGGCAAGCGCATGCTGCTGCTGTGCTTTATCAATCAAAATATCAGTGACACCCCAGCTCTCATTAAGCGGGACCCACGCCACAATACTAGGGTGGTTGTAATCACGTTCTATAACCTGTATCCACTCCCGTGTAATCTGACCAGCATAATTCTCTGTAAATTTATAAGCATTGGCCATTTCTCCCCAAACCAACAGTCCCAGCTTATCGGCCCAATATAGATACCTTGGATCCTCAATTTTCTGATGCTTGCGCGCGCCATTAAAGCCCATTTCCTTAGTCAGCTCAACATCCCTGCGAAGATCCTCATCTGAAGGAGCGGTCAATATCCCCTCAGGGAAATACCCCTGGTCAAGGACTAGCTTCATATAATAAGGCCGGTTATTAAGCAGCACAACGCCGTCCTCAACCGAAATTTTGCGCATGCCGAAATAGCTTGAGGCGGTATCTACAGCCTGACCGTTAACAAGCAAAGTAAGTTCAATGTCATACAGATTTGGCTTTTCCGGTGACCACCAGCGGCCAAGGTGATGATCATTGAAATCCTGCAGCCTAATTCTGCGGAACTCGCTGCTGCTGGATACAGAGAAAATATCTTCAGACACAAGCTCACCGGCAAACCGAATCACGGATTTCAGCTGAATCTTCCCTTCAGATAACGGACCTTGAATAAAAGCTTGTAAGGCGATCTCATTGGTATCAATATCTGGCGTAAGCCGGATACGCTTCAGATGAGTCTCACTTACGGGTTCCAGCCATACCGTCTGCCATATCCCTGTGGTACGTGTATAGAATATGCCCATGGACTCCTCTTCCCAATACTGCTTGCCACGCGGGAGCGTAAAGTCCTGGCTGTAATCTACTGCCTTCACAATAATGATATTATCCCCCTCCAGGAGGACATCCGTAATATCCGCATGAAATGGCGTGTGACCGCCCTCATGGACCGCAACCAGGCATCCGTTCACCCATACTTTGGCCTCATAATCCACGGCCCCGAAATGCAGAATCAGTCGTCTTCCCGCATATTCTTCTGGTATCGAGAAGTTCTTGCGGTACCAGACAATGTCATGAAACGAGGTGTCTCCTATGCCGCTTAACTGGCTCTGATAGCAGAAGGGGACTTGAATTTGCCGGGAGAAATCATGACCTCCTCGATACCAGCCTTCCTTCTCCCCCACGGAATCATCATCAAATTCAAAATCCCACTCCCCATTCAAGTTCATCCATTCTTTACGAACAAATTGTGGGCGTGGATACTCGTTACGCTTTGTTACTGTCATTCTTCTCTACTCCTTTATATATACCACTCATCCTTTAATGCCGGACAAGCTGATACCCTTAATAATTTGACGCTCGAAGATGAGGAACAAGATAATAATTGGAATGGAGGATAGCGTGTTGATTACCATAGGCTTTACATAATCTTCTGAATACTGACTCATCAAGGTCGGAATTCCCATCGGCAGTGTGAAGAACTTATCGTTCGTGATGGATAGAAATGGCCACAGGAAATTGTTCCACGAGCCAATAAAGGTCAGAATAGCCATAGATGCCAGTGCTGGACGGGTAAGCGGAAGCATAATGGTCAGGAAGATCCGCCAGGTCCCTCCCCCGTCAATTTGCACGCTTTCAATCAAATCGTTCGGAATTCCATCGAAAAAGCTTTTAAGTACAATAACAGCCATCGGAGAGGCCAACACGGTGAAAATCAGTCCCTGATACGAATTCAGCAAATGCATGTCTTTGGCAACCTGATACAGTGGAATAATAATGCCCTCACCTGGAATTAACAGACCGGCAAGTATGACAAAGAACATGACGGATCTGAAGCGGAACCTGATCTTAGACATCGCATAACCTGCCATTGCAGCGATTAGTACAGTTAAGATTGTAACAACTCCCGCTACAAAAAAGCTGTTCCATACCCATTGCAGCAGTTTGGTTCCACCGATGATTTGGGAATAAACCGCGAAGGAATACGGAGGAGTGAACCAATCAACCGTACCCGACACCTTCATCCCCTCCTCCTTAACAGAGACCACAATCATCCAGACTAACGGAATAAGGAACACGAAGGCAGCGGCCAGTGAAATTATTCGATATACCCATTTCATCCTTAGACTGCCTCCTTCCGATTGCTAATTACATATTGAATAATCGAGAGAACGAGCAGGATCGCAAACAGCATGTATGACATCGTTGCCGCATAACCGAGATCATTCTTACGGAAGCCGGTCTGATAGATATACTGGATAATCGGTCTTGTCGAATCCAGTGGACCGCCGCCTGTAATGATGTATATTTGCAGGAACACCTTGTAGGAAGCAATAATCTGCAGCATCAGTATGGTGCGGGTGATCGGATTCAGCATAGGTAGGGTGATTCTCCAAAACATCTGACCCCGGGTTGCCCCATCTAGTGAAGCCGCTTCGTACATATCGTCCGGGATTTCTTGCATAGCAGATAAATACAGGATGAAATTAAAGCCAACCGTCCACCAGAGCGTTAGTGCAGCGATAGCAATCCAGGCAAGAGAAGGCTCAGTCAACCAGAACACTTCTTTGCCTTCCGGCATCCCCAGTGCGTGAAGAAATCCGTTAATGAATCCCGTATACGGCTGGAACATGAACAGTCCTAGATAGGATGCCACGGAGACCGACAAGATGCTTGGGAGAAAAAAGGCGCTGCGATACAGCTTCTGCAGCCGGGATTTCCGGTTAGCTATCAGTGCCAGCCCAATAGCCAAAGCGATCATCGTTGGTGTTGTCAAAAATACAAATATGGTTGAATGCCAGACGGCTGCCCAGAATTGGTCGTCTTGAAACATTCGCTTAAAGTTGTCAAAACCGACATATTTCAGCTTTTTGATCAAGGTCCACTTGTAAAAGCTCATTTCAACACCTTTGATCATGGGCCATATCGTAAAGAGTATATATACAATAAGAAAAGGCAGCAGAAACAGGAGCGCCTGCATATCTATCCGAAGTTTTTTCATGCCTACTTCACCTCGTTTCGTGCTTCAGGCCGGCTTGGAGCAGGTTCTCACAAGCCGCCTGAAACGAAAGTCAAAGCTTGATTACTCGCTTAGAATCTTCGTAATTTCGGTCTGGATCTTGCCAAAAGCATCGGTGCTTGACATTTTATTGGACCAAATTTCATTCAGATATTTGAACATCGCATTATCACGAATCTGCCAGTTCTTATCCGAATGTTTCGGGAATTTAACTGTACTTGCTACAGAGACATAGTCACTGCGGTAAGGCATTTCTTTGAATTCCGGTTTGTCGAACACTGCGGGTTTGGCTGGAATGTGGCCAGCTTTGGCCCAGATTTGCCCGTTGTCGGCGATCCAATTCGCGAAGATGAGTGCGGCTTTGCGTTTCTCAGGGTCTTCATTGGCTGTCGTAGGCAGGATGATCGTATGGGCATCCCCCCACGTTGCTTGTTGATCATAAATTTTAGGGATCGGCATGGCTCCGAACTCAAGACCTTTTGTCTTCTCCCAAGTCCCTGTAGCCCATACTCCAGTCATCATGATGGCGGCATTCCCGCTCTGGAATGTTTTGTAGAAATCCGGATCATTTAGCTTGATGAAATTGTATTTATGATATAGGTCCTTGATATAATCGGCCGCCTTGACCGCCTTGGCCGTATCAATTTCCGGCGATTTCAGATCATCGGACACAACATCATTGCCTCCTTGCTGGGAATACAGTGCCCACCATAACCGGAAAGGATCGTCATTCGTGTTGGAGAGTGCAAAAGGGTATTTGCCTTTTGGCAGCTTTTCTTTGAGCGTGGTCAGAAATTTGATGAATCCGTCAGCCGACTGCTCAATGACCGGCTTGCCGTCCTCACCCAGAAGCCCGGCTGTCTTCAGAAGAGCTTTGTTGTAATACATAATGAAGGGATGTGTATCTATAGGAATTGCATAGTGCTTGGTATCGTAGACTGAAGCATCCAGAATATTCTGATTAAATGTGCTCCAGTCAACCCCTGCTTCCTTCGCAGCTTCGTCCAGTTCGGTGGCAACACCTTGATTGATTAAGTCAGGTAGCCGGGAAATGTGGGAAATTCCGATATCAGGACCATTGCCTGCTCCAACTGCGGTAATAAGCTTCGTGTAGTATTCAGCCCATACCAGCTTTGTATTTTTCACTTGGATGTTCGGGTGTTCTTGGTTGAATTTGTCCACCAGCGCCTGCATATTATCGCCGTCACCGCCGTCAAACAGGGTCCAGAACGACAAGTTCACTTTCTCTCCGCTTCCGGTTGAAGCGGTTTCATTTGTTTTGTTGCTTGATGTACCACCGGAGTCTTTCGAAGAATTGTCACTGCTGCCACAAGCACTAAGGATAAGTGATAACAAGAATAGCGCACCAATCAATGTACTGAATTTCCTTCTCATGTGTACCCCCCAGTTTCTAAGTAAAGTATTTTAAGAACAAATAAATTGTTTTATTACATATTTTTTGTTCTTATAGGGGTATATTAATGGCGATTTCATAAAATGTCAACGCATTCATTTAAAATAATTGTAACTAATTAATAAAAAAAGACTTTATTACATGATTGATGTAACAAAGTCTTGTCCATTCATTCCGATATTGGATCATATTGAATTCTCATTTTAATATCCTGCTCATAGTCTCCGAATTCTCTGCCAAATAGATTAACCCCACCTTTGTGCACAGCAGAAGGGTCAACACCGATGCGTAATTTCAAATAGGGTTGTGTTTCTAATTTAAGGTCGTTAATACCCACATCCGAAATTTTCTTCATGTCCAGCGTGGTTCTGTCCTCTTCTACCCTCCAGGTTTTGAGTAGGCCATACTGGGTTGTCCAATCCAACCACCATGAAGGATTTAGCTTCCCTCTGCGGTCTCCGAAATCTCCAGGACTGGTCCACATTCCAATCTCCACCCCATTGACCCACACCGATATGTCTGAGGGCCAATCATTATCATAATTAGGGGCCTCCGAACAAATCTCCATGGAGAATTCCAGTGATTTGATCTTCACTTGCTCTGGAAGCTCAAGCGGCAGCAAATATTCCAGATAACCTTGACGGAACCAGATGATTTGAGCGCTGATATGCTTCGGATGATAGAAGCTGGCAGGTTCGTCCTCGCGGATAAGCATCTCGTCCGAGTTAGCCATGCCACAGGTTGGGTAAACCTCACAGGTGCTGTAGTGACCGATCGGAAGTTCAATCTCATACAATCCGTAAGGAGCTTTATTAGACTGAATGGAAGGGTTCAGGTTCATATGAATATCATCGTACGTCCGGGTACATACCTTCATAGCCCCACGAACCGCAGGTAGTAACTCGGTGGTTAGAAGCTGGGCAGCCTCCAGTATCTTGACATTATTCGCTACTGTCGATACAGGCAGCTGTAATTCTTCCGCAATCTCAATAATATTCATGCTTCTCGTATTAAGCAATCGAAGCATATCAACCCGGGCCCGCGTAGACAGCGCATGCGCAACTGCAACTAATTTATCAGGGTCCTTCACACTTAAATCAAGCATCTCTACCTCTCCTTCTTATCCTGCCTTATGCAGATGGCCGCAGCTTAAGCCTGGAGCAGCATACGCAGAATCGAAGTTTTGTTTGATTAATCCTACAAAAAAGTGTAACCCTTTTTAGCCTGAACAAGCAAGATATTTGTAATAAAACAAAAATCTGATACCATATATGAAATCAAGATTATACGGTCAGCAAATTTCCATTTTGCGGTATACTAGACTAGGCTCAAATTCAACCTTCACTTTTTAGCGCGAAAAGAGATGAGGAATATATTGAATTCTAATTATCAATTAACCGTTAAGGAAGTTCTAGAGAGGCAACATTTTAAGCATGCCTACATTGCCGCCGGCGAGAAGGGCTTGAATCGGCTGGTCCGCTGGGTTCATATCATTGAAGTCATAGACTTTGAGGAACTCCTGCAGGGTGAAGAAATGATATTGACCACCGGGGCAGCTTTCAAGAAGGATATCGGGTTATTTCAGCTGTATTTAAACCAGCTCATCAAGCGGAATGTATCCTGCTTATGTATCGAAATGGGCCACTATGTGAACTCAGTTCTCGAAGAATGGATTACGCTCGCGGAGGAGCACGAGCTCCCTTTAATTATTTTTCCCCAGTCTGTCCGGTTTATTGATATTACCCAAGACATTCATTCTTATCTGATCAATCAGCATCACCAGGTTCTTAAGGAGCTTGAGAAAGTATCCCGTGAATTCCACCGGATGACCCTTACCTCTCAAGGGGTTTCCCAGGTGCTTCAGCTGCTGCACAGCAGCATCAAAGCGCAGGTTATATACTTGCCAGCGGAAGGCGCGCCTGCTCTCGTACCTCAAATGCAGCGCAGCGAAGCAAAGATTTGGCTGGAGACGTTAAAAGAGTTCTTACAGCAGGAAGCCCAGGATACATTTTCTCCAATCTTAAAGATATGGAATGAGAGAACTCTGATTGCCCAGCCGGTCGGTGCTCTTGGTAAGACGTGGGCGCATCTCGTCATTCTTCTTGACCGCAAACCCCAGGAATATGAATATCTGATTCTCGACTCGGCTTCACTGTCCATCGCTCAGGATATACTCCGCAAAAGATATATGGAAGAACGCAAGCTCTACTCCCAAACGTTATGGGTGGACGATCTGCTCCATCTGCGAATTCGTGAGGAAGAGCAGATTAAAGTATTAATTGGAACGGATTTCGGCATACTGAATGAGCTGGATTGTTATGTATGTCTAATTGATTTCGGCCCGGAACAGGATACCCGCAAAATTTCCGAAACCTCCGGTACAGAAACGGACGGTATCCATCTGTCCCTTGGCATCCGCTCCATATTTGAGCAGTATGCCTTTCACCCGCTGATCACCTTGCAGAATAACAGGCTGGCTGTCATGATATTTGACAGAGTCGGCGGCAAATCTGCCAAGCTGAGACTGCGGCATGCTTTTCAATTGATCCAGGAGTTGAAATCAGATGAGGATATGAGGCTGACCATTGGCATAGGGCAGGCTTACAAAGGATTTATGCAGGCTTATGTCAGCTATCAGGAAGCGATTCAGGCCATTTCCCTGTCACCCACACTGCACCAAGATGTTCTGTTTTTTGACGAGCTTGGAGTTTTTCAACTGCTGTTTAACATTACAGACAAACAAATTATGCATGTGTTCATTGATAGATACCTCGGCCCCATCCTTGATTATGATAAGAAAAAGGGCAGCCAGCTCCTGAGAACGTTAAAAGTCTACCTGGATTGTGACGGCTCCAAGCAGATCGCCGCGCAGCAGCTTTTTGTCGTAAGGCAATCCTTATACTACCGTCTGGAGAAAATCGAAGAATTGCTCGGCAAAGATTACATGTCTCCAGAGAACCGGTTGGCCCTCCAAGTGGCCATACGCGCCTATCAACTGCTTCATCCTGAATTGTCAATGTAAAAATTAACTGACAGCTTTCCTTACAAATTGTCCAGTGGAGATCACCTTTACGAGGTCTATAATTATATTTAAATCCAGGCACGCTACCCATAGGGGACCTGTCAAGAGAGGAAGATTTACCATGATTATAGGCGTTCCAAAGGAAATCAAAAACAATGAGTACCGAGTGGGCATGACACCAAGCTCCGTACTGTCTTACACCCATGCTGGCCATGAGGTCTGGGTTGAGACCGGGGCTGGTGCCGGAATCGGATTTATGGATGAGGATTTCGCCAAAGCTGGAGCCATCATAAAAGAACATGCGGCTGAGGTATGGTCTGCCGAGATGGTTGTTAAAGTTAAAGAACCTCTTCCTCAAGAATACGGATTTTTCCGCGAAGGTTTGATTTTGTACACTTACCTTCACCTTGCTCCCGAAAAGGAACTGACCCAAGCGCTTGTGGAGAAGAAAGTAACCGCGATTGCTTATGAAACGATACAGCTGGATAATGGCAGTCTTCCCCTGCTCACGCCTATGAGTGAAGTGGCTGGACGAATGTCTATTCAGATCGGGGTGCATTTCCTGGAAAAGGCTCATGGCGGCAAAGGAATTCTCCTAAGCGGTGTTCCTGGTGTGGAGCCGGCGAAAGTAGCCGTAATCGGCGGAGGCATCGTGGGCACGAATGCAGCTAAAATGGCTGTCGGCCTCGGGGCAGATGTTAGCATCGTTGACCTTAACCCGGATCGCTTGCGTCACTTGGACGACCAATTCAACGGACGGGTCAAAACCGTAATGTCCAATCCTTATAATATTGCCGAAGTTGTCCGGAATGCCGACCTGGTTGTAGGTGCCGTATTAATTCCAGGTGCTCGCGCTCCACGGCTGGTAACGGAAGAAATGGTGAAATCCATGAGTCCTGGCTCCGTAATCGTTGATGTTGCTATTGATCAGGGGGGTTCTATTGAAACCATTGACCGGATTACCACACACGATAATCCGACCTATGTGAAGCATGACGTGATCCATTATGCGGTGGCGAACATCCCGGGTGCTGTTGCACGCACTTCCACCTTGGCACTTACCAACGTAACCACACCCTATGGGCTTCAGATAGCCAACAAGGGGTACGCACGCGCCGCTTTGGATAACAAAGCGATAGCTAGAGGAATCAATGTTGTAAGCGGATACGTATCGTACAAAGCGGTTGCCGAGGCCCATGGCTACGAATACAAAGACGTGTTCACATTGTTACAATAATAATAATCGGCCTCAAGAAGGAGCCTGGAACCATTTACATGTCATAAGAAAGAAACAGCCATACGCTACGCGTATGGCTGTTTCTTAACTTATACTGCTTAAATGTCCCATCTAGTGCCAATCATTTAAAGAGGTTTGCCACCATGAGATTCCATAGCCAACCTGATTCCTAATATTTTCTGGAATTTTCTTAAGACAGTCAACCATAGCAATCTCCCAAGCTGAAAATGCCGCACTTAACCCAGCAGCAGCTGCTGCTGCTATGCCCTCTTCCCAAGCAGCAATGAAAGCGGTGATTCCAGCACCTTTAGCAGCCCCTTCTGCATATATCAAGCAGCTTTTAATTTCTCCCTTAAGGAGTTCCTCAATATTTCGGGGGTATTTCACCCAACCGTAGTAATTAATTTGTGAGTCCCGGGTAAGGAAACAAGGATAAGGTATTTTATATTTTCCAATTCTTGTTTTAAACACCCTATAGCAGGTTGTGCCTTTGTATTCAGGTATTTTAAACCCAAACAACCACAACCAATCTTCTTGGTAAAAACTCGATGCATAGCCGGCAGCGCCTTGAGCCCCTCCTGCATGGGTTCCCCCTGGCGTTACTTTAGGAGGCATATGTTGTGAATATCCTGATTGTGAGATTTGGGTTGGTTTCGGCGGAATATATAATGGCAGCGTTAGAGGAACATTTAGCTTTTGGGCATAATGCTTAATTTCATTCGGGTCGGTAATTAGAATGGCTTCCGGATCATCTTTAACATTTAATGTTTCTGTGACCTCACCTGCTTGAGGCCTATACAAAGAGCTGTATCCGGGAAACGGAGGATAAGAGGAAACGGAGTTCAGATAGCTGTAACCATAATAGTGGAGTTGTGGGTACATACATCGTGGTTGTGTGTTATAACACGGGCAGAACCATACAGATGGATAATACATCGTACACCTCAATTTTTAAAATATAGTTGTTTACCCATTTTATTAGGCATTGCTTTTCATGGTGCTTTTCCAGTTAAATTATCGATTTAAGAGATCTTCCGGACCATCTTTCATGCTATAATTTTATCCGTTTACACCTTTACATTAATGTGCTAATTTGATGATGTGCCCTAAATTATGGTAAAGGATGTGTAATAATGAAGAGTAGAGTTTTAGCTATGTTGTTCCTCTGTTTCGCCCTATTTATTGTTGTACCTCTCTCCGCATCGGCTGCTACAAATGTACAGGTTACAGGTCAAGGCCAGTTAGTGATTTCGGCGAATTTCTCCGGTTCGACGTACGCAGAGGTTTATGTTAGCAACCAGTATGGACAAGAAGTATACGACAAGATCTTTACCTCTGCTGGCGGAAGTGGAACGATCAATGCTTCAATTCCTAACTTACCATACGGCACTTACAAGATTATTATTGGCGGACAGGCTATAGCTATCTCCAATCTGCATTATGGGTTCCAATAGTACACACAAAAAGCCTCGGATTCGAGGCTTTTTCCATTAGGATGCCTTGCGGGTTCCCGCTTTAAGAAGCCTGCGCATGCTAATCCAGCTGAATATCGGAGCCGTTCCTAGAGCCAAGATAAGCCACGTCAAAGTGCTCGTTGTTTGACTGAAGGACAGGATTAGAATAAAAATAAGTGTGCCCCCGATTCTTCCGGCCATCAGGCTAAGCTCTCGTAGAACGACCAGTTCCACCCGCTTGTCCACATTCTCCCCACTTGTGCCCATCAGGTCAAAACCCGCCGATACCATGGGTAAAATATACAAAGGCAGAAACAATGATGTCCCAATCCCAAAAATAAGCAAGGTATTATACCCGACCTTCCACAGCAAGGGCAGAATAACCAAAACAAGCAGAATCGCACCGACCAGGGTGCCCATGTAGCGATGCCTCGGCTTGAACCATTTTCCGGCGAGCCAGAAACTGCCCAGCCCTACGGCCGAAGTGATAAATGAGAATTGTCCGAGCTTGGACTCTTGTGTTGTAGCAACATAGACAAGCAAGTTGATTAAGAAGGAGAATACACCTTCTCGCACTCCTTGTGCGGCAAGAGCCGGTGCGACGAGCCGCCAGGGGTCCCCTTTGCTGGACAAACGCCGGAACGGTTCCAGCCATTTGTAAGTTCCCTGCACCTTACGTTTTTTCAGGAAAAAACTTAACACAACACTGACCGCATATATAACCAGCGATATCGTAAAGATGACACGGTAACCTTGATCATCTTCTAACCGGGATATAATCCAACCGGATAACAAGGGACCTACAATACCGGTCACTGAACCAAGGAGCCCCACCCAACCGTTGAACAGATCGCGGTTATCCGGGTCCGTTACCTCAAAGTACACTACATTGAAAGCAAGCCAGAACAGGCCGAGGGCGGTTCCAAGCAGGATGCCAAGCGGCCATATGTAATTTACGGCTTCCCTGCCGGCCCATAACACCAACAAATAAAACAATCCCGTCACCGCGGTTCCAAGCCGCAGCGCATTCATTTTGTTATGCTCTTTCACCCACTTGCCTGCAATCCAAAATGTAAGTCCCAGCGCAATTTGTTGACTGATGGTAAACCAACCGATCATCGAATAATCCTGCTTGCTTTTCCATAAGTACACATTCAAGAACGTCCCCGATAACGCTCCAGCAAGCACAAACAATCCATTCACGCTCAGGAGCAGAATAGACTGTTTGTTCAGCGATATTTTCATGGAATCCCCCTCAAACTTGAACCATTCTACGGTTAATATGCCCAATGTAAGCTCAAACCATGTTATTCGGGCCTGCAAATGGTCAACATTAAAGCCGCGGTTTCCCGCAGCTTCGTGAGAGATGCTCTATTCCTGTACCGCCACCCTCTGATTTTACTGTTATTTAAGAGTGGAGATGCGCCCCGTTGGTTCGGATCACCTCGCGGTACCAGTCGAAACTGTCCTTTTTGATTCTCCGAAGTGATCTTTCCTCCGTTTCGTTGCGGTCGATATATACGAATCCATACCGTTTCTGGTAGCCGTTCAACCAGCTAAGCACATCGGTAAAGGACCAGCTGCAATACCCGATTAAATCCACCCCATCGTTAATCGCCTGCTGGCATTGAAGCAGATGGGACTTCAGGTAATCAATCCGGTAATCATCATGAATCTTATCATCTGATTCCAGCTTATCAAATTCACCGAGGCCGTTCTCCGTGATAAATACAGGCAGACCATACCGGCTCGTAATCCGGCGCAGTCCAATCCTCAGGCCAATGGGATCAATCGCCCAGTCCCAATTGGATGTCTCAAGATTGGGGTTTGAGGTTGTCTTGTACAAGCCGGGAATCCCGGTTGATTGATTGCTTCCCTTTTGTCCTGTTGTATTCATCCTGCCCCCGGTCACTCCGCCAAGCGGATTATAATCGTAAGTGATTGTCTGATAGTAATTTACGCCCACGAAATCCGGGTTGCCCTGCCGCAGCAGCTCCAGATCACCTTCCTCAAATTCAGGGGCCAGCCCCTGCTCTTGCAGATACCGCAGCGGAATTTGCGGATATTGTCCAAGGCAGTATACATCCAGCCACCAGTAATTCGTAAACTCCTCCGCATTCTCGAATGCCAGCACATCCTCCGGCTTGCTTGAAGCGGGGTAGGCTGGGGAGTATGCAAAGCTCGGACCGATCTTCCCGTCCGGCACATATTTGCGGAAAGACTGAATCACCTTGGCATTGGCTAAGAAGGCATGGTGATTCGCCTGATAGAAGCGTTTGCGGTCTTTAACACCAGGCGGATGCATAGCCGTAATAAATCCGTGGTTGGTGTTATAATTTTGCTCGTTAAGCGATACCCAATATTTGACCCTGTCCCCATAACGCTCAAATAAAGTAATGCAGTACCGGTTGAAATCGTCAATGATCCGTCTTGACTCCCAAGCTCCATACTTATCCATGAGTGCCTGGGGAACATCCCAATGGTACAAAGTAAGCACTGGCTCAATACCGTAAGCAAGCAGTTCATCGATCAATTGGTCATAGAACTTTAGGCCAGCCTCGTTCACTTCGCCATAACCAGAAGGATAGATTCGCGGCCAGCTTACCGAGAAGCGGTAAGCCTTCAGCCCAATTTCGGCCATTAGGGCAACATCTTCCCGGTATCTGTGATAATGATCCATGGCGACATTACCGTTGCTTCCTTGATAAGTCTTCCCTTCGATCTTTGTAAATACATCCCAGACAGACAGACCCTTCCCGTCTTCGTTCCAAGCGCCTTCAATTTGGTAGGCTGCCGAAGCTGAACCCCACAGGAACCCCTGCGGAAACGGCTTTAACTCGCTGTGAATCAAGGGTAATCTCTCCTTTACATTGATAATTACTCTTCTGATTAGTTTACCCAGCATCCCTAACGAAACCGCACAGAATCCATCATAAGTTTACTGAATGCAAAAAGCCCCATTCCTTATTGCAAGGAATGAAGCTTTTAATCTGATCTTTTAAGATAACTGCCAGTTATAACACAGTTTCAATTCAACCTAATAGGCTGCGCTTGGCCACCAAGACCTCATACGCAGCCGCCGTCCAGCCATGGCTTAAGTCCATATCGCGTGTAACAGCTGACCATCCCACTAACGGGGCAACAACTTGAGCTTCTCCAGTGAAATTCAGTAGAAACAGATATTCCACCTCTGAATTCGAACGGGAGGTTACATATACACCTTGCGGCATATCCGTATCAGCCGGACGATAAACGGTGAGCTGGCGAATCAGATCCTTGTAGAAATCATCGTAAAATCCGGGTTCGAACCTGCTCCCAATATAATAAGTCTGACCTTTGCCGTAGCTATTGCGTGTCAGCACAGGACGCCCGGCATAGAAATCATCAGTATAGACCATCAAGACTTCGGCCCCATTGAGATTCAGCTGGTCGCAGAGCTTGGAGCAGGAATAGGATCCTTGAAGGGCTATGCCTTCTTGCTCTGAAACCATACAGCCATGGTTAAGCTCATGGTCATATAAACCGTCGATTTCTTCGCTGACAACCCCGGCTACATCTGTCAGCTGATGTGGAGCATCACCCAGATGAACAAGGTCGTTCTCGTTCACGATGCCGCTCCAGTAGGTCATCACAAGGGTGCCGCCCTGTTTCACGAAGCTGCGAAGCTTCTGTTCAAAGCCGGCACGCTGCATGTACAGCATCGGAGCAACCACTAACTTATAGTTATGGATGTCACACTCCATATCTACGAAGTCCACATTAATTCCCTGCTTAATCAGCGCTCCGTAATGCAATTGAACCTCTTCCTTATAACCCATGCCTAGATTCCGTGGACCTTGGGCGTCTTCGACAGCCCATTTGTTCTCCCAATCATAGACGATGGCTACCTCAGCAGACTTTCCGGTATCTGCCACCCCCGCCAGTTCATGAAGGAGGCTTCCAAGCTCAGCCACTTCCTGAAATACGCGTGTGTTTGGACTGCCATCATGGGATACGACCGCACCATGAAATTTCTCACTGGAACCGCGGCTTTTACGCCACTGGAAGTACTGAACTGAATTGGAGCCATGGGCTACAGCCTGCATGGAAGATAAGAGGTGCATGCCTGGCTTCTTCAGCTTGGATACCCCCTGCCAATTCGTGCTGCTTGGCGAGCTCTCCATTAACAAGAACGGTTTACGCTGGATCGACCACATCAGATCATGATACATGGCAGTATCCATCCCAATCTCGGCATCAGGCCGCTTGTGCCACGTCGGATAGTTATCCCAGGATACAATATCCACGGTATCTTTGAACTTGAAGTAATTTAGCCCTTCATAATAATACATAAAATTCGTGGTCACCGGAATTTCCGGGTTGCCCGCCTTTACAGCCTGGATTTCATGCTTCATGAAATCCAGCGTCTGATCGGTGACGAACCGCTTCCAATCCAGGTTCATCCCATGTGTCGCATTCTCGCCATGAGGTGCCGGGGATTCGATCTGCGACCACTCCGTGTAAGTATGACTCCAGAATGTGGTCCACCACTGCTCATTCAAACGATCAAGCGTCCCATACTTCTGTTTTAACCAGGACCGAAACGCCTCTTGGCACAGCTCACAGTGGCACTCTCCTCCATACTCATTGGAAATGTGCCAGAGCTGAACGGCCGGGTGCTTTCCATAACGCTCGGCTAATTGCTGGTTGATCTGTCCAATCTTCTCCCGGTAAACCGGAGACGTGTAACAATGATTGTGGCGAGCCCCGTAGCGGTTACGCTGCCCATTGGCAGCGACTCTCAGCACCTCGGGATATTTCTGTGCGAGCCATGCGGGCCGGGCTCCAGAAGGCGTTGCCAGGAAGATGGAAATATCATGCGCATGCAGGGTCTCAATCACTTGATCCATCCACTCCCACACATAACGACCTTCCTCCGGCTCCAATGCAGCCCAGGAGAAGATGCCGATGGACATCACATTACAGCCCGCCTGCTTCATAAGCTGGACATCCTGCTCTAATATCTGGGGATCACTCAACCACTGCTCCGGATTATAGTCCGCACCATGTAGCAGCCGGTCCCGAAACCGTTCTTTCATTCCAATCACCTCGGATCACGATTATTTCACTGAGCCTAACATCCCTTGCACAAACTGCTTCTGCAGCAGGAAGAAAATAAGTATAGAGGGCAGCGTGGTAATGACAATCGCCACCATAATAATCCCGTAGTCAGGGTTATAAGATGATGCCAGCGAGGAAACAACGAGCGGCAGCGTTTTCTTCTCCTGTGTCTGCAGGGCGATCAAAGGCCACAAGAAGCTGTTCCAATAGTTCATAAAAGTGATGATCGCGGCAGCCGCATAGGTTGGCTTCATCGTTGGCATGTAGATTCTTGTGAATAACTGCCACTCGGTCAGACCATCCACCCGCCCGGCCTGCAGCAGCTCACGCGGGAATGACTTCGTAT
The DNA here is from genome assembly GCF_018403205.1 of Paenibacillus sp. J22TS3. Taxonomy (NCBI): domain Bacteria; kingdom Bacillati; phylum Bacillota; class Bacilli; order Caryophanales; family Paenibacillaceae; genus Paenibacillus; species Paenibacillus sp. J22TS3. Next base: position 394,348 of record NZ_BOSF01000005.1, read on the forward strand.
TTTGCAGGAAAAAGAAAATCATAAAAGCAGTTGTGATCGTTGGCATAATAACCGCTGTCGGTGTATTGAGCAGCCCCATGTCACTGAACATGCGGAACAGGGGAATCATAACGGCCGCAAACGGCATCATCATAGACAGCATGAGCAGTCCGAATAAACGGCTCTTGCCTTTAGATTGATAGATTTCAAAGCCGTACCCGGCCATTGAGCTTAAGAGCAGTGTACCGAATGTCCCAATAATGGCAATGACTGCTGAATTCCAGGACGCGGCCCCAAGGTTTGTCATCTCCATCAGCTTGTGGACATTGTCCATGAGCTTCGAGCCAATGCTGAATCTTCCCTTCAGGATATCAGATGAGCTGTTGGTCATCCCAATTAACATCCATACGAACGGAAATAAAGAGACGACTGAAGCCAGGATAAGAAACAGATGCACACCTGCTGTTGTCAGCTTTTTCAACGCTTCTCCCCCCCTACTTTCAATTGGAGCAGCGCGAGCACGGCAACCATAATTACAATTGCATAGGATACCGTTGCGGCATAACCAAAGTTCGGTGTATAGACAAATGATAGATTATAGATATATTGAGAGATCGTCATTGTGGCGTTCCCTGGTCCGCCCTTCGTAAGGTTCACCACTTCATCGAACAATTGCAGTGTACCATTGGTTGAGATAATGGCGGTGAACAAAATAATCGGTTTTAACATAGGCACCGTGATGCTGAAGAATTGACGGGTCTTCGACGCGCCATCGATCGACGCTGCTTCGTAAATGCTGGGATCGATATTTTGCATAGCGGATAAGTAAAAAATCATGTTATATCCCGTCCACCGCCAAGTGATGGCCGTGATGATGACCACTCTCGCCCAGATGGGGTCCATGAGCCACGCAATGGGCTCATGGATAAGGTGTAAGGATAACAGCATCTGGTTCAGAATGCCATCTACAGCAAAAATACTTTTAAACAGCACAGCATACGATACCAGTGAAGTGACACAAGGAAGAAAGATTGCCGTACGGTAGAAGCCCTTGAAGCGCAGCTTCGGATTGTTCAATAAATGGGCAATCACCAGGCCCAGCATAAGCATGATCGGGACCTGAATAATGAGGTATAACAAGGTGTTCAACACGGCCTGCTTGAACATCGGGTCCGAGAACAGCCGGACATAATTGTCCAAGCCCACATAGTGATATACAGTACCTTTGCCTGATTGGAAAGACAACAGCAGCGATTGAAGCATCGGGTAAAAGCTAAAGATGATGATCAGGGCTGAAGGTAATGCGACGAACTGCCATCCCATCAGCGTGGATTTGTTCCATTTCCGTTCCATGGTTTAACACCTGCTAACTTTTTATTTAGTGCACTTGCTGTTCGAATAAAGTCTGGATGTTAGCCAAGCTCTTGGTTAAGTCCGCACCTTGCAGAATGTTAGGAAGCTCATTCTTAAGGGCGTCTTTGGCCTCTTGTGTATACATTCCCAAGGTAATTCCCGGAACTTCTGTAGACCATTTCGTGAAATCGCGATAGATGGATTGTCCACCGAAGAAGTCTGATTTCTGGCCGTAAGCTTCACTTGAGAATGCTGGAATATAGGAACCTACCCCACCGTTTTCTTTCAAGAAACGCTCATAGAATTCACTGCTGCCGCCGATCGTCTTGGCCAGGAAGTCCATGGCCAGGTCTTTATTCGCGGAATCGTTAAATACGAACCAGCTGGAGCCGCCTTCGTTGGACGCGTTTACAGCTTTGCTTACATTCAGCCTAGGAATTGGAGCCACTCTCCATTTGCCGCTTTGATCCTTCGCATCCATAATGGAAGACACCTGCCATACGCCTGATACGACCGTGGCGACATCGCCGGCGTTAAAGCTGCCGACAAACTCACTCCAGCCAGTCACCGGTTTCGCTATCCCGGAATCCGCAATCGCTTTGTATACCCGCAGCGTTTCTGTCATTGCCGGATTGTTCACAAAGTTCCCTTTGTTGTCAGGGGTAATGTACCAGGAGCCTGCCGACTGCAATAAAATGGACGTAAGCGCCTCATCGTTCGGATTGATAGTTGTCATGTACTTGCCTGTTTTTTCTTTGACTTTCTTTCCGATTTCAATGTATTGATCCCAGGTTATATTCTCTAAATCCTTGGCTGTATAACCTGCTTGTTCCAGGTAGTCGGAACGGTAGAACATCCCGGTTACGCCGATATCAAAGGGAACGCCGTAGATTTTATTATCAATCTTGAGCGCCTCCACTTTATATGGAGAGAATTTCGTGAAATCCACCTTGTCTGTAAAATCCGCAAAGGTGTTCGGATAAGCGGTTACATATTTCTGGATATTCGGATCATTGACGAGCAGGATATCAGGCAGGCCCTCCTTTACCCCGGATGCCAGGTTCGTATTCAGCTTCTGTTCCAAGTCCGCTTTGGCCATGTCCACAACTTCCAGGTCAAAATCCGGATGTTCCTTCTGATACAGCTCCTTCGCGATTTTCAAAGCCGCCCCGTTAAAGGATGGGTCCCAAGCCCACGCAACGACCTTCTTCTTTGAGGAATTTCCTGCTTCCTTGCCCTCGGCTGTTTTTGATTCTGTTCCCGATGAACCGCAACCCGCCAGGAGCGAAGCTGCCATCGTAACAAGCACAAATACGGATAACCATTTTTTCTTAGCCATGCTGTACAACCCCTTTTGTTCTGTTTTGTAAACGCTTTAGCTCTTTCACATGTATTGTAAAAAATCCAGAGGTACGCTGTATAAGCTTAATTCTTTGGGTATTAGCACAAATTATTGTTTTTGAATGTTTTGTAACCGCTTTACTAGTAATTTTTTCAGATTATAGGATTAATTTTTGTTTGCTTTGGACGGTAGCTAAGGTTTGGTATATGATAAGGAATATTAATTTTTCAGCGAGGTGTCTTCCATCATGATAGAGAACTCCGCAGCCTACCGTGTCATGATTGTAGATGATGAGAGCATCTTACGAACAGGGATCATGCATCTATGTAATTGGAGTGAATACAGCATCGAGATTGTCGCTCAAGCTTCCAACGGGCAGGAGGCCTTGGAGCTGATTGACAAGGCTCGTCCGCATGTCGTTATTACAGATATCGTTATGCCCGTTATGGACGGGGTTGAATTCACCAAGCTGATGCGCAAACAGCATCCCGACATTAAAGTCATTGTGCTTAGCAGCTATAGCGAATTCGATTACGTCCGGGAAGTATTCAAATACGGTGTTAACGATTATTTGCTGAAGCCGAAAGTTTCAGCTACAGAGCTGATTTCCTTAATCCAGTCCCTTTGTGGTGAGATGGGGACCGGCCCATTGACCGCGAATCCAAGAGAATTCGATGCTGCTCTAAAGCTTGGGCAATATCTCAGCGCTGACACCAATGCTAATTTCAATTACGATTCACAGCCGTGGCGGGACACTTTCCCTGGGGAGCATTATCGCATGGTGAAAGCAAGCACGTCCATCCTGCTGTCCAGAACTCAGTACACACAAGCCCAAATTGAACAGGTCCTCATCGGGCTTGCCCAGGACCATTTAAGCGGGTGCAATTATGCCTGCATTTTTCTAAAAAATGAATGCCTTGTGCTGGTCAATTATGATACAAATCAATCCGGTCATGTGGCAGTCTTCCTGGATGCATTTACGCGGAATGCTATGAAATCGCTTTCTTTCATTAAGTTCGTTCTCTCACAGGAGTTTGACAGCCTGGGCCAGCTCCACGCGCAGCATGAATGGTTAACAGGCTGCATGGGGAAGCTCATTTATTTTCCCGGGCAGCATTGTGTTGGCGAGCATGAGATCAAACGTGATACTGACAAAGTCCTATTTGATCAGGCTCAATTCACTTCCTCCATTCGTTCGCTTGCTATTGCTGACGCAGCAGAACAGTGCCAGACCCTGCTCGACCATATCCGGGCCACTCAAGCATATGACGAGTACAGCCTGAAGCGGTTATGCCAGAACATCATCTATTCCGCAATGAGCACGCTTGAACAGATGAAGCAGCCGTTATCTGAGCTTAATTCCTCCAAGCTTAAGCTGTTTAAGAGGATTGATCTGGCTTTTGATTGGAATGAGCTGGAGACCGTTTACTGCGAATTTATGGATAACCTGAAGGCTGTCATCCGCCAGGCGGATCCTCAGTCCAAGATTCTGCATCAGATTTATGAATACGTAAACCAGAACTATGCGGGTGAAATCTCCTTGTCAGAGCTGGCGGACAAGTTCCATTTGAATTACAGCTATTTATCCACCTATTTCAAACAGCGGACGAATGAAAATTTAACATCGTACATTAATCGGGTGCGGATTGATAAAGCCAAAGAGCTGCTGCGCAACCCGGACCTATCCGTATCCCACATCAGTCAGTTAACCGGATTCTCAGATCATAATTATTTCTCCAAAGTGTTCAAGAAGGTAACTGGCATGACACCTGTTGAGCACCGCAATCATATTCTTGCCATGAGATCAGGTGAATGATGTGTTTCGGAAAAACAGCATTTTTATTAAAATTCTGATCCTGATGTTATCCGGCACAATCCTGATTTCGGTTCTCCTGATGTTCGCATCGTCATCCATTTCGGAACGCATTCTGCTCGATCAAGTCGTACGAAATGCATCTGCCAACATGAACCTCATGAAAGATGACTTGCTCAGCTATAACGATCAAGTCGTCAACACCATGCTTCAGGTCAATCGAAGCAAGGAGTTCAGGAATTATATCACGAAGCCGGCCAACACACCGCTGGAGCAGATTAAACTTGTGATTGCGCTCGGGAGATACATGGATCTCTATAAGGACTATCTAAGCCCCGAGAATTCACACATCATCGTATCCGGTATTCCCGGAGAAGGCGGAAGGCATTATTCGAGCAATTCTCTCAAATGGGACAAGATCCCGCAGGACTTCGTCTCGAAATTCATGAACCATAATGGCCAGGTTCAGAACCGGATTCAGTACTACAGCAGCCTGGATTTATTCTCGGAATCCGTTCCCTATGATAATTACTTGTTTGCAGCCAAGCCATTAATAGATACTACAACGAATCGTATGTATGGTTATGTTGCCGTTGTCATGGACGAACTTAATATTTACCGGAAATATAAACCTTATATTTCGGACGGCATCCATATTTCGCTCATATCATCCGACGGGACGGTTCTGTCGAGCAATAACAAGAAGCTGATCAGCAAGAAGAATACGTCTCTTCTATCCATTGCCACGGATACTTCTGTTAAGCATCAGGGGGTCTGGTCTGATACAGATGAGAAACAAACGTACATCTCTTATTTTCTGCCTGAGTATAATGCGTATCTGGTAGAGGAGATTGATCAGTTAACGGCTTTTAAATCCCTGTACAGGATTTCGTATGAAATTCTCAAAGTAGTTATCCTTATCCTTATCATAAGTATGGTCTTTGTCTATTCGCTTAGCCGGAGAATAACCAGACCTTTGAATAATCTGGTCAAGACGATGCGGGACTCCAAAGGCGATAACTTGAAATACCATCCGCTGCAGGAGGATGGCAGCTATGAGACGAACGTATTAACGAAAGCCTACAACCGGTTTATTACCAAAATTGACCAGTATACCGAGAAGCTTGTCTATGAGCAGCAGGAGCGCCGGAAAGCGGATCTCAACGCACTGCAGATGCAGATCAATCCACATTTTCTGTACAATACCTTAAGCTCAATCAAATATTTGGCCAAAATGAACCGTACCGACCAAGTTGATGAGACCATCAACAGTCTGATTTCCATGCTGCAGAGTACCCTCGGCTCTACAGAAGATCGCGTGACTGTGGAACAGGAGATTGAAACCCTTCAGCATTACGTTAACATCAAGCAGATCCGGTACGGCGAGCAGATCGCCGTCCATTATGAAATTGAAGAGAGCTGCTCCGAGCTCCTCGTTCCCAAGCTGATCATCCAGCCGTTTGTGGAAAATGCGTTCTTCCATGCTTTTCCTGGCTGCCCGAGTGGAAATATACAGGTCTTCATCCGCCGGCAGGATGAGTTCCTGATCATTGAAATCATCGATGACGGAATCGGCATGTCAGCGGTTGGGGATCAGATCAATGAGCAGAAACGGCAGCATTTATCCGGAATCGGCATCAACAATGTCCACAGCCGTATCCAACTGCTGTTCGGTTCCCCATACGGTGTTCGTATCGAGAGCGAGCCCGGCTATGGCACGATCGTTCGAATCACCCTGCCTATTTTGGAAAAGCAGGAAGCTGCGTAAGCTGCTTAAGGACAGTGTTCGGCGATAACAAAAAGCCTGAGAAACGGGTATACCCCCGTCAAGATGACAAAGGTATGACCAGCTCAGGCTTTTTGCATTTTGTATATGTACATCTCCTCGTGCTTGTTCAGAAGCTGTTTTTATGGAATTTCCACAACTAACTCGGCCCATTGCTCCGAGACATAACCGCTCCCTGCAATGAGGAGATAGTTCGGACTGTTAATAGCTACCCGATAGCGGCCTGGTTCTTTAATAGAGATAGAGCCTGTGAAAGAATCATCCTTAATAGGGACTTTCTTAGTTTCCACGGTACTAAAGCCGGGGGTCGACTTGCCGTTTACTTCAGGGTTATATTTATTGACTTGAATGGTTATTTCGTTGAAACGTGGATTTGGACGCATAATCGTCCCTGCTATTGTGATTTCTTCCCCAACCTTAGCACGGATATAACCTTGGGTTGGAGCACTGAAACTTACATCCTGTCCACCAAGCTCCGAGGTTTTGAGCAGGACCGCTGCAGGATCCTTTATTCTACGGTCCACTGCAAAGGTAGCACTGTCTGAAGAAATGGCAGTAAGCTGCATTAGATTGATGCCAGGTTTCAAGTCCTCTGTAAACTCTATCCGGTTATACAGACGGCCATCCAGGGGGATATTCCTCCCGGTTATCTTACCAAGCTTGCCCCCTTCCCAGCCACCGTTGCCTATTGAGCGCATAACTTGAGGCTGGTTCATCTCTTGCTGATAGAGCATAGTGAACGTCGTTGTACCTTCATTCGTCTCCCATGACTTCGTGGATAATTCAATGATTTTCTCACTCCATTGCAAGGTCAAATCCCCCTTAGCGGCTGAGACGGATATGCCAAGCATAGGAAGTTCACTAGCAGGGATATAAACCAGCCCGCCGGAGAGAACAGGCTTTGGAATTTTCTTATTCGGGATAATTTCATAATCTAGCCCGTATAAGGAATCGGAACCTATCTTAAACGTCAAATCTTTCCAGGTTGGAACGAGCTGATCCTTCATAACTATCCGAGCTTCCTGCTTCTTGGGGTTCCAGGTAATTGATTGGGCTGTTTTACTCTGAGTCAGTATTCGTAGAGGTACGAACACGCGGTTATTTCGCACAATCGCCTTGATCGGACTGGTCTTCTTGCCATCGAGCTTAGCCCAGGTTCCCTTTAGGTCAAATTGAAGCTCATGACTCACCCTGTACATCTTGGCGACTTCCTTGTTCGGCTGCTTCGCTGTAGATTCAGCGTAAACAGAAGTCAAATTAGGAATCGCTAAGGCTCCACCTATAGAGAGACTGGCTGAAATCGTGGCAAGGAAGATAGCCTTACTGATTTTTTTAAACAGCATATTTAATTCTCCTTCGGCCTCTATTTAGACTTACTTCCTCCTTATTAGACGGGCTTAAATAGAAAAAGTTGTAAATCAAAGCAAAAAGCCTCAAAAATTGAGGCTTCAAAAATTTCATTCGATCCACCGGACCAGATTCGGACGCTCGTCAAGAATTGATAAATATTGCGACATCGATCCGAACTCACCGCTCGGGTCCAGCTCCATATACCGCTTGAACTTTTGAATACGATCCTCCTTCTTCATCCATCCAAAATGCTTAAGACGAATATCCGAGAGTGCATTGGGCAGCTGGAAGATATTATTCGGAAACCGGCCACAGTGCTGAGGTGTCTCTCTCCAGGTATATTCAAAGTTGGTACGGTATCTTAGGAGGAACGGCCGATAAGTCTGATGGGAGTTCCAGAATTTGTCCTCCCGGTAATGCTCTTCGTCCCAGAAGTCATACAGCCGAAAGCAAAACGCATCTGTATGAGTCTGGTTAAGCAGCTTGGGCAGTTCCTTAACAAATCTTGTCTCAAACATCTCATCCGCATCCAGATTTAAAATCCATTCCGGCTGGGTTGCGGCAGTCTCGCGCCACTGCTGCTTGCGCAGTTCAATCTCATTTGAGAACTTGGAGGAAGTATTGCTGACTAAGTGCAGAGGAATTCCTTCCAGATATTCTTTGCAAAGGTCCAAAGTGTTGTCTGTACTTCCGTCATCAATGATGACTGCGGCATCAATATATTGTCTGTGCTCGGCAAGCACTTTTTCCAGATACCGGCCGCTTTCGTTTTTGACAATCATAGTGAGTGTTAACTTGTTATGGCTCCCCATTCTAATGTGAGGGGTGTCAATGAATGGATGAGGCGGTGCTTGCCCAACATCTGATGCTAACGACCTGGACATAAATTCTGGAACTCCTTCCAGATCAGATGAACGGTAAATATGATAGGCCGGATAATGAGTATCCACGTACAGCTGAAGCCCCAGCGCGGCGGCCCTGATGCAAAAATGCCGGTCTTCCCCCCAATAAGAAAGGTTGGGAATTTGCTTGAAATTCACACCGGTTAGCAGCGCCTTCCTGCTGATTAAGGTACATGCTCCCAATCCGCCTACTTCGTATACTCCAGGGGTTCTCATCTGTTCAATGAACTCATGGTAACGGCGTAGTTTCTCTTCTTCGGAAAGCTGCTCTCCTCTAACCTGCCTCCACTGGGTATACTCATCACTTAGCCACACCTGAGGCTGCTCACCTGCTTCCGGCTGCCATTTGGTCCAAAATACTTCCGAAACAATGTCCTTTCCAAGCGAAACCAGGTGATCCATCGTCTGGGGATATAATAAAAGATCGGAGTCTACTAAAAATACATAGTCAAACCCCTGCTCTAATGCGTAGTGTAAAATCATGTTTTTAATATTTGCCACATGCCATATCAAGTCTTCATTCCAGTAATGGGTGCGATCATCCGTCACATAATCAGCTTCTGACCTAGAGGAGATTAAAGTCACTTTTAGATGCGCAGTCTGAAATTCCTGAAGAAGCCTGCTGGATTGAATGTCCTTATTATCGTCAACAAAGAGAAATGAGCAATCCGTTTCCGACTGCTGCAGCCGGCTAAGCGATTCCAGAAATGGTTGTAATACTTCAGGTTTCTGATAGATTGGACTTGCTACCAGGACCCGGGCTTTATCCATGGGATTCAACCTCTTGGGTCAGGAGAGACTCTAAATACTTTTTATTCTGCAAAATCTTGTCGTCCGTAGGCCGGTAGCGCCGGGCTTCTTCGTTATGCTTGTATGCTAACTCCTGCTCACCTATCCGGTCATAACACACACAGAGCTGCAAATGCGGCAGCCAAGTGGAGTAGCTGGGATTTTTAAAGCCCATATTCTCTTTTGGAAGCTCAATTGTAGCAGCAAGGTTATACCAGAATATAGCTGCTTGGTACAGGTGCTTGGATAGAAAATAATACCCTAACCGGCAGCAAAATTCCGGGCGCGGCTGATCATATTGAAATGATTTGAGCGTGGACTCCAGCTGTTTCTCAGCGTCTCCCACTGCGTAATAACAATCCGCCAGCTTCCCGCAGGCTGAGAGATTATCCTCTACCCAACCTTTTCCCGTTGATAGAAATTTCTCGTAATATACAATTGCTCGGTCATATTGCTGATGATCCCGCAGCTCGTTAGCGAAGTAGAACAAATCCCGGGGAGTAAACTCACGCCCTTCTGCCATCTGTTTCTCATAGATTCGCAAATTCCGGTCTGTGTCGTGCCGAATGCTTTGATGTGTAACTGCGATATCACTCGTTCGTATGTTTCCGCCGACTTCCAGATATTCGTGGACTGCACCCACCCACCGGAATTGATTACTCCTCTTCACCAGCCGGTTTCGGACAGACTTTAATGTGACATTGCCGAATTCATCAAAAGCCAAGTGATATTCCATAGTGACAGAATCCACAGAAGGATCAAGCTCATGCTTTAGCTTAAGTAATTGATCTTGATCTCTCTCGAGAAATACATCGTCCGCATCCAGCCACAAAATAAAATCCTTAGTTGCCTTCGAGAAGGCAAAATTCCTTGCCTTAGCAAAATCCTCGATCCACTCAAAATCATAGACTCGATCCGTATATTTGGAAACAACCGCTTTGGTCTGATCCTTGGATCCTGTGTCAATAATGTTGATTTCATCCACAATGTGTTTGACTGAATCCAGGCACCGGCCAATCGTCTCTTCCTCATCTTTTACAATCATACATAAACTTATGGTTATCATTTGGCAGATGTACCCCCATATTTTATGCTTTCAGATTAAGAAATAAGAGAAAAGCACCGCTCTACAACGATGCTTTTCTTAATTTCAAATCCAGCCCAGTCTACGGCCCTACTGGCCCTGTTTCTCCAGTTGGTCCCGTCGGCCCGGTTGGCCCGGTCTCACCTGTTGCCCCAGTTGCTCCAGTTGCTCCCGTGGCTCCGGTGGCTCCCGCTTCGCCCGTTGCTCCAGTTGCTCCGGCTTCGCCTGTCGCTCCAGTCGCTCCCGTGGCTCCGGCTTCGCCCGTCGCTCCGGTGGCTCCCGTGGCCCCTGCTTCGCCCGTCGCTCCAGTTGCTCCAGTGGCGCCTGCCTCGCCTGTCGCTCCAGTCGCGCCCGTGGCCCCTGCTTCGCCCGTTGCTCCGGTTGCTCCCGTGGCTCCGGCTTCACCCGTCGCTCCGGTGGCTCCCGTGGCTCCCGTGGCGCCTGCTTCGCCTGTTGCTCCGGTCGCCCCTGTGGCTCCGGCTTCGCCCGTCGCTCCTGTAGCCCCAGTCGCTCCCGTGGCTCCGGCTTCGCCTGTTGCTCCGGTCGCTCCCGTGGCTCCGGCTTCGCCCGTCGCTCCAGTCGCTCCTGTGGCTCCCGCTTCGCCCGTCGCTCCAGTTGCTCCCGTGGCTCCGGCTTCGCCTGTCGCTCCAGTCGCTCCCGTGGCTCCGACTTCGCCTGTAGCTCCCGTGGCTCCTACTTCGCCTGTAGCTCCAGTTGCCCCCGTGGCTCCAGCTTCGCCCGTCGCTCCGGTCACCCCCGTGGCTCCGGCTTCGCCTGTCGCTCCAGTTGCTCCCGTGGCTCCGGCTTCGCCTGTTGCTCCGGTCGCTCCGGTGGCCCCTGCTTCGCCCGTCGCTCCGGTGGCTCCCGTGGCGCCTGCTTCGCCCGTCGCTCCGGTCGCTCCTGTGGCCCCTGCTTCGCCCGTCGCTCCAGTTGCTCCAGTTGCTCCCGTGGCTCCGGCTTCGCCTGTAGCTCCAGTCGCTCCGGTGGCTCCCGCTTCGCCCGTCGCTCCAGTCGCTCCTGTGGCTCCCGCTTCGCCCGTCGCTCCGGTCGCTCCCGTGGCGCCTGCTTCGCCCGTCGCTCCGGTCGCTCCTGTGGCCCCTGCTTCGCCCGTCGCTCCAGTTGCTCCAGTTGCTCCCGTGGCTCCGGCTTCGCCTGTCGCTCCAGTCGCTCCCGTGGCTCCGACTTCACCCGTCGCTCCAGTCGCTCCTGTGGCTCCCGCTTCGCCCGTCGCTCCAGTCGCTCCCGTGGCCCCTGCTTCGCCCGTCGCTCCAGTCGCTCCCGTGGCTCCTGCTTCGCCGGTCGCTCCAGTCGCTCCCGTGGCTCCGGTTGCTCCCGTGGCGCCTACATCGCCCGTGGCTCCGGTTGCTCCCGCTTCGCCTGTCGCTCCAGTCGCTCCCGTGGCCCCTGCTTCGCCCGTTGCTCCGGTTGCTCCCGTGGCTCCGGCTTCACCCGTCGCTCCAGTCGCTCCCGTGGCTCCTGCTTCGCCTGTCGCTCCGGTCGCTCCCGTGGCCCCTGCTTCGCCTGTTGCTCCCGTGGCTCCCGCTTCGCCTGTGGCTCCAGTCGCTCCCGTGGCCCCTGCTTCGCCTGTTGCTCCGGTGGCTCCCGTGGCTCCCGCTTCGCCTGTCGCTCCAGTCGCTCCCGTGGCTCCCGCTTCGCCTGTAGCTCCGGTTGCTCCCGTTGCGCCTACATCGCCCGTGGCTCCCGCTTCGCCTGTGGCTCCGGTGGCTCCCGTTGCGCCTACATCGCCCGTCGCTCCGGTTGCTCCCGTGGCTCCCGCTTCACCCGTTGCTCCGGTTGCTCCCGTAGCGCCCGCTTCGCCTGTTGCTCCGGTGGCTCCCGTTGCGCCCGCTTCGCCTGTGGCTCCCGTTGCTCCTGTCGCTCCAGTTGCTCCTGATCCGGTAGCACCTGCAGGACCGGTTGCACCGGTGGCTCCTGTAGCACCTGAAGGTCCAGTTGCCCCAGTCGGTCCGATACCAACATCCGATCCGAGCAGCTCGTCGGACAAAATACGGTGTGCTGGGACCAACTGTCCGGCCGCATTTTTCCCCCATACCGAAATCTCAATCTCTGCTTCCGCTGCACCGCCTGTAATAAATTCATAATCCAATGCATCCAAATCAGCATAATAATTTCTGGTTATGACTTCGTTCGGGTTAATCACAATTGGGTCATGTACATATTGTGTTCTTGTTGTTGTTAAATAGTATCCTCGTATTAAGACAGACCCGGTATTCATCGAACTGCGGTTATCAATTTTCACCGTTAATTGTTGAGTAGGCCTTACACCGCCAACTAAATTGTTCTCTATCGGTCCGGTCGAGAAAAAAGCCATTTTGATAACCCTCTCCTTTTACTATTGGTTATTACAGTTCCTCTCTAACTACACGATGGGCAGCTTGCAGCTGGCCGGTATCATCTTTACCCCACACGGAAATCACAATCTGATCCTCTGCGGGTCCTCCCGTTGTGAAATCGAACTTTATAGCATCCAGGTTTGCATAATAATTTCTTGTAACCACTTCAGACGGACTTACAGAAATAGGATCGACAACATATAGAGTCACTGTGGTGTCAAGTACATATCCATGTACTTGGACTGTGCCTGAGTTTACAAGATCACGATTTTCGATTTTAACGGTTAGCTGCTGAGTCGTCCTGACCCCACCCACAGGGTTGTTTTCAATTGGACCAGTTGAGAAAAAGGACATTCCATCGCTCCTTTCCACTGAGAATTTAGATGTAAATATAAAAGTTTATCAACTCCCAATCCCAAATATGTGCAGTATACAAGCACATTCATCAATTGATTTTCATCAGCTGTCCCTATTTTTAATCAATGCCAATTGGGTCATTGACCCCTAGCACTATCAATATAGTATTCCTCACATTTATAGAATGATTGGACGAGGGAGCCCCATCCCTGTTAATTTGCATCTCATTCGCAAAGTTACTTCATAACAGCTGTTCCCTTCCGCTCTTGCAAAATAAAGCTCACTCCGCCATAACGGCAGAGATGAGCTTCATACTTCGGCAGATCCCTGAAAATTTTCTCTGGTGCTTTACCAGAAGAAAGTGTATTATAGGTATCTGTCAGTTTGTTTTTTCTATTATCCTATGGCTAATTTCAAATTATTACAAAAGGGGTTTACCATCATGACTAGACATAAACTAGGCTTCTGGGTTCTAACGGCCCTTGTGGTTGGCAATATGGTCGGCTCGGGAATATTCATGCTGCCCCGCTCTTTGTCAGAAGCGGCGAGTCCTGCGGGCGTTCTGCTGGGATGGGGCGCTACCGGTCTTGGTGTGCTTATGCTGGCGCTTGTCTTTGGCAGTCTGGCTGTCCGCAAGCCGGAGCTCAGTGGGGGGCCACAAATTTACGCAAAGGAGTTATTCCGCGAAGGCTCCCACGGCGCCTTGCTGGCCGGCTTCATGTCCACCTGGGGCTATTGGGTTGGCAATATCGCCGGGTTTGTTGCGGTAATCACAACTTTTACCAGCTATTTGTCCACCTTCTTCCCGGTGCTTACCAGTGACAAGGTGTGGCTGACGCTTGGGAGCTTTACGTTAAAAGCAGGCAACGTTCTTACGTTCCTCGTCTGCTCAGTACTTTTATGGGGAACACATGCCATCTGTCTCAAGGGAATGAAGAGCGCAGGGCAACTGAACTTTATCGCTACCGCAACAAAAGTTATTGGTTTTGCGCTCTTCATTGTGATCGCCCTGTTTGCTTTTGATCAGAGCAAAATCGGACCCCTAGTGGCCCCACGTACGAACGGCAGCGGAGAAACGCTCGGGCTTCTCTCCCAGATTAACGGAGCCTCGGTCGCAACGCTATGGGCTTTCATTGGGGTTGAATCCGCTATGGTCTTTGCGGCCCGGGCCCGCAGGAAGCAGGATATACGCTGGGCAACCATCGTAGGGCTGCTAATCTCCATTGCGCTGTATGTCGGCATCAGCATCCTGACTATGGGCCTGCTCCCACAGGATCAATTGATCGCCTCCCAGAACCCACTGGTAGACGGCATTTCCACCGTGCTTGGACCCATCGGGGGCAAACTTCTGGCTGGTCTTGGCTTAATCAGCTTGCTCGGATCTACGATCGGCTGGGTGCTGCTGAGCAGCGAGGTGCCATACCAGGCCGCTAAGCTGGGCGTTTTTCTAACGTCGTTCGCCAAAGAGAACAGTAAAGACATGCCAACGGTTTCGCTTTGGGTGTCCAACACACTTGGCCAAATTTTGCTGCTGTCCACAATCTCTGGATCTATCTCGGCAGCGTTTGATTTTATCATCTATATCGCCACGCTCGCCTACTTGGTACCCTATTTGATCGCCTCGCTTTACCATCTCAAGCTGATCTGGACCGGGGAGACTTACTCCCTGCAAAAAGAACGGGTAACCGAGGGCATCATCGCGGTCCTAGCTGCTATATACTCTCTCTGGGTTATCGTTGCAGGTACCGCAGATCTTAAAACATTCCTGTTGGGTGTCGTTTTGATTGTCAGCGGCATCCTGTTCTATCCGCTTCTTCTGCGGAACAAGAAATCGGTGTAAATGAACCGGTGACCGGCTGTTTAGTTTTGTTTGAATGAAATGTAGTCTCGAACGGTCTGCTCGCCGATTCTAGTCGTTGTAGAAGTTTGTTCGTGATAGAAGGTTTATGACTTTAACGTAAAAAGCAATTCAATGAGGGCATTATCAACGGGCGTATCCTTCGGGGCATGCTCCATGGTAATGCCTTTTCCTTTAACAGCCGCTGAAGGTCACCCTTTTAGGGTGCTGCGATTCCGAGTGTTCTTACGAACACTGTTGTCTCCGAAATCTTTGAAATAACTATCCAATGGGGCATTTCGGAGACAAAGGCGGACGCTCCGCTTCTTCAGAATCACTCGGCCTCTCCGCTTCATAACCCCTCCCACGCCGACACCCGTCAATCCCGCTTCGATCGCTTGCATCTTCACTTCCAATGGATAGCTCAACTTGTTCCTAGAACACAAAAACACCTCCAAGATGATCTCCCTATCTTACGACAGGGTTCCATCCTCTTGAAGGTGTTTTGATTTGTCTCATGTTAAAGGGTCTATCCCAGCGAGAATCGTCCTGAACTCATCCTGACCGTTGATTTTTCTTCACTCGGTATGCAATGTATGGCAAGCTGCTCTAACCATCCGGTGACAGCGGCTGCACACCGTAGCGCTCCAACACCCGGTAAATCGCATCTGTGCCAAAGTCCACCGCTTCTACGGGAATACGTTCATCCGCCGCATGAATCAGTTTGGTAAACTGCATGTCCTTGGGCAGCGGCATGGGCAGGAAACCATAGGTTTGGATGCCAAGCTTCGCAAACCATCTTCCGTCCGTTCCCCCGGGCAGCAGCATCGGCACCGGAACCGCCTCCTGATCCGCTTCTTTCAGCACATCGGACAGCAAACCGAACATCCCCATGTCGGGAGCTGCGGCGCATGGATCATGGCGCAGCACTTCCAGCCCGATCGATTCATCAATCGCGAAGCGGCGCAGCTCGTCCATAAATTGCTGCGGAGTGACGCCAGGCAGCGTTCGGCCATCCAGCTCGACCGTAATTTCGCTGGGATGAACGTTGATTTTCTCACCGCCGCGAACGACGGTCGCACTGACCGTATTACGCAGAAGCGGGGCGAACGTTCCTCCCTTTTCCCCCAGCAGCTTCAGAATGAGGCCTGCCAGCCGGGGACGCAGCAGCCCCCTCAGCAGTAGCGCTGGAAGCAGCGGCAGCGCGTCGGCCATACCTTCAATCATCAACCGGGCTGCCGGTACCACATGGATCGGCAGCTTATTCCTGTTAAGTGATTGAAGCATGTTCCCCAATTGCCCCATACAGTCAGCTCCCGGCTTGCCCATGGAGCCGTGTCCCCCGTCTCCCCGAATCGTCGCTTTGAGCCAACACAGCTGCTTCTCCGCCACCATAATCGGATAAAAGGTTTTCCCCAGCGCATGAAACGCGAAGCCGCCAAATTCGCCAATTGCATACTTTACTCCCTCAAAATAATCGGCATGTCGCTCCACCAGGAAGGAAGCCCCGTATTCGCCCCCTGCTTCCTCATCGCTGACAATCGCCAGTATGAGATCGCCGCGCAGCGGCAGCTTGCGGATATGCGCGTGGAGGAAAACCGATACGAGCATCGCCACGCCTCCTTTCATATCCAGAGCGCCCCGTCCCCAGACGAAGCCTTCGTGGATATCGCCTCCGAACGGGTCACGGCTCCAGATTTGCTTGTCTACGCCAACTACGTCGACATGCCCGTACAGCAATAGCGGCGCTGCCGCTCCACTGCCCTTCAGCCTGGCGAGCAGGTTGGGCCTGGCGGGATCCAGCGCCTCAATCCGCGCTTCAATGCCCGCCTCCTCAAGCAGCTGCCGGATATACATGATGCATGCGGCTTCCTCACCCGGCGGATTTGTTGTATTGAAGCGGATCAAGGTCTGCAAAATCTCCACAGGAGACGGCAGCTCAACGCAACGCCAGGCTTCATCCTGATCCAACTCGCCATTAGCCAGCCGAATACCCATGACCCCGCTCCTTCCTACAATAGACTACCCGCGTATGATCGGTCGGATCGGTCGGCAGCAACACCTGGCAAGCTGCGCAGACCGAACTCACTCTGCAGTCTTGCAAGCCGTCGCACCCGCTCTTCGGCGGACGCGCCTTTAGTGCAGAACACCGATTCCAGCATCGTCAGCGCCTGCCGGACATGCGCCTCTGCCACTTGCTCTCCCGTCTCCCGCAGCCGCTCGACCAACTGCTGCACGCCGCGGTAAGGCGAAGCTACGCCTTGTTCATATTCAGCCGCGTTCCAATTGCGGTTGCGGACGCAAGTGGCGATAGCCAGGCAACGATTCAGCAGTTCAATTGGATAAGCATCCGTTCGCCGGCTTGCGGCAGCCAGATATGCCTCATCCTCCCTGTCGTCAAAAGCGAATACGCGCAGGCCGTTCACTGGTGCCAGCCGTTTCAACACAGTACCTGGACCCAGTTCCACAGCAGCGGCAGCGCCAATGCTTTTCTGAAATGCAAGGACCGCCGGCCAATTGACGGGTTCTGTTAATCCCCTTGCCAGATTACCCGCGATCTCTGCCGTATCTCCGTAAGGCAGACCCGTCAAGGAAGAAACAACGGGAAAGTCCAGTTTTCCAAACGGGACGCGGCTCAGCACTTCAGCAAATTGCTCAGCCGCCGGGGCCATCAACGGGCTGTGGAACGGCGCGCTTACCTGCAGCGGTATGACTGCGGCCCCATAGGCAGACAGTCTTTCGGACGCTTCATGTACGGCCTCTTTATGACCCGAAATCACCGTTTGCTGCTCTGAATTTATGTTCGATACCACAACAATACGACTTCCGTCCGCACAGTCTGCGCTAATTTCCAAGCATACCTTGGCGACAACATCCGAACTCAGCCCGTTCACCGCTGCCATCGCGCCGCCCCCTGCAGCAGCGGCCCCTTGCATCAACTCGCCGCGGCGGCGTACGAGCCTGAGCGCTTCCGGGAACGCTATGGCCCCCGCGCAGGTTAGAGCAGTAATCTCGCCCAAGCTGTGGCCGGCAGCCATCGCAGGCAGGTATCCCCATTCCCGGCTGTAGACGCGATACATGGCCACGCCAAGCGCAAGAATGGCGGGCTGGGCAATTTCAGTCCGTGTCAGCTCCGTTATCGGTCCCTCATACATCAGGCTGTCAAGGCGCATGCCCAGCGCTTCGTTCGCTTCCTCCATCGTCGCTTTGACGATTGCATACTGCTCGCTCAGCGCTTTTCCCATTCCGACGCGCTGCGAGCCCTGACCGGGAAACCATATCGCATGTTTGTTCAGCATGTTCCATCACGCTCCTTACGGGTCAGATCGGGGCAGGCGCCTCGGTCAGCATTTTGTTGATCACCGCTACAACATCACGTTCCCGCTCATGCAGGAAAAAATGTCCTCCCTCAAACAGCATCAGTTCGCAGCCTCCCGTCGCATACCGGTCCCATTCACTGAGCGGGCCTTTGACGCAGTCGTCATCCTTGCCGCTCAAGACGGCGAGCCGGAGCGGCAGCGGCGGCCGCATCCGAGGCTCATATTCGCCGATAAGCTTGAAGTCGGCTCTTAGGATCGGCATAAACATATCCAGCAGCTCCTGATGCCGGAACAGCTCATCCGGCATGCCGCCAAGCCGTTTCAGTTCCTCGATAAACTCGTCATCCGGAAGTAAATGGGTCCGGCTGGCCTCCTCCTGCTCGCAATGCGGCGCCCCTCTGCCGGAGAGGAAGACTGCCGCAGGCAGCGGGAATCCTTCCTCCCACAGCGCATGCAGCACCTCATACCCAAGCAGGCTGCCCATGCTGTGACCGAATAAAGCATACGAATCGGAGCCGAGTGCCGTCTCCAGCACCAACGGCAGCAAATCCCGCACGGCTTCCGCTGCGTCCGCATAGAATGGCTCGCCCATGCGGCTTCCTCTGCCCGCCAGTTCGGCCGGCACCAGACGCAGGCCAGGATGCAGCTGGTTCGCCCAGCGCTTGTACACTTGTGCGGAGCCCCCTGCATGCGGCAAACAAATTAAAGATATCGTCATAAAGCTCGCCTCCCGGGTAACATGTTGACACAAGCGGTCTTTAAGCCCCGTCGGCAAGCGTGGTCCAGAACGCTTTTTCCTTCTCAAACAATTCCTCCGCGAGCGCCAGCTCTCTGCCGCGTTCGAAGTCTCCCGTCACAAAGCGGTCCTTCACCAGGTCCCAGCCGTCCTTCACTACACCAAGCTGACTAGACAGCGACTCATGCAGCGCTTCGCTGATCAGCCTCTTCTCCCGCATGGATCGAAGCAGCGACATGTTGGCGATATGCCGATTGCAAATAATGTTGGCGCCAATAACGCCATAGGTCAGACGAGCCTGCTTCTTCTCCGGGTCGGAACCTGCATTCCACATGCCCTCTAATGAAAACTCCCCAAGCTCCCTCACCAGCCGCTCCGCATTTTCCACCACTTCATCCAGCTTCAACTCGTAAGGCCGAACCTTTTCCTGCAGGTTGTATACATAGAAGGCTGGCCCCAAATAAGCCGGGTTCACATTGTATTCCGAGTTGCCGTATGCTTTGAGCAGCCTTTCTTCCGGAACCTCGTGCTCTTCGTAGCCCGCAAGCGTATCGTCAATGACATAGAAGACGCCGCGCTCCTTGTCGTATCCATTAAACAGCGAATAATGGTTCCAATGGAACTTTTTCCAGGCCATGCTGCCCGGAAGCCAGCCATACAGATCGACAATTACGCTTAAGTTCCGTCCGCCATCCAGCATCGCCCTGATCTCCTCCAGCACCGTCTCCTTGCTGCGGAAATGACCGGGCTCGATATAGCGGATCACCTGTGACAGCGGAAATTTGGCCGGATCGTCCATATAATACAGCGTGTCAATTGTCGGATACCGGAAGTCCTTCTCCGTTGCAGCCTCCCAAGGATAGTAACGGTAAATGTTCAAATATGCCGCATCCCTGTAGCTGGGCTCCTCCGACACCGCAATGGAAAACGCCTGGTTCAGCATACAGTTCATCCAAAACTCGTTAAACGGTTTCCTCTTCATCGACAGCTTCATTGTTCGCCGCCTCCTTAGGCTCAGAATGTTGGTTCAGGCAAGCTTGTTTGCCGCAAGCACAGCGTGGATTTTTTGGCTTGCTCCGTTCTCGACCAGAGCACGTAAGATATTCGTATAATCTTCCGCCAAAGCCTGGACAGTTTCTTCACCGAAAAGACTTGTTGCATATTCCAAGGCAAAGCGGATTCCTCCGTCCCGCTCCGCCGCTTCAAGCGTCAAATCGAATTTGCTGACGCCCGGATCGAACTCCTTGGGTTCGAATTCAATGCCGCCTGATCGGTAAGCGACGCGATCGATATTTTGCAAAATAAACATCGTATCAAACAGCGGATTGCGGCTGCGATCCTGTTCGATCCCGAGCTTTTGCACCAAATCCTCGAACGGATAATCCTGGTGCTCCAGCGCCCGCAGTACATCCTCATGCAGCTCGGACAAATAATCGCCAACGGTCCGGTACGATTCCGGGAAGCTGCGAATCGCAACCGTATTTACGAACATCCCGATCAGCCCTTCCAGCTGCGCATGATTGCGGCCCGCTACCGGGGTGCCGACAATGATATCCTGAGCACCGCTCCATTTGCTCAGCAGCATCGAATAAGCCCCGAGCAGCACCGTATACAGCGTCGTGCCGCGCTCACGCGCAAACGCCTTGATCTTGAGCGTCAGCTCTTCATCCAGCATGAAGTCGATCAGACCGCCATCAAAGCTTTGAAGCTCCGGCCTTGGCAAGGCCGATTGGAGCGCAAGCGTCGGCAGTTCCCCTTCAAACGCCTCCAGCCAGTAGCGCTCGTGCTCCATGTAAGCCTCGCTGCCGATTCGTTCTTCCTGCCATACCGTGTAGTCCCGGTACTGGATATCCAGCTCCGGCAGCTCGCCGCCGCCGTACAACGTGGTCAGTTCCTGCAGCAGAACGCTGACGGAAACACCGTCGGTAATAATATGATGAAGATCCAGCAGCAGCAGATGGCGCTCCTCGCCAAGCGGAATCAGTCCGGCCCGGAACAGCGGCAGACTGCCGAGATCAAACGGGCGGATAAAGCGCTGCATCAGCGCGCTGATACCGCCGAATAACCCAACGTCTCCTCCTTCCGCAAGCAGCTTGCCCGCCGCCATTCTCAGCTTGGCGCTGCGCTCCAGCGTAAATACCGGCTCCGCATGAACACGCTGGCGGAACTCGTCCTGCTCGTGATGGAACGTCGTTCGGAGCGATTCATGGCGGCGCATCATAGCAAGAAAAGCTTCCTCCAGCCGCTCCACATCAAGCTTGCCCTGCATATGCACGGCGAATGGCACATGGTACATCGTTGCCTCGCCCGAGATCAGCCCCATCATAAATTGGCGGCGCTGCGCCCTCGACATCGGGTAATGCTCGCGCTCCGGCTGTTTTGAAATGCTGGCGGCTGCTACGGTTCCGCTGGTGTCCAGATGGGCCGCTAAACCTTCAAGCGTAGGATTCATAAAAATATCCCGCAGCGGTATTTGGATGCCAAAGCGTTCCGCAATGCGGCTGACCATACCCGTCGCCTTAAGGGAATGGCCGCCCAGGTCGAAAAAGCTGTCCTTGGCGCTGATCGCATCCGTACCGAGCAGCTCCTTCCAAATCGCCGCCAGCTTGCGTTCGGTATCTGTTGACAGCGGAACAAGCTCGCGTTGGCCGAGATCAGATGGTCCCGGCTTCGGCAGCGCCCTTCTGTCGATTTTGCCCGTTGGCGTAAGCGGAATCGCATCCAGAACGACCATGAAGGCTGGAACCATATACGAAGGCAGCTTGTCCCCAAGATATTCACGCAGCTGCGCGGTCAACTGGCCGGATGGAGCATCTCCGCCTTGCTCCGCACCCGCTGCCGCTTCGTTATGCATGACGACATACGCGCAAAGCGCGTATTCCTCATCCTCTTCTTGAAACGCGGTGACGACCGTTTCCTTCACCTGTTCATAGCCAAGCAGCTGCTGCTCAATTTCACCGGTCTCAATCCGGTGGCCCCTGATTTTCACCTGAAAATCACGGCGTCCCGCATAGGCGAACTCTCCATTTTCAAGCCTGCGCCCAAGGTCGCCTGTGCGATACATGCGTTCACCCGGCGCATACGGATTCGGTACAAAAGCGGTATCCCACTCGGGATGGCTGAGATATCCACGCCCGACGCCCGGCCCACCAATGCAAATTTCGCCGGTCACGCCTGTCGGCTGCAGCTTCAGCCCTTCGTCAAGCACCATCATGATGGAACCTTCGATCGGCGTGCCGATCGAAATCTCTTCACCCTCGGTCACTTCACGGATCGAGGTCCACACCGTTGTTTCTGTCGGACCGTACAAATTAAACAATCTGGCTCCGGTAACGGCTCGCAGCCTGCCGAGCACATCTGGTGTCAGCGGCTCCGCCCCGATCATCAATATGCGCAGCTTTTGCAAGCCGTCCGTTTCGCCCAGCTGATTCATCCACCATTTGAAACGCGACGGTGTAATTTGCAGCACATCGACGCCGTGCGTATCGATCAGGCCTTGCAGCAAGGCGGCATCGCCCCGTTCCTCTTCGCTCGCAAGCACAACCCGCATACCCAGTGTGAGCGGAAGCAGATTTTCAACAACAAAAATATCAAAGGAGACCGATGCCATCGCCAGGATGCTCTGGCCCTTCTCAAACGGAAGCCGGTTTCGGAAGCCCCTGATGAAATGGTCAAGCCCGCGATGCTCAATCATCACGCCTTTAGGACGTCCAGTCGAGCCCGACGTATACAGCACATACGCCAAATGGTCCGGCTTATGGCCAGGCTCCGGATTGCCTCTGTCTGCCGCATACAGCTGCGGATCGTCCAGATACCACTCGGCAGCGGCGCTCGTTACGACTCCTGCATATTCTCTTTCCGTCAGCAGAAGCGCTTCACCGCAATCCTCAAGCATCCAGCCGATCCTTTCTTTCGGGTAAGCGGGATCTATGGCAACATAGGCGCCTCCGGCTTTCAGAACACCCAAAATAGCGACAAGCAGCAGGGGACTGCGGGATGCCATCAGCGCGACAATGCGCTCTGGCCCCACACCCTTCGCCCGTAGGGAATGAGCAAGCCGATTCGCGCGTTCATTCAGCTCAGCATACGTCACCGACTCCGTGCCGAATTGAATTGCCACCGTATCCGGCGTACGCGCTGCCTGGCGTTCCACTTCCTGCACAAACCCTGTCCATTCCGTTGTTGCATGCACGGAAGCCGCTGCCGCATCTCCCTGCCAGTCCGTGATGCCTTTCCCAGCTCGAATTTCCATGCTACCATTGCTCCCCTCTCTTCTCGCAGCCTGCACCGGCCTGCTTCCTCCGGTTAACAGAGCCAGCAATTGCTCCCGCTCGCTTTCACTCATCAGCTCAAGCTCGCCAACCGTGCGATCCTGAGATCTGCACAACTCCCGCACGAGCACGATATAGCTCTCCGCCATGCGGCGCGCGGTTTCCTCTTGAAACAAATCCGTGGCGTATTCCAGTTGAAGCTCGATTTCCACTTCCCGCTCCACCGCTTCCAGAGTCAGGTCGAACTTGCTTGTCCTAGTCTCAAATGGTATTTCGCCAAAGACGAGGCCGCCAGCTTCCATCACCGCCGGGTCCATATTTTGCAGGACAAACATAACGTCAAACAAAGGATTTCGGCTTCTGTCCGTATCAGCCTTGAGCCCTTCGACCAACTCCTCGAAAGGGTACGTCTGGCGCGAAAGCGCCCCTACTACATCGTTATGCAGCTCCGCTATATAGGCCCGTACTGTCCTGTCTCTTTCCGGCCTGATCCGCAGCGCCAGCGTGTTAACGAACATACCGATCAGCCCATGCGTATCAGCATGCTCCCTGCCGGCGGCGGGAGTGCCCACAATCACTTCGGCCTGCCCGCTGTATTTGGCCAGCATTGCGGCAAAAGCGCCCAGCAGCACCGTATACAGCGTCGTCTTCGCTTCCCGCGCCAGCTTTCGCGCCTCCGCCGTTGTCCGAGCGTCCAACCGGAACGAATGGCGGCGGCCCTTATAGCTCGGCACAGGCGGCCGCGTCCGATCCGTCGGCAGCTCCAGAACAGCAAGCTTGCCTTCGAAGACCTCCATCCAGTACCGCTCATGCTCGGCATAAGTGGCATTTGCCGATTCGACCTCCTGCCACACCGCATAATCGCTGTACTGCACTCGCAGCTCCTGCAATGCGTGTCCGGCATACAGCTGTGACAGCTCATTCACCAGCAAGCCGGAGGATACGCCGTCTGTAATAATGTGATGAACATCCAGCAGCAGCAGGTGATCATCCTCCTTCAGCCGCAGCAGTCCCGCCCGCAGCAGCGGCAGCTTGTCCA
Organism: Paenibacillus sp. J22TS3; assembly: GCF_018403205.1. Taxonomy (NCBI): domain Bacteria; kingdom Bacillati; phylum Bacillota; class Bacilli; order Caryophanales; family Paenibacillaceae; genus Paenibacillus; species Paenibacillus sp. J22TS3. The sequence continues at coordinate 418,660 of NZ_BOSF01000005.1, forward strand.
ACTGGAACGGTCGCTGGAACACTTCCATCAGCCTCGTCACCTCGGCACTGTTCGGCGGCGCTTCCCGCACCTCTTCATCCCAAGTCATCAATGCAGGGTCCAGCGCCTCCAGCTTGAAAACAAACGGCGGTTGAACCACTTGCCTGAACTCGTCCCTTATCATATGGAAGGTCGTCCGCAGACTTTCGTGGCGGTAGATCAGCGCTGTAAACGCATCTTCCAGCCGCGCCGTATCCAGCCTGCCCTGCAAACGAAGCGCGAACGGCACATGATACATCGTGGCGTCTCCGGCCAGCATCTGCATCATATATTGGCGGCGCTGAGCGCGTGACATCGGATACCACTCTCGGCGCTCCGCCTTCGGAATCGGCTCGGCCGCCACAGAAGCGTCGTCCCGCTCCTTCAGCCAGGCGGCCATTTCCGCAATGGTGGTAAGCTCGAATATCTGACTAAGCGGAATCTGAACCCCCGTCTCCTGCTGCAGCTTGCCCGCCAGTATGGCAGCCTTCAAGGAGTGCCCGCCAAGCTCAAAGAAGTCGTCGTGAATGCCGATCGTTCCCGCCGTATCGCCCAACACTTCCTGCCAAATGGCGGTGACGCGCTTTTCCATCTCGTCTCGCGGCAGCTCCGGCTCTCCTCGTTCCTGAAGCCCGAATTCCGGCTCCGGCAAGGCGCGCTTGTCCACTTTCCCGTTGGGCGTCAGCGGTATCTCATCAATCGCCGCGATAAAAGCCGGTATCATCGCCTCCGGCAGCTTATCTCTCAGCTTTCTTCGCCAATCCCGCGAAGGGAGCTTGTCCGAAGCGACCACATATGCGCACAGCTCCTTGTCGCCGCTTGCCTGCTCGCGGACAACCACAACCGCATCTTCCACCTCGGGAAGGGAAATCAATTGCGAGCGAACCTCATTCATTTCAATCCGCACGCCTCTGATTTTCACCTGTTGATCGGCCCGGTCCACGAACATCACATTGCCGTCCGGCAGCCACTTTGCGATATCGCCGGTGCGATACATGAAGTGGCCCTCGCGGTACGGATGCGGCAAAAAGCGCTCGGCTGTCGTTTCCGGCTTGTTCACATAACCGTCCGAAAGGCTGCTTCCGGCAATATACAGCTCTCCAGACACACCCACAGGAGCAAGCTGGCCACCATAGCCAAATATATAAATTTCGACATTATGCATCGGCCCGCCAATCGGCACATAACCCCCGCGGTAAGCGCCCGGCTTGTATGTGTACATGTTGGAGCAAACCGTCGTCTCTGTCGGGCCATAGCCATTAATAATCCGAATCTCGGGATTGACCTTCGTATACAGCTCCAGTGTTTCATCTTTAATCGGCTCTACCCCAACGAGCATTTTGTCCAGCTTAATCGCGGAAGCCGATTGCTCCAGCAGCCGGGCAACCTCCTTCAGCAAAGACGGCGGCAAATAAGCGAATGTAATCTGCTCCTCCGCAATCACCTCGGCAATTCGCCGTGGATCAAGCAATCTCGGCTCCGGGTAAAGCACTGTGCAACCCCCGAACATAAGCGGCATAAACAGCTCTGCTACACTGACGTCAAACGAAATATTGGTCAGGCTTAGGCATCTGTCTCCCTCGCCATATTGTCCGTTGAAAAACGTCCTGAGCGAATGTCCGAAATTGTAAAAGCTGCGGTGCGGAACAATGACACCCTTTGGCTGACCGGTAGAACCGGAGGTATAAATGACATACATTGGATCGGCTGGGTCCTGCGGCGATGCGACAAAAGTATCGTCTCCACCGGAGAACAGCGTCTCATCTGTTATGTCCAGCACCTGTAAGGAAGCTGGCAAGGCGTCCGTGGTTCCGATACGCGCGACGTCCGTGAATACCAGCTCCGCCCCGCTGTCCTCCAGCATATAGCGGATGCGTTCCCCGGGGTAATGCGGATCTACAGGCATATAAGCGCCTCCGGCTTTCATGACGGCGAGCATGCCGGTCAGCATAGGGATCGAGCGCTCCGCCATGATGCCAACTACGCTGCCGCGTCCCACCCCTTTGGCGCGCAAGGTTCGCGCCAGCTCATCGCTGCGGCGATCCAGCTCCCGATAGGTCATGGATTCACCGCCGCAAGATACAGCCGGGAGGCCCGGAACCGCCGCTGCCTGTTCCTTGAAGCAATCATGCAGACAGCGAGGCGGTGGAAAGTCCGTTTCGCGTTTCCCCAGCGCCAGCATGTGCACGCGCTCCTCCTCACTCAGCATCTCCGCTTCGCCGAGCGTGGCATCGGGACGAAGCGTCACGCTGCGCAGCAGCTGCACATAATGCCGCATGAACCGCTCGGCTGTCGTACGGCGAAACAAATCGGTATTATATTCCACGACAAGCCGCAATTCCGACCCATTCTCCACGGCTTGAATCATCAAGTCGTATTTGGCCGTGCCATGCTCAAAGCGCTGGTGGCGATACGACAAGCCTTCCGCTGAAGCGTTTGGAATACCCAGGTTTTGCATGATGAACATCGTGTCAAACAGTGGACTCCGGCTGGCATCCCTTCTATCCATCCACTGCGCGATTTCCTCAAATGGAAAATCGGCGTGGGCGTAAGCCCCAGTTGCTATCTCTTTCACTTCAGACAAAAAAGCTCTAAACGGCTTGTCCGCGCTCGGATAAGCGCGCAGCGCCAGCGTGCCGGTGAACATGCCCGCGATCGCTTCCAGCTCGCGCCTGTTCCGTCCCGCAATCGGCGTGCCGACGGCGATGTCTTCCGCTCCTGTATAGTGGGCAAGGAACGTGTAATACGCCGCTAGCAGTACCATAAACGGTGTTGCGCCCGATTCGGTCGCGAGGCTGCGGACAGCCGCCACCAAATCGGCACCGACGTACACGTCGAACGTTTCGCCGCGCGTGCCTTTGACGGACGGACGCGGGACATCGGTCGGAAGCTCAAGCGTTGGCCAATCTCCCCGGCATTGCTCGCGCCAATACCGCTCGGCGTCCCCGGAGGGCGGCCTGTTCATCTGCCATACCGCATAATCCTTGTACTGCAGCGGTAGAGGCGGCAGCGAACCTCCTTGATATAAAATCATCAGGTCGGACAAAAGAATACCTGCCGACATCCCGTCAGATGCAATATGATGCATATCGAGAAACAGCACATGACGCTCAGGTCCCAGCGTCAGCAATGCAACGCGGAGCAGCGGAGCCGTATCGAGTCTGAACGGCAGGAACAAGCTTTGCAGCACGCTGTCCACTTTCGCTTCATCGGCCTCTATGCGAATCAGGCGGAGAGGAATGGCAGCGTGGATGAGCTGCCGGATCTCTCCGTCGATGACGTGGAAGGTAGTGCGAAGCGTCTCGTGACGCTCTACAATGGCCTGCAGGGCGGCCTCCAGGCGGTCTCCATCGATAGCCCCGTCCAAGTGCAGCAATTCGGGCAAATTATAGCTGCGATCATCCGGCATCGCCTGCTGCTGCAAGTACATGCGTTTCTGCGGCGATGAAACCGGATAATGCTCTTGCGGAGCCGCCTTGTGAATCGGCTCAAGCTTATCGCCAGACCAAGAGTTGGACGCTTGAACGTTCATCCGCCAGGCATGTCCGTGAGACGCTTCTGATCTACCGTCCGCAGCTTGCCTGTCATGACCGTTTCTCGCCTCGTGTCTGCCGTGGAGATGGTTCACCCCTTGTCCATCGCGCTGAGCAATCCTGCCTTGCGCTGTCGACGCGCCGCTCTCCCTAAGCCGCTGCTCGATCAGCGCCGTGAAGGAAGGCAGATCCGCATGCCCGAGCAAATCCGCCACCTGAATATGGACGCCCGTAAGCTCGCTGAGCCGGTTTACAATTTTGAGTGCAATGATCGAATCTCCGCCCAGCTCATAAAACCCGGCATTTGCAGGCAGCTCGTCATAACCGAGCAGCTCTCCCCAGACATCTGCGACATGCTGCTCCCATTCAAGGCCGGAGCGCTCCCCGGTTAGCGCAATCCCGCAACGGTTCTGCCCCGTCATCCCGCTGCTTCGCTCCAGCATGGCTTGCCATCTGGCAAACGTTTCGTTCATTTCTTGCTGAAGCTCCTCAGGAATATCTCCACCAAGCAAATATCCTCTTAAAGCTGGAAATGGCGTATGCAGCGCAGCCCCAGCAGTGTGCGCCTCCTGCACCCAGCAACGGTGAGCATCGAACGGATACGTTGGAAGCGGCAGCCTTTGTCGGCGTTGACCTAGATAGATCGCCTTCCAGTCGATCTCATATCCGTCCACGTAACGTTGGCCCAGCTCAAGCGCTTCCATTTCTCGTTCGTTTGGACTGGGCTGCTGCCGCATATTCCCAACCGCTGCCGATTGGATCGTCCCAAAGCGGACGTTCGGCAATGCAAGGCCGGTAAGGCCGCTTTCGGCAGCGGCATGCAAGGTCTGGGCAAGCTCTTCCCAGCTGCTTGCCACAATCGCCAGGCGATACCGATGGGCTCCCCGGCCAACGGCTAAGGTGTAACAGAGGTCAGCCATGCTGCGGTTCTGATCGCTTCGATGCTGCCAAGCCCAGTCCCGCATCTGCAGCACGAGCCGCTCCAGCGCCGTCATGCTGTGCGCGGACAAGCAGATCAGCTCTGCTTGATCCTTACGAACCGATGGCCTCCCGGCGGGAGCCTCCTCCAGCACAACATGGCAATTCGTCCCGCTCATGCCAAACGCGCTTACTCCGCACCTTCTTGCCCCACCGTCTGTCTCCCATGGCGTCAATTCGTCATTGACATAAACGGGCGAATCAACAAACGGAATGCTGCGGTTCGGCGAGAGGTAATGAAGCGTTGGTGGAAGCTGCTTGTGAACAAGCGACAGAATCGCCTTGAGCAGCCCTGCAATGCCGGCAGCGTGATCGAGATGGCCGATATTGGTTTTCAGTGAGCCGATGGCGCAAAATTGCCGTTTATCGGTATATCTCCGGAAGGCGCGTGTCAGCCCATCGATTTCGATCGGGTCACCGAGCGGGGTTCCGGTTCCGTGCGCTTCAATATACGTCACCGTTTCGGGATCAATATCCGCATCCTGCCAGGCTCGTGCGATGACATCCTCCTGCGCAAGTGCATTCGGGGCGGTAATGCCAACAGAGCTGCCGTCCTGATTCATCGCGCTGCCTTTGATGACTGCATAAATATGGTCGCCGTCCTCCTGTGCGCGGGACAACGGCTTCAGCAGCAGCGCAACCACACCGTCGCCGATGCCTGTTCCGTCCGCCGAGTCGTCGAACGTTCTGGCCCGGTTATCGCTGGACTCGATGCCAAGCCGTATGCCGGTATCCAGCGGCAGCACGTTAATTTTGACGCTGCCGGCAATCGCCGTTTCGCATTCACCGCTGCGGATGGATTGGCATGCCAGATGGACTGCTACCAGCGAGGAAGAGCAGGCCGTGTCCACGCTGATGGCCGGCCCACGCAAATTAAGCAAATATGAAATCCGGCTTGGTATCATGGAGCTCAAATTTCCGGGCGCTGCCATGGACAAGGCATCCGGGTCCAGCGCTTCGATGATTCGCTTGTAATCATGCAGCGCGTCCCCGTTATAGCCGATAAAGACGCCGGTGCGTGAACCATGCAGTGCATCTCCGCCGTACCCCGCATTCTCAAGCGCCCCCCAGGCCGTCTGCAGGAACAAGCGCTGTGCCGGACTCATCAGCGAGGCTTCCTTGGGCGAAAGCCGGAAAAAAGGATAGTCAAAGCCTGAAATGTCTTCGATATACGCCCCGTCAAAAAAGGAAACGGAGCCGTATTGCGCCTCCATGCGGCGTAAATACGGCTTCAATTCCTCCTTGCGGGACTCCGGAAACCCGCCAACTAGATCCTTGCCGCTTCGCAGCAGCTCCCAGAAGGCTTCGTGCGATTCCGCGCGCGGCAGCTTGGCGGATATCCCGATGATCGCAATATCCTTGAGGGAAACATTGGAGACAGAGCTCCCACTCCGCTCCTTCCGCCCGGACGTGTCTTTTTTGATATCGAGCAAATCCAGTTGAAACATAGCGCCCTTCCCTCCTAGCTAATAATAGAATCGCTGACGGCTAGTCCTTTTCCCAACCTTCCGCCAATCCCGCGCAGCAGCAGCAACACATGCGCCGCGATGCCGAGCCCGCTAATCAGGGCTAGTAATCCAAGCGTACCGGACTGCCAACCGCCCGCCCACTGCAGCGTGATATACAAGGTGGCTGTGCTGCACACATGCGCCGCAAGCGATCCCCAAAGCGAATGCGAACCGGCGCGAACGGCGCCGTATACGATCGCGCCCAGACCCGCAAATGCGCCAACTGTCACATTCATAAATACCGCGCCGAACAATGCGGCCTGGAGAAGAACTGTCCACAGAATCGAAAGACGTTGACTGAGCGTATGGAACAGCATCCCCCTGAACAGCCATTCCTCCAACAAAGACCCCAGCAGCAGACTTCCAAGCACAAAAATGATCAGGCTGCCCCCAGCAACAAAAGCAACCAGATCCGAAATGGCTGGGAAGTTCGTTTTTATCCACGGAAGACGGGTAAACGAGGCAATAAACAAGCCCAGCCAGACGCCCGTCCCTGCGGATAGCAGCAGTGATCCGCCGCGCACAGGAACAAAACCCAAATCCTTCAGCGAAATTTTTTGCCAGCGCAGCAGAGGAAAATAGATTGCAAGCACGATGATATTGGATGCAATCATCACAATACCGGAATTTCCCGCTATCCAATCGTTCAGAACGGGATCGCCGATCCAGTTGTAGAGTGCTTGATTGACAAGCATCACAATCCCCGCATAAATAACCAAATATAAGACGGTATTTCCCGCTATTCGCAGCCCCTTCACGGCGTCGTCACCACCTTGGAGGACGGCGGCACGGAGACCGAAGAGCGATGCTTGACCGCAAGGAATATGCCAACCGCTATCATGGCGACCGCCACAGCCATTACGACAGACATAATGGTAACGTCCGTCGTCTCCGGCCCGTAATGCCAAAGCAGATACTGGCTGCCCTGACAGGCGACTTGCGCGGCAATCGGGGCCCAAATGGATTTAAACCAGACATACAAGAGTGCAAAAATAACCGCGCCAAGAAAACCGTACAGCGACAGCGGAATGTCTCCAAGAAAGAACAATGCCCCATACAACACGCCCTGGATCACTATTGCGATCCAAACGGGGAGCACGCGTCTGAACGAATTCATCAGTATGCCTCTGAACAATGTCTCCTTGTAAATATTTCCGAGAATCAGAAAAACCAGAAATACATACCATTCCGCGCGGTTCAGGTAATCAAATAATTCGTGGAATTTGTACTTATCCGATGCAATGGCGGGAAGCCGGGAGAAAGCGACCGTAAACAGACCGGCTCCAAGCCCAATCCATAAAGCGATAGCCACCGATTTGCCGCCCATCACGCGGAACTTAGCCGCCTTAAACAGATTTTCTTTGAAAATAAACCTCCAGGCCAACAGCATTAGCGGCAAACCCACTATATCGTTCAAAATAATGACAGTTACCGTGTTCTGCTCAAACCAGGTGCTTCTGGGGTAAACGTAATCGAAAAATAATTTCTGTGCAGTAAGAAACCATGCAAAATACAAACCGATAACAACGGCCACGCGAGCCAGCATCATTCCCCATGCCTTCATGCGATCATACCCCCTTGTGTGCTGCGGGCGACCCGTCAGCCAACAGCGCTTGACTGGCGCGTGCACCGATGCCGCCATTACCGGAGGTCCGCCATACATAAACGGAACCTCCAATTAACGCAGCCAGACAAAGCGCTGTAATGACATACAGTGAACCATCGCCCAGTTTGTCAAACCATTCGTAGAACCCGATGTATTTAAAAAGAAAGATGGTGCCCATGGCTGTATTCTGTACAAGGATAGGCGCCCACAGTGACCCGGTGCGCAAATACAGCGCCCCGTAAATCAGGCCCGAACCGATGCTGATGACCGAAAGCGCCGCACTCGGCTGGAAGTAGGCGTATGCCCCGGCTTGCAGCACCAAGGCCGCATATACCGGCATAACCCTGCGAAGCTCGCTGAAAATGAGTCCCCTGAACAATATTTCTTCAAATGCCGGCCCGATCAAACCAGCGCCCAGAATAACGTACCAAATCGAATCCCCCTTGATCAGATCGTCTACAAGTGCGGGAATGGATGGAAACTGCCGCGCAATATCATCAATGACGATAAGGCCGATGCTGAACAAACTCCCGGCTAGACCCAGACCAATCATGAGCAGGACGCGCGAGGTGCTCAGCCGTCTGAAGCCCGATGTCCGGAAGAGACTTTTTTCCGCATGGGGCCAGATCCATCCTTTGATGCGAAAGATGAGCATGTACACAAGCGTAATCAGCGTGAACAGAACAACCATAAACATGGCTGGGTTGCGATCCAGAAACTTGGCGAAGGAAAGCGTCGCTTCGTAATTGTAAGTAGAGCGAAGCAGGTAGAGCAGCGCGTAAAAGACCCCGAGATAAAGCGCGATATTTCCTATCATGGTCAACACTCTTTTCACAGAAAAGCTCCTTTCTTCCTTCTGTCAGATGTATTCCCAGGGTTAGGCGCAGCCCCGCTTGGCCCGAACTAAGCCCCCGTGTCGGCCTTTTCGGCGGCGGCACGATACTGCTCGACCACCCTCTGCATCAGCTCCAGGTAGGCTGAAGCCCAATTCAGCACCGCCTCCTTGTCGAGGCGCCGGGCATTGTACGTCCATCCCCCGCGAAGCTCTGTCCCTTCCGCTTCGCTTAGTGCGGCAGCGCCATCCACATACAGCACAATATCAAACCGTTCCAATAGCATTTCACGATCCTTAAATCCATGCTGTGCTGCTCCTGCAAACAGCGGGAACAAGGTAAATCCGGCTTCGGTTTGCGGCTGCTTTTTGATTTGACGCACGGTATAACATTCTCCTGTGCTCACCCGTTTGGCCGCATGCCGCAGCAGTGTATCGAAATCACGTACCTCCGTAAAGTCGATTTGCTTAGGGGCAATCAGCCCATTGTCCGTTATTACCGGAAGCACAAGCTGGTTCATACCGGACTCGCTGCGCCAGAAGATTAGATATACAGCATACGCCGCGGCTTCAATTGTCACCGAGCAGGATGCCGCAAGTTCCGCAAGCCCTTCGGCAACCGCCCTGTCCAGTTCGAATTGAACGAAACCAATGCGCTCCGCGGCATAGCCCTTACTGACGCAGTCGTCCGCCACCGGCAGACCGCGCCAGCTCCAGCTCGCAAGCTCGCGATTTCTCGACTCCAGATAAGCCGCCAGCGATGCGATCGTCGGATAAGTGAACAAATCCGTGACGCCAAGAGCGCCGGGATACAACTCCTCCAGCCGTTGATGCACCCGCACCAGCAGCAGCGATTCTCCCCCAACATCAAAGAAACGATGATGGACGCCGAAGTCGTTCCTTTGCAGAATTTCGCGCCATACGGCGGCAATCGCAAGTTCCGTACTGCTGGCCGCTTCGACAAATGGAGTGCCGGTATCCGCAGCCAGCTCCGGCTTCGGCAGCACCTTCCGGTCAATTTTTCCGTTTGGAGACAGGGGCATGGCTGGCAGCTCCACCACGACCAGCGGAACCATATAATCTGGCAGGCGGAGCGCTGCATAATCCCGCAATTCCTGATGATCCGCAGGTCCGGAGCAAACGATGTACGCGCATAAATATTCGCTTCCGCTTGCTGCGTCCCGCTTCATGACCACGGCTTCCGAAACCGCCGGATGACCGAGCAGCACATGCTCGATTTCCCCACATTCGATGCGCTGGCCCCTTATTTTTACCTGATGGTCGATGCGGCCCAAATATTCGATCGTTCCGTCAGGCAGCCATCTGGCAAGGTCTCCTGTCCGATACATCCGACTGCCCTCCGCAAACGGATTAGCAACGAACTTTTCCTCCGTCAAATCCGGCCGGCCGATATACCCCCGAGCCAAGCCAACACCGGAGATGCATAGTTCCCCCGCAATGCCAACAGGCTGGAGCTTCATCACTTCGTTCACGATATAAAGTGAGGTATTATCGATCGGCCTGCCAATCGGCACATTGACCGAAGTATCGTTGATCGGAAAATCATCGTCGGAGCAATCGTAATAGGAAACGTCAACCGTCGCCTCGGTCGGGCCGTACAAGTTCACTAACCTGGCATCGAATGGAACTCCAATCCGCTCGCGGAACCGCCGCACTTGATCCGCAGTCAGCGCTTCACCGCTGGCGAACACATGCCTCAGACTCTCCAGCCTGGCTGCGCCGCGCTGCAAGCCGGGATGCTCCAGGAACAGGTGTAGCATCGACGGCACAAAATGCATCGTCGTTACGCCATGCCGGGCGATCGTATCCATCATAAGCGCGGGGTCCTTCTCGCCGCCCGGAGGCAGCAGCACAAGCTTGGCTCCCGCAAAGCTCCACCAGATCAGCTCCCAGACCGATACGTCGAAGGTAATCGGCGTTTTCTGCATAATGACTCCGTTTGCGTCCAGTCCGTACCGCTTCTGCATCCAGCCGATCCGGTTGACGACAGAATGATGCTCAATCATGACGCCTTTCGGCTGGCCGGTCGATCCCGAAGTATACAGCACATAAGCAAGCGAATGTGAATCATGCAGTTTCTTCACAGGAAAGTCATCCTGCTCCAGTGCCAACATCTCTTCAACATCCATAAATGGAAGGAACGTCTCCAGCTCTTCCGGAGCCTTGCCCTTCGTCAAGGCAAGCTTGGCTTCGGAATTGTCCAGCATGTAGCGGATTCGTTCCGGCGGTAAGCCTGGCGTAACAGGTACATAAGCTCCGCCTGCCTTCAGCACGCCAAAGATTGCAATCATCATCTCCAGGCTGCGATCCATCACGACGGCTACGCGCTCCTCGCGCTTGATGCCTTGCTTTCTGAGCGCCTGCGCCAGCCGGTTCGATCTCCGGTTCAATTCCGCATACGTCATTGCTTCGTCCTCCGACACAACCGCAACGGCCTGCGGCGTTTCCACCGCTTGTCTTTCGAGGTAAACCTCTACCGTATCACCGCTTGCATATGGCACAGTCGTGCGATTGAACGCTTCGCTCTGCTCCTGCGCCTCCGAGTCGTCCAGCAGCCCGATCCCTCCGAGCGGCCGCTCCGGCTCGGCCAGTGCAAGGCTGATAATGCGGAAATACCATTTTGCCATTCTGCTTATGCTGTCTTCTTTAAACAGTGCCGTCGCATATTCGATCGTCAAAGCTGCGCCCTTGGCCCCCTGATCCGCAATCTCAAACGTCAAGTCCAGCTTCGATACGCGATTGTCCGGCACTTGCACCTCGAATTGCAGCGCGTCCGCCGCTGCTAATCCAGCCTCCATATGCTGCATGACAAACAACGTATCAAACAGCGGATTGCGGCTCAGGTCGCGCGGCACATCCAGCAGCGTCACCATATGCTCAAATGGGAGCAAGCCATTGTCCAGCGCGGCAAGCGCAGCTTCTTTGATCTGCTGGGCGAACGCTCTGAACGAGAGTTCGCTGGATGGCTGGCTGCGGATTGGCAGCGTATTGACAAACATACCAACCAGGGACTCGGTTGCGGGGTGGAAGCGGCCGGCGATAGGCGTGCCGACAATCAGATCGTTTTGCCCGGTCATCAGATGCAATAACGTATGGTAGGCGGCAAGCCAAATATGGAATGGCGTAACGCCCCATTGCTCCGCGGCCGCTGCGGTCCCTTGGGCAAGCTCCGCCGGAATCGGCAGAGTAAGCTTGGCGCCTTCAAAGCTTTGCTCTGGCGGACGCGGATAATCGGTCGGCAGCTGCAGCACAGGAAGCGTACCTGCTAGCTGGAATGCCCAGTATTGCTCTTGCTGCTCTCTCGCCTCCGACGCCATCCACTCCTGCTGCCAAACGGCGGCATCCTTATAGTGAATTTGCAGCGGCTGCAAGAAGCCGCCCCGATACAGCTGCTCGAAATCGCGTGCCAGCACATTCATGGACACGCCGTCGGCGACGATGTGGTGAATGTCCAGCAGGAGTGTATGCCTGCTTTCACCGTCCGTTGCGAGAAACGCCCGGATTAACGGGGCCTGTCGCAAATCAAATGGACGGACGACAGCGCGAGCAAATGTATTCAAGTCCGCTGCATCCATCAAGGGATGCACGGCGAGTTCAAACGAAACCCGCTTATGGACACGCTGCACCGGCTTGCCGTCTGCCCAGTCAAAGCTGGTGCGCAGCGGTTCATGGCGGTCAATCAGCCCTTGAATCGCCTCGCCAAGCCTGATCTGATCAAGCTTGCCGGTCAAGTTCAGCGCTAGCGGAAGATTGTAGGCTGTGCTGCCCGGATAAAGCTGCTGCAGCACAAACAGTCTGTTCTGTGCGAGCGACAATGGATAGAACAGCCGACTTTCCGCCGGGGAAATAATTGCGGCCCGCTTGGTGGAGGACGCATTGTCGATACGGACCGCCATTTCCCGCAGCAGAGGGCTGCCAAACACGTCCTTCATCGCAAAAGCCATTCCATAATGCTGCTCGATCAAGCCTGCAAGCTGCGCGGCCCGCAAGGAATGACCGCCCAATTGGAAGAAATGGGCTTCTCTCCCGATCTCCGCCGGGTTGTCCGGCCCGCTTGCAGCCAGACCGAGCACCTCTCGCCATAACTCGACCAGCCGCTGCTCCGTAGGCGTAGCCGGTGCTTCGCCACAAGCCGCCAGTTCAGCGAACCGGGGCTGTGGCAGGCGGCTGCGGTCAGCTTTGCCGCTCGGGCTCAGCGGGAGCGCCTCCATCGCAACAAAATGCGCAGGAATCATATACTCCGGCAGCAATTCCTTAAGTGCGGCCCGAAGGCTCGCTTCCTTCGGCGCATCCCCGTTCGCTGTCACAAGATATGCGCAAAGAGCCGCTTCTCCCGCAGGGTTCGTCACCGTCGTCACCACGGCATCGCGGACTTCTGATTGCAAAAGCAACGCATGCTCGATCTCGCCGCATTCGATGCGAAGACCACGCAGCTTGACCTGGTGGTCAAAGCGTCCCAAATATTCAATATTGCCGTCCGGCATCCACCTTGCAAGGTCCCCGGTACGGTACAGCTTCTCTCCCTGGGCAAACGGATTCGGAACAAAGCTTTGCTCCGTCAAATCCGGCCTGCTGTGATATCCGCGGGCAAGACCAATACCCGCAATGCACAGCTCACCGGCTACACCGATCGGCTGGGGTCTCATTTGCTCGTCCACAATGTAGAGCCGGATGTTATGGATTGGCTTGCCGATCGGAATCGTGCCTGTCTCAGCAGCCGGGCAATCGTAATAGCTGACATCGACCGTTGCTTCCGTCGGGCCGTAAAGGTTGATGAGCCGGCACCTGCCACCGTCGCGCTCCATCAGGCTGTAAAAACCTGCGACATGCGCGGGCTTGAGCGCCTCGCCGCTCGCAAATACGTATCGCAGGGAATAAAGCTCGCCGCTTCTGCCGCTGTCCGCCGCATAGGGCACAAAGATGCCCAGCATAGAAGGCACAAAATGCATAACTGTAATCCCTTGCTCCTCTATCGTGCGCAGCATGATGGACGGTTCCTTCTCCCCGCCAGGCTCCAGCAAATAAAGCGAAGCGCCAGCCAAGCTCCACCAGAACAGCTCCCACACAGAGACGTCAAACGTAATCGGCGTTTTTTGTAAAATAACATCCCGTTCATTCAGCGGATAAGCCGTCTGCATCCAGTTCAGCCGGTTGATCACCGCGCGGTGTTCAACCATTACGCCTTTCGGTTTGCCGGTGGAGCCTGACGTGTAAATGACGTATGCCAAATGCTCAGGGCCTGCCTGAGTTGACAGGTCTGTGTCTTCTTCGACTTTCGGCTGTTCCAATGCGGCCGCAGCTGCCGCAAGCGCGTCCAGATCGAGCGTTTCTCCCTGGAAGGCCGGAAGTGTATTCATCCACTTGGCCCCCGTCAGGAGCAGCCTGGCTCCGCTATCCTCCAGAATGGCGCGGATTCGCTCAGGCGGATGCTCCGGGTCGATCGGCAAATAGGCCCCTCCCGCCTTGAGCACCGCCATGATCGCAATCATCATGGATAACGAGCGCTGAGCGGCAATCGGCACTATTGTTTCGACCGCAACCCCCTTACCTCTTAGCACGGCAGCCACACGTTCGGCGCGATCATTCAGCTCTCCGTACGTCAGCGAGCCTTCGGCTGACCGAACCGCCGTCTTATCCGGCCACCGCCGGGCCGACTCGGCAAACCATCCATGAATCGTCTTCTCCGCAGGGTAGGGATATACCGTATCATTCCATGCTTCAATGGCGGCTACTTCGACAGGCGTTGTCATGGCGACATCGCCACAGATCAGACCTGGGCTGGCAGCCGTTTGTTCCAAAATGTAAAGCAGCCGTGCCCCGAGCCGCTCCATCGTCCCTTTATGGAACAATCCCGTATTATACTCCAGCTCCGCCCGCAGACCGCCTTCGCCATCGCTATACAGATCGAGCTTGAAGTCCAGCTTGGATGTTCCGTGGCTGAAGGGCAAGAGCTCCATGCTCCAACCGTCGCCGCGCACTGCCAGCTTCTCGTCTTCAAACTGGTTGTGAACGATCAGCATCGTATCAAACAGCGGGTTGCGAGACGGATCATGCGGATATCCGGCCTCTTCCATCATGTGTTCGAAGCTGACATCGCCATGCTCGTACGCGGCAAGCAAACGCTCATGGGTCTCACCGACAAACGTCAGAAACGGCAGCTCGTCCGCTACCCGCATCCGAATCGGCAGAAACTGGTTGAACATCCCGATCATCCGGGCCGTGTCCGGATGTGTCCGGCCTGCCGCCAAAGAACCGATGGCAAATTCCGACTGATGCGTAGTTCCTTTAAGCAGCAGCGCGTAAGCCGCAAAAAGCAGGCTGTTCATACTTGCTCCAGCGCTTGCGGCCGTCTCTTTCAGCCGTGCCGTAAGCGGCGCCGGAATGTGGAAGATATGCGTATCGCCCGCAAAAGTCTGACGGTCGCCGCGCGGCCGATCCAGCGGCATATCAAGCGGCGTCGGCGGTTCTGCAAACAGCTCTTTCCAAAACGCCCGGCTTGCCAAGGCCTGCTCCGAGCCAGACTGCCGCTCCTGCCAAACAGCATAATCCTTGTAATGCAGTGCCAGAGGCTCAAGTTCCGCGCCGTCGATCAAAGCGGTCAGCTCCTCCAGCAGCAGCTTGATGGATATGCCGTCCGCCGCGATGTGATGGATGCCCAGCAGCAGATAGGCCTCTGCTCCCTGCGGCTCGGGCCGACAGTAACATGCGGCAAGCAGTGGCGCTGCGGCAAGCTCAAGTGGCCGGAAAAACCTGGATATACATTCCTGCAGCGGCGTCTCTGTAAGCTCCGCTGTTTGCAGAACAAAGGCGGCCGAATCGTGCACGATCTGGGCCGGAACACCGCCGATCCAATGATAGGAGGTCCGCAGCGGCTCATGCCGTTCGATCAACTTCCGAAGCGCTGACCCGATTTGGGCCTCATCCACCACACCTGAGAGTTTAAGCGTAAGCGGAATATGGTAGGTTAGTCCGATGTCAGCCAATCCTTCCGCCAAAAACATGCGCCGCTGCGGCGGGCTGAGCGGATAGAATGCGGCTTTGGGAGCCTCTGCAACAGGTTCGTAAGCTTCCTTCGCAGCCCTGTCGATCCAGGCCGCCTGCTCTCTGACGGTCGGCAGCTTGAAAATTTCCTGAAGCGGCATGCGTACCCGGCAAATTTTGTAGATTCCCGAGGTCAATGCCGCCGCCTTCAGAGAATGTCCGCCATGTTCGAAGAAGTGGTCAAGCACGCCAACTTGCTCTGCATGAAGCACATCTTGCCACAACCCTGCGATAAGGATCTCCGTATCTGTGGCTGGTGCTTCATATTGAATCGTACGCTCTGGGGCAGGCAGACGTTTTTTGTCCACCTTGCCGTTTGCGTTCAGCGGCAGCTTCGTGAGCTGCGCAATCGCGGCGGGAATCATAAATGCCGGCAGCTTGCCTGTCAGTTGGCTCCGAACGCTGGCATGTGTATCGGTATGCTCCCCAACGATATAAGCGCATAGATAAGGCGCGCCGTCATTCTCGATCAGCGCCACATACGCTTCCTTAACGCCCGCACAATCCAGCAGCCTGCTTTCGATTTCGCCCAATTCAATCCGGTAACCCCGCAGCTTGACCTGGCCGTCGAGTCGGTCCAGAAACTCCAAATTTCCGTCAGGCAAGCGGCGCACCAAGTCGCCCGTTCTGTACACGGTTTCGCCTTCCCGGAACGGATGCGGCCGGAACTTCGAAGCGGTCTGCTCCGGCAAATTCACATAGCCGGATGCGACACCATCGCCCGCAATCCACATCTCGCCAGGAACCCAATCCGGCTGCAATCGGCCCTGATCATTCAGCACCAGGGTTTCCGAACACGCGATTGGAGCGCCGATCGGCACGGTGGCCGTTCCTTGTCCATCCCATGTCTCAGTGACCCTATAACAGGTAGCGAATACCGTTGTTTCCGTAGGGCCGTAGACATGCAGCAGCACGCCCGGTCCAAGCGCGCGGAGCGCTTTGCGAATGTGCGGTACAGAAGCCCGCTCTCCACCAAATAAAATATGGCGCAAGCCGCGAAGCGACTCCAATCCATGATCCACCAGCGTATTAAACAGCGCCGTTGTCACAAAGAAAACGGTAATGCCTCTATCCTCGATCAGCTCGGTCAGCCGCACAACGTCGGCAACCTCTTCCTCACCGACCAGCGTCAGCTTCGCGCCGTTCAGCAGCGCTCCGTACAAATCGAACGTCGAGCCGTCAAAGGCATAGTTGGAAAGCTGCAGCAGCGCGTCATTTTCCGAAATGCTGACATAATCGGTATGGACTGCAATCCGGGACACATTGCGATGCGAGGTCATAATCCCTTTCGGCTTGCCCGTCGAGCCGGATGTATACATGATATAAGCGAGATCGTCCGCCGAGCCGTTGATGCCCAAATCATGGTCAGGCTCGCCGGCCCATCTCGTATCGAGTTCGTCTATATTGACAACATCTATATGGACGAAATCTAATCCGCCTCCGGCAAGCCGGGCGCTCATCTCCATCGTCGCAGCCGCAGCCACGATCGTCTTTGCTTCTGTATCCTGCAGCATAAACAAGATCCGCTCTTCGGGATACTGCGGGTCGATCGGCACATAGACCGCTCCCGCTTTCAGCACAGCTAATATCGCCGCAATCATGTCGGGCGAGCGCCGCAGCAGCAGCGCCACCTTCGCCCCCGGCGCGACACCGCGCCGTGCAAGCACGCGCGCGAACCGGTTGGCACGTTCGTTCAGCTCGCTGTAGGTATACGCCCGCTTGCCCATTTCAACGGCAATCTTCTGCGGTGTCTTCACCACTTGCCGTTCAAACAGCCTGTGCAGCGACAGCTTCTGCGGCGGGGCGGCGAATGAACGGCCAACCCGGAGCAGCCGTTCCCGCTCTTCAGCATCAACGGGATCAAGCTCGCCAAGCACCGCATGGGGCTTCCCGGCAACTGTCTTGGCCAGCGCTATATAATGGCGGGCCAGTTGAGCGGCGGCCCGCTCATCGTACAAATCCAGTGCATACTCCAGTGCAAATGCGATGCTAACCCCGTTATCCACACACTCCCAAGTCAGGTCGAACTTGGCCGAACCGCTGTCCATCGCTTGGGGGGTATAAACAACCTCTTTGTTCCTCCATTCGGGCAGCTCCATATTTTGCAGCGTAAACACCGTATCGAACAGCGGATTCCGCCCGTTTTCCCGTTTCACATTCGCCAGCTCGGCTATTTCCTCATAAGGCACATCCCCGCTGCCAATAGCCGCCAGCGTCTCTCCATTGACCATCTTCAGCCAATCATCGAAGCGCAAACTGCTTTGCCCGCGCAGGCGGATCGGAATCATGTTCACGAACATTCCGACTACATTTTGCAGTTCCGGCCGCACCCGCCTAGCTGCTGCCGTGCCGACAATGATGTCGGAATCGCCCGTATATTTCGCAAGCAGCATATAATAAATCGAGAGCAGAACGGTGTATAGGGTTACGCCCTCGCGTCTAGCCAATGCCCGCAGCGATCCGGCAAGCTCCGGCTCCAGCTCGAAGCGCTCAATTGCCCCCCGATAGCTTGGCGTCTGAGGTCTTGGACGGATAGACGGAAGCACCGAAGACGGCACGTCATCCCGAAAGATTTCCCGCCAATACAGCTTCTGGCGCTCCAGCCAGCCACCGTTGCTTCGGCCCAACTCCTCCCACAGTGCTATATCCCCGCCATGAATGGGCAACGGCTCCAGCGCGTACCCCTCATAAAGCCTCGTAAGATCAGACATCAAAATGCCCATCGACGTTCCGTCCGTAATGATATGATGCATATCCAGCAGCAGCACGCTTGACTCGCGCCCCAGCTGCACAAGCTCCATACGCAGCAGCGGCGCTTGCTCCAGCCGAAACGGCTGCAAGAACCTGCGCTGCCGCAGCGCCAGCTCTTCCGCCAGCCAGCCGCTTCCGTCAACGACGGCAAGCGGCGGCTCGACTGCACGCTCGATGCGCTGCATCACATGGCCATCTTCCATATAAAAGGACGTCCGCAGCGCAGGATGCCTCTCTATCAACGCCCGCCATGCCGCCCGGAATCGTTCAATATCGAGCGGGCCCTTCACCTGGACCGCAAATGGCAGATGGTAGTTTAGCAGCCCCGGATTCAGCTGTTCCAAAATGAACAGCCGCTTTTGCGCCGAGGTCGCCGGATAAAGTGTCTGCTCCTCTGCTTTGGCTACTGGTGGGGGTACGGCGGCGTCAGTTCCATCGTCCTTATGCGCCTTTTGCTCCAGCAAAGCGGCCAGCGAACTGACCGTATCATGCAAGAACAGCTCGGTAAGCGTAAGCCGGGTGCCAAACGCCTCTTGCAGTCTGGCGGCAGCATAAGCCGCCTTGAGCGAATTGCCTCCTTGCTCAAGAAATCCGTCCTTCCGGCCTATGTGATCCTTTTTCAACACCTCGCGCCAGATGGACATAATCCGCTGCTCCGTCACCGTTGCCGGCTCCAAGCCGACATCCACGTTCAAGGCATCGCCGCTTTCCACAGCACGCTGCTCCAAAGTGGCTGCCGTTTCAAGTTCCGTCAGCTCGGCAAGCGCTTCAACAAACTCGCCTTCGCGCAGCGCATCCGCCAATACGTAGCGCTGAATTTTGCCCGAGGTTGTCTTCGGAATTCGCCGAACAGGCACAACATAAGCAATGTCCAGACCGGCCGATCTATTCAGCAGCTTTTTCACCTCGGCCATCAGCGGTACAAATCCGCCGATCTTGCCGCGATGCTGAATAAAAACGGCAATCGCATCCCGTTTAGTCGTCTCATCCTGAACAGCGGCAATCGCCGTTTTCCCGATTTCAGCCCCTTTCAGGCTGCTGATTAATGCCTCCAGGTCATGCGGATACACATTTTGCCCATTGACGAAAATAACGTCCTTCATTCGGCCAGTCACATATAAACGCCCTTCCAGCAAGAAACCCAAATCTCCCGTATTCAGCCAGCCGTCCGGGGAAATCGTCACCTTGTTTACATCAGACCGGTTATAGTAGCCGCTTGTAACATTGCGGCCTCTAATATGAATCAAGCCGATGCTGCCTGCTGCCGAAGGAGTCCCCGCTTCGTCACAAATGCGCACCTCGCACTCTTGTACAGGGAAACCCAGCTCGACGATCTCGATTGCAGTTGGATCCCCGTGCGCAACCAGTCGTACAGGCTGTCCGACAGCGAGCGACCTACGCTCAAGCAGCGCGGTATTCAGGTGATCTTCCGTCCCTGGGAACGTCACGGCCAGACTTGCTTCCGCAAGCCCGTATACCGGGAAAATGCAATTGCCTTTTAACCCGTACGGCTTCATCGCCTCCAGAAAATCACGGCAATGGACGGCCGATATCGGTTCGGCCCCGTTGAAGATCAGCCTGACACAGGACAAATCCCAATCCTCCGCTCCCTCCGGCTTCCAATGCTGTAGAAAATGCACATAACCGAAATTCGGTGAAGAGAGACAGGTCACCCGATGTTTATGTGTTAATTCCAGCCATTTCATCGGATGAAGCACAAACGTCGAGGTCGGCAGGTGCAGCTGATTCATTCCGCAAAACAGCGGTGAAAGATGAAAGCCAATGAGCCCCATATCATGCGTCAGCGGCAGCCAGCTAAGCGAAGAGTCCTGCTCCGTTGACTGAGCCCCATGAATTATGGCGTGCATATTCGATAGAAGATTGCCGTGCGTCAGCACGACCCCCTTCGGGTCTCCGGTAGAGCCTGACGTAAACTGAATAAATGCGGTGTCCGTCTCGGCTGCGTCATAAGGCTCAGCCTCGGGCCGGCCAGCATCCGCTGTCGCTGCAAGTATCTCCGCAATCCGTAGGCTGCTGGACTCGAGCTGAGCCAGCACCTCCTCCTCCCCGTGTTTCAAAGCGTAGCTTTGAATTCCCGGCCAAAGCTCTTCATCGCAGAGCAATGTTGGCGCTTCCAATTGCTTGCATACCTGGATCAGCTTTTTGCGCCCTTCGTCCGTACGCGCCGCCGTCACAGGTACGGGAACAATGCCGCCAAGTACGCAAGCCCAGAACAGAAGGATAAACCGTTCGTTATCCTCCGTCTGCATGACGGCAAAGTCGCCTTGTCCAAGGCCACGCTCGTGCAGCAGATGGAGCGCCCTTCCGGCCCGTACAAGTAATTGGCCGTACGACAAATAGCGCTCCAGATTGCTTTCGCAGAATAAGATTCCCGCATCGCTTTCCTTACGTGCCAGCAATACACCGGACAAATTACGGATGGTTCTCATCGTCGGCAGCCCTCCGTTCTGTGTTTTATCACACCGTTGTGGAATGCAGTTCTTGATAATCCTCCGTTACGATACGATTATGCTCGTCCACAATGACGACATGCGGACGATACGTGCGGGCTAATGATTCTTCCATCATGGCGTAAGAAATAATAATGACGCGGTCGCCCGGCTGCACCATTCTGGCAGCGGCACCGTTCAAGCAAACCACACCCGAGCCTCTAGGGCCCGTTATGACATACGTCTCCAGTCTGGCTCCGTTATTTATATTGACCACTTGCACTTTCTCGTTCTCCAGGATATCCGATGCATCCAAAATATCCTGATCAATGGTTATGCTTCCTACGTAATTCAAATTGGCCTCTGTCACGACAGCACGGTGAATTTTGGACTTATGCATCTCTCTAAACATGAATTCACTCTCCTTGTGGAGTAGTCTTTGGAAAAATAAAAACTTAAAGCAAACAAACCTGCATTGTTTCTGTGCCAACAAAATAAAACAAGCTGAAGCAATTAAGCGGCTTAACAAATGAAACTCTGCAAACAAATTCGGGTGGCTGTTCGTACGGAATAAGCAAGTTCATGTTTATGTGTGGGATCATGCTGAATGGGTTATTTCATGCGATTGTGAGGGGGGCATGTTGACGGGCAAACTCATGCTTGTTGTGTGGAATCTTGCTGGTTGGGCAAGCTCATGCTAATGAATGAGGTCGTGCTAATTAGGCAGGCTTAAGCAATCGTGCGGGTTGAGTTGATCAACACTCCTACAGTAGAAACAAAAAAATGAGGCTTGTACAAGGCTTGTACATCGCAGCAGCCTTACAGACGGTTCAGCGCTGCCTAGGGGAAAATTCACGCCGTGTAATCGGGTGTAGCGGTAATGAGTTAAAGTGATGGAGTAAAACGAATAATCTCTTATTAACAGGAAACTCTTTGCAACTTATTCTTATAGTAGAGCTAAACTTTCATTTATGATAGGGGGATAATTTTACAATAAAGGGGTAAATTCCTCTATTTTCTAGCAGCTTTACCAGAGATTAAGAGCCTTATGCAAAAAAACATTTCCACTCTTGCTTGAAAACACCAGCTTAACAAACAGAACCAGATTAAAAATAGTAACTTTGTGACGAAGGGATTGTCGGCAATAATGGAGTGCTTTTTTACGGTCATGGCGGTTCAAATAGCTGAGCGTATAATATTTGCTTGCAATGCCAATGTCAATATAAGAGAGCTGTTTCGCTTTTTTACGAATGGAATCAGACTGGGCAACCAAATCCCGGATATGCTCACGAACCTTGATAGATTTGAAGCTAAGTCCTTCGATTTTTTTATAAATTTCCTCGTTGAGATGAATGGTGTCAGGATCCAGCTGCCAGCGGTCGCAGAAGAAGTAGAGGCTGTCGGGAGACTCCCGGTAGACGGAATGAGGTTTGGTTTGAAGTGCAACTCTGTATTTGTCGAAAAAGCGAAGCAGATAAGTCGTATCTTCCCCCAGATAAAAATGTTCGTTGATCAAGCCAACTTCGTCCAGCAGCTCCCGGCGGAATACCATCGTGTTCAGTTGAAAAAAATTCCGCGTATGCGACAAAAACGCCTCAAACAAACCTTTTTCGAATACAATTATTTCTCCGTCATTCCATGCTTCGAACGTCGTTCGCATCGAATTCAGCAAATTCCGCTCAACCTTATTGTCGAAGTTGTAGGAGGTCATATCCCCGTGGCATTCCACCCATAACGCAAAGCTGATATCCGCTTTTGTCAGTGCGTGTGTCCTCATGCTGTCGGTCAAATGGCACGGATACCATTCGTCATCGGAGTCAAGAAACGCCAGATATTCGCCATGCGCAGCCAGCATACCCGTGTTTCGCGCGCCCCCCGGTCCTTTTTCCCGTTCATTGCACATATAGCGTATTCGCGCATCTTTGCGCGTCCACTCTCGGATCACCTCTTCCGTCTGATCCGTGCTTCGGTCATCTACGACAATCAGCTCCCAGTTGGCATAAGACTGATGTTGGATGGACTCGATCGCGCCGGAAATGATCTGCGCCCGGTTATACGTTGGCATCACAATGCTTATCAGATGTTCCATTCGCTTCACTCCAATCATTACAAAATATATGCCTTAAATCATCGTCAGTGTAAATGCGTTAGCGGGAAGCCGTCAAGTGTCCTCCGCTTCATTTATGCACGCACAGGCAAGAAAGCTAGCCCTACTTTAATGGCTTCCTTCTTCACTTCTATCGACAGCTGACTTATATAGACAACGCAAAAACACCTCCGAGTGATTGTTATCTCCATATCTTACGACATGGCTTATTCCCTTGAAGGTGTTATGATTTGACTCACGTCAGATTTCAATTATGAAGTTGTGGGTGCTTTTTCACTTCCGGACAGTAACTTAAGCAGGTCCTCAGGAATGCCGAACTTTTGATTATCTATTAGCATCTGCCAATCCTTGCTGCTGTCAGTTTGATGCACAAGCTTGATTTCTTCCATTTCATGCTGAAGCTCTTCCATCTTCAAATCAAGCTCATAAGCGGTATCTGCCGCATTCTTCAAATCCTCCAGCAGCCGCTCAGGCACAGATTCGTTATATTTGTAAAAGATTTTATGCTCCAAGCTCGCCCAGAAGTCCATAGCGATCGTCCGAATTTGAATCTCCACATATACAGGTACTTCGCCATCCGACATAAATACAGGGATTTCGACGATCATATGCAGGCTCTTGTACCCATTAGGTTTGGGTTTTTTAATGTAGTCTTTAATTTCTATAACCTTAACATCCTTCTGGGCCTGAAGCATTTCACTAATCCGGTATATATCAGATATAAAAGAGCAGGTAACACGGATGCCCGCAATATCGCGGATGTTCTCTTTAATATCCTCCAAGGAGCCAATTCCTCCCCGTCGGTACAGCTTCTTCATAATGCTTTCTGGTGTTTTGAGCCGTGATTTAGTGTGCTCAATCGGATTGTAATCATGAAGCAGCCGGAACTCCTCCTGCAAAATTTTGATTTTGGTTTCTACTTCCTGCAGAGCGAATTTATACATCATCATAAATCGCTTCAGCTTCTTTTGCAGAAGCTTCATCATTTCTAGTGGATTGTTATCAATCATGTACATGGTCCGTCCTTCTCTTTCAAGTTGATCATTGGCACTAAGCCTCATTATATCTTAGGAGGAAACGGGTTTCCAGTTTACATGCTACTCCTAGTCAGCATCATTTTGGATAATTTTAGAAACGGGCCTGCGATAAGTGTAACAAATGACTCCCCTTACCCGTCCATCTTATAGACGAAGCGGCTGCCAGATGATTATCCAGCAGCCGCTTCGCTTTTATTAACGGTTTGTGTAGTTATGCTCCGCATCATATTCACTGGATAATTCTTTCAGTGACTTGATTTTTCCATGGGGATGCCTTTCCTGCTTTCGTGACTTCCAGGCAGCTTCTCTTCTGCTCTTCTGATCGGCCATTCAGGTATCCTCCTTAGAATGCGTTATATATACTACCATCCTAGCTTGTTACATCAGGCCGAAATTCATTCAATACTCGAACGAAGTTGTCACTGGTCAATTCATCATCTTGGGGTAACCACACTCTTGAATTGATCAAGTGTCATATCTCCTGTAATAAGGATACGGTGAAGAGCGAATCTGCCCTGCTCCGGCTTGGCGAATCCTCCCTCTACCGTAAGAGCGAGCAGGTAACCTGCTTTTTGAGCTGCTTGTAAAGTATGTTGGTCATAGAAGCCATATGGATATGCCAAGGCAATGGCTTGATGCCCCAGGTGCTTAAGAATCTCATCTTTCGAATTGCCTAGTTCCGTAAGCTTATCCTTTTCACTAAGCTTAGTAAGATCCGGATGGGTCACCGTATGGGATTGGGTATCCACTAAGCCTGAGGCTTCCATCTCGCGCAGCTGCTTCCAAGTAAGCCGGTCTGTTGTTCCAATACTGCCGGTTACCGCAAATATAGTTGCCCGCGTATGGGTTT
This sequence comes from Paenibacillus sp. J22TS3, assembly GCF_018403205.1. NCBI lineage: Bacteria > Bacillati > Bacillota > Bacilli > Caryophanales > Paenibacillaceae > Paenibacillus > Paenibacillus sp. J22TS3. The sequence continues at coordinate 443,392 of NZ_BOSF01000005.1, forward strand.
GAAGCAGAATCGGATATGCAGCGGTATAGTTATCTTCATACCCGTCATCCAAGGTAATGATCACTGGCTTTGAGGGCAGTGGTCTCCCTCCGTTCCAGTACGCCAGCAGATCCTTGAGGTGTATGGGATGAAATCCATGGCTTTTCAAATAGGACAACTGTTCTTTGAACCGGGACGGAGCAATCTTGAGTGCATCATTCCCATCCTCCGATACCGAGTGGTAGAGCAGGATCGGTACAGAAAAGGAGGCTGATTGGGACTCCTGAGGTTTCAATATAGAAGCTTCCCTGCTGCCGAACAAGCACATTAAGCTAAGTAGGATCGGCATTAAACCATACGTGAGTATTTTCATGGGTTGGTCTCACCTGCTTAAATGAAGTGACACCTATTCTGTACATAGGATAGAAAAAATATTCATGACCGCCATGATAAGGAGAATTTGAAGATGTTTGAATTGACATGCGATACCTATTACAAAGTTAAACCGCTGCTAAGGGACGGATTCCCTCATCCAGAAATTCTCTCGATAATTGAAGGAAATAATCCAGGCTGGATATTTACCGATGATCCGGACAACCCGCAAAGCGCACTGGTCTGGAGTAAGGGGATGCAAGGCTTTTACTTAATTGGAGATCATATGAATCCTGGATTCATTCATACTTTGGACCGACAAATCTCACAAGTTATTTTTCCAAGAATGAGAGAGTACGGCCTTTCTCACTTTGAAGTATCTGGTCATCACGATAAATGGAACATGGAAATGATCTTTAACTCCAGAAACCTGTACAAATTCGAGCAAATGGTCTTTAAACTGTTCCGTCAGCCGCCTGAAGCAAGCATTAAACAGATTAGGACCATTAATCTAAGACGGGACCCATGGGAAAACTCTGATCTTCAGCATGTGGAATTAGTCAAAGAGAATATCAGGTTATTCTGGTCAACCCATTCCGACTTCACAGAGAAAGGATACGGTTTTGCGGCTTTAGAAGGTTCGACGGTGACAGGTGTGTGTTATTCAAGTTTTGTCACAGACCATACGCATGCTATAGGGATTGAAACCGTTCCCGAATTCCAGAACAAAGGCATCGGTACCCATTTAGCAGCTTATGTGGTCAAGGAATTACTTGAAAAGGGCATTACCCCCTACTGGGACTGTTCCCTTGACAACGAAGCATCCAAACGGCTGGCTATCCGGTTGGGGTTCGAGCAGGTTCACCAATACAAGTGCTTTGGCTTTGCCATCGATTAATTGAAATCGTACGGCCACCTGGGTGAAAGTGCTCAATGCTATCACCATCTGTAATCTAATTGAAATATAATGTAATTTACATTTAATGCTACAATTGTTGATTATTGGTAAATATAATATTATGATAGATTTAGTAAGACACCTAGATGAGCTTCAAACTATATTCTAGGAGATGAAGAAATGAAAAAAGCAATCTTGGCACTAACAGCAGCAGCAACTATCTTGTCTGTCGGCACATTTACTACAGGTGCATCCGCCGCACCAGCCCAGAGCGATCAATCTATTAAGGCTGTGGTACAAGACACGATTTACTCCAACATTTCGATGAGGGTTGGAGAAGGCAGAAAGATCGCAGGTGACCATGTTACTATTTCTGTTGCTAGTCCAACCAACTGTCTTGGTTTAGACGGCAACGGTAACTTAACTGCATTTTCTGAGGGTAAAGGAACCGTTGTAGCTGAATGGAACAGCGGCCTCAGAGTTGTTTATTACGTTACAGTTACTCGGTAATCATTGACATAATCATAAGCATTACAAATAAGGGGCCGACTCACAGATTACTGTGAGCCAGCCCCTTTACTGTTTTGCGGCCTAGCTTCTCATTTTCCCCGTATGACCCACCGTTTCCATCAATATACTCTACAGAACACTCACTTTATGGAAAGCAGGTACAATCATATGCCAAATCGTCCATCTTTGCTCCAGAGAGGGGATACCATCGGAATTGTCACCTTGGGCAGCCCACTCGATGCTAAAATCATTGACGCCCGCATTCAATTTCTCAAAGCATTGGGATTCAATATTTTAAAGGGGAACTATGTTTATGCACAAAACGGATTCCTTGCCGGAACTGATGAGCAGCGTGCTTCCGATTTAATGATGATGTTTGAGAACAAGCAGGTGAAGATGATTCTGCCTACCCGGGGCGGTACAGGCGTTGATGGGATAATTCCCTACCTTGATTTTACTGTGATCCAAAACAATCCGAAAATTATTAGCGGATACAGCGACATCACTGTTTTGTTAAATGTGCTGTACCAATATGGCAGTTTAATCACATTCCACAGCCTGCTGTTGATTGACTTCAAATCTGGAACACCGGATTATAACTTTAACCAGTTCTTCTCCGCTACATCACTCTACTCCTCAAATCGGATCATACAGAATCCACCTGGTATTCCGCTGGTAAGCCGGGTAGCAGGGAATGTGTCAGCCCCCCTTGTGGGCGGCAATCTGACGTCTTTTGTAGATACGCTTGGCACCCCATTTGAAATCGATACCCGGGGCAAAGTATTGTTTCTTGAAGAAACCCACGAGCCTACCAATACCGTGTACCGATATTTGAATCATTTGAAGCTGGCTGGGAAATTAACCGATTGCCTCGGCATCATCATGGGTGAATGCACCGGCTGCCAAGCAGCGTATGGCGTATCCTACGAGGACCTGATCAACGAATTCATCGTCCCGCTCGGCAAGCCTCTGATCACGAACCTTGCAAGCGGTCACGGGGTTTATAAAGCAGCTATACCGATTGGCGCAATGGTTAATCTCAACACAGACCGTAACTCTATAACAGTGATTGAGCCTACGGTCAGCGTCTGATCAAGTACTTCTAAAAAATTCAAAATCCCGTATTTTGCTCAGTTAACGTATACAAAGGTACTTCCCGTTCTTCCTCTGGATTGTTCAATGCATAGATCCGTGCCGTTTGGGTCTGCTCGTCCACATGCTGTATATAGACCTGAGTTCCCTCACATAACACACTCGCCATCACAGGGGAAGAAGCTATTTCCTGCGCTCTTTGGACATTCATGGTTTAAAGACCTCCAATGACTGTGAATAGTTGTCAACCTTACTATGCACGGTATGAATGCTTGTTATGTATAGGGTCTAGAGCATGCAGCTATAGAATTTCCCAAAAAATATCCATCTGGTGTTCGAGAGGACTTAGCTTCTCTGTAAGCTGCACATCATTCTACCTAACTCAATTCCGACTCTTTCATAGCTGTGCCTTCCGGGGTTAGCCGATATAACCCGAGAACAGTTGGATTCGTCTGCACCAATCCTTCTTTCAAAAGGTCCTTGAGTGCCTGTTGTACGTCGGACAAATCCCCTGCTTCAGAAAGCTGGCCCGCAATCTGTATCGGCGTCTGCCATTCATTGGTTAAGAGCAGCAGTACGATTCGTTGTTTTGAGGTCAGGTTCATACTTTCTTCCTCCCTACTCTTTTCAGATTATTTATTAATATATTGTATTAGATAACCTTTGCACAACTCACAAAAAGAAGAAGCCCGGCTACCCCAGGCTTCTAACATCCTTATTATACTTGAGTTACGTGCCGCAATAGGTACGATAACGTTGTCCGGAAGGCTCGGGCAGGGTGCAGTATTCAGTCTGCTCCGCAGAATACTCATAAGGGTTAGAAAGAGCGGCAAGCAGTCTCTCCATAACGCTATAGTCCCCCCTATTCTCCGCGGCCTCCAAAGCTTCTTCCACCCGGTGGTTGCGTGGAATTATCGCCGGATTGCTCTGGCGCATCAATTGAATTGAAGCATCCCGTGTCTGCTCCTGGCGGCCTAATCTGGCTTTCCACTGTTCAAGCCATTGCGCAAATTCCGCCGTGTTATACATCACGGTGTCCTCCGGCTTATCCAAGGTCAAGGACCGGAACGTATTCGTGTAGTCTGCCCCGTGCTTCTGCATCAGCGTGAGCAGATCATGGACTAGAGCTTTATCCTGATCCTCTTCGCCAAATAAGCCCAGCTTCGAACGCATCCCCGATAGCCAATGCTGTTCAAAATCCTCCATGAAATTCGAAACAACGCCCTCTGCCATTTTGACTGCCTCGTCTTCTTCGGTATGCAGCAGGGGCAGCAGCGTTTCGGCAAATCGGGCAAGGTTCCATGCAGCAATATGTGGCTGATTGCCATAAGCATAACGACCTTGACGATCTATCGAGCTAAATACGGTTGCAGGATCGTAGGCATCCATGAACGCACAAGGACCATAATCAATGGTCTCTCCGCTAATCACCATATTATCGGTATTCATCACTCCATGTATGAATCCTACGAGCTGCCATTTCGCAATCAGTGCGGCCTGACGTTTGGCCGCTTCCTGCAGAAGGTACAAATAGCGGTTCTCCGCGCCATCAAATCCTGGATACAGCCTTTGCAAAGTGTAATCAGCCAGATCTTGAAGGTCCTGCTTAGATCCCCACTGTGCAGCATATTGGAAGGTACCTACCCGGATATGACTGGAAGCAACCCGCGTCAGAATAGCTCCCGGCAGCTCCGTATCTCGCTGTACAACCTGTCCGGTGGTCACAACGGCCAGACTGCGGGTGGTTGGTATACCAAGACCATGCATGGCCTCACTGATGATGTACTCACGCAGCATAGGTCCCAGTGCCGCACGCCCGTCACCCCCCCGCGAATAGGGAGTTCTTCCGGAACCCTTAAGCTGGATATCAAATCTGTCCCCAGAGGGAGTAATCTGCTCACCGAGCAGAACCGCCCTCCCGTCCCCTAACATCGTGAAGTAACCGAATTGATGTCCTGCGTAGGCTTGTGCCAGGGGAAGAGCACCTTTAGGTATCTTGTTTCCCGTTAATTCCGCAGCGCCTTCATCACTATAAAGTGCTGGACCGTCCAGCCCGAGAGATGCTGCTAACGACTGGTTAAACGCAGCAAACTTCGGGGATTTGACAGGAACGGGGTTGACTTTACTATAAAATATCTCTGGCAGTTGAGTATAACTGTTATCAAAGTTCCATCCGAATTCGGCCTCTGTTTGATGTTCTGTCATCTGTTCTCCTTTTTCCTACACGTTTTATATTTAAGATCCGCATATCCCTATGAATTATTCCCTGCTGCCCATTTCCTCCGTATTCCCTCTGCTTCATTAACCATTCTTCCGATTAATTCACCAACTGTAGGAATATCGTGGATCATACCTGTCACCTGCCCGGCCCAACCAAAGCCCTCTTCCTGGCGGCCCTCATAAATCCAACGTTTGTTGGCTTCTCCGCTAATATAAGTTCTTAGAGCTTCATATGTAGGAGTCCTGTGTTCAATATCCAAAATCTGATCCACATACGCATTACGCAATACTCTGCCTGGCGCACCGATAGAACGTTTGATTATTGTCGTATCTGTCTCGGCGCTATCAACTAGTGCTTGTTTATAGGATGCTGAGGCATCTACACACTCCTGTGTCGCGATAAAACGTGTACCCATCTCTATCCCTTCCGCTCCTAGCGCATGGGCAGCCATCCATCCCCGGCCATCCCCAATGCCGCCTGAGGCCACCACAGGGATGCTAACGGAATCGACCACCTGGGGAACGAGCACCATCGTGCCAACATCGTCACGCCCCAAATGGCCGCCTCCCTCCTGTCCCACAACAATGACAGCAGAAGCGCCCAACTGTTCAGCCTTCTGCGCCTGCCTCCGGGAGGAGACGAGGACCAATGACTTGATTCCAGCGGGCTGAAGCATCTCTAAGATCCCCGCAGGATTACCGCCAGTTATCGAGATAACTGGAACCTTCTCATCAATAGCGGCCTGTACCCGCTCTTCAAAATCCGCGCTATGCATACCAATGGCAAAATTAACTCCAAATGGCTTGTCTGTCCATATTCGGGTCCGCTGGATTTCTCTTCGCAGCTCCTCAACGCCGGCAAGACTCATCGCCGTAATTTGGCCAAGCCCTCCCGCATTGGAAACGGCGGAAGCCAGCTCCGCGTAACCCAGATAAGCGAGCCCTCCTTGAATGATCGGATACTTAATTTGCAGCAGCTCGGTCAGCCGCGTGTTCCACGTCATAGATAACTCTCCTTTTTTACGTACTTCCTTAGTATAACTGAATAAGTTCAGACCTTCTCCTTCCCGTTAAATCAAGATTCCCTATTCCCTGCACTATCTGTAAACGACAAGTTACTGTAACCTTTCACTTAGTCATAAAAACTTTGTATGCGGTAATTTTATGTTCAAGCATCTCATCCGCAGCTTGTAAAGTTCTGATTTGTTGCTTAATAGAGTTTCTATGTTCTTCTAAAAGGTTTAATCGCTCTTGAGTGGTATGCTCCCCTTCCAAGACCAATGAGGCATACCTCTTAATTTGCGCGATAGGCATTTGGGTTTCTTTTAACTTGATAACAAATTGCAGCCATTTCAGATGAGAATCGTCATATCGTCTGTCCCCGCTGGCATCCCGAACGGGAATAATAATGTTTTCCTTTTCGTAATACCGCAATGTATGAGTGCTTATTCCTAACTTTTCAGCGACTTCCCCAATGGTGAACATGCGCAACCTCCAACTGAATTTATAACTTGACTTAGAGTTCACTCTAATCAGTATAATCTACTCAATGTTCGTTCTCAACAAAACGAAATAGCTTAATTTCAGGAGGAGATTATATGAAGTATACAGTTATTACAGGTGCAAGTTCGGGAATTGGATATGAATCGGCTATAGCTTTTGCGTCTCGTGGTAAAAACTTGATCATCGCAGCGCGCAGAACGGAGGAATTAGAAGAGCTAAAATCAAAAGTGGCCGAAATTAACTCAAGTCTGGATGTGATCATTCGCACGGTTGATTTATCTGCCACAGCAAACGTATATGAATTTTACGAAAGTCTTCGGGATTATCAAATTGAGACTTGGATTAACAATGCTGGTTTTGGAAACTACGCTTCTGTAGGGGAACAAAATTTAAATAAAATTGAGACAATGCTTCACTTAAATATAGAGGCTCTAACCATTTTGTCCTCTCTTTATGTACGGGATTATGCAGAGGTTGAAGGAACACAAATTATCAATATTTCATCCAGGGGCGGTTATACGATCGTTGCCGATGCTGTGACCTATTGTGCAACTAAGTTCTATGTAAGTGCCTTTACAGAAGGCCTAGCTCAAGAATTGAGCAACAAAGGAGCTGCTATGCAGGCGAAAGTGTTAGCTCCGGCTGCAACAGAAACAGAATTTGCTAAACGTTCTTTGGATATAGATGAATTTAGATATGAAGGTGCAGTCCCTAAGTTTCATACAGCACAAGAAATGGCTGGATTTCTGCTAGAGCTCTATGATAGCCAAAAGGTTGTAGGCATTGTGGATGGCGAAACGTATGAGTTCGAATTAAGAGATCCGATTTATCCCTATGTGACAAGAACAAGAAAATAATATAGAGTCGGTCTGCAGCCACTGATGAACTTCAGAAGCATCACGCATGCATTTATCCTCATATCGGTCAAGAAAGGACAGCGAAAACTGTCTTTTCCTTGTGTCGCTAATCTGCATACGCCCCCTCCGCCCCGATTGACTCCCGCTTCAATCATTTACTTCCCATGAATAACTTAATGCCGCTGTTCCTTGGCATAATTCACCCCTAATTGATGAGCTTGGTTAAGCAGCATCTCATAATGCTCAGGGCTGGAATCCAGAGTCTCGTATAATAATTCAACCTTGGAGCTTGAAATACCGGAATAGTCCGCGATTCCCACATTAAGCAGATGAGTAATCATTTCGTCATAATTACGCTTTTTCATCTGTTCTTTGGAAACGCCCGCCAATCCAATCCATAAGGCATGCTGATGATGAAGCTGGTTCGCACCGTACGCAAATCCGCTGTTCCATACACGGTCAATATAACCTTTCAGCATCGCTGGCAAATGCCACCACCAAATTGGAAAAATAAAAGCCAAGGCATCATGCTCACGCATTCGCCTTATTTCCCTTTCCACCTCAGGGGAGAAGGTCTGCTCCGCTGTGGACCAATCAGGTTCATCTACCCCTTTTAAAACAGGATCAAAGCCAATCCGGTGTAAATCCAATATTTCATATTCATGACCAGCCTCGGCAAGACCTTCTACAAAACAATCTGCAACCTTAAAGGTCAGGGAATCTTGTCTCGGATGAGACACAACGGTTAATACTTTCATGCTTGTATCACCACTACCTTTCTTCACAGCTGATTTGTAGCCATGATCAATGGCTGATGCTATTATAAACAGTACAAAAACGCTCTGGAAGTACGCACTTTCAAGTTCTATAGGATCATAAATGTACCTTAGGAACATAGACGTGCCCTAGTCAAGTGCCCTGGAAGTTAGGTTCCTAGCAAAAAACAGCCTTTGTAGCGGAGGAATAAGAGATGGCGGAAATGAAGAAAAATAATGTTCGAAAGAAATATACAGTTGGAGTTGAGGCAGCATTAGAAGTAATGGGGGGAAAATGGAAGCCTTTAATCATCTATCATTTGATGACAGGGCCGAAACGGACCTCTGAGCTTCGACGGTTAGTGCCTGGTATTACGCAAAAAATGCTGACCACTCAGCTAAGAGGTCTGGAAAAGGATGAGATCATTGCACGAAAGGTCTATAAAGAGATTCCGCCTAGAGTGGAGTATACTTTAACGTCCTACGGCTGGGGCTTAAAGCCTGCGCTAGACCATTTATGCTATTGGGGAGAGGATCACCTGGAAAAGGTTCATGGCGACAAATCCAAGGTCTTGGAAGAGTTTGAAGGCAGTACAAAGTAATTTTCCCACATTTAAAACATCAGGTATTAGGATTGCTGATAGGGGATATTGGAAGGCCAAGCAGCAAGCACCCAATATCCCCTATTCATCCAAAATGTCGCTCCGTAAAATCCAATTTCAAACAGCCTTAGCCAACAATTTTAAGACCGGAATTGTTGGGAAGACCGCCAGATTCAACAAGAAGTAGCATGGCCCCCTATAGTCTTTGATCAAAAATGCTTCCATTTGGACAATTATTCATTTCCTATTCTGCAACGAATTTATTCTTTTAATCGGAGCGCTAGTTGCTTGCTTTACCTTTCCTTCAGTTCCGGCAAGCGGATGGCTTCGGCAAGGTTGCAGAGCATCCCTCGGGCTAGGAACAGCATCGTACTCTCTTCAGGATTCGAGTCCCCTGTCTGACGGAGAGCTTCAAGTACCATTCGATGTACCCCCCTGAACCCAAAACGCATGGCTTCCTGGATCGGATTTTCTTGAATCACCTGTGCCTGCATCTGTAGAAGCATTTCATTGCGATGGCTTTCCGAAATTTCCTCGTAGATTTCGATCAGTTCGGCTTCCAGCCGTTCCGAAGACGCGGATTCGATCACTTGGCGGAAGGACTTGATGATTCGCATCCATGAAACCTCAAGTGCTGACAGAAGCAGCTGTTCCTTGGTCGCGAAGAAGCGGAACACGTAAGGCTGTGAGATTCGAACCCGCTGTGCCACTTGTGCTGTAGTGGCTTTGTAATAACCGGTCTCGGCAAACACCTCGATCGCCGCAGAGATAATGTCGGCTCGGCGGTTGAGGGATGTTTTCGCGTCTTTGGTCATGATTTTAAGCTCCTTTTTAAATAACAGGAATGCTAACATTATAAATCAGGTAGATTGCCGGACTTGGTTCCTACCCGATATGGCGTCGTAATACCTTCATAATTCAACATCATGCTCATGCCCATTGAAGCGTGCTTGAGGTTGTGGCAATGTATCATCCAGAGGCCCGGATTATCAGCTTCCAGGTACAGCTCGTAAGTCTCGCCCTCCTTCGTCAGAAGCGTATCAAGATATACCGGGCTGCCTTGCAGGGTTGAGCCATTCTTACTCAAGACCCGGAATACATGTCCGTGAAGATGGAAGGGATGATCACCTCCGCCTTCATTGGAGACGGTGATGAGCACATGGTCCCCCTCCTTCACGATCATCGGGGGAATCTCATGGAACGATTTCCCATTAATTGACTTGGTGAACAGAGTTTGGCCGAGCTTAAGCTCAAAATGCCTATCGGGCTTGAGCTGCAGGACGGGGTCATCAGGTACTGGGTTTCCATAATCGACATACGAGAACAGCTGTCCGCCTTCCTTATGCTGTGGCTGGCTTCCGCTCCCTATCGTAATCGGTAAGTCCACAGCCGAGGGGCTGCTGATGACGACTTTACCCGATCCCGGAACTTGGATAAGCAGATCATAACGCTGGCCCGCTCCTATCGGAATCATCGTCTCTTTCAGCAGACCAGGTTCATGCAAATCGTGGCCATCCATCGCCATGACCCGGAAGGGAGCTCCATAGACAATGAATTCCATCGTTTCATTGCCCGAGTTAATCAGCCTTAGCCTAATCAGTTCGCCTGTTTTACCTGGAATCGTCAGTCCTCTTGTGCTTCCGTTCACCAGCATTGAAGAATCCAGCTGTTGATAGAGAGCCGTTGCCTCTGACATTGAAGTATCGGATTTGGAGCTCTTCTTGGGCTCAACGATGAGTGCGCCCAGGAGTCCCTTGCTTACCTGAATCGAGCTCATTTGATGGGAGTGGTACCAGTACGTGCCCGGATTTGTTGCGATGAACGTGTACGTGAACTGTTCCCCCGGATGCACGGCATCCTGTGTTACTCCCGCAATACCATCCTGCGAGCACGGAACGGTGATTCCGTGCCAATGGATCGTAACGCCATCCTCGATGTCCTTGTTATACAAAGTAATAACAATTCGGTCCCCCTCCGTTACACGAAGTTCCGGCCCCGGAGACATGTCATTAAAAGTCCAAGCTTCGATGTTTTTGCCATTGTCCAGCTTCAGTGTTGTCCGAGCGGCCGTCAGATCGAACTTGCGAATCGGAGCCGATGACTCGGGAATCGTGATAGAGTCACAAGGCACCTTTCCTCCTTTGGACAACGAATGTTCCATACCCTCCATATGCTCCATATCCTTCATATCCCCCATGTTAGCCATACTGGTCATGCCTGCCGCCATCTGATGGGAAGCCATGTTAATCTCTTCAGGCTTTTGAAGCCGCATCTGCCAAAAATAAGTAACAAGCACCGCTCCGATCAGAAGCACCAAAGTCAAAGGAAGGACGAAATAAATCAGGCGTTTTACAATTTTTCTTCTGTTCAGAATTACTCCCCCTCGTAATACGATTGATTAATCAATTACTATTCTTCGGTTGGCAAGCTCTCGGCTGTTGATTTAAGGGCGGCAAGCCAAGCCTTCAGTGATGCCTCGAGTGCGGCTCTCATGCCGTTGGGGTCAGCTGCAACAGGCGGGCCGTCCCAGGACTCCACAGTGTGCACAAGTACTCCTTTAGCTATGGGCGTGATGCTCCACACGTGAACGCCTTCGATACCATGAGCCGGACCTCCCCATACGATTCGTTTCATGGGGGCAATCTCAAGGATGGTTGAGGCGATTTGCAGCCCATGAGTTTCCCACTGGAACGTGCTCCCAAAGGCGATCGGACCGGATAATCTCACTTGCGTGATATCCTTCTGCCAAGTCGGCCACTGTTCGATGCCAGTCTGTATCTGCCACACAGTCTCCTGCGAAGCTTCAATCTCAATAGATAGGTCAACGATGACCTGTGCATTTCGATCAACATCAACCATACCCTTTTGTACAAGCAATTCTTTCCCGTTCCCCGATCTCGTCACGCCGGATCCCCCATTTACTATCGACTTTTCCATTTCATTGACCTCATTTCGTTGAATTTTAATTAATTGTTTGATTACTAACCTAAACTTCTTATACTTTTTGTGAGTAAATAATTAATGAACACTATTTTGCTTTGCCAACATTCGTTTTACCGTTGAAACTATTCCTTCTTGGTAAGGAGTTGACCATATGCCACCATACTCAGTGCCATATGATCCAAATTCGTTGCTGAGCAGCTCATAGCGATCCAGTATTTTCTTTGCCCTCGGCTCATACCACCGAAGCAGGCGACGCTGCCAGCCTCCGATTGGCTCGAAGCGTGGCACAGCTTGAACGACTGAACCGGCCAGATCAAGGAGCTCCGCTTGCGAGATTAGTCCATTGCCACGAAGATACCAATCGCTCCCATACGCAGACTCCATCAGAGCCAGCTCCATTACATACCGGGCGGCATCGTCCACATATAGATAGTCTCTTCTGACTGATGGATTGATTAGCAGCTTGACGGGTTTCCCTTGAACGATTTTGCGAAGCGCGTAATGAATCAGTGTGTTCGAGGCGGTCCCGCCGTACAACTCTGGACTGAAGATTCGCATGGAAGTGGCACCTGAGTAGTTCGAGTTCACTGTTTCCATCTCATTGGCGGGGAGATAAACCCCTTCGAGGGTAACCATCTTGGCTCCGGTCACCGCGGCAATGCTTCGAACAGCTTCTAGCATCCGCCCCACCTTCTCCGGGTTGTCATCGTAGGTTAAGTAAACTCCGCAGAAAATCACGTCAACGCCTTCCGCGGCAGCTAACAGCTCGCTACGATTCCTGGCATTTCCTCTCGCTGTTCGTAGAAGCGAAGAAGATGAGAAGGCCTTCTCCAGCGATTCCAGCTTCCGTTGTGATCCCGAATAGGCAACAACTTCGACATTCGCCCCGATTAATTGCTCGACAAGCGCCTTACCCCACCCGCTGCCTGCTCTCACTACCATTGCTCTTAGCATTCTAATCACTCCTAAATTTATTTTTTTCGATTTCTTAAGACTGCCTGACTTGGCGCCTAACTGTAACGGTATCGTTTTGGTGATTGATTAGTCACTTACTTATAGCGGCGAGATTGCCTTGCAATCACAAGAACCACTATCGCTCCGATAATCGCAAATGCGGCGGCCCCGAGGAATACCCAGGAGAATCCTCCGGTTAATGCTTGCGCTTCGGCTGCACCACGACTCAACAAGTGATCGATACGAGACGATGCCGCCGTTGTCAGTACTGCAAGTCCAATCGCTCCGCCGATCTGTTGGCTTGTATTAACCAGGCCGCTCGCAAGCCCTGCTTCCCCGTCCGCCACACCGTGAACCGCCAGCTCCGTTCCGGAAATGAACGCGCCTCCTAGTCCGATCCCGATCAAGATGGACGGTCCTAACAAATTGGCTACAAACGTTGCATCACTAGGCGATAAAGATAGCCAAACTAGCCCTCCGGCCAGCAGGATCAGCGATGTCGCCAGCGTCCTACTCTGACCAATTGCCTTAACCAGTGCGGGAACTACTCCGGCGATTAAGACCAGCGCACCGGCCAGCGGGAGCTGGGTGAGCCCTGCTTTTAATGCATCGTAATGAAGCACTTGCTGCATATAAACCGATAGTGCGAAGAATAGCCCCGTCGTCGCTCCTCCGATGAGGAACATCGCGAGATTCCCACCCGTAACCGACTTGTTGCGGAAGATGCTCAGCGGCATTAGCGGATTTGAGACACGCTTCTCAAGGAAGATGAACGATCCGAACAATACAACCGCCAAGCCTGTCAGAATCAGGGTCTGTGGAGACGTCCAGCCGACCTGCTCTGTTCCGGAAAGCGCGGCTACAAGAGCTACGATGCCTGCCGTTACCACTACCGAGCCCGACATATCCAGAGATACGCGTTCGCCGAGCGAATCCCTGCCGATGAGGAAAGGAACCGCCATTAGAACTAATCCTGCTATAGGAACATTCACATAAAACACCGCGGACCAACCAAACGAAGCCGTCAGCATACCTCCCAGCAAGACACCCGCTGCACTGCCGGTACCCGCAACTGCGCCCCATATGCCGAGCGCCTTAGCACGATCTTGTGGATCTGCAAACAACTTGGTAACGAGAGCGAGCGCAGCTGGTGCGAGCAGAGCAGCTGAGGCTCCTTGAATCGCTCTCGCAGTGAGCAGCCAAGCTCCCGTGGTAGCCATTCCTGCCGCGGTCGAAGCAAGTGCAAATCCAGCGACTCCAGTCATGAACAATTTTCGATGCCCGAATCGATCCGACAGCCTTCCGCCTAGAAGCAGCAAACCTCCAAAAGGCAGTACATAAGCCGTAATGACCCAGCTCAGTGTATTGGTACTTAAGTGAAGCTCTGAGCCAAGAGAGGGAAGCGCGATATTGACGATGGATGCATCAAGAACGACTAGGAATTGAGCTAACGCCAGTGCGATCAGCGCCCACCACCGATACGGTATAGCACGAGAATTCGCTTTTGCCGATTGAACCATGGAATTCATAAGAATCTCCTCCAATTATTGATTAATCAATTACAAACCACTTAAGAAAATCCGCCCTGCAACTGTTATAAGTATAGCTCCTCTAACTATTGTTGCTCGCATCTGTGACCAACAGGTCGAGCATTCTTCACCACCGCTTTCTTTAATTGTGATTGATCAATTACTAACTCGATGATTTCACTATATCAGTTTGTTATTGATTGGTCAATAACAAACTTTAAAGAAGTTCAATGCTCCTTCAATCACCTTATTCCCGGTCCGAAATCGTATAAATATCCAACATCAGACCGATCTTTTCCGGCAATTGTGCGAATACACAAAATCCCAAGCTTCCGCCGGATTCAACAAGCAGAAGCATGGCCGTCTTGGAATAATAATTCCCTTCATGTCACAATTCAACAAACGACAATATCAGTTTCCGAAATTACACTGCAATCAGGCAGTACCAGATTCGGACCCAAGTACATACCTGATTTCGCTCAAGCTTATTTGTTATCGAATCCATTCACCTTATTAGAGGTAAAAAAATCTCATCCACAATTTCAGCAATTGTATCTTGTGACACAGGCTCATAGGTAATCAACACCTCATGTCTGACAAGATCAACAGGCAGCCTTGAAATTCGCAGGGTTATTTTTTCACACCTAACTTCTCCTCGCTCTACTGCCCGATTCAGAATGGTTTGCATGGTACTGGTTCTTCGAAAACTGATCAGTTCAGATATGGGGATACCTGTTAGAACAGACATTAATCCATGAATCGTTTCTGGCCCAATTTGACGGAGCATTTCATTCAAACGATTCAGTACGATGATGACATCGCTTCGCAGATCGCCCGTATTAGGTACTTCGTTCGGGGGGGCCGGTAAATTATTCTGAATTGCTGCCAAGACAAGCTCCTCACGATTCGGCCAACGCCGATAAATAACCGGTTTACTTGTTTGTGCCCGAGCAGCAACCCCTTCGATAGTTAATCTTGGAAAACCAACCTCCATCAGTTCATCCCACGCCGCTTGAAGAATGGCTTCCTCTAGTTCTGCTCCTCTTCTTCTTGTCGTAAACTCTCCCTCATTTTCCTTATTCATATAAATACACCTCCAGTAAAATACGTTGCGTTTCTTATTGGTTTATTATATCATAAATTAAAATAAGAAACTAAAAGTATCTAATATCAAAAAGGAGTGGAACTACATGGGGAAACAAATGGAACTAACAGCTAATAAGAAAATAGATCCAGCCATCATGAAAATGGCATGGATTCTATTGATTGGACTTCTAGCCCCTTTGTTCGATACCACCATAATGAATGTCGCAATCGATACGCTTGGGAATGCTCTGCACGCGTCCGTGTCAACAATTCAGTGGATCATGACGAGTTATTTAATCGCCCTTGGCATTGTTATTCCTATTTCTGGATGGGCACTTGATCGTTTTGGCGGTAAAAAGATATGGATATTGGCTTTAAGTTTATTTTTCATTGGGTCTGTTTTATCAAGTTTGTCATGGAATGTGGGAAGTCTCATCACCTTTAGAGTAGTTCAAGGAATGGGTGGTGGCTTGATGATGCCCATCATGCAGACCATGATTGTCCGGGCAGCTGGCGGAGAGAAATTAGGTAAATTAATGGCTATTGTGGGTTTACCTGTACTTATCGGGCCTATTCTTGGACCTCTTTTAGGTGGGGTTATTATTAATTATCTTAACTGGCGTTGGATTTTTTATGTCAATCTTCCTATTTGTTTAATCGCTCTAATCCTAGCCGTATGGGGTTTACCCGAAGATAAAGTCACAAATGAGTCTCAAAAATTGGATATCCTTGGTTTATCCTTATTATCACCTAGTATCGTGCTGATTATTTATGGGCTAACCAAAGTCAGCTCAGATTATGGTTTTTTTCAAAGTTCAGTCATCATCCCTATTGTCATTGGACTCTTATTTCTGATGGTCTTCTGCCTTTATGTATTAAGAAAATCCCACAATCCAGTGATAGATATACGCATATTTAAAAGCACGTCCTTTACTGCATCTTCTTGTCTATTGTTTTTATCCGGTCTGTCTTCTTATGGTGGCATGTTATTATTACCTCTCTATTATCAACAGGTTCGCGGAGAGAGCGTTCTTGCTTCAGGGTTATTATTGATTCCTCAAGGTATAGGGATGTTATTGACGCGTTCATTAGCAGGTAAACTTACAGATACAATTGGCTCTCGATGGATTGTGCTCTGCGGTACCCTTCTAACAATACTCGGAACCCTCCCATTTGCCTTTTGCGGAACCAATACCAGCGAGCTTCTGCTTGCCATCGCCCTCGTTGTCCGTGGAGGAGGACTTGGAGGTGTTATGCTCCCCATTATGGCAACAGCTTACGAAGGATTAAGTAAGGAACAGATCCCGCATGCCAGCAGCGCCACTCGGATTCTACAGCAAATCGGTGGAGCTTTTGGTGCTTCGGTGCTTGCCATCATCTTGCAAAATCAATTGACATCCACATCTGTTATCAATATTTCAGTGAGGAACACGGCTTTTAATCATACGTTTATGTGGACAGTCGGCTTCACTTTAATCTCACTCATTTTTATAGCCTTCTTGCCTAATAAAAAATCATAATACAATCCACCACATCATTCCGCTATTCGGATGAACAGGAGAATCACCAAGGCAAAGACAGCACTCAGGCCCGCAAAATAATCCGCACGGCTCAAGCTAAGTTGATGGTACGCCGTTCTTCCCCTGCCGTTGCCATAACCCCGCGCATCGATCGCCAGGGTCAGCTGTTCCGCGCGCTGAATCGTAGTGAAGAACAGGGGAATTAGAATCGGAATGTAAGCAAAAACACGTTTTGGCAGTCTGAGAGCTTGAACATCGTATCCCCTGGCCTTCTGGGCCAACAGAATCCGGTCCAGCTCCTGCATGATCGTTGGAATAAAACGAATTGCAATCACAATCATTAAGGAGAATTGTTCCACAGGCACTTTCAGTTTCGAGAGAGGCGCAAGCAGCTTCTCCAAGCCACGCGCCAAGGTCAAAGGCTTCGTCGTCAGCGTCAGCACAGAGGCGAGCAAGATTAGCAGAACTATGCGGACAACAAACTTCGCTCCATTCTGCAAGCCTTCCACGGTCACGTGAATGGCCCCCCATGAACAGATCACAGTGCCCTCTGTCACGAAGGCGTGATAGAAAAACGTAAACATCAGGATAAATAGGATCGGTTTTAAGCCTCGGACGAACAACCGAAGCGGTATTTCCGACAAAATCATGAGGGCAACTACAAGGGCGGCCGCGAAGACATAACTCAGGAAGGAATCCAGCGTAAGGAAGCCAAGGATAATGACAAACAGGCTTGCGAGCTTGGTTCGCGGGTCCAACCGGTGCAGTATCGATCCTGTCTCTATATATTGTCCTAATAATATATTATTGGTCATATGTATTTCTCCGGTCGTTCCAAATGGGTAATATCCTGGTCAAAATGTCCTGCTCCTGGCAGCTTTCGACCTCAATAGTTCTGCCCGTTAGCTCTTCAAGCAGCTTCAGCAGCGCTATCGGGTCAGGCAGAGGCAGTCCGGCCTTCTCCAGCAGCTCGGCCCGTTGAAGAAACAAAGTGCGGGCGTCCAGATGCTCCAAAAGCCTGCCTTCGTGGAAGAGCATCACCTCGTCCGAGTAGTCGGCCACATCGCCGATATGGTGAGAGACGAACAGAATGGTGCGTCCCTCCTGCTGCTGCCAAGTCTTGAACATGCGCAGCAGCGCAGCCCGGCTTTGAGGGTCAAGGCCCGCGGTAGGTTCATCCAGGATGAGCACCTTAGGGTTCATCAGCAGCACCGAAGCGATGGCGATTCGTCTTCGCTGTCCCCCACTTAATTGAAAAGGGGCGTACTGCAGAATCTCTTGGCTTAACCCGACCTGCGGAAGGATCTGATGGATTGCCTCCGTAATCTGCTTAGGGGAATAACCCCGAATCTTGGGGGCAAAGGCAAGCTCTTTATACACCGTCGTTTCAAAGATTTGATGCTCCGGAAGCTGAAATACGAAGCCGATATCCGGATTCACCTGAATGAATCCTTTACGGTCAGTCGGCACAGGCTGCTCATTAATCCTAATTTCTCCTTGAATATCTGGTATCAGCCCTTTCAACACCTTCACAAATGTGGATTTGCCAGCTCCGGTCTGTCCAATGATCGAGATCCACCGGTTATCATGGATGGTGCAGCTGACATCCTTCAGAACACTCTTGCCTGCAAGGTTCACACTCACATGGTTTAGCTTGAGGACCATTGGGAACGAATCATCTCCTTCCAATCGGCCATCAATGATGACTTGAGACCAAGCTTCTTATGCAGCCTAACGGCAAAAGGGGCTTTTAATTGATAATTCTCCAGAGATACGTTTTCAAAAAAATGGAGCGGGTCCCCATCGAACTCAATTCGTCCGTCCTGAATAAGAAGTACGCGCTGCACATGCAGTACCTCCTCCATGTGATGGGTAATGTGAATCACCGTCATACCTTGACGGTGGAGCTCATGCATCATGGACTTGATTTCTTCCCGCCCCTGAGGATCAAGCATGGACGTGGCTTCGTCAAAAATAATGCATTCCGGCCGCATCGCCAAGATCGAGGCAATCGCAATACGCTGCTTTTGACCGCCGGACAGCTCATGGGGCATCGCATGCATATATTCTTCCATGTGAACCGCCCGCAGAACATGCTGCATACGGGATGCCATCTCCTCTCTGGGCACGCGGATATTCTCCATGCCAAACAGCACCTCATCCATCACAGTGGTGGTGATGAACTGGTCCTCCGGGTTCTGGGATATCAAGCCGACCCTCTTATGGATTTCGGCAAGATCCGCAGGTATTGAGGTGTCCAAATGCTTAAACCGCACACGGCCTTCCTTCGGTAGAATCAGACCATTCATCAGCCGCGCCAGCGTGGACTTCCCACAACCGTTAGGACCAATAATGGCAACAAATTCACCCGGCTGAACAGTAAAACTCATGTTGTCGATAAGGGGATACCCTTTTTTATAATAATAATGAACCTGGTTGAATGTTAACATTTTGATTAACGCTCCTCTAACGCTTCCAAGCCGAGAAGAACGACTCTGCGCCGTCTTCCGAGAAGAAAGGACTCGGCTTCTGCCATAGGGTGATCTTGCGCCCATTCACCCCGAATACTTCACCTGTCAGCTCCGGTTCCGGCTGATCCAGCAGATCGCCAACGAACCGGGCAACATCCTCGGCGCTTCCAACCTTCCAGAACTCGGGAAACGGCTCTTGGCGTCTGGCATATTTTTCGGCAAGATGCTCAATCACAGGCCTGGTCATATCCGTTAAAGCTGCCGGTGCTATGCCGTTCACCCGTATGCGGCTGCCCCGCAGCTCGGCAGCCAGTGTCCAGACCATGCCAAGGATCCCCGCCTTGGCAGCACTGTAATTCAGCTGACCTGCGGAACCGCTAAGTCCGGCTGTCGAGGTCATTAGGAGAATGTCGCCGCCACCCTCCGTCATGTAGGGCAGAACCCGTTGAACACAGTAAAACGCGCCGTTTAAATGCACATCTAGGACGGAGTGCCAATCTTCACCGGTCATCTCCACACATTTCCGGTCACGCAAATTGCCAGCATTGTGGATCAGCACATCAATAGAACCATACTTGGCTGCACCATATTCCACCATCCGGGTAACCTCCAAGGGGTCCGCGATATTAGCGCAGATACCCACCGCTATGCCACCCGCTTGGCGGATTTCATGTACAAGGCTGTCGATTAACTCAGGCTTGGTGCCGTTAACGATCAGCCTGTAACCTTTTTGTGCGAGTTCAAGCGCGATACTGCGTCCTATTCCCCGGGTAGCCCCAGTGATCAAAGCTGATCTAGCCATGTTACCCCCTCTTTCACCGTAAGAGTTCCCGTCGCAATCCGCCCGCCATCCTCTGCCGTTACCGTGACCAGGACGCTCCCGCCTTGCTCTTCATACACAAAATTGACAGCTGTATCAATAGGTAACGGCTTCTGAAATCTCATCCCGCAGCTCTGAATCCACTTCTCTTTATGCTCCTTGGCGTAAATGGACTGGGCCAATCCCATGATATACATCCCATGGGCAATAGGCCGCTTGTAGCCCGCTCTTTGTGCAGCCTCGTCATCCAGATGAATGTCCGCCATGTCCTTGGACGCGACCGCATACCTTCGAATACCTTCTGCCGTGATTTGTTTTCTCATATCTTCTCACCCGCCCGAAATTAATACCGTTTCCGATGTAACGATAAGGCTGCCGGAACACGAACAGACAAGAGTATGAGTATACAAAGTCAGCTCCCCTTGTCTGCCTCTTTTTGTCTCCACCTTGGTCAGGATTAACTCACAATCCAAGGTCATGCCTGACATGATCGGTGCCTGATACTCAAAACGCTGCGATCCATGAATCCAAGTCCCCTCAGGATCGAGCCATGGAGCATCGTCAATCTTCCAGAAAATAACGGGCATGGTGGGCGGAGCAGTCAGAACACCGTTCCAGGTGCGTAAAGGCGCGTCAATGCTGTTTGCGAATTGGGTTATTAACGAATCCGTGATATGTACACGGAATTTCAACTTCTTCATTCGGCTGCCTCCACAAGGGTGGCCAGGCCGATGCCACCACCTATGCCGAGGGCAGCAAGCCCAATACGGTATGGCTGGTGCAGCATTTCGGAGTAGAGGCGCGTCATTAAGACAGCGCCCGATGCGCCGAAGGGATGCCCGAGTGCCAGTGCCCCGCCCCCGCGGTTCACCTTATCCACCGGAATACGGAGCTCTCTTAATGAGGCAAGCACTTGGGCGGCAAAAGCTTCATTGAACTCTACAACATCCAAATCGTCCACCGAAAGCTGCCGACGGCGAAGCAACCGCTGAACCGCCGGAACCGGGCCAATCCCCAAATACTCTGGGTCGACTCCCACTGCCTGGGCATCGACTACACGAAGGACTGGCCGAAGCTTAAGCTCCTGGCATTTCCGCCTGGACATGATGAGCACGATCGCCGCTCCGTCATTGAGTGGACAAGCATTCCCAGCAGTTACCGTGCCCTCCTCCATGAAAATCGACCGAAGCTTGTGCAGCTTCTCCAGGCTCGTATCTGCCCGCGGACACTCATCTTCGTGCACCCACTTTCCATTCGCCTGAAGGGGCACAATCTCCTGTTCGAAACGCCCTGATTGCTGGGAATGAACGGCCTTCTGATGGCTCTCAAGGGCGTAGAGGTCCTGATCTTCACGGGAAACCGCAAATTTACGGGCCACATTCTCGGCCGCAATCCCCATGTCAGGGTCCCCATAGGATGCGGGCGTGAAATGGGCGCGTGTGTACAGCTGCGGCGTACCGGCCAAGCTCTGCGGCTTGTACATCTTCCAAGGTGCACGGCTTGTGCTCTCAACGCCTCCCGCCAGGTACACCTCGCCGGCCCCGCTCTGGATGAGCCGGGCCGCGATATTAATGGCCTCCAGGCCGGAGCCGCACTGCCGGTCAACCGTAACCCCCGGCACCGTTACGGGAAGCCCGGCTTCCAGTGCGGCCACCCGGGCGATATTGCCGCCAGGACCCACGACATTGCCGATGATAACATCATCAATCATGTCCAGCGGCAGCTGGGTTTCTGCGGCAATGTGCCGGATTAGCGGTGCCAGCAATTCTTCCGGTTCGAGCGTGCTTAAGTGCCCACCCAATCTGCCGATAGGTGTACGTTTCGCTATGACAATGACCGCTTCGGTCATAACCTCACCCTTTCACCATTTGCTTCATCACATGGCGGGAGATTTTGCCGCTGCTTGTATAAGTGAACTCATCCACGGTAATGATCTGCCTTGGCGCTTTATACGCAGCCAGATAACGGCGGCAGTAGCTTTTTATTTCTTCCAGGCCGAGACGTCCATCTCCACTCCACTTGACAAGCGCGGTAATTTTCTCTCCCCAGTAGTCATCCGGTACACCTAACACCATTACCTCCTGGATATCAGGCAGCTGTTGGAGAACGGCTTCCACTTCCTCGGGAAATACATTCAGTCCCCCGGTGATCATTCGATTTTTGGAGCGGCCGGCCAGATGCAAATAACCGTCCTCGTCTAAAGATGCGTAGTCGCCCAGCTCGAGCCATCCGTCCCGGAAAACGGCGGCGGTCTCTTCAGGCCGTTGATAATATCCCAGGAACATCATCGGGCTGCGAATATACAGCTGCCCAACCACGCCTATAGGAACCTCCCTAAACTGCTCGTCCCGGATGGAGACCTCAACACCAGGAAAAGCCCTGCCCACCGAACCTGGCCTAATATCGTCATAAACATCCATATAACTGATATAGCTCGCTTCAGATGAACCATAGTATTCATACAGCCTAGTCCCGCAAAATACCTTCTTGCAGGCTTCCTTTGAAGCCTCAGTCCATCTTCCGCCTGAGCTGATTAAGGCCTGAATGTTCGTTGAACCTGATCTGGCCAGCCGCAGCATGGCTTCAATCATCGTTGGAACCACGAACAGAATCATGTCCGGAACACGCTCACACAGCCGGAGGACCTCGCCTGCCTCAAACTGCGGGACAATGTGAAAGGTTGCTCCGCTGTATAGGCTCTGCATCAATGCAAACAGGGACAGCGAGTGAACAAACGGCCCCGGCGCTGTAATATGTTCCATCCGAGTCAGCCGGAAGGCTTCTTCGGTTGCTCTCAAGCTTGAAATCCAGGAGGCATGCGAGCGCATGAACCCCTTGGGCAACCCCGTTGTGCCTGATGTAAAGCCGATAAACAGCAATTCATTCGCCGGCTCCATGTCGGTTTCGGGGGTTAACCGGGCCAGCCAGCTGTCATACGAGCCCGTGCCTGCGTGATCAGCAGAAAAAGTGAGAACTATGCTCTCACTCTTCAGTATATTTAATCTATCCGCCAAGGAAGCTTCTGTAAAGATAATGCCCGGTTTGCACTGATGAAGTACAGCATGAACTTCTCTCGAACTCCATTTCGGGTCCAGAGGTACCGGTACACATCCGGCATAAATGCTCCCAAGGAAAACCTCTACGAATTCGACCCGGTTCGTGGATAAGATTGCAACCTTGTCCTGATTCATCCCCGCCTGCTTCAGCCCTTGAGCGATTCTTTTGATCCGCTCGGCTAAATCTGAGTAGGTAAGATTGCCCTGGCTGTGGGACAAGGCTGCCAAGCCCGGTCTATCGGCTGCCTGGCGGAGGATATGGGAGACGACATTTAGATTCAGATCCGGATTCTCACCAGACTGTCTCATATATGTATCCATTAAGAGTTGTTCACCTTATCCTCGATAGGGCTGATCGCTTTAAGCTGTACCGCAATGACCGCAGCGATTATGGCTTTAATACAATCCCCAGGCAGAAACGCGGCTGCTTTCACCAGCCCCACCCAGATTGGTGTATGTGTAATCAGGGCCATGATTGGTGCACCGATCAAGCTTACCAGCACTGCACCAAAGATAATATTGATCACTACCAGTTTCCATACTCTTAGCGCTGACCACACCTTCTCCGTTAAGGCGCCGATACAGAAAGCGGCTAACAGCCAGCTTAATAAGTAGCCTACAGTAGGTCCGGCTAGGACAGAAAGCCCGCCGCGTCCTCCCGATAGAATCGGCAGTCCCAAAGCTACCAACACAATAAATAGAATGATACTGAGAGTAGCCGTCTTCCTGCCCAAAAAGCATCCGGCCAGCATAACCCCCATAGTCTGAGCGGTGATAGGCACGGGAATAAATCCTAACGGGATGGGCGGGATCATGCCTAGTACTGCTATGAATGCCGCAAATAACGCGGCAAGCACCATTTCTTTAGTTTTCACTTCAAATTACCTCCGCGATAGATCATATCTATGATTTACTATTAGTGTCGACATCTAACGTAAAGTCATTATATCTTTGCGTTCTCTTATTGTAAACCGAAAATTATAATTCAGGTTTACAATTCAATAAAATGCACTCTCAGTAAACTTGACTGCAAAGAAGTTATGTATGCTGAATAGGCTTGTTTTTCCGCGAAAATGCTTGGCGTCCGGCTTCCTTCCCTCAATAAATCAAAAAAGGCCCGCTGCTGCACGGACCTCAGACGCTCATTCATAATTCATTACTCCCTGTATAAATCATGATTTATGATCATGGCCTCCTCATACGTGCGGGCAGGTGCGGACACTCTTAAATCTCCACCTATCTTTTTGTCTTCTCCTATAGGTTCAAAGGCAATAATATTGAATTGTTCTAAGTCATCTTTCATCCACATAGCCCCAAGGCTTTCCAGTATAGGCCTTCCATTCTCCACGGTTTCGTAAACGACGGCGCCATACCCATGCTGGATATCCTGGTGGAATACGATATCCATCAGATTATATTTACTTGTATATTCGTAGGAGTCAATGATCATTTTGCCGCTGAAATAAGGGTCCCTGAATAAGGGCCGATACAGGGTGCCTTTAGTTTTAACCGTAATCTGCTGAGCGGTAGCCGGTTGGCCCATCTTATATTTTACAGCGGGATACTGCATGTCAATCTCTTGGGGGAACTTATAGACGCAGCCAAAAGCAGAAACAACAGCTAAAGCAATCAGCACCCATATAAGAGCGGTGTTCAGCTTTCCTTTGACGTTCGCCACAAAAAATCCCCTCCAGCGATTAGCACTTGATTCATTTTATCATGAACTCAAGTCACTGTCCGCTTTGAGGGGACTTTTGTTAAGCTAACCACCGTACTCTGAAATAGATTAAAGAACCTTCTCCAGGAAGCTGATGGTACGCTCATTCTTCGGACTGCCGAATACCTGCTCTGGCGTGCCCTCTTCCACGATATATCCACCGTCCATGAAGATAACCCGGTCTGCTACCTCACGGGCGAAGCCCATCTCGTGGGTAACGATGACCATAGTCATACCTTTGTGAGCCAGGTCATTCATAACACCAAGCACTTCACCGACCATCTCAGGATCAAGCGCCGAGGTTGGCTCGTCGAACAGCATGATATCCGGATTCATAGCGAGTGCTCTGGCAATGGCAACCCGCTGCTTCTGCCCGCCTGATAGCATGCTTGGATACGCGTTAGCCTTATCCTTCAGGCCGACCTGTTCCAGGAGTCGAAGCGCCGTGGAGCGGGCCTCCTCCGCAGACTGCTTGCCCAGTTCCATAGGTGCGAACATGATATTCTTAAGCACACTGAAATGAGGGAACAGATTGAAGTGCTGGAACACCATGCCGATATTCTCACGGACCTTGTTAATGTCGGTCTTGGGATCGTTAATATCGAAGTTATCAACGATGACAGTCCCCTCGGTGATATCCTCAAGCCGGTTCAAGCAGCGCAGGAACGTACTCTTCCCTGAGCCCGAGGGTCCGATAACACAGACCACTTCGCCTTCTTGAACCTGCATATCAATGCCCTTCAGTACCTGATTGGCTCCAAAGCTTTTCTTTAAACCTTCAACCCGGACTTTACCCATGGCGTGTCACCTTCCTTTCCAAGCGGCTCGAAATTTTGGTGAGGACCGTAATGACGATCAGATATAAGATAGCAACCTCAAGCCAGATATCGAAGGATGCGAACGTTCTGGCAATAACAATTTTACCGGATTGGGTCAGCTCCACCAGACCGATAACGGACAGAATGGACGTATCTTTAAGCGTGATTACCAGTTGGTTGATAAATGCTGGAATCATAATCCGGATCGCCTGAGGGATAATGATCTTGGTCATCGCCTTCCGGTAAGGAAGTCCCAGTGAACGTGCCGCTTCCATCTGGCCGCGGTCAATAGACTGGATTCCTCCGCGGATAATTTCGGTCACATAAGCACCCGCATTCAGGCTGAGCGTCAGAATTACAGCCAGGAACAGCGGCATTGTGAAGCCAAATGCCTGCGGGATTCCGAAATAGATGAAGAAAGCAAGCACAATCAGCGGAATACCACGGAACAGATCCACAAATACAGTGGCAATGCCGCGAAGCCATTTGTTGCGTCCCACCTTCATAAACCCAAAGATCAGTCCCAAGATGAACGCGAAGAATAACGAGATTATAGCATACATGACCGTGTAACCCAGTCCCTTGAGCAGGGAAGGCAGAGAGCTCAACATCAAGCCTATACGGCTTTGGCTAGCTGGTCCTGCGGCATTCTCACCGAGATATTTAGCTGTAATCTTGTCATACTCCCCGCTCGCCTTCAAATTGGCCAAGCCGGCATTAAATTTCTGAAGCAGCTCCTGGTTCTTCCCCTTGCTGACCGCAAAACCGTAAGAGGCCCCTTTTTCCTTAGGAGTAACGATCATAAGGCCGTTGTTCTGATTCACCCCGTAAGCAAGAACCGGGAAGTCATCAAAACAAGCAACCGAATTGCCGGTTTTCACATCCTCATACATTTGTGCGGAATCATCGAATGGCACAATAGTGAAGCCGATCTTGGCTGAAATCGATTCCGCGAATCTATAGCCTTCGGTTCCTGTCTTCACCGCGACCTTTTTGCCCTTCAGATCGTCATATGACTTAATCTCAGTCTGCCCTTTGCGAACAGCCATAACGACACCTGAGTCAAAATAAGGCTCAGAGAAATCGAACTTCGCCTTGCGCTCGTCCGTAATACTCATTCCGGCGATAACGCCATCCACCTGATTAGCCTCCAGAGCCTGGACGGCCGCATTGAATCCTAGCGGTTTAATGACGTATTTAAAGTTCTGATCCTTGGCAATGGCATCCATCAGGTCCATATCAATTCCGACGAATTTACCGTTTTCATCCTCAAACTCAAACGGGGCGAACGTCACGTCAGTCCCGATCTGGTATGTTTTCACCGAAGCGGGCTCCGCATGAACCGCAGTCGTCAAATAGGGCATGCCCGCCAAGCATAGGCATACCAGGGACATAATAAACATAAATGTCCTCAGTTTTCTCATAGGGTGTCCTCCTCTTGTTATAAAACAACATCTTAAGAAAGTTACCCATTTAGCATTCTTTCTTAAACAGCTGTTAATTAAATCTTTAATCTGTGATTTATGATAATGACAACATACAAATTTGCCTTCACCCGAATTTATATATCATATTATTAAATTTATTACCAATCCAAAATTTTGAATTTTCGGTTCCGCAGCACGGTACTCCTATGTATTCCTGTTAAGCAACCATGATCAGTCCCTGGCCGGTAACGCTGAAACTAGTCCCATCCCCGGCGCTCAGCTGCTTTCCATTATTCTACCTTATCAATTCGTTCCCAAACCGTATTTTATCCTGGACATCGTGCAACAACTCAAGCAAACCCTGTCATCTCTGATGACAAGGCTTACGCTTTGCTATTAGATTAATTGCTTCAAGTATAACAAGAAGCCGGTTAGTTAGAACTGCGAAAACAGGAAGCTCGACGTTGAAACCACAAGCTCGAACCCGGAGAGGAACTGCTCGGGCAGTTCCGGTACCAGCATGACTGAACAACTTTCCTGTAATTTATAATATAACTCTGCTTAAAAAATGCTCCAGGAAACGTTCCGCGTCCACTTCAATACATACGTCCACACTTTGTTCCTCGTCTGACCCGTCTAGCTGGATTCCCTCAATATGACCCAGCGACTCGGTTGCTTGGAGCTCAACACTCAGCCGCATCGGCACGGTCTTTACAAAGCTTGGATCAGTAACAGCGGCCACGGCCAGCGGGTCATGCAGTGCACAGCCCTTGATGGATGGATAGATGGACTTATAGGCCCCAATATAGAATTCCGTCATATCCGCCAGGAAATCGGCCAGCTTCGTGCCCTTCTCCCTCCACTTGACTACTTCCTCAAGCGGCAGCAGGGTCTTCATCGTAACATCCAGTCCCACTAAAGTGATTGGAATGCCTGAGCGGAATACTGCCTCTGCTGCATCAGGATCTGCATATACATTCGCCTCAGCATGAGGGGTAACATTTCCACGAACCGTAACAGCGCCTCCCATAATGACCACCCTCTCAACACGGCTCACCAGTTCCGGCTCCTCCTTCAAGGCAAGCGCAAGGTTGGTAAGCGGGCCGACCATAATAAGAGTGACTTCACCTGGCTGCTTGTTCACCTGTTGAATCATAAAATTCACGGCATGATCCCGCTGTGCCGGGGTGTTTGGCTCCGAGGTCAGCGTATTTCCAATTCCGTCCTCCCCGTGAATGTGGACAGCTTTCTTTTTGATCGGATTCCTGGCAAAAGGCTTCCCGGCACCCGGTATAACCGGCACGGTGCTGTCTAGGTGCTCTAATACCACCAGAGTATTGCGCGTAGCTTCTTCCACACTTACATTCCCAAAACACGTGGTTATTCCCAAGAGTTGAAGCTCCGGCGAATGTACAGCATAGGCAATTGCGAGTGAATCATCAATGCCAGTGTCTACATCAAGTATAATCTTCTTCATAAGCTCTTCTCCTTGGCTTAAATGTATGTAGATAAAACACTTCAAGTATATTCTATCAGATGACAATAGGACAACCTCCATGAAGGAAGACCTCTTCCTGTCAAAGGCGGCAGCACTAATAAGCTGCTTACCCTCAATAAATCCGTCCTTCAAAGCCGCATCATGGGGAGCGTGTGGGCAACAGCATCAAATTCCCCATACTCCAGGCATCATTCCCGCACAAAAACTGCCGGGAAGCTCCCGGCAGTCTGATCCTTACTGTTCAATTTCTTAAGTCCGTATTCCAAGGCAGGATTAGCCACGGTCCATTCGGATCCACGAACTGATTTCGAATAAGCCATTGATGCTCCTCGGTTCTTTCCTGATCCAGCTCCCCGGCCCAAAGCTGACGTCCAACCATGTAGGCCGTGCTAAATTCCTGCCAGCTCGCGTAGGATTGCTGGGCCAGCTCAGCATTCTTCATCAGATACGACCATGCCTCATCATGGTCAATATAATTAAGCTGCAAGCAAGTGTAACACACATATGCAGCCCTGCCCAAATCCCAAGCATGAATACCGGATCGCGGCAAGCAATCATAATAACGCTGGATGATTAATAATTCATTTTTACTTTCTTGCTCAGTAAATGTGGAAATATACTGCTCCTGTTTATCTGGACTCATGATGGACAGCCTATCCCGGTGCAAGTTAAAGAATCTTGTATTATGGCCGCCCTCATATAAGATATTCAGCGTAGACCAGGCCGACTCTTTATCATTAATATCCCAATAATCATAGAGTCTATCTGCAGCCGATGCAGTTTCTTCCTCGTCCATAATAAAATAATAGTTATTATTAAAGCTATAGCCATTCAAGCTTAACAAGGTCTCGCCAATGGCAAGAGCCCACTTCTGTCCTATGCTAAGTTGATGTATCATTTGAAATCACCACCCCTGGTAATTCTTCTCGCAGTTGAGGATCATCTAACACATCGGGAAAGTCCAGGTTTATGGCCTCTGGCTTTGGATCTTTGTATAAAGATGACCCCAGTCTTTTAAGCAAATTTTTACTTCGGCTTACTTGTCGTTCCACATATTCAAGGCGAGACTTGTACTGTGGATGGGTGGGATGGCTATCCATTAGCTCACGTGATAAAGTCAGAGCCTTCTCATACTCTCCCAGACTGCACAGCGTGAGACTGTAGTAGCTGCTCGTGTCTCCACGCAGTCCCTCCCCATAAGCATACGCCAGGAATTCCGATGCCTTGCTGTAGCCGCCCAAATAGTAGAAACAGATACCGGCATAATAGCCCACATAACGCTCATCGAGTACTTTATTAAACACTTCCAAGTACATTTTCACCGCTCTGAGCAGCCTGTTCCAATCTTGCAGCTCAGCAAAAACCCTCAGGATATGCAGGTAAGCCCATTTGTTCTTCTGGTCCAGCTTAAGGACCTCATTCAATGGATCAAGCGCATCCTGGAATCTGCGTGCAGCCAATAAAGCGGCGGCATACAGCTTGTGATAGAGGGCATTTTGCTTTATCTCCGAATCCATGCGGTTAATCATTTCAGCAAAGTAATCAGCTGCCTCTTTCCATCTCTGAAGATTCATACAGTTTAGACCTTGGATCATATAAATATATGGATCATCTTCAGCGTTAACTAATTCTAAAAACTTGCTGCCAGCCTGAAAACTTTGTTCGTATTGATTCAAACTATAGTGAGCAGAGCACTTATTGTAAAAAACGTAAGGACGCTCGGTGGATTCACATGCAATATCAAGTACTTGAATCGCTTCCTTAAATCTGCCTAATCTCCGAAGAGAGTATCCATAATGTTCATAATAAATGTAATAACAGCTTTCCCAGGTATCCAGATTAG
Source organism: Paenibacillus sp. J22TS3 (assembly GCF_018403205.1). NCBI lineage: Bacteria > Bacillati > Bacillota > Bacilli > Caryophanales > Paenibacillaceae > Paenibacillus > Paenibacillus sp. J22TS3. Next base: position 473,862 of record NZ_BOSF01000005.1, read on the forward strand.
CGTGGTGGAAATGATGCACACTCTCTTCATAACAATCTAAATAATAATAACAGCTTCCAAGGGCAGCCTGTATTACCAAGCTTTCTTCGAGCTCAAGAAAGAGCTTGTAATAGTGTATGGCTTCCTTGTACTTCTCTAATTTATAATAAATGTCTGCAATCCGGTTTAGAGCATCTAAATAACCCGGTTCCAGCTGAAGCACTTGGTGATATCGCTGCTCGGCCAGATGATAGTTGGTCTGCATAAACGCGTTGGTTGCGGCGTGATACCAGACTTCTGCAGATAATCCCCCGTGGTTAACACATTCCTGTTCAACCACCGCCTTGAAATAAGGAGCCGCTTGATCATATTGCTCATGCTGGTGCAGGGCATATGCCATAAGATAGCTTTGCCGCTGGGTAAGCTGTGATATCTCTTCCAGATGCTGCAATACCGAGACAAGCTCCATATGTCTGCCCTTGTCCGCAAATAATTCAGCTAATTGATGCAATGCCTTGATTTGAATTGCACTATCCGGATGCTGTGCCTCCAACTGCAATCGTTGTTCAATTGTTCTCTCAAGCACAATCAAACGGATATCGGCATCAAGATCCCAAGGACACTCCGCAAGGATACGCAAATAAATTTGCTTGGCCTCCTCATACCGTTCAAGCTGCTCAAAGCACTGGGCTTGGCCTCTAAAGGCCTGGATATCCCCAGGAAGGTAGGTGAGAACGAACTCAAATGCAGCTAATGCCTCTTCAACGTAACCCAGCTGAAGAAGGGTCTGGGCTTTATGAATCGCTGTATTTAAATCCGGCCCTGTGATTGGATCCGGGTCCGTCTGCTGATAAGCCTGTAGGGCAGCCTCATAATTACCGAGACGAATCCAGTACTCCCCGCTCAAGCGATTGGCATCCGGATCGTTCGTTATAATTTCTCTTGCTTCGCCTATCCACCGGCCCGCTTCCTCCAAGTCACCTTCAGCTAAGGCCGTCTGCGCTGTAAATCTTGACTTCAAGAAGTGCTCCATATCCTGTAATGAGATATCCGCACGGACTAAAGTGTTATATTCCAGATCCCAATAAGGCTCAAGCTGCTTCTGACTAAATTCGATATACTCCAATGGAAAAATCCGCTGAAGCTCAATTTCAATAGTTGCCCATGAAAAAGCTTCATTAAAGAGCCTCCATACCGGAGCGGGTGCCCATGCCCTTTCTTTAAACAGTCGCAGCACTTCAACTTGAAGCAGCTGGCGGGTTTCTATACCTTCATAAGTATTATCCTGCAGCAGGATGGACCACTGATCCAGATCCACCCTGGTTTTAATATCATCGTAAAGGTGGGCGGCACGTACCAGAAATTGATTGGCCAGCACTCTTGGCATATGCCATGGAGGAGTTATAACCTGTGACTCGAGATCCTCAGGAGCTTCTTCAATAGAACCCTCCTCATCCTCCTCATAATCCGGGTAAACGACCGGAAAGGGCTCTACCTCGGATTGCGCAAGATCCTCTGGTTCTTCCAGCTCGTCTAACTCCCACATGATTACGGGTTCAGCTTGAACTGTTCCACGAATGTGGAACTGTTTAGCTTCGTGGATAGCTTGTTCATAAGCCTGACGGAGGTTCTGAAAGCCCTCGGGATCGTCTTCAGGATGGTAGATTTTTAGCTTGGCCGCGTAAGCCCGTTTTATTGCTGCAAGGTCATCCGTTGGCTGTATTCCAAGCAGGCTCCAAATCCACATCAGAATTCAGACATCCTCTCTAGTTCCTCTAGCATTGTTTTAAATTCAGCTGCGGCAAGCCGAACTTCTTTCACGTCCTGTCTCTCAAGCACCTGTTCAAATTGGTTCAGCAAATAAGCAACCCTATGCCTCGTCTCTCCCAGGCTCTCCTCATAAATCCGTTCACCACGCGCAAGCAGCAGCTTGTTCTCCATCCTGTCGCGTGGGTGTATTTTGATATCAGACAATTCTAAGAAACGCTGCTCAATTTGCTCTGCTGTATATTGACCAGGATTCTCCTCAATCACAATACGGGATATTTCCCCTGTGCTGACAGCCGTAACCTCAACCTCTAAAATGCCATTTATATCGTAGGTAAACCGAACATCAATAGCCTCTTGACCTTTTGGAGCTGGTGGGACGTTGTGCTTAAGTCCGCCAAGTAGAATATTGTTCTTCGTCAGCCGGCTTTCCCCTTGATAGACTTCGACATGGATTACACGCTGCAAATCATAAAGCGTCCAAAAGCGTTCTACTTTACTGACAGGGACTACGGTATTCCGTTCAATAATCGGTGAGAAATGCCCTGATTCGTACTGGCCATCCTTGATCTCTATGGAACTGCTTATCCCCAGCGTATAAGGACAGACGTCGGTCAATACAATATCATGCAGCGTTTGGTTTCTGGCTTTCATTCCAGCCTGAATGGCCGCTCCAATCGCGACTGTCTCATCCGGATCAATATGGGCGGATGGCAATCTCCCAAATAACCGTGCAACAAATGAACTGATGACAGGCATCCGGGTGGCTCCGCCAATCAATAGAATGGCGTCCAATTCGGAAGGACGGACCGCCGCATCCCTAATGGCTCTTTCTACTGGTTGGCGCAGCTTCGCCAGCAACGGCTTAACCATTGATTCGTATCGTTCAGGAGTAATGCGAACAGGCTTTAGCGTTTCATTAGCATGAATATGCAGATCCACAGTCCTTCCCTTGGAAAGCTCTCGCTTGCCGCTTTCAGCCTGTTTGCGGATTGCGGCCATGAGCTTGATATCCTCTTTATCTAGAGCGCCGGCTTTCTGGACAGCCATAAACTCTTGAATCAGCAAGTCTGTGAAGTCTTCGCCACCGAGGTAATTGTCACCAGCCACAGCTTGAACCTCAAGCAAGTCCTCAAATTTCTCAAGGATGGATACGTCAAAGGTTCCCCCTCCTAAATCGAATACAAGAAAGCGGGTATTAGGCTGCTCTAAATGTAGTCCGTATGCGACTGCAGCGGCGGTTGGTTCATTGATAAGTCTCTCTACCTTCAGACCGGCAAGCTGTCCTGCCCGCTTGGTTGCCTTGCGCTGGGCATCATTGAAATAAGCCGGAACACTAATGACAGCCTCAGTCACCGGTGAGCCAAGATAAGCCTCGGCATCCTCTTTCAGAGAGCGCAGCACAAAAGAGGACAAGTCTTCAGGGCTGAACCGATATTCACCAAGCTGAATCATTTTGTTGGTGCCCATGTATCTTTTAAATAGTGAAGCTGTCATATGCGGATGAGTAATCATGCGCTGCTTCGCAACCTCTCCCACAATAATCTGGCCATCCTCATCTATACTGATGATCGAAGGAGTCAAGTTCCTTCCAAGCGCGTTAGGTATAATTTTGGCCCCATCACTGGTATAGCAGGCAACCACACTGTTAGTTGTTCCTAGATCAATCCCAATCATCGTCAATGTATGAACCTCCCGATAAGTATGCGTGCACCCGTGATCCAGCCGGATGTTTGATAGGCTTGGATTCAGCTGAATAGTTTGGTTTTAATTCCATATTTAGTATGCATACCTATAGATATCGGACAATCCAGCCTAGTTCTAAAGATCTATATCGCTTTCAACGCTTATGGATTTTAAAGTAATTAATTACTCTGGAACATGTAGAATTATCAAACCTTTCCACTCTCTTAACTATCTCCACGATGTTCCTGTAAAGATTAAGATAAAAGTTATTTTCCGTTCGATCATAGGAAAGCCTAGCCAGTTATATTGATCATAGATATTTACTAGAAAAGCAATTTGAATTCATCACTGGAGATTTTCGTAACGAATGGGGTGTATAGATGAAGTCTTTTTCAAAAAACAAAGTACAGACCAAGTATGGAACCCTGGAATATTCCTTGTCTGGGGCAGGGTCACCTACAGTGGTTCTAATTAATGGAGGCAGCGGACCTATCGAGGGTTGGCTTCGGATCTACCACGATATTGCGGAGATGACCCGGGTTGTCGCATATAACCGGTTAGGAGTTGGGGGCAGCGACAAGCCAACGGCTTCCCAGCATGGGCGGGCGGTTGTGAACACTCTAAAGGAGCTGTTACAAGAACTTCACATTGCTCCCCCCTTCATCCTGGTGGGACATTCCCTTGGCGGCTTGTATGCGAACCTGTTCGCCCGGCTGTATCCCGGTCAGACCGCTGGGGTTGTACTGCTGGACTCCAGCCATCCTCTGGACTTATCCATCAATGCGGCACAGGGCCCGATCATCCGGGGAATTAACAAACTGCTGGGTGCTTTTGATGCTTTCCCGGCCCACCGTAAATGGAATGAAGTCCATTATGTTGAGGAAACCGCCGAACAGATTGCCAAAGCAGGAGCTTTTCCGCAGGTGCCTTTGTTCGTTGTATCAGGTGGTAAGAAGCCACCGTTCATGCCGGAGAGCGCTTTTGAAATTAGAAGAACTAATCAACGGGATTTCCTTAAGCTAAGCGGGCAATCCACACACCTCATTGCGGCGGGCAGCGGTCACTTCCCGCAATTCTCTGAACCTGATATTGTAACAAAAGCGATTACCGAGTGTATAAAGCAGGCAAGGGCTGATCTGTCTATGTAAGATAGATCACCCCCTGTTTTTTTTACTATTACGACTTCCGAGCATTTAATCTGTAAGTTCAACCAACTTGGCAAAATACCTCAGGCCATCCGGATCAACATCCTGTCTCCCGTAGGCATCCAGGAACAGATCCTCTAGGCGCTCCGTGTTGAAGTTATACCTCAGTGTCCACAGTCCCCAATAAATATCGTAGTGCCTGTCCCCAATCCCCCCGCTGCCCAGATCAATGAAGCCCTGTAATTCAAAGTGGTCCATAATAATTACATTCGGCAGGCAGTAATCCCCGTGAATCACAACACGGTCCTCTGGAATATAACCGAACTCATCGAGATCATCTGCGGATATTCCTTTATCTGTCATTTCTCCAATCAGTTCAGCCGTTCTCTCTGGAAAAGGACAGCCTGACAGCGGCAGTTCGTGCAGCTTCCTTAAATAACCGCCCAATGCTCCGGCTAACTGATCCGGGTGCTTACGGTGGATCTCTGCGGTGCCATCCACTCCATCCAGCGCTTCTAATAATAAGTAATCCTTATCTTTGTCGGAATCAAACGCAATGACTTGAGGAGCAAGCTTGTGGCAGTGCAGAAAATTCGTCATGGCTCGCTCACGCTCAAGTGTGCCTTTTTTACTTATTTTCAGGAACAAGCGCTCGGTTCCCTCGATATACAGAGTTTGGGCTTGCTCTGAGCAGCTGCTGTCATAAATTTGGGCACCCTTCAGATACGATCTGATGCTGCTTGGAACTGTTCCGATATTTTCCCGAGAAACCAGTGTTCGATTCATAATTCTTCCTCCCAGACTACTCTCTAGTCCCTAATCCTTAATTCCAAAAGCTATCCATCTACGATCAATGTCCTCCACTACAAACTCACGATTATTGTAATCTGTAACAGTTAGCGGCCTAATAATCTTAACTCCAGATTTGACAAACTCCTTTTGTAGCTCAACTTGGTTTTTGGTTATAAAATAGGCATCATACCCATATCCGTACTGTTCTCGGTTAGGAATGACCTTTTGTCCCTGAGTCTGAGTTAATATAATCTCAGTTGCGTCACGATACAGACAGATATGAGGCTCCGCCGCATCCAAATAGGAAACCGCTTGAAAACCCATTTTTTGCTCATAAAAGCTGGCAGTAGCTGAAATATCGGGTGCCGGAAATATACAATGGGACATAATTAGCAGATGATTGTTCACTGAACATGCTCCCCTTTGTTTGAAAAATGCGAACCCTTCCCTAACCTAACATAACAGCTAAAGGTGGGATATAGAAGAGATTAAACCTCTAAAATCAAATACCCCGGAGAACAAAAGCTGTGTTCACCAGGATATTTGGGCTTGAATGAATTAGCTTGTAATCCCCTCTGGCTCCGTTCCATCTGCCATCTGAGGCAATTCCTCTGGTAATGCTTCCATGATACCTGATCCCAGCCCTTCGGGCTTGCGTGAAATCAGGAACCAGTCAAACTCCGCACTGCTGCGGCCCTGCCCTAATTCTTCAACTGTGAAACAATCCTGGGCCTTGCTGCTGACAAACAAGCCGTTACAGCCCTCAGTAGGTGTTAACAGGACCCGGTAGGTAGCTTCCTCAGCATGGAAGACCATATCTGATTCCTGTTCTCCGATCCAAATCACAGCTTTCCCATTCTCAAGTCTGCCGGTCCCGTTAAGATGCACCTCGGCATAGGGAGAAAGGGGCGAAGTTACGACCTTATATCCATGACGGGTAGGGAGGTGGGTCTGAAGCGCGCTGGACGAGAGGCTTACACAACGGCCATTGGTACCAAATCCGTAGTCCTTACTGTTATGTACCCTCGAAATAATCCCAGTAATATAGTTGTCCTTCCGCTGAGCAGAATTCGTAAATCCAGCACAGTAGTACTGCGACGAGTTATTGAAGACACGCAGGCCGTTATTATTTCCCACATTATTAACATATACGGGGCCTCCATTTGTAGTTAGCCCGTAGCTCTGAGCATAACCGGAAGTGGAGAGGCCGGCTGCTGTTAGCGAGCCTACCGCAGATACTTGAGCAGCACTGATCACATTGGCGTTGACATTCTCCAGTACTGTACCTCCACTTACACTGAGTGTGCCGGACACTGTCAAATTTCTCGTAGTACTGCTCCCTCTGACGTCCCAAGTTCCGCCCACATATCCACTTCCATTAACAGTAACCATAGCCGGGTGATTCGGGTCTCCTACTGTTACAGCTCCCGTCAGAACAGAAGTGCTATCCACAACCAGAGAGTTTCCGTGGATTTGGCCGCCGCTTGCAATATTCCCGGCGGCCTTAAGCGTATTCGGTGTTAAGTCCGGATTGTTTATCGTCACAGTGATGGCATCGTACAAGTAGATAGGCTCATAACCTCCCGCCGGACTGTCTTGCCCCGGATTAGCGGTCACTGAGGCAACAAGTACAAAGGTGGTATCGGTATGAACACCGTTTTGCAGCGTACAGGTTGTTGCTGTTCCGCTGTAGACTGGTTCAGTTCTTCCGCTTTGGAACAGCTGAAAGAACGTGCCGCTGCTCTCCCAGGCAAACCGGATGCTGCTGCCATTCGCAAAAGACGTGACCGGCACAGTGGGAGATTCTGCTGCGGTGGTTATGAAATTCTGCAGATAAAACTGCGGCGGGCTCTTCATCAAAACAAAGGAGTTGGACTTGGGTGTAAATTGATTAGGATTATTGGTTGTCCCAGACTTCTCCCGGATTAAATATTCGAAGTTCCCTGGCAGCTGATTGACCATAACTTCCAGTCCGAGAACCAAGTTATAGTCCAGATCATAATCAGAAGCCTCCCTGCACTGAAAGGAGAAGACAGCATAATTGCCTTCATCATCCAGCCCTAGCTCCCTCCCGGTTACAATCACAGTGCTATTTACTGTCCATTTGCCCGTATTGACAGATGGGCTGGGTGTCTTCTCCGACAGATCAGTCGAAGCTGCCCCTATCGGCACGGCGATATCAATCGCACTGCAATAGATGGAGCTGTTCTCCCGGAATACCCCTAGATTGATGACTGCTGCAGCTGTGGACTGAACCGTTGATGTCTGAAGTGGAGCTGGATTCGTCGAGAAGCGGTACGTGAGAAGACACGCTTCACCCACCAAGAAAGGCTGATCCATTGAATTATTCAGATTATCCATTACCGTCACTCCTTATTTGGGGTATTAGATTGATGATCGGACAGCTTGATTGCAAGCTGCAGGACGCCGTCGCGCAGGGTAACAGCCCCGCTTTCGAGCCGGGCCTCATCCCCTGCACTTAACAGCTCGTAACCGTTCCAATCCTTGTCAGAACTACGCTCCCACCATGACCAGGAGCCGTTCTGCTCAACCGGCGAAGGATAACGGACCGCCAGCGGGAAGACAGGAGGCTTTTCTGCTTGGGCTGGAGTCTGTATTATCCGGCTGAGCAGCGGCCCAACGCGAAATGTGGTTTCCATGCTGCTAAGAGCTTGGTCAGTGAAGGCAGACGGGATCGTCACTTCCTTCACAGGCAGGATTCCGGTCGAGACATGAATGGCCGCCCTGGGATCAACCAGGAGACTGACGAAGGCTTCACTACCCGCTTGAAACTTTAATTGCAAATAGTTCTTTGTTCCATTCGTTAGATCGGCTCCAATATGTCGAAGATAAGACTGCGGCAAATCTGATTCTTCCTCCTCTGGATCGGCTGAGCTGTTGAACGTGCTGTAATCGTCTTCCAAGAAATAACCAATGACCCCATCCTGCCTTGTCTCCAAATCGCCGAGCCGGACATCGAACGGGAAATCTACAAAATCAGGATCAGCCGTATCAAAGGTCGCACCCCAGCCTGCATCCCTGATAGGCGGACCTTCCAGCTGCAGCTGCAGACACATCCGAACCAGAGCTAAAGGCCGGCCGATCAGAACGGTCAGATTCTGGTCATCCCGATTCCCTAGTGGGTCTACCGTCCAAAGTGTGGAATCAATGGCGCGCAGAAAAGCATTGAAGTTCGCCTCCTCAGCAAGCTGTGGCGAGGTGATCATCTGATAAATGTGCGGGGCGAGCCGGGCCACATCATCAAGCGCCGCAACTTCATTGTGCGGCGGCGCCAGCCATTCCCCGCTCCGATTTCCCTGCCCGTCAACCAGCAATCTGTATTCGCCAAGTGCGAGACCTTCCGGCGAATAGAGAAGCAGGCTGTGGTCAAGATGATTCGCGATGACCCATCCGCAGACCGGATTCGCTGACGCCAAGGCAGATCGTTCAGCAGCTGCGGCTGATTTGCTGCTTGACATGCCATCAACTAGCCGCGCGTTAAGCCGGGCATGCTGCAGCAGTCTGGGCGGAAGCGATGCGACGGAAGCGATCTGCTTGTTAATTTTGTTGTTCCCGCTCATCGCCTGATCTTTAAGAAGCGGAAAATTCTGCGCGTTATACAGCCCGGAACCTTTACCCGAAGCTATGACCTGCAATACTCGCCCGAACTTGTCATAAAGCAGCAGTTCCTCGAAATACATCTCCCCCTGCCTTGTACCATGAAATCCGGGCGTGGTTCCATTCGGGAGGAATGGAACATGATGAATCTGCCCGGAATACGGGCCGGGAAGCACAGACATATCCTCGTAGCCCATCAGCTGACCGGCCGCCACTTGGACTGGGCCAGTGCCAAGCATGTCCTTCGGGATGGGACGCCGGAATGCACGTCCATCCCGCAGCGCAATCATATCCTGAAATCCGGTCAGCTCCTGGGCAAGATATTTCCACCCACTAACCGAGCCGATCTCATTATATAGATCCGTTAACTGATGATCGTCATCATAATGCTGAATAAAATCTTTAAGCTTCGAGCCGAATATAAGCTGGGCATGCGGACTAAGCAGGGAAATTCCTCCGATATCCCGGTTCTCCACTTGTGAAGCTTGAACAGCTGCCGATGAATACTTATACTCACGTCCGTCAAATATCCAGTTCCTTGTCTGTCCGTTTAAATAAGGCACATGAGTATAATTGACCTTCCATTCCATCAGCATCGGATTCCAGGGCTGACGCCACAGAGCGGCCGGAGCAGGCAGCGTCCCCGTGTAATCCGAAGTGCTCCGCTTATTGATTACCGCCAACACATCGGCTTCCGGAATCCCGCAGGCACCCGCCAAAGCCGCAGCCGATGCCGGGTCGAGGAAGACAAACTCTTCAAGCAGCTGAGGAACGACAGCAGGCAGCGCCCCCGTGCTCAGCTTAGGCACAGCCGAGCGGGCTGTGCGGCTGTCCACGGGCTTTCCGTTCACATGAAACCCGCTGATAATCTCCTCCGGGAGTCTGACAACAAGCGATTTGTCAGGATCAAAGGCCGTCGGCGGTTCCACACCTGACAGGACAACCACGGGGTTATTCGCTAGCCAGAACCTCGGTGCAGCCTTCGCAAGCAGCATCTTGCCGCTGCCAAGTCCTTTCTTCTTGGCGAAGAACTGGATGCCTTTCTGATAAGCTTCTTGAGCCGTTCCCATCTCACCGGTCAATGGTCCGGGCACCTTGGCGAGCAAACCTGCTGCCTTTCGCAGCAGGGCAGCCGCCTGTCCTGCCTTGCTGTCCGGATTAGCTGGATCAAGCTCCTGATCGAGCTTGGCATTCGTAACTCCGGGAGGAGAGGAAGGCCACATGCTGTCTGGATCAAGGCCTCTCTTGAGCCATAGCCCATTCAGCTCCCATTGCAGCCGGTACAAGGCTTGAAGCGATTCATCGAGCTCCGCTTGATCCGCATTCAGTTGGCTAAGCCAAGCCGCCTCTTCCGGTGTCAGCTCCGCTTCTGCACCTTCACCAGAGGCTGATTGAACGATAGCCCAACTGTATCCTCCAGATTTGGAACCGAACCAGGACCCATGAATCCGGTTCATTAAGAGCACATCTCCGTTCACTTCATTGAGCGCGGGGAGCATGTCATATTGCAGAGCTCTCAGGAGCGGGATTGTTCTCGTATCATAGCCCTTTGCGGCCAGCTGAACAGAGAGCAGAGCCGAGAAAGCATCTGCGGTTGTATTGCCAACGGCCACGTTAAGATTACCGGCCTCCCGGATCGCGTTCAGGGGATCGTCTTTCGGCGGCTCTCCATCACGATCCCAGACAAGACCGAATACCATGCCCTCATAAAGACTGACTGAACCCTTAGGTGAGGTCTGATCCCCACATCCTTTATACGTCCACTCCAATTGGTCCAATAAAGAGGCATAAGCTTCATCGGAACTGGAGCCAGCTGACTCTTTCCAGGAGGCCATGATGTCTTTGGCTGGGTCGGAATACCACCCAATAACCTGATAACTCAGAGTATCCTGGCTAATTCCCGCCAGATCGTCATAGAACGAGAATACACCTGCATTATGAGGAACGTATGACGCGAACAAGGAGTTCCCTGGGGCCACAGCGGTCAGAAACATGGCATCCGCCGCCCGTTCACTCCAGCCTGGATCCAGAGGAAACGGAATCCCTATATTGGCTACCTGCGGCTTGTCCGCATCTGGAGTAAGTGAAATGCTGCTGCGGTAGGGGTCCGGGCTGCTCTGCCACATACGGATCAAATCAGAATCCGCCAGGTACATGCTCGTCTGCTCCGTCCCGACATCCTTCACATGAGCTGTGTAGGGACAGTCACTTTCGAGCACCCATGCTGCCGCTTTTCTCTGCTCCTGCCCGCTCAAGCGAACAATCAGCCAACGGTTCGGCACCAGCGGATAGCTGATCCCTTCCCCCTGCCGCTGCACGCCATGCCTCAATGAACGGGGAAGTGTCCAGTGCAGGTACACACCTGCCTGCATTCCTCCGATATTGCGTTCTCCGGCCAAAGGTTCCGGGCTATGGAATTTTGCCAGTGCCGTGTAGTCATACTGCCAGCGGCGGAACCCGTCTCTTGCCAACACACCTTTGTTGACAAGAAGCGCATCAAGCTCCACCGGCACGATAATTTCAGTCTCAGCCACGCCGGGATTCCTCCTTCATCTCTTGCGGTTGACAGATTAGCTTGACATACTCCGGCTCCTTCATCATAAGCAGCGCAAAATCAGCCGAACCTAATGCATTAATCGGCCCCCTCATATAAGGCTGCAGTCCGGCCTTTAACATGCTGAGCAGTCCGTTCCCGGATTCCGGGGATAAATTCAGCACACGGCTGTCTGAACCCCGCATGCAGCAGGCTTTCTCTCCCTTCAGATCTCTTATCTGAAACAATGGCGCTTGCTCGAACTGCTGTCCAAGCTGCGGATCGCTATCATGCTGTGGAGAGAGCAGATTGCGAAGGGCAATGCATCCGTCGTCATCCGTACCAAAGCCAAATCCCTCACGAGGCTCACTGATCTGGATAGATGCAGGTACTCCGTCAATCAAGCAGAGAAGCACACTCGCCGATAACCTTTCCATTCGCAGCAGCTTCATTGGAGACCCGTCTGTATGGAACGCCCGAACCACCAGATTCGGCCAGCCTGAGACCACAGCCGAGCGGAGCAGCATTCCGCTGATCCGTTCAGACGAAGAACCGTCAGCTGGCGTCCTGGCTTTATCAGCTGCGGAGCGGCCTGTGATTTCATAAGCAGCACCATGAATCAGGTCCTGAGTCAAATCATGGAAGTTGGTGTGACGGCTGGACTCCAGACCGATGCTTAACGCCCCGTCCAGCATTGCGCTTATCCAATTGTTGTCTATATAAAAGAACTTCAGGGATTCAACCGGCAGCATCCGTTCGTCTGCTACAAGGTAATCGAAAGGGATTCCCTGAAGCAGCACAAGATCTGCAAGCCATTCGGCAACCGGCAGCAGGTCATTGCTGACCTGATCTTCAATCGCCTGCTTCGCTTCCGGCATTGCCATGAACTGCTGTATCGACTGTAACGGAGCCACCTCCTGTAGCTCGGCAATCCCCTCAGGTTCCAGTCCCTGTGTCAAATGCACACCTTCCACAATATGGCCGGCCAATTGATTGTCCAGCACTCCAAGCAAGGTATCCTGCAGTGTCTTGTCGTGCCGGACAGTTAAGATTTGACTCCTGTCAAATAGGCTGCTCTTCAGCCGGTAATGCTGCTTGTCGGCCATCCGGTGAACGCGTCTTCGAAAATCCAGAAGCTTGGCACCGAACACTTTATCTGAAAGAGCCATCGCCCGGCCGATCTCAAATGCGCTGGCCAAAGACATATCGAACACACCAAATGCCTCCTGATAAATGATGGCAGAGTCAGCCGTGAAGAAAGGGGATGGCTTCTCCAATGTTTTCGGCAGCAGAGGTGTCAGAGGCCCCCTATACCAGGCAAAGGTGTCCTCCCCTGATCTCGTCCGGTAAGGAAGCGGAACAAAGCCTTCCTGAATCCTTCGGGTCACCTCCTTCTCTTCCGAACTCCCTGCGGGACCGCCTCCTTGCGGCAGTGGCAATCGCAGCCACATGTCACCCGGGGCCACCCCGGCAATGTGGTTAATCAGACCATGGAAGTCTTGCGAATGGTCGGGAAGAGTTTGAAAGCTCCAACTCGCCAGCGATAACAACGAGGCGTAGTCATAGCCCGCAAAGTCCGCTCCGTCAGTCAACTTCCCCTCCCAGCCCTCCATAGAAACCAGGTGTACGATACTTCTTACAGGTCTGTCCGACTCAGGTGGAAGCATGGCGGGAAACCGGTTCGAGCAAATGACCGATACCATATCCCCACTTCCCTCCTTCTGAACCGGCGAGCCTTGTGCGGCTCCGCTGATCTGTCGGCAGTGGCTGAAGTATCGCAGCTCGTCAAGCCTTGGTGCAATGTCCTGAAATACCCGGACAGGAAGCCGGATATAGGAGCAGGACTCCGCAGGGCTTACATCCGCTTCTTTTACGATGGCGGGCTTGAGAACACCCGCTTCTTCTTTAAGAAAATCCCCCACCGTTGCCGTTATGCTGAAATTGGGGGTAAAAGTGTTCTGCAGATGGACATCCAGACCCGCTGTCAGCTCCTGCTCAGATAGAACAAGGAGAGCCAGCCAGGGAACCTTGGGGTCGTTCGTATCCGTGACGGCATCGGTCCCCCCCTCGTTTCTAGTCTGTAATGCCTTGGTCCGCATTCGGCGTTCCCAAGGAAGATGGGGATCGTTCAGAACGATATGCGGCAGCACCTCCCCGTACCTTCCGCTGCTGCCATCCGGTGGATAGACAGAAGCAATGTGTGAGGGATCTAATGAGAACTGTGGGGCGCTAACCACAAAGGTCTGAACTGCTCCCAGTTGATCCGTATTCACAGCTTTATTCTTGTGGGTCAGCTGGTGGGATACTTCGATTTTCCAGAGTCCTGCTTCAAGTCCAGGCGTGTAGTTATCATAGAATAGGATCTGTCCGTCCCCTGCAGCCTTCGTGTTAATCTCCGGCAATATTTTCCCCTCCTCTCAAGATTGCCTCATGGGCGGATCGCTGAATGAATGTGCGGCTTCCGCAGCATACCGGTCAAGCGGCCCGGACGGTCCATTGTACAGACCTGACGACCGCAGCGCTTGCAGCAGTGCATTCCTTGACAGAACGACCTCATCCTTCATTAACGCTGCAACTTGGGCAACCGTATCTTCTGCAGCAGCTGGATTATAGGTGCCAGCCTCCACCGCATTCGGGGATAAGGGGTATCCTCCAGCAGCCACTTGTTCCCCGCCAAGCACCTCCAGATTCGCTGCACCCCGGGTGAATCCAAGCTGTGAGATCGGAGGCTGAACATCATATCCGACCAGCTGGTCTTTAAGCACCTTCGCCTCCGGCCTTCCCGGCACCTGAGTAAATGGCTCGGGAGGAACAGCCCATAACGACTCAGGAACGTTCTGATAGCGCGGGACAAGCGACCACGCCGAGGTATCCATCAGTGCTCCCGAGTCCACATGAGTAACATTCAATGTATGAACCGACGAAATCTCCGTCAAATCCATTGGCCTTATAGAAATTGTTGGCTGATCTATGACTCTGTTGTCTAATTCAGCATGATGCAGCGTTTCAACCGTGGTTTCGACTCTAGTCTTGCCTGTGCGCAGTTCACTTGCTGGAATAGCTGATTGAGTGAAAAAGCGGAATTTCCCCGCTCGTACCACCCAAGTCTGTCCACTCTCTTCCCCGTCATTTTCCAGGGTTTTGAACAGCCCGTTTGCAACCGTGATCTTGCATATATCCTCTGGTTTGGGCAGCAGCTTCGTAAATTCGTCCCACAACAGCGGGTCTTGCCTCTGATCGGCTCCAGATGAGCCAAAATGGACGGTGAACGAGACTACCGAGAGATTCACATGAACTTCCCCGCCTGTTGGCGGCCCCCACATATCAACGGTCGCCCCAAGTGAAATGGAAATCGTCTTGTGGCAGAACAACAGGTTCAGCCTGTAGCTTACGCCGATTCCAACATCAATGTGGGCAAGGAAGCTGAACGGGTGCCAGTTCACAAGCAGGTCCGCATGAGCAGTGAACCAGGCCTGCAGATCTCCATCGTGGAAGGTCGCTTCAAGTCCGCCCCCGGTCATGACACAAGAAGGAGTCAAGGCGAAATAAGCCCCGCCCTTGATGGATACCTTGTCGCTTACCGCCCAGTTAATCCCTATCCTAGGCTCCTGAGGATAGAACTCCGGCGGTTTAAAGGCTGGATGATACCCGCCCAGAGTCAACACGAACTGCCCGGCATGATCGTTGTCCCCGAACCAGAAATAAAATGCAAAACCTCCGGTTAAATGGCAATCGCGGGACAGTACATATGAAGAGCTGCCGAGTACAGCCGACAATCCGAAGAAGCCTTCATTCGGCTGAAGCACCGCCCTTAACTGCAATTCCAGATTCACATAAGTCTGCGAGCTTACTTCCGGTTGAGGCAGCTGCATGGAAGATAACCCGAGAAGCAGAAATTGGAGCTCGCGGCCGAAATCCACGATGAGCAGGGCCTTGGTTCTGACCAGTTCAAAAGATGTGAATTGAACACCCACCGCCAACCAGTATTCTCCTGGTTTAGGTGCTATCCAAGCTTTCTTCTCGCCGTTTGGAACAATAGGGGCGTTGCCTTGCAGAACATCCAGAATATGCATAGGGTCCCGGGGAGAATCACCCCGCCCCGGCTGGGAAGGCTCGGTAAGGGCAAGCAGCGGGAATCCCAACACCTCATCTTGGGCCGGAGCCTCAAGCATCCGGTTGAAGCCAAATCCACCCATAAGTCCGGTTACGAACAAAGCCGGAGGTCCACCTAAAGGCGCATCCAACTCCGCAAAAATGAACAGCGATGGATCACCCGAAGTCATCTGGGCATAGGACCCGATCGCCGCCAGGGCAAATTCCTCCGCTTTGACTACAGCCGTTCCATTGAACATAAACTTGACTTCCTCGGACAGCTGACTGCCAGGAACTCTCATTAGCGCTCCCGATATTTCAATTGGAGCCTGGTTATATTCGAGGCCAAGACCGCTGAGTCCGAACACAGGAGCAAACCGGGTCAATGGGGAAGAGATGGACAATCCATCCAAGGAGAAGCTCAAGGGGCCAAGAGCAATCGAGGCATCCAAGGCAAAGGTCAATGAGCCTCCTTCATATCTGACGCCGATCCTTTTAAATGTAAAGATGCCAAAGGTCCTCTGAATAGAGAACCAGCTGGTCGGATCAACAGCAGGAGCTAGAGTATCCCTTGTTTTAGCTGGAGCAGGATAATTACTGGTCTTTGAAAGACTGGCTCCCGGGATGTCAGCCGCAAGGGGCTGGGTATGAGACACTGGTTTAGGCTTCTTGACCGATTGCCCGCCAAGCGGAAGCTGCAGCAGCGTGCTGTCCTCGCCAAGCTGAAGTGTTGCCTGCAAGCAGATTGGAGCACTTAGCTCCGCATCTTGGAGCTTCGGAAGTCCGGTTGCTCCGCCTTGTGTAACGAGCCCGTTTAACTGCTCCACAACTTGCTTGGATACAGCATGAGACACGTACCAGAAACCGAAGTCCCGGATCTGAAGCTGCTCCGCATCCGGCAGCTTGCTGCCGACAAGCGGCAAATCCGCGAGCCGTATAGCTGTTGGGATGTCAAGACCAAACGCAAACACCCGGATCATTCCCGGGGAATTCAGCCCATTCAGAGGATTGAGTTCATCCTGCTTATCCTGTTCATCTTGCTCGTTTTGACCGTTCTGCTCCTTCTGACCATCTTGAAAGCCCTGAATTGAAGATGTGTCCGATATTCTCTTGGAAATAAATACGGCATTGCCATAATGAGCTGATTCCGCTGTTAATACCAAATCACCACTTGACAGATCGTAACGGAACGAGGCATGGGTCAAGGCCAAATCCAGCCCTTCTGGAATAAGTTCAGCATCCAGCCCAAAAGCACGCGCGAGTGTATCAAGTCCCAGCGGCTTGACCTGATCCCCTTCAGCATCATCATGCGGCTTCTTCGTCAGACTCCAGCTGGCCTGTATGACTTTGCTCATCTCCGTTGACATGAAATCAAGCTCAAATTGAGAATCTTCAACCCAGAAATAACCTTTAAACGTAACATCGGGGTTATCATTTTGATGAACAACGCTAACTTCAACTACGAGGTCAAAGTGGATTTCGGCAAGGGTTAACCCGCTTGAGCACATAAAACTGAAATCATGAGTTTTGGTGTTAAAGCTCAAATTCAGCCCTGTTAGGGTAAGCTCAGGAGCATGTGCCGGTAGAGAAACACTGAACAAGGACAGAATCTCGCCTGTCAGCTTCGTAAGGGAAAGCCCTTGTCCAATTGCTCTGCCGCCTATCCCTCCTGTCAAAGTCGCGCCAGCACCTGTCTCGTATTCCGCCATCACGTAGAGCGGAAGCTCTGCAACGGTAAACTTCCCCGTAATTTCACCGCTGACCGCTTGGCTGGTCTTCGAAATATCCAAGCTGATTTCCGTAAACACAAGCTCCTTCTGGCCTAGCTGAAAGCTCCAACCACTGTCTACCGTGGCTTGGAACCGGTAGCTCCCCTCTTTGATATTCCCGAAGATTTTAAGATCAGAACATTGAATCTGAGGCAGCCATTTCAGGTCCCCGGCCGCATGCTCAATCATGCTGCCGATATCAATAACACCCTCAGTTAATTCACACGTAAAGATCAGCTCCGGCAGAAGAATGGATGCATCCAACGTTCCTCCGGACAATACGGCAGTACACGCTACCGTGGTCTCCAGTGCCATTTCCTGGCCGGGTGCATAATCGAACGTAACCTGCATTCCCTTGAACACAAGGATATTGTCAAGAACGGTCCAGCCTTTGTCATTCCTATAGGATATGGTGGCGCTGGCGCTCAGCAGCTCGCAGCTGGCTGCGGAGAGAGTCAGAGCGACCTGCTCCAACTGAATATCATCCAAAGCGGGCAGCAAGCCAGGGACTTGTGTATCCAAGCTGCCGCTGCCTATCAGACTGGCGAGTTCACTGAGTCGGATCGACGTCGGTCCTGAAAGGCGGCTTTCGACAGCCACAATATTCATCCGGCCGGAGTATTCGCGGATATACACGGGAATCACTAACGGCTGCGCTCTGCCGATGTCTCTTTCAATATCTGCCTCAAGTTGAAGCATGCACGCGGTGGTATAGGGATCACCAGGGCTGACCGGTTCCAGGATGACAGAGACTAGGTTAAGCTTGAATGGAAGCTTGAAACCTGCGATTTCAAGAGGTTTCTGCGGGACAGAAGCCAGCACAGCGGCCGTCTGTCCTTGGAAATTGGCAATCTGCCCCGACAGCTCCCAGCTTTCTGCAGCAATCAGCCACTCAAGTCCGCTCACCTTCTTAGCTAAAGTTAGCGCTGCCTCAAAGCCTATGCTTTGTGCCAGCCCCTTCTTCATCGTGTCAGAGCTTGGCACATATCCATACACCTCGGGATAGCTGTCTGGAAACGCCGCTCCGCCCATCGAATCCAGTTGAATAACCGGCCCTGAATAATTAAACAGATCGAATACGCCGCCAGCTAACTGAGGGTAGAGATCGGAAAGTTTCCAGCCAGGCTGGAATCCGGAGAGCCGTATGACCACCTGAACGGCTTCTTCAGCTGCGGTAAAAACAACCTCCCCCTGAAGTCCGCTAAATCCCGAGTAGGATTCGAGGACAGCACCTTGAACAGTAATAGAGCTGTTCGTCTGTCCGCTGATCTTGGCTCCGGTTAAGCTGAACTTATCTGTACCAAAGCTGCGGCTGAGCATGGCCGTTACTGCTGGCGAGATCAGCTCTGACCCGGAGATTTCAAACGGGGAGGTTTCCAGCGCATGCTGCACGAACTGCTTCAAGCTGGCAAAATCCATATTTTATCCCCCTTTTATGGACATACGAAATCAATAATAACCGGCAGATGATCGCTGACTAGCCTTGCGCCAATTAACCGGTCATTCACCGTTAGAGCTGGCCCTACAGCCTGATTCGCCTGCAGACTCGGCGCAAGATGCGCCTTTTTCTTCGTGCGGGCAGCATAATAAGCGGCCACGCCGGATACATCGATATCCGAACTGTTAGCTATTCCGCCGGTCTGGACTATGTTTGCGGGTACGTCAATAACATCTCCGGCATCCACACCTCCGGTTCCGAAATTAATAGCAGCCGTGCTTGCAACCGTCCCGCCATATAAGAAGTTGTCAAAAGCGGCACCTTTTAGAGCATCGGTTGAAGCAGGCACTACACCTGCATTGTATTTCTTCAACATAGTTCCCTGGGTGGTCACCGCAGCTTTCAACTGCTGCTGATTGATCGTGTTGGTTAAGGGGCCATTGCTAAAGGGAGGCGTGTAAGGAACCGCAGGCACAGGCGCTTCTGGGGGTGCGGGCAAAGCGGCCGGAGCAGCGGATCCCCCTTGTTCAAGGGTAGGCGTGAGTGCACGGTATGATGAATGGTTGGTCATCTGAATATTAGTACCGTTAGGGTCATTCTCTAAGAAATCCATATTAAAGTCACCGGTAAAAAATAGCTCTTCAACCCTGACAGCGTTGCCATCCACCTCAATGAAATGGCTGTGCGGCCCTCCGGCCAGCACCGCAACTGTGTCATCAAACATTTGACAAATATGCAGGAACATCAACTGGTTCACCTGCCCTTGTCCAAGAAAATTCCGTCCTGACCGGACGGCCGCATAATGGCAGCACACAATTGGGAGAAGGTATTCTCCGGCAGCAGTATGTACCATGAACATGGCCAGACATGGCATGCGGAACCCTCTTCCAAGAGAGTACCCGCTGCCCCCGTTTGGTCCATTTCCCTGGGCCTGTCCTCTGAAGCGGGCTGGGTTATTACGGCGCGGAGAAACAGCATATAAGTCCACTAGCGGAATCAAAGGTCTGCCAGCTTGTACCGGATAAGCTGTAGTTGTCCAATCATTACTCGGCCACACCGTCCAGCTGTTCTTCTTAAGATTGGAGACCGGATAGTTAGCACTTCCGTCCTGCCCATTCCCGGCTACCAGTCCCACAGGCCGAATGGTATCCAGATCTTTTACAATGAAGCCGTAACGCTCTGAACCTGTGCTGTAGGAAAGGAAGAACCCCTTATAGTCATTCACACGGAGGGGATTAATGGCTACCGCCTCGTTATTTAGTGCGGCCGAGAGCAGAGACATGACACGATAGACCCGGGTTAGTCTGACTTCCACAATAATGACGATGTCGATGTCTTGGCTGACAATAGTTCGGGCGATTGCCGCGGCCATCCCTGGAACATTAATTTTAGTCCAGCTGAGTACTTCAATGTTCCAGTTCATTATGCGGATATTGGGCATCCGGAGTATCCCTCCTATAGATTCAATTTTTAACAGATTGGCTGGATTATGCGTGTACAGTGGGGTAAGTGAAGACGAGCAGAATTAGTAGAGAAATGGGTCTAGCAGCGGATCACAAAACGGTACGCAAGTTAACTTAAATGTTGGCGGCTGCATTCTAGTTGAAGAGTAGTAAGAGGAAATTCATCAGTTTCTCATTGGATTTGGGGTATATAAATCCCTTAGAAGGAATCTAATGGTAATTATATCACCGGGGGTTAGAGAGTGTCGATTTGTTTATATGAAAATAACCCGATGCACATCATCTAATCATGTACATCGGGTTCATGTATTTCCGTTAATTAGGTACGTAAGGACGTACTATAAGCAGCGGCACCGAGCAGGTATACCCCTGATACTCCGCAATTAGCTTGGTAAGTCCCGGAGCCAGGCCGGTAACATTGCCCAAGGTATCAACGGAGGCAACTTCCGGATGCAGAGTGGTGAACTTAGTCTCCGCGGTAACCGGAACAACTGAACCGTCCTTGTTCTTAAAATAAGCATTTATATCAAGGGTGTCATTCAAAGTGAGAGAGTACTCATCTGAATCCAGAATTAAAGTGCCTTCGCTTCCCCCTGGATTCTCTGTTGATGATTGGCCCCATTTGGAAAGCTCCAAATGTTCGGCATTGGCCGTCCCGCTTAACACAGCAATACTCCCATCCGGCAGATGGCCCGTTCTTAAATTGTTATCAGACACAGGATACCCGGGGATTTCCTGACGAACAATATCGACAATAGTCCCATTAAGACCTACCTTTAAGGTTACAAATGTTCCTGTGCCTCTCACTTTTCCCCGTACCATATAGCCATCAGCAGACGCTTTGAGATCATATAAGACGATGTTAGCCAGCTCAGGTGTGGTGTCCGCCAGTTTCTTGGACCATAAAGTCTGTCCCGATTCGTTAACCTTCCACAGACCAGAGGCATTCAGCATCACATACCCGTCTCGTTCAGATGCCTGCACGATGTGTGTATAAATCTGCCTCCCCCAATCTTCTGTGTCCTTGATCCGCTTAAATTGTACCTTTCCTGAACGATCGTATTTAACTAATAATGGATATGACTTGGAAGACTCGAATTTACTTGTGCTGCCTACTGCCCAGAACCCTCCATCCGAAGCTTCCACCGCAGCGTAATACCGCTGGTCGTCACTGAATGGGACATTTTCATTATATGCGAGATAGTGTTCCCATAACTTCGCACCATTCTGGTCCGTCCTTAGGATGTAAGCTCGTGCGGTCCCCGAAACGTTGTAGGTGGATGACGTTGCGATAAAACCTCCGTCGCTTGTTCTCTTCACATGATTGACCGGGTTATCAAGCGAATTGCCGTACATTTGGCCCCACTCAACCTGGCCTGCAGAAGTTAGCTTAAGCAGGTAAGCGCGATAGACGAACTTGCCCCCGCTATCATCCTTGACAGCACCACCAATCATGTAACTGCCGTCTTCTAATTGCTGTATATTATAAGCATGAAGCGCTTCTGTATCATATTTATCATCAAAATATTCATTCTCCCACTCCACCCGGCCTTCTTTATCCGTCTTGATCACGTGGAGTTTCGTAATATACCCGTCACGCGGCGTTGACTCTCCAAGAATAACCAAGCCCCCATCGGCTGTTGGCGCAATACTCCGAGGTTCATTGTAATTCGTGGGATTCCCATACAGCCGGGACCATTCCTTCTCAAGACCGGATAAGGGGGCCGCTGCGGAGCTAGTGTGAGACTGAGCTGTCCAGAGGCCAATCACTGCCCAGAGAAAGATGAGCATTTTCATTTTTTTCCGTAAAATCATCATAGATCTGCATCACTCCTTTAAATTGGTGAAACATCATGAACATTGTCCCTGATACCCATCAGTTCTAACAGGTACAATCAGCTCAATCTGCCTATGAGGTTCGATGCATTTCTATGAATCATTTAAATCACATGGACTGCTGTACCTCCAGCTTCCGGGCCGCTCCTAGACGATAGAGCAGCAAAGTCGCGAGAATAGCAATGGCAACGCCAGCTACTCCAAACCAGGTTATAGAAGACAGTGAAATCCGCTGAACCGCTATTCCCCCAACCCCGGCTCCCGCCGCCATCGCAAGCTGCATCATTGACTGATTCAGTCCAAGCATAACTCCGGATGCTTCAGGAGCAAGCGTGGTTATATGATACTGCTGCGTAGGGCCCGTGGACCATGCCGCCAAGGACCAGAACAGCAATACAGCGAACACGGCCACCCAGGCATTTACGACAAAAGACAACAGCAGCAGCATGACGATATGGAGAGTCATTCCCCCGAATAAAGTACGGTGAACGCCCCAGCGGTCTGTGCTGTACCCGCCAAGTTTCGAACCGATCATACTTGCAATACCGAAAATCAGCAGCGCCGCACTGATATAACTGTCGCCAAGTCCCGAAACTTTAAGCAGGTACGGAGACAGATATGTGTAGGCAATCGAATATCCGCCCAGCCAGAAAAATGTAATCGACAAACCAAGCGCAATTTCCGGCCGTTTGAGCAAAGCCAATTGTTCCCGAAGCGGGATAGGCTTATCGCCTTGAAGCTGTGGAATGGTCAGTCTAAGAATAAGTATGGCCGCAATGGAGAGCAGTGCAATTCCAGCAAAAATGGACTTCCAGCCAAGCACATCCGCTATCATCCGGCCAAGCGGAACACCGATAATCAAGGATGCGGTGAAACCTGTGATTACCGTAGCAATGGAACTCGCCTTTTTGCCTTCCGGGGTAAGTTTGGCTGCGATATTAAGCGCTGTCACCACAACCACACCAGCACCAAGCGCCATAATCATTCTAGCCGCAACAAACAAGCCGTATCCAGGCAGCACAAATGCTAAAAGATTGGCTGCGGCGAACAAGCCCAAACCTCCCAGCAATAGCCTGCGCCGGTCCATCTTGGACGTCAAAGCCATGGTAATCGGTGTAAAGATTCCATAGACAAGAGAGAAGGCGGTAATTAACTGACCTGCCGCAGCTATGGAAACCCCGAAGGATACCGCTACCTTATCAAGAATTCCGGATATTATATATTCAGAGGTCCCCACCAAGAAGGAGACTAGAGCCAAAATATATACTTTCCAGCGAAAAGACATGTTTTCAATCACTCCTGTAATTAATTTATGTTTTGGATCTATATAAAGATAATTCGCGAATTACCGATATGATTAAGTGAAAAAACTGCATAAAATGATAAACTGAATAATAAGCAGTACGATATACAGATAAATCGCGAATTATCGAATTGTTTACGGGAAGAAAAACTGAATTCTTAAACAGAAATTCAGTCTTTCATAAACTACATTTCAGTTTCAATGAATTGAGCCAGACTCCGCAAAGCCTCCTCGTTTCTCTGGTAATACGTATACTTGCCAATTCGCTTGGTTGTAATAAGCCCCGCTCTTTGCAGCATGGATAAATACTGGGATGCCGTGGACTGGGTCATATTCAACTTATCGGTAATTTGGCTTACGCATACCCCCGTCTCGGTCATATCAATCCCTTCATGAGGTGTAAAATAAACGTCTGGCTCTTTCAACCATTGCAAAATCTGTATTCTCGACTCATTCGACAATGCTTTAAATACTTCAATGGGTTTCATACTGTTTATTATATCGATAATTTACGATATGTCAATGGATGAACTTGAAATCGCTGCTCTTCTTGTCAGAACACGATTCAGCCTCTCGGACAGCAGGAGCATGGCGGCGGCAGAAACCGCAATATAGAATGGAAATAGACTGATCGATATAGATGAAGCAAGGAAACCAAGAAGTGGCGGCATCAGCGTGCTGCCCGTGTAGGCCACAGCCATTTGATAGCCCATGATGGTCTGAGCGTGCTTCTTACCGAAACGCACTGGTGTCTCATGCAGCATGCATGGATATATGGGCGCCAAGCCAAGGCCTGTGATCAGCAGCCCCGCAAGAGAAAAACCGGCTGGCAGAGGAAGAACGAGCAGAACGGCTCCTGCAAGGGCCAGCAGCTGCCCTCCCCGAATTAACGTCCGGTTGCTGAGCTTAAATGTGATAAACCCGGTAATAAATCTCCCAACGGTAATCCCGCCATAATAGAACGAAACCCACTGAGCCGCAGTTGCGGCTGGAAGCCCCTTCATGCTCACAAGGAAGCTGCTTCCCCACAATCCGACCGTTGCTTCCACACCGCAATAGAATAAGAAGGAGAACAAGGCAAGCTTAACCCCTTTGATCCTCAAGGGTCTAGCTGATTGGGCCGCTTCCTCAAGATGACCAGAACCCAGGATTTCTGGTTCCTCCTGTTGGCTTCCCTGGCTGATCTTCGCCACTTTATCCCACAAAGGAAGTGTCAGGAACAGAATAACCACCAGGCCAAACTGAATTCCGGCTACAGTAAGGTAACCTTGTCTCCAGGCGTTCCCGCCCGAAATGAAGTGCCCCATAATGAGGGGGCTAAGTGTAGCCCCAACTCCCCAGAAACAGTGCAGCCAGCTCATGTGATGAGCTTTGTAATGCGCCGCCACATAATGATTCAATCCCGCATCTACAGATCCCGCCCCAAGACCAAGCGGGATTGCGAACAAGATCAGCCAAATTAATGAAGGTGACACTGCATAACCCAGCAGAGCCCCAGCGGTCATTATACAGCTGATCAGGGTTACTTTTCCGGTCCCAAACCGGTTCAGCATCCTGCCGCTGGCCAAGCTGGATACAATCGTGCCCGCCGCGACGATCATAAATAACATGCCGGCTGTACTCAGCGGGGCATGGAATTCCGGCTGCATGACCGGCCATGCCGAGCCGAGCAATGAATCCGGCAAGCCTAGACTTATAAATGCCAAATAAATAATGATTAGAAAAAATGTTGCCATTTGCGCTATCCCCCAATGTTATAGTAACGGCGATTCTCCTGCTCCAGAAATCATAAGCTCGAGTCCAAGATACTGCAGTCCATCCAAGTAGTCCTTCTTTAGATTGCCTAGGCTCAGCTTCGGCAAATGCTCACCCGGTATATAGTCCGCACTTCTGTTCGTGATCCGCTCCAAAGAGGATACCTCTACCTCATCACGACTGAATATGATCGTGTGCGGGTTAATGATTGCGGTGAAGGCAGCTACCAAGCGGCTGATTGCGTCAACCTGGGCATCGGTAAGCAGGCCACTGGCCTTATCCCGCCCGTGTCTGCTTAATGCCTGCCCAAAGTTAAGATGTTCATATTGGGGAAGGAATGAAACCTCCCCGGTGAAGAAGCTCTTCCCCCGCACCACATCGCCATTGATGAGGAGGCCGGCACCCGGTCCATTTTGACCAAAACATATATAAACCAGTGAAGAATTTCCAGCAGCTCCGGCCCTGCTGTAACCAAGTACAGCCGCATTCATGTCATTCTCGACGACAACAGGGATGGCAAACCTTGATTCAAGGTGCAGCTTCAAATTAAGATCACGAAAGTGCTCGTAACCTGGTATGTAAATAATCCTGCCGTTATTAACCGCACCCGGTACACCAATCGCTATTGAACTAATCTTGGGATGTTTCGCTATCATCCCTGCAATTTGCTGAGTTAAATGCTCAGCATCAGACTCCAAAGCGCCTGCTGTAGTACCTTCGTCTTTAATCTCGCCCAGACAATTGAAGATAACATAATTGGTCTCCGTCTTCTCCATAAATATGGCAAGACCCAGCATATAATCCGCATTATAGGCGTATCGCTTGGCTCTTCGGCCTCCGCTGGAATCGTCATATCCTACAGCAATCAGTTCCCCTCGCTTCTGCAGTTGAGCCAGAAATTTACTTGCCGTAGGAAAGCTGATTCCCAAGTAATGGCAGAGTTCTGCCTTAGTTGCGCTGCCCAGCTCTAGAAGAGCTGACCGGATGCCGCGGACAATGGCAGTTCTCAGTTCCTTAGGCGCAGTGATTTGTTTGTGGTTTATGTGAAATCACCTCATTCCCGACCTTATTAAACACGTTTAATAAGTCATTGAGAGAATACCAGACTTTTACCAATTACGCAATATAAATTGGCCGAATTCAACTGATGCCAAATGGTTGCATAGTCCTGTCAGCTTTCAGCCATAACACGTCAGGGCAACCCATATGGACAAATTAGGAGGTTATACACATGAATCACTTTTCCCAAAGTCAGCAAATTAACCAAATTATCCATCAACTGACCCAACAAACCCATCAAGCTTCCCTTGCCTATCAACAACTGCTCAAGCAGGAGCAGAACAACGCCATGCAGCTGGAGCAAATCGCTCAGCGTGAGCATCAAGCGGCACAAATGATACAAAATGCCCTTCACGGCCATCAGACTGCATTGCAGCAGCTTCAGCAGGTCTCCAACTTGGCACAGCAAATGGCCAACTCCATGTCCCAACCTGTATCTAACTTCATGGATAACCAGAACAGCTCCATGGGTTTCCCTAACCTGCACCGTCAATAATCCAAACAAAGACAGGAGTGCCCCACCGAGCCAAGATACCTTGGCAGACGGGGCACTCCTTTTAATGTATATTGGCCTTCTTAGAATTCATACTGCTGTCCTCTCTAAACAGCAGCCTTCCGAATGATGTGTTCTTGACCACAAGAAATAGCACCATATATCCGGCTCCCCCTCCAAGGGTATTCGCAAGAAGATCATTAATATCAGTGCTTCTGTAGCTTCCCAATGTCTGTCCAACAATAAACTGGATAACTTCAATTGACAAGCTTAGGAGTAAGGAAGCCTTGACCATACCTCTCCAGCTTCCCAATCTCCCTGCGGCCAACGGGGCCAGAACCCCGAAAGGCATAAAGAGAATTATATTTAGAACAAAGGACTTGATATCGATGGTCAGGACAGGAATCCAATTTATAGAGTTATACCAAGGATTTAGTGATGCGTATCGCCCTATATTTACATCGATTGGGAAGAATACGAAATAAGCTGCGCCTGTTAAATACAAACTTAGACAGGTAGAGAACAACAGCTGCCTCCAAGACTTTAGATTAGCGGCAGAAAATCTGTATTTCAATAAAAGTACAGCAAGTAGAACTCCGAATAAGATGATGAGGGCAGGGAACGGTCCGATTGTAAACCGGATATCGAGATCACTCATCTGCCCGGAATGTCAATCCGGACTTCCAGACCTTGTACCAATTGGTCTTGATTGATTTCGCCCGGCATTTCTCCGTCTTTATTATTGAACGGCTTCAAGAGCAGATATTTCGTATTCTGACTCACCGTAGCATAATAAACGATGTTATCGTATTGGTTTCCCTTAAGTTCTCCTTGGCCGCTTAGACGGTCAAGCAAATGTCCCTGGTCATCGTAAACACCGACGTTGGTGTGGATTAGCTGGTCCTCCATTTTCTCCGTTAACGAGGCTGTACCCAGCTTTTCCAGTGAATACACCAAAGTGCTTGTAACAGGTGTAACTTCAATCTGCTTAACCTTAAAAACCAGCTCCCCCGCAGTCTTAGTCACGTTCGGCTGAAGATGAACAATGTTGTCCGTGGTTTTGGTGAATGGCACATCTAGTTCAAAAGTATGATCCATCCCCGCGAGCTTCACTTCCACTTGGGCTGTAAATGTATCCAAAGACAGACCCTCACCATCGGTGGCAGAACTTTTCATAGTCTGTTCATAAATAATGGTGTCGGGATGGGTTTTGCCCCCTCCCCAATACTGACCGGAGCTGTCTTCCCTCGGAGAACCGGAGCTCTGGTTAGCCTTGCCCTTTACGTTAAAACGGATATCCTCAATAGCATCGCTCAGCTTAATCTTCTTCTTGCCTGTATCATACATCCCATCCTTCAAGTTCGGGGCGGAGATATGAAGGGCATAAACAGCACGTCTTCCATCGTACACCGTTTCCGACACCTGAAGCTTCACATCCTGATAAGCGACATGGCTGTCCACCGCTTGGGTAAGGCCTTCTTGTGCCGCATTCCTTAAGCCCCAATCGGTTTCAAGCGAGCTGAACAAGCTGCCGATCACAGGAATCTGGCGGATCGAGTCTGCCATAACAGGTGAGACAAATCCAGAGCCAAATATGCTGATTCCCAGAAGCGCAGCGGCAGCCGGAACCCACACTCTCCGCTTCTTCCATCCTCGCTTAGTCTCTACCGTGGGCTCCGTGATCTTCGCTGGCAGAGCCGCATACGCATCCTCCAATCTTCCTCTCACGTAGCTGGAGATTGGCGGCTCATTGTATTTCTCGGCTTTTAATTGTTTATCTATCTCAAAGTGATTCATATTTCATACTCCCTTCCTCCGAGCAGGTTAATTCTTCCATCAATAGTTTTCTGGCTCGATAGAGCCTGGTCTTGACCGCACCCTCTGTAATTTGCAGTGTTACCGCAACCTGCTTCAGGGGCATGTCCTGGAAATAATACAGCACAATTACAATCCTCAGCTGCTCTTCCAGCTTATCGACCAACATCCGCATCTCAACGGAATCTGAAGCATGAGGCGCAGCTGTGGCCTCCGGCAGCTTATCCATAATTACACTGCGGCTTCTCTTCTTTAGTATGTTGCTGCACTCGTTAATAAGAATCCGGTAAACCCAAGTCTGGAAGAATTCCGGTTCACGTAGTGTATCCAAGGATTTATAAGCCTTCATGATTGTCTCCTGGAGCGCATCCGCAATATCCTCTTCTTTCTTGACCATGGCTCGTGCGGTACCGTAAAGCCCGGACTCAATCTGCCGGAAAAGGCCGATGAAAGCATCCCGGTCTCCTTGCTGTGCCAGCTTGATTTCCTTGGTAATATCCATACCGATCCTTTCCTCCTCCCTCAATTCTGTGATGTTGTATATGGATTAGACCGCCCAGGTATCAGTTTGGTCACTGAATTCATTAAGAAAATGTTTTTTCACAATAAAATACAAACAAAAAAGACCCCGCAGGGTCTCTTTTGCACTCTATGATATTAGTTTGTAATTACCGGATGTTCAAGCAATTTGTAGAGCATTTTAGCCAGCTCTGCACGGGTTACTTGACCTTTCGGGTCAAAGCGGTTGCCACCCTTGCCGTTAATCAAGCCCAGCGCTTTGGCTTGGCCTACGGCTGCTTCAGCCCAGCCGGAGACCCCAGCTGCATCGGCAAAAGCTGCCGGGCTCACTCCTGCCGCCGGTGTCTTCTTCATCTGCGCTGCCAGCTTGACCAGGACAACTACCGCTTCTTCACGGGTAATGCGGTCACCAGGGCGGAACTTACCGCCGCTGCCCTGCATAATTCCCAGCTCTGCTGCTTTGGCAACAAATGCGGAGTAGTACGCATTTGAGGATACATCTGCAAAAGTGGTGCCGGCCTGGGAGGCTTCCTTCGTTAATGATCGTACCGCCAGGATTGCAAAATCCGCACGGGTAATATCTTGATTAGGCCCGAAATGTGTTTCATCGATGCCGGTAATGATATGTTTGGCTGCCAGTTTGGTGATGAATCCATCTGCCCAGCCACCGGTCAAATCCTTGAACTGCTTGTGATATTCCATAATGACAAATTCAGCAAGTTGATCGGTTGAGAAGCTTACGGTGGATCCGTTAAACTGACCACCGATATATTCGGCTTTTCCAGCATTCAACTTGTATACACCCGCATAATCTGGATTCAACTGTTTCTTCTGTTCATCGGTCAACGTCCGTATGATCGTAATCGGTCCTCTCATTTCACGGAGCACGGTCTCGGACTGTCCCTTGATCAGCGTCATTCCCAGAGTGAAGACCAGTCCGTTAGAAGTGAACTCCCCACGGCTGCCGGATGCCTGCTCCAGGCTAGTCTTGATACTTGGATTCACGGTAGTGTCAATGTTTACGACCAGCTTATCGGCTCCTGCGATGCTCTCGGGCAAGGATGAGCTTGGCAGTGTTACTACGGCTGAAGGTGAGAGGATCTCAATGGTCAGCTTACGGTCCTTGACATCCTGCATCGCCGCTGAATCCACTTGCAATTTCGAACTCTGAAGTGCACCGGCTGTACCTTTCAGCTGAATCTGAACCTTCCCGTCAGCTGCTTCCACTGCGGCTTTCTTCAATGCTTCATTAGTAACGGTGTAAGTCCCGTCCGCTGCTGGCCCCACCTCAATTACACCTGGCTTAGCTTCAGGCGTGGTAGGCTTTACAGGGGGCACCGGAACCTGCGGCTTGCCTTCGGATGAGCTGTTCCCAGGATTGCTCGGCTGTCCTCCACCATCATTCGCGGTACCGCTGTAGAATCCCCAGATATCAGACAGCGTACTACCCGTGTGATCATCTTCCGCTTTTACGTACCATTGCAAGTAGCCATTCGGGTTAAGAGTGTTCCAAATCACCGAAGTCTGATTGCCGCTCTCTACATTCTGGTTGCTTCCAATCAGCTGGTCCGTATAGACTCTTACCCCAAAATAATCGGTAGCCACGCGTTTGGTACGCGGCTGAAGATCCAGGTCCAGGGAGAATTCATCCTTGCCTTGATACTTCGGATCCTCAGCCGGATCATAGAAATTATATTTATCCAGATACGGAGAGTACGTCTTAATGTGAAGCTTGTTATTCTTCATATCAAACTGCATCAGGCGAATATACCCAAGCCCGCCTTCTGGCGCGCCTTGGTAATCGGCCAGCATTTGATAGACTTTGCGGTCGGGCACTTTGTCCCCGTTGTCATCAATCTCATCCACTTTAAGCTGGGCATCATGATAATGTCCGGACAGCGTGGCAAACACATTTTTATTCGGAATAACCACTTTCTCATAGATCTTATCCGCAATAGGCGCCCGGTTGTTCGAGACCAGCATATACTCATGCAGACATAGAATGGCCTTCCGTTCCGGATACTTGGATACGACTTCATTCATCCATTCAATTTCCTTGTCTCCAAGTCCCCAACCCATATAGACAATAATAAAATCATTTCCTCCAGCAGACACAAGGTCATAGTGACCCCGATTGTTCTCGTATGAACCAGCGAAGGTAGGCATATTCTTGAAACGGGCATCGCCAAAATACTCCCAGTATTTCGTATAGTCGTTCTCCTGATGGTTCACGTCATGATTTCCCGCAAGGACTCCATAAGAAATTCCGGCATCTTCAAGCACTTTCATGTCTTTGTCGGCTTCCTGCCATTGATATTCCTGATACGATTTATCAACAATATCCCCTGTATGGATCACATATTTCAAATTAATCTTGTCTTTATTGTCCGCAATCCACTTTACATTCTTCTGATAAATGTAAGGGAAGCTTTGGGAGTAATATTGGGTATCGGACATCCATACAAACGAGAAATCATACGGATCTTCGGAAATAGGCCCTGATTTAGCGGCGGCTGGGGAGGCGATCTCGTCCTGCACCAGCACTTGAATGACTTGCCCGTCAGCATATTTGCCGGCGTTAACTGTAGCTTTAAGCTGGAAATCCTCAGTTCCGGCAATTACATGATCAAGCTGCTCCCATTTGCCGGAAGATTTGCTCCAGGCATACAAGCTCACTTTCCGGCCTTCGAGCGACTTGCCCTTCCATTCGATCTCTACCTGATCGCTAGGCTTCACCGAAGGATCAAGCTTAACCTCAAACCGCTGGTAAGGAAATTGCTCATCAGAATCATTAATCAGATACTTACCGTCCACTTTGCTGATTTGAGCGTATTCTTCGGCCGTCATGGCCTGCTCTCCTGCTGGAATCTTGTCTTTCGGTGGCTCGGTTACGGACGCATTCTTATAACCCGTAAATCCTTCAGTGCGGTTAGCGTCATACTTGAACCCTTTATAGAAGCTGATCTTCATTTTATCGTTTGTCGGATCCTGCACCTTGACGGTTAACTTCGCACTCGTTCCCAAGCTGATCTGCCCTTGAGCAGGAGCCACTAATTCAGGCGCTAACGGGTTCTCGTTAGGAACCTGGAAGGTTACCTTCTTCTCGGCGATGTTGCCAATTTTGTCAGTAGCCTTTATAGATAATTCATGGGCTCCCGGCTTCATGGCCCCAGAGGTTGTAGCATATGGCAATTGGATAACTTTACCGTCCAGCTTCACTTCAACTTGATCCACACCGGCAAACGCATCTTTAATTTCGGCATTGATCGTAAAGGCTCCCCGGTACTCCTTGCCCTCTTCCAGATTCGGTTTAATGGATGGAGGCGTATTGTCAACAGTCACCTTGGCTGCAATGGACTTGCCTTGATTCTCAACTTTTATCTGGTGTAACCCGTCCGCGAAGTTCTTAGTATCCCAGCGATATGCCTTGGACTCCAGCATGGAGGTTGTCAGGTTGAATCGGAAGCCAATCGATTCGGACTTGCCGGCACTGTCGCCCATTTTAATTTCTTTGTCTGGTGTGCTGTAAGCAGGGTCCCATACCTCCGTTCCGTCGGCGAGCAGAAGACGGACATTTCTGATTTCAAAATCATCTTTATTCTCCTCTGGCCGAGGATCAAATGGAGATGACTTCGAACCCGCACGGATATAGATGACATTGTCTGTACCAAGCTTCAGCCGGTCTGAATCAATTGGATAAGACAGGGTTGTATACGTCGGAATCGGGTCCATGAAGGTATACAAGATCGTCTCCTCTTCCTTACCTGGAACAGGCTCCCCCATCGTCACCGCGTTTTTGAAATAGTAATCGACATTCTTGGCATCAAAGACAAAATACGCATTATGCTCAAGTGCTGTATACGTTCCCTGAGCGACTTCATTGCCGTCTATACTTAGCTTAAGAGTACCCGGGTCCGTCCCATGCGCTGTTCCTTTCAACGTGAGGGTATCTTTGACTAAGTCCCCATCTTTGAAGTTTAGGCGGAGAGGTTCTTGACTTGGCCCTCCTGTGATGGATACCTCTCTAATATCCGACTCTGTAACATGGGTTCCATCTGAAGCAGCAAAATAGTAAGTAAGAGTTTTTCTCCCGATCAAATCCGCAGAGGACAGCTTGTAGTGATAAAGGCGGTCGCTGTAGTCCTCTGACAAATTATGTTCTACGTAATCCTGTTGTTTATCTGATTTAATGTAGATTTTCACGGAGATGACCTGCTTGTCATCCCTGGCATCCACCTTGAGGTCCAAAGCTCCAGACTGATCAATCGAGGTTAAACCCGTCAGATCTTTGACGGTGGGTACAACTAGATCCGGCTCGACATGCACAGGACTGGACGGTACGGAGTCAGGGTCCACGCCTGGAACAGCTTTAACCAGACCAGAGCTCGTTTTGATCATTGAGGTGCCGCTGACCGGATATTTGTACAAAAGCGCAGTATTTTCCTTCGTTTCGTCTCCCTTGGAGCCGCCCTCATATACCGTATCCGCATCATAATAAGCGGCTGATACTTCCTTCTCTGTGTTCGTCTTAATTACGATAGCACGGCGTCCGCTGTTGGCCATTCCCGCACTATTAATCGTGAATAGACTGCTGTCCTGGACAAGCGATGTATTGTAAAAAGTGTTGAAATCATCAGCTGTGTAGCTGTCATTTGTTCCATTTTTAATCCAGAATACAACCGATTTTCCGGCGGGAATTACGAATTGTTCTTTATTAGACGGCCATTTCACATCGGCCTGTACACCGGAGTCAGGATAACGGTAATAAATTTTATAGTTATTAAAATCAATCGGCTGGTCCGTGTTATTGTAAACCTCGATGAATTCATAAGCATCAGATGATGTTCCCGGAACATTGGTGGTGTTAGGTACCACCTTAGTCACGAGCAGAACCGGTGCTTTGGATGAGTCAAACCCAGGAAGATTTACGCTCACCGAATATGCCTTCTCGGTTGAATTCACACGGATCTTATAGTCCAGCTTGGATTCAGCAAGTGCGGCCCCCGGAATTACCGCTGAATATTCATCCCCACCCTTGCGAGGGAATGGAATAACTGTATACCTCGCCTGGGAAGGAGTTTTATACAACAGCTCTGCCATTAGTCCGCTGCCAGACGGGTCTGCCTGGTTCAGGATCTGGGCGGTTACCGGCAGATCCTTCAGACCCTCGGCATTGGCCGCAGGCACATGGGTAATCTGAACTGTACCCGTACCAGGCTGCTCGGGAGTAGAAGGCTGCGCTGGAATTTGGGATTCCAGCAGCTGGCCCGGAGTAGCGGGCAGGGACTCCGGCTGGGACTCCATCATCATCTTATTGCTGCCATCCGCGGGATAACCGAAGCGGATGCCATGATTGGCCTTTGAATTCCCGGCTGCGATTGTATATTCCGCCTCGACCACATCTGCCCCTTGCTTATTGCGTATGATTAAGGAACGGGTTCCTGTATTCGCCATACCGCTGCCGCCTTGCAGGCGGAACAGATTTTTTCCTTCTTCCAAAGATGAGGTGTAATCCGTATTGCTGTAGTTTGTGTTAAAGTCGCTAGCACTCAGTCCTTGGTTGCTACCGTTCTGTACCCAGAAAACAACTGCCTGGCGGGACGGAATCTTGACAGTGGTACCCGGATTAACCGGCCATTCGGATAGTTTAGAACCATTTTTGTAGTAGAAACTATATTGACTAAAATCTACTTCCTCCGTGGTATTGTTATACACTTCAATCGATTCATAGCCATCAACCGAGCTGCTGGATGGAGTCCCATCCGGTAAGATTTCCGGCACATTGTTCGTATCAGGAACAATCTGCGTGATCAGCAGAGACGGTAGTTTGGCCTGCTCTGCGAGCAGCTTCGGTGCCCCGTGAATAGCTACCGTGTATGTAGGAGACAGATCAGGCTTGGCCTGCTCATCACTGGCTTCGATATGGTAGGTCAGTGTCGTTCCGTTTAACTTATCTTGGCTAATGCTGGCCGTGTAGATGCCGCTTCCTGTCCGTGTAAGTGCAATAGACTCCTCAGGCTTTCCGTCTACAGAGAAATACACAGCAGCATTTATCTGCTCTGTTCCCCCTGTAATAACAGCGCTTATCAGATAATCGGCATGCTGTTCAACCGTCACGGCTGGCGTATGCTCAATCTTTAGAGCTGCGAGCGGCTCTGCCGCTTGCTCTGAATTGCCTTTCGCAGGAACGTCTCCCCCTGTTCCTGGGCCGGCCGATTCATCCACCGGCGCGCCTGGGACGGTAACTGAAGGTACATTGGAATTCGCCTCATCTGCCGCCCCTGCCGCAGGAAACGCTGACCCAAGCACCATGCTGCTGATCATCACAGCAGATAACCACTGGCGTAAATTTAGACTCCTGTTGTTCAAAGCTCTCTCCCTCTCTCACTAGATGCCTTAATTTAGTCCTTCGACAAATTTTCCGCCTGGACATTTCTTCATATTAGGCAATCCATGTTCCGGGAACATAAAACCAGGGTCAAACAAATGTTAATCTAGTGCCTCCATGTCTCCTATTGTTAACTCCAAGTTAACAATAAAGCTTGCAAGAGCTCCGGCTGGCGGCCACCTGCTTATGCAAGCTTCACTAATACAGTTTATGTGGATGAGATGGGGCCAAACAAGGGAGCCAACTTGGAATGGGATAACTGCGGTCCAAGTCCGAAATATTCACAGAAGTTCATGATCATTGGCTTCCATTTTGCCGGGTCAATATAACCAGGAGAAGCATCCATAAGAAGATTTTGTTCAACATGGACCCTGTGAACCCGCATTTCGATAGCAACAAGGGAGCTTGGTTCCTCAACAGAATGTATTTTCACCAGTTTAGCCTCCAGATGGACCGGACATTCCTTCACCCGCGGTGCCCGGACAAGTTCAGCGGGCAGCGGGGTCAGACCGGATACACCGAATTTATCAGCCTCGAAGCGGTAACCCCGCCCTGCTTTGGATTCAGGGACCGGATTCCTTCCAGTTAGTAAGGTCAGCCGGTCAATTGCGGGAATCAAATCAACGGATGGGAGATTGAGTACACATTCCTGTTCCCGGATAATATTCTGAACGGTCTGGGATTTGCTGCTGAGGCCAAGCATACAGGACTGGTTAAGCCACCATGCCGAAGACATCGGTGCCAGATTTGCCGTGCCATCCTCATTCAACGAGCTAATTAATACAACAGATGTACCGAAATACAATATTTTAGGTTCGATTACAGTATGCATGTCACTGCCCCTTCTTTTCTCAAATTCAGGATTACCTTAACACAGGCGGTGTGCTGATGTGTTGAAATCAGGAATAAGACCGCAAGATATCAAAATATAGAAATAAAACAAAGCCGCCTGGATCTAAATTCCAGACGGCTGTTGCATTTATCTTTTAATTGTAAATTAAACCCGCCAAATGAATAAGGATGACGATCATCTCTTCATGGCTTCACGGAGACTCCTGTCCTTCCAGATTCTTCAGCTCATGAACCGCTTTTCTTGTCTTCATGATCTTCTCCATTGAAGAATCAACATCAAGCGAAGCATACACGTAATAAAGCACATCAATCAGAAACAGCTGGCTGTGCCGGGAACTGGTAGCGGTGCTTCGGACCTTTGCTTCGGGAGCGAGGGATGTAAACAAATTGAAATCACTCATATCAGACAGGCTGCTTCGTCCAAACCCGGTGATGCTCACCGTAATCAGCTCGTTCTTTCTGGCAAATTTCATAAGTTGAAGAACCTCCGGGGTTGCCGCGCTATATGAAACGCCAATAAACACACTGTCCTTGGGCGCGGTGGACATAGCCATGGTCAGAACATGCACATCCCGGAATGAGTACACATTTTTACCCAGACGCAGCCATTTCTGTGAGATATCTTCGGCGACCAGCGCGGAAGCTCCTACACCAAAAGCAAAGATTACCGGTGCCTTGTACAACTCCCTGGCCACCTCTTCAATAACATTCACATCCAATTGGCCGACTGTATCTTTCAGCGACTGAACCGCGTTGGACAGTATTTTATCCACTAAATCTGTAGTATTCTCGTTCTTGTTCAGGTCATAGTAGCCTGATTTCTGCTCCTGAGCCAGGTCCGCGGAGAGCGCAACCTTGAGCTCCGGGAAGCCCTTCAATCCGATAGTGCGGCAGAAACGCACCACAGACGCGCTGCTCGACTGGCACTGCAGGGCCATCTCTTGAACGGACATAAAGACCACGTCATCTGGAGCTGCGAGAACGAACCTGGCTACCTTTTGCTCGGATTGTGTTAATTTAGGAAGCACATTTTCAATTCGGGATAAAATTTGACCAACACCCAACAGTAACGCCTCCATATATTAATCCAGAATTAAGGTGAGTTTCCCTTATCAGTAATCCTATCTTATCTGCCTTTGTCCATTGTGACAAGGAACTTAAATGGATGTCCGCTTCTTTGCAGGAAAGGCAATAATGGGACATCCCGCTCATCTACATAACCAATAACATTCACACGTTCGTCCGCCGGGAGCGGGTTAAGCACAATCTGGAACTCGCCTTTGTAACGCTTGTAATTATCGTTATCCAACGTAAGAGCCCCCGTTGGCCGCTCCATACAGTTCTCTGGCTCAATACTAATACTGGCGCCATAGCTCCTGCGCGCATCCTCTGAGCGGATAACATCTCTGGCTATGTCGGGACGATTGTGATGCACCTGCGTCCAGACATGTGACGGTCTCGCCCCATGAACTCTAAGCAGGACCGCCCCCTCATTCCAGGCAATAAATTGCTGCATGGTAGAATCACTAAGAGATAAATCTCCGATGAGAATATGGTCAACCTTGCCGCTCTGATAGAGCTCCAGATAACTCGCAAAAGGAGATTGTCCCCGGTGCTGTTCCAGTGTGGGAAGTCCTTCATGGAGAGGGCCCCGCAGTTCCCCATCCCCGGGAATGAAAGCCGCAACCTGAAGCCCTTGATCCTGCAGCCAGGCGTTACGATTGGTGAAGCTGTCAAAGTCCAGTCCCGTCTCCGGTCTTGGATAATAATTGTGCCACGCTTGAAGCGACGAGAAGTCCGCTCCTAGCTCCCTCAGCTCGCTCAGGAATTCCTGGTCTATGGTACTGGCGTTGAACGCCACCAGCCACTCATGACTCAGCTCGGCAATTTCACGGCTTCCCATGCCATAATCAATGCGAAGACCCGTAACTCCGCTTGACTTCAGCTCCGCGAGAGAGAAATTCTCGAAGGCCCGCGGGGAGACATCCGCCATGAACATCATCCCGTGCTCACCTGCAAAGCTCCCAATCCGGCCAAGCGGCTCCAGCAAATCGAGCGGGTTCTCTTCAGGCATATGAAGTGATGTGAAAATATACCGAAAGCCGTGTTCGTGCATATATCCGAGATATTCTAATGTTGTCTCTACCGGTTGTTCCGTTAAAGACACGAGTACTCCGTCCACCTGTCAAACACCTCTTTCATGATATGAATCCACATTCAAAAGCTCTATACGCTCTTTGGCTGTCTCGCTTCTTTTGGAACACCAAATAGAAACGTGCACAAAAAGCCAAAGATGTAAGCGGTTACGAGTCCGAGTAAATAAACCCACCATTTGCCGTCAGCGATCAAGAGCAGCATCTCAACCCCGCTTGCCCCGATGGTAATCGCCCCCACATTGCCGAAATAGCCGATCATCGCACCTCCAAAGGCTCCGCCAAGACAGGCTGTGACAAAAGGCTTGCCGAGCGGAAGTGTGACTCCATAAATGAGCGGCTCCCCTATGCCTAACACCCCAACAGGCAGTGCGCCTTTGATGATATTCGTAAGTTGTTTGTTCTTGTAACAACGAATCCAAAGTGCCAGGGCCGCGCCTACTTGGCCTGCCCCTGCCATGGCAAGAATCGGCAGCAGTACCGTCATTCCAGTCTGGTTAATGAGCTCAATATGGATCGGTGTCATAATATGATGCAGCCCGAGCATGACCATGACCAGCCATATTCCGCCTAGAATGAACCCGGCAAAGGCTCCCCCGACCGACAAAATCCAATTGACGGCGATCAGCAGGTTGCCCGCCACAAAACCAGCAAACGGCATGATCAGGAAGATGGTTATAAGACCTGTAATG
This sequence comes from Paenibacillus sp. J22TS3, assembly GCF_018403205.1. Lineage (NCBI taxonomy): Bacteria > Bacillati > Bacillota > Bacilli > Caryophanales > Paenibacillaceae > Paenibacillus > Paenibacillus sp. J22TS3. The sequence continues at coordinate 513,009 of NZ_BOSF01000005.1, forward strand.
ATAACGCTTAGGAACGAAGTAACAATTAAATCAATGGAGTTCGGAATAACCTTGTGTAATCTTTTCTCAATCCAGGCTAGAATCCATACAGCGAGTACTACGCCTATTATACCACCCTGTCCAGGAATGAGCGGTTCCCCCGTGAACAGATTGCGGATCGGAAGCTCCGGCTTCATCCCCGTAAGAAGTGTAGCCCCGCCAATCAATCCCCCTAGCGATGGACTTGCGCCGAACTCGCGGGCGGAATTGATGCCGACAAATATGGCCATGTAGGAGAAAATCCCGTTCTTGATGACATTTAGAATCAGATTGAATTGGCTCCAGCTTTCGCCGCTGAGATAATGCGCCGTAATCAGATTGGAGATAACTGCCGTAATTCCTGCTAACAGACCTGCTGCCACAAAAGCAGGCGCTAAAGGAATAAATATATTGGAAATGGATTTCAGGAAGTTCTTGACCGGCGTGTCATTCCGTTTGGAATATTTCTTTTTGTTCTCATCAGCTATCCGGGAAACCTCCTCTTTACTGGACAACTTCGGCTCTTGTATCGCATTATCGCTTCTGAGAGGAATCGGTTCACCCAGTTCAACCCCGCTAATCACCGCAATCTCACCAGCAACTTTCTCAACAATCCCCGGCCCAACAATCACTTGCAGGGTGGATTCCTCAATAACGCCAATCACACCCTGGACCTTCTTCAGCTTCTCCACGTCAGCAAGCTCATCTTGTCTTAAAGTAATGCGCACCCTTGTCATGCAATGGGTCACCCGCTCTACATTCCCGATGCCCCCTACGGCTTCCAGAATATTTAAGGCCAGCTCTTTCTCTTTCCCCATGACTACAGCTCCTTCTTATGCTCGATTGCCCTGCGGATAAAGCCTTGAGATTCCGTTAATTTCCCCTTCGCTTCCTCATAGTCCAGCCCGGTCAGAAGCATGAATATAGCCAGCTTGACCTGATGCCTGCTGCGCTCATAATATTCAGCCGCTGTCTCCTCATTGCAGCCGGTAATCTGGCTAATCATCGTTTTGGCTCTCCTCATCAGCTTTTCGTTGGTGGGCTGCACATCCACCATATAGTTGCTGTACACCTTGCCCATCCCGATCATCGCAGCCGTGGAGATCATATTCAGTACCATCTTTTGCGCTGTGCCCGCCTTTAACCGGGTTGAACCGGTTAGAATTTCCGCTCCCGTGACAATTTCAATCGGGTACTTAGCGTAGCGGCTAATCTCAGCGTTGGCATTGCAGGATAAGCTGGCGGTTGATGCCCCGACCTGATTCGCATACTTGAGCGCACCAATCACATATGGAGTTCTTCCACTCGCCGCAATACCAAGTACAGTATCTTCCTTAGTCAGCCCGACCTTCTCTAGATCCGCCCTTCCCAACTCAGGTGAATCTTCCGCGCCCTCAACTGCCCTGTAGATCGCAGTCTCGCCACCGGCAATGATTCCCTGTACCATCTCAGGATCAGTTCCAAAAGTCGGGACACATTCAACCGCATCAAGGATGCCCATCCGGCCACTGGTTCCAGCGCCAATATAAATTAGCCGTCCCCCCGCCTGGAAACTCTTGATCACGGTTTGTGTTACACGCTCAATTTCCCCCAGCTTCTCCCTAACAGCCAGTGATACCTTGGCATCCTCCTCCTGCATTAGCTTTAATACCGACCGTGTGCTCAGTTGATCCAAATCCTGTGTGAGCAAGTTTCTGCCTTCAGTCGTCAAATTTTCGATCAAGAAGCTCCTCCTCCAATCACCGTGATAAAAGCGCTTTCTCTTTGTAGAATCAGTTTACAACTTCTGAAATAATATTTCAATAATTATTATATAATTTTGAAATAAAATTTAAAAAAAGCATAAGATTTTGTGCCTACAATAATAAAGCGTCAGCCCAAGGATGCTCCCTGGACTGACGCTTTGCTTACTTTTTTTGCTCTGAAGCGGCACACTCTGCTGTAAGATTACTTGCCTTTAAGCCGGCCCCTTAGACCAGCACCTATATACGCATTCGACCAGTTCATCAGGGACGAGTGCTTCTGCTGCCCGCCTCATCCAGCCATGCTTGCAGACGGGCGGCATCCTCAATCTCTCCTGGGATAATCCGGCTGAGCCTCCCGGACCTGTCGATAATATAAGTCACCGGCAGACTGTGCGCCTTATACAAACTGCTTATCCTTCCAGTTACATCAATAATGACCGGAAAGTGAAACTCATGGCTCTTAAGGAACTGGGTTACTGTTCCCTTGGCTTCCCCGGCATTTATGAACCAGGCTTCGGTCTTATTCTTGTCTTTGCCAATAACCTGCTGAATCAGCGGCATTTCTTTCACACATGGCTTGCACCAGGAAGCCCATATATTTAACAATACCACTTGACCTTCTGAATCCGAGAGCCGTACCTTGTTCCCCAGAGAATTCACAGCCTCGAAATCAGGAGCCTTCTCCCCAAGTCCGAGTCTAACCTTGGCTTGCTCCGATCCAGCTTTGTTCAGAAAGTTGCTGACTGAATACAAGACACCTATGAGAGCGGTCAACCCAATCACCAGAGTTAAAACACGACGGGCAGTGAACCCGGAACGATACATATTCAACTTCAACTCCCCTCCACCCTACAATCCCAGACTAGAGTTGAAGGCATCTTGAACAGAGCCATACTTCTCCTTAATGCTGGCGGTCGTTCCTTGCCCCACGATCCCGCCCCCATTCATAAAAATGATGTCATCCGCCGCATCCGCCGCAAGATCAAGCTGATGTGTGGAGAAGAGCACCGTGTGCCCCTCCTGCTTAAGATCATGCAGAAGCGTGGTAAGCTCTCTCATCCAATAGGGGTCTAATCCGTTTGTCGGTTCATCCATAATCAATAAAGGCGGTTTGGCCAGGATAGCCTGGGCAAACAAAACACGCTGCTTCATACCTTTGGAGAACGTATTCACAAGCAGGCTGCGCTTATCTGCGAGTCCGACCAGCTTAAGCACCTCAGTGACTCTAGCCTGCGGCACCTGCCGCAGCTCAGCCCAGAAGGACATCACCTCACCTGCTGTCAGACTCTGATTAAACTGGTAATCATCCGGCATATAACCGATATGCCGGGCATATCGCTTTCGGTCCTTCCTCCAATGTACATGATGGACGGTGATCTCACCCATTGTTGGCTGCGTAACTCCAGCCAGCATTCTCAGCACTGTGCTTTTACCCGCTCCATTGCCACCACATAGGGCAACCACATGACCTTTCCTCAATTGGAACGTAATATTCTGAACCAATGGCCGCTTTCCAATTACCTTAGAGACACCCGATACTTCCGCCGCAATATTATCCACGGGTACGCCCCCTCTCCCAAATCCAATACACAAGGCCGATCGATACAAGGAGCCAGACCAGACATACTCCGGTAAATATGTAGCTGCCTCCCGGCTGCTCAATCCAGTCCACCCACCTGTAATACGTTGGCCCTAATACAGAGCCCCCGCCAAGCTTAACAATGACAAAGAGACGGACCAGTTCAGCAGGGTTCAATAGGGTCATTGCCACTAACACAGGTTTGATCCACAAGTAGGGCAGCCAGCCCAGAAAACCGATCAAAAGGGTATTCCAGCCGATCACCGCAAAGAACCAGAGGGACACCGAAACAGTCAATGCCTGCCAACGGTTGCTGCAGCACGAACCAACCACCATCGCTACAGCGAGAAATAGGAGTACCAGTCCAATAGAGAACACGACAAACAAATAATAAGTGAGCAGGCCAAAAGAATGGCCGGTAATCACGCCAACCACACCCATAACGCCATAACCAAAACAGACAATGGCGAGCAGCATCGCGGCCAAACCGATATATTTTCCGGTAATGAATGACAGCGTGCTTAATGGGTAGGTTGATAACAGCTGCCAATTGCCATCTTCCTTCTCGGAAGTAAGGGAAAAGGAACCCAGAAACAAGGTCATCAAGGGCAGCAGATACAGAATGAGGTTTAACATGGAGCCTGTGGCTCCTGTATACCCTTCCATAAAGCTCTGGGAGTGAATCATCAACAGGCTGATGCTGAATATCGTAAATAAGAGGAGAAAAGAGTACGCCCATGGGTTTCGGAATCCTGTCTTAATCTCCCGCAGCGCGACCTGCAACGTATCATTCATGGTCCACCCCCGGGCTACTTATGGCCGCCGCCGCTGTCTTTCATATCAGAGTGCTGCTTGTTATCCCCTTCTTCAGCGGTGTGTTCCTTCATATGATCCATATTGTCCATAGCCTTGCTCTGCTTCCAATTGTGCTGATTAAGCTCTTCAGCAGTGAGGACTTTCCCTATCCCCTGTTCAGCGACAAAAGCCTCTGCTGAAGTTTTGTCCTTAAAGCTGAGTATCCCATAGGCCATCGGCGTGCGGATCGAGGAATCATATACATAGTAGGCTTTACTGTACTCGATCCAGGCTTTGTCATTGTAATCGCGCACGAAATCCATACCGATGTTCGAGGTGCCATTCTGCTCCTTCCATTTGTGCATACATCCGATATCATCAAATTTGTAGGTTTTCCCGTCTTTCGTAGTAAGCTGTGTGGCAAAAGCATCATCCTTCACCTGCATATTGCAGATTGCGCAAATATCCACCTTCTCATCAATAGGGAGCGCCTCATACGTCTTCCCGCAGGCTGAAATACATATCATTCCGAGGAGCAGCAGCGGTAGAAATACCGAGCTCCATAATTTTTTATTCATGTCGTTTGACCCCCAACTTTATAGTATAAATTGCTCCAAGCATCATAACGATTCCTGCTGCAAGAACAGCCCCCTGATAATTCATCGCACCCTCACGGACACTTCCAGGAGGCTTCATCCTGGGCCCTTGATCGGTCAGCCACGACTGTGTATCGTTCATATGTAAATCGCTGAGGAAGACCATCCCCGGCGACTGAAAAAATAACTGGTAAGCCGAGTTGCTTCCGATCAGCTGCTGATAGAACGGATTAATGGCATAAGGGACATCGCTTGTCCCGTCCTTGTCAGGATCAAGTCCCTTGAACGAATCCCAATAGTTCCCGTTCATTCTGTTGTTTTCGCTGCCAGTTGCGACGGCATCCAGCACGTTCGCGATGAAGCTGTTGCCTTGGAACCGGTTATTCTTCGACTTATTCAGCTGCAGTCCAAGGAAGTTACGCTGAAGATAGTTTCTATCAATCTGATTATCCGTGGACAGATCAACATAGATCCCTACCCGGTTGCCCTCAGCCTGATTCCCGGTTACTACTGAACGGTGCACATCATATAATAAAATCCCCTGCGCATTCACATTGGAGCTTTGCAGCCGGAAGGTGTTACCGATGACGCGTGAATCGTTAACCCCCATAATCATGGCGCCGGTATAATTGTACTCCCCCTGATTACCACGGATTAGGGCCCCGTCCGCATACATGCAGTGAATACCATAACGGGACTGTGATACAACATTTCCGGTGATCTGTGTCATCTTGCTGTTCTCAATGTAAATCCCATCCCGTACCCGGGTAACTTGGTTCTCTTCAATCCGGTTCCTGTGCGAATTGTATAGATCAATCCCGTTTCCTTTGTTATCGCTTGGCGTATCGACGCTGCCTATCCAAGTGATCTCATTTTGCCGGATTATCCCGTTGTCAGAGTCACGCAGCATAATCCCGTAGCCACGGGTGTTTATAGTAAGCCGCTCCAACCTCACATCATCGCCAACTACCTTAACTGCGGCGGATTCACCGGCTTCCAGCTGATCAATCCTTATTCCGTAGACCTCCACCCCCTCATCCTGTATTTCTACTGCCGGAGAGGGGGTACGGTTGACCAAAGTTACTTCTCCTTCACCACGTAATTTCAGTTTCTTCTTGATCACTACCGGCCCTTCATAAACCCCCTCAGGGAGAACGGCCTCCTCACCCGGTGCGGTTCCGTCAATGATCTTCTGCAGCGGAATCGGGCTGGAAGATTCAGCAGGAGCAGCAGATGCGTAATTGAAAGAATACACAGGGGCCACCACTCCAGCAGACAGCAGAAATACGAGCAGCAAGAAGCTGCGAACTCTGTTATCTTTGCAATCTCTGCTAACTTTGAAATATTTCAACGGCCTGCCGTACCGGATCATCCTCTTGTTCCGACGAAATCTAATCGTTATCAAGGAAGTTATTCCCCTTTACAAGACCTTGCTCAAGCGCATAACGGGTCAATTGGACTCTGTTTTGAACCTGCAGCTTCTGCAAAATGTTCTTAAGATGGTTCTTCACGGTATGTTCCGAAATATTCAATTCCTCGGCAATCTCTTTGTTCGTAAGGCCTGCCGCTACTCCGTTGAGTATTTCCTTCTCTCTCAGGGTAAGCTGATCGCCGGCATCTCTGCGGGAGGACAGGGAGACATCCTTCAAAATTTGAAAGGCCAGCTCCCTGCTGAGCGGGACCTCCTCACTGACGATAGACTGAAGATATTGAATCCACGCAGAGGGAGCGAGATTTTTCAGCAGATATCCCTGGGCTCCTCTTTTGAGCGCTTCCAACAGATTTACCACATCATCGGAAACTGTCATCATCACGATCTTTACATATGGAAATCTCAGCTTGATGCGCTGTGTGGCTTCCAGTCCGTCCAGTCCCGGCATCTGGATGTCCATCAGGATCAGATCCGGCATCATCATTTCGGTGAAATCAATCGCTTCCTGACCGCTGCTAACGACGCCGATCACCTCAAATCCATGGCAGCCTGATAAAATATCACAAACCGCCTCCTGAGCAAATATATGATCATCCACAACGAGCACTCGGGTATGCACGAAGATCCCCCCTCTCAGTAAGTCGATTGGTACTCCGGGTGTCGGCCTTTTTTACTCATCCGCATCCTTTTTCCGGTTCACCTTGAATGCAAACCATACGCCTGCACACAGGCCGACCATAACCACAAAGAAAATCGCTAAAAATATAGAGTCATACTCCGCCATTTGTTTCATATCCATCGGGCTGTTCTCCTCCTCTATTTTGCAGTGAAGCTGATTCGTCTCAGCCGGAGCGCATTCGTGATCACCGCAACCGAGCTAAGTGCCATGGCGGCACCCGCAACCCAGGGCATCAGCATTCCGCTCATCGCAATAGGTATGCCTATCCCGTTGTATACGAGTGACCAGGACATATTCTGCTTGATATTGTCCATCGTCCATCTGCTGATTAGGATCGCATCCGGTATGCGGTGCAGGCTGTCATGCATAATTACAATGTCTGCGGCTTCGATCGCAATATCCGTACCACTGTGAAGAGCGATCCCGAAATCTGCTTCAGCCAGGGCGGGAGCATCATTCACGCCATCTCCCACCATGGCCACTTTAGTTTTGGACTTCTTCCTCAGACTCTGGACCGCCCTGGCTTTCCCATCCGGCAGAACTCCGGCAATCACCTCAGCAATCCCCGCCTGCTTGGCAACAGCTAACGCCGTACGCTCATTGTCTCCTGTCAGCATGACAAGCCGTTTATTCATCTTCTTCAGCCGATCCACTACCGCCGCTGTTTCCTCTTTCAGCGGGTCGGCGATGACAAGCATAGCGATCAAATGAAGGCCAACAGCAGCCCATACCACGCTTTTGCCTTCGAGCTCATATTTCTCAGCGTGATTCGTATATCTTAAAACCGGGATGCCACTCTGTTCCAGGAACGAAGTGGAACCGATGAGGACCCGCTGCCCATCCACGAACGCCTGTACTCCGCTGCCCGGTACGGACTGAAAGCCCGACACCCGGCCCAGTATGATCTTCCTTTCTTCAGCTGCGGCCACAATGGAACGCCCAAGCGGATGTTCGGAGTACTGCTCCACGCTTGCGGCATATTTCAACAGAAGCTCGGAATCAGGACGTTCTGTTCCTTTCACAATTTCATAATGAATAAGGGTTGGTTTCCCTTCAGTTAAGGTTCCTGTTTTGTCAAAAACAATCGTGCCGCATTTGTGCAGGGCCTCAAGATACTCCCCATGTTTAAACAAAATGCCATGCTCTGCCGACCTGCCCGAGCCGACCATAATGGAGGTGGGCGTTGCCAAGCCAAGAGCACAGGGACAGGCGATAACGAGTACCGAGATGGCCGTCTCCAAGGCACTTGCGAAGTCGCGGGGTGACAACCAGACAAACCAGATGATAAAGGTCATCACCGCAATGAAGACCACAATTTGCACAAAATATTCGGAGATCGAGTCGGCTATCCGCTGTATTGGCGGCTTGGACAGCTGGGCATCCTCTACCAGCTTGACCATCTGGGAGAGCAGCGAGGTGTTTGAGGTTCGTGTAACAACGAGGGTTATCGCCCCATTCTGGTTCATCGTCCCTCCGATTAAAGAATCACCAGGTCTCTTGAATACCGGCATGCTCTCCCCTGTAAAGGCTGCCTCGTTCACATATCCCTCACCGTCCAGGATATCGCCATCCATTGGGATACACTGCCCGGGCTTAACCTGTATACGGTCTCCGACCATCACCTGATCAATCGGAACCTCAACAGCCCGTTCCCCTTCAATCCGGATCGCTGATCTGGCCTGCATCTGCTTTAACTTCTCAAGGCTTGAGCCAGTTTTTCCTTTGCTTAACCACTCCAGCCATTTGCCCAGCTTAACGAAAGTGATCAGAAGTGCGCTTGTCTCAAAATAAAGCATGATCTTCCCCTCTTGGGGAAGCACGCTCCACTGGACAGCCAGATAAATGCTGTAGAAATAAGCGGCTGAAGTCCCCAGGGCAACCAGCACGTCCATATTGGGGGCATTGTTCCGGAGAGCATGCAGCGCTCCGGTATAGAAGGATTTTCCGACAAGGAACTGCACAGGAGTAGCCAGCGCAAGCTGCACCCACGGATTTAACAATATCTCGGGAACCCACAGGAAGGATAACCACTCGAAATGATCCCCCATGGCCCAGACCAGAGGGATGGAACAGAGGGCAGCCAGAATCAGCTCGTTTTTCTTCACACGGGACTCCCTCTGGTCATTGTCTGCAGGCTCGGATGTATCTTTTATAGCGGCCTTGTACCCTATGGAATCCACCTTTTGCAGGATGGCTTCGGCACTTATCTCATTCGGCTCATATACCACAAGTGCGCTCTCCGTGGCCAAGTTCACCTGGGCTGAGCAGACCCCCTGAAGCCGGCTTAACCCTTTCTCAACACGGCCCGAGCATGCTGCGCAGGTCATCCCCGTAATATTTATCACGATTTTGTCTTCCATCACGGCCTCCTTATTCGCAATCTTCACCTGTGCTGCCATAAGACATGTAGGACATCAGCCTGTTGTTATGCCAAGTTCCTCTTCAGTGTTGTCTGGTTCAGTACAGCAAGAAGGTCTGAGTTTCCAAAGAGAACTCAGAGCCATCACAATTAAGATAAGCAGCACATCCATGAACAGGACTGTAAGCACTGGATGATCCTGAATGACCATGACACCAAGCATCGCTCCCATCATGCCCCCCATAATGCCGGACAGCATGCCGTCGAGCACAGCCAACATGCTCATCCTCCTGCCAGCTGCATAACCGGTTAACAGCCCGAATGCCACACCAATCCAAGTGGAAGCAAATATGGTCTCCAGCATAACTCCTGCCACAGTGCCTACCACTAGTCCGGCCATCATCGCAATTGCCATCGCCGCCATCATGCCGGACATCTGGGGCAGAGCATTTCCATATCTACCGATTCTCGCAATAACAAACAAGGTGACCCCTAATGTAAAAAGCACCGAGAAAATATAAATACCCGTGCTCACCTCGGCAGGATAGGCCTCCGCCTGATCTGGATGGCTCTTATAAGTCTCAAGCCGCCCATTGTCTGTACCCGCTGTCTCCGGGTTCATTTGACCCTGGGTGCTAAGAGTACTGGGACCTGAACTTGTATCTGTGCCTGAACCATGATGGCTGTGATCATGAGCCGCTGAGGCAATCATAGACGGTACCCATACGCCCAGCAATATGAGGAGAAACATCCCCAACATCCATAATAGCTTCAGGTGGTTTTTAAGCATTACATCCCTCCTTGGCATAAAATTCAGCGATCTTGCTATCAACAAATATTGGATAATGTCTATATCATTGATCATACTGTCCTGATCTTTGGTAAAAAATGACTCGAAAGAGCTATTAACCCCCATTTCCTTTGAAGGTTTAGTGAACAACGGGATTCGGTTGCTTCCCATCGCTGTTGGTTTCGGATTTTTTGCCCGTTCAGATTCGCAAGCATGCAGGGATCTATCGATGAAAACTGGTCAAACGGGTAGTTTTTTTGTACAAAGTAAAATCTGCGTTTTGTTTTTGTCCATTGAGTTATAGGACTAAATCTATTATTATCACCTCTAAATGATAATGATTATCATCGATAAATTATCCAGGAGGAAGAATTACAGATGAACAAAGTAAAACACCCCATATTTTCGATCATAATTATGGTCTTGCTTATCTCCATGTTGACGGCCTGTGGTCAAAGTTCAACCGGCCAAGGAATGGATAGTAACCAAAGCAATGAAACCTCTGCCCAATCGGCTGCCTCTGAATCCAAAGCTGTTAACCAAGATTCCCAAGCGGGGGCTGTAACCCGCAAATATAAGGATTATATAGGCCATGAAGTGGAGATCCCTGTTTCACCTCAGCGTGTCATTTTTATCGGGGAAACGTTCGGTGATCTGTTAGCTCTTAAAGTGGATGCTGTCGGGGGCGGTTTTATCAAAGGATTCATCTTTGAGAACCAATTGAAACATATAGAACAAATGACATATCCCATTAACCTGGAGAAGACGCTTGAACTTAATCCGGATATTATTCTAACCGCCAATACGGATGAGAAAGAGTACAGTCAACTGGCCAAGATTGCACCAACGGTAACGTTTAATACGTTTGCTCCATTAGAAGAGCGCATAACGCTGCTTGGAGATATTCTCGGCAGACAGCAGCAAGCCAAAGAGTGGCTCGCCCAGTATAAAGCCAAAAATGACGCCATGTGGGAGAAGCTCCACAAGAATGTGCTAAAACCGGGTGAAACCGCTTCTGTCTTTACGTATTATCCTGGGGATAAGCTTTTTGTCATGGCTGGGACCGGACTTTCCCAAGTGTTGTATGACCCCAAAGGCTTCAAGCCTGTAGACACAATCCAGGAAGTGCTTAATGCCAATAAAGGCTTCGAACAAATTTCGCTCGAGGTTCTGCCCAAGTATGCCGGTGAACGCATCTTTATTCTGAATCCAATCGGTCAAGAGCCCCAGCAGTCTACGGCGAACTTATTGAAGAGCAGTATCTGGCTAAACCTTCCTGCTGTCCAGCAAGGGCATGTGTATTTCCTTGATATTAATAAAGCCAGCAGTGATGCATACACAAGAGAATATTTACTGGAACAGCTTCCGAAAATCATTACAAAATAAAAAATCACGTTCCTGTGGCATACAAAAGAAGCTTTGCAATTCTTATTGAAAAGCTTCTTTGTTTCTTATAGAATAATTGTAAATGATAACGATTCTCAATCATCAATTATAGAGGTGCACCTATGAAGCAACATCCAACAAATACGGTCTCTCTCCGTTCCCTGCTGTTTCAATTTGCCGATGTCTTCGTTATTAATCAGCCTCCGGGGTGGAGCTCAGGAGAGTGTATGGCAGGACCGCATACCCTCATTTTGTTTGTGGATGGGCACGGGGCCCTAAACATCCATCAGCAGCATTACAATTTTTCAATTGGCACATGCTATCTTCTTCCCCCAGGGACCGCATTCCAGATCGACAATTCGGCAGGCACTCCGCTCAAATATTGCCAGATTACTTTCAATGCCGTTAAAGTCGGGGAGTCACCAGAGACGTATAATGCTGACATTATTAACGGGGGTCACGAGCTTGTGATCCCTCATCCTGCCCGGCTCATCAGGCTTGCTGAAGAGCTTAATACCCATAGGGACCCTTTATCAGATAATGAATATTTCCGGCAGCATCTGAGATTCCAGGAGCTTCTCGGCATATTGTTCGAGCATAATATGTGTACCGGGCTCATATCCGCATCCGCCCGCTCGGTTGAGAGTACGATTCAGTATTTACAACAGCATTATATGCACAAAATTACAGTTAGAGGTCTAGCCGAAATGGCTGGGGTTCCCCTATGGCAGTACACGCCGATCTTTCATAAATTGACGGGTAAAAAACCGCTCGATTTCTTAAATGATATCCGCATAAATCGATCAAAAGACTGGCTGCGCCGCTCCGATGAGCCATTGCGAAAAATCGCTCAGCGCGTAGGATTTGAAGATGAATTTTATTTCAACCGGCGCTTCCGCCGCACCACCGGCACCACCCCGAGACAATATGCCAAATCAATGCAAAAGCGCCCCCCTGTCAGGGATTGGACAGGACATGAAGTCCTCGTCCCAGATAAGCCTGAACGGGTTATTTTCTATAGTGAGACATTCGGGGATCTGCTGGTCTTAGGCGTCCAAGCTATTGGTGCGGGACACCGTTTTATTGCCGAGTCGTTAGTTAAAGACCGGGGGTTCACAGCACTGGATATGGGTTACCCAATTAATTGCGATAAGCTGGCGGAAATGGAACCGGATCTCATTATATTTGCTAATTCGGACGAGGAAGTCTACCAGAGAATTTCAAAGATAGCTCCCACGGTAACCTACAATTCGTTCGCTCCCCTGGATCATCGGCTGCTTACTCTGGGGCATTGGCTCGGCCGCAGGCAGGCGGCTGAGCATTGGCTTGAGGCATTTCACACAAGAACCGCCGGGATGTGGAAGGAACTTGCTTCCGAAGTCAGGACCGGGGAGACCGCGTCCGTCTTTATTTACGAGCATGGCCGCCGGCTCTATGTTATGGGGTCAATCGGGTTCCCCACCATTCTCTACCACCCGTTGGGATTTCAGCCTACACCGCTAATTCGAGAAGTCATTGAGTCCGGGGAGGCGTACCTGGAAATCCTCAAAGAGGAGCTGGCGCAATATGCCGGTGACCGGATCTTTTTACTGTTATCAGACAACCCGGTCTCTCTCGAAGCTGCACATGACTTGGTGAATGATCCCCTCTGGCGGGATCTGCCTGCTGTGAAGAGCGGTCGTGTCTACCTGCTCAACGCCAGAGAGTGGAACTACGGAGATGCTTTAATCCGGGAACAAGCCCTGGATAAGCTTCCCGAACTGCTTCTCCATCCGCTTCATCATCCAGCCGATGTTATCCAGCACGAAGAGAGCCGTATCTAACTCCTGAAAATGAGTTAAATACGGCTCTTCTGGCCAAATCGTATAACTTAACATTTAAGCCCTTGGTAGCGAATTACAGCTGATCTGAAGTTACAAAAAAATCCCCCTACCCGGTCGCCGTAGAGAAGCCCTGTTCCGGGCTTCCCGGCTAACGCCGCCGAGAGGGGGACTGAACCTTACACCTGCACCTAGCACCTTGCACTTTCCACCTTGTACCTGAATTGTCAACATTAAATCAGACAGCTTTTTTAAGGGCTGCTTGACGATACTGAACAGGCGTCATGTATCCCAGAGATCCATGAATTCGATGCTTGTTAAACCAGTTGACGTAGTCGTATAGTTCC
>NZ_BOSF01000006.1:0-349904 GCF_018403205.1 Paenibacillus sp. J22TS3
TTCTTTTTAAATTCAGAGGTGAAGGTTCGTCGTTGTTGTTTTGGCATTGTAGAGATCCGCTCCTTAGCATGATAGGTTTATTCTACAAGCCCTTATTTTTTCTGTCCAACTAAGTGTAGACGATCCACGATCCAATATTGTGAAACTACGAGAGATATGGGGCGATTAATGATCTGGACTGCCCCTGCATTCTTCACAGTAGGTATATTCCTTTACCTTATATGTGTAATCATATTACGTTCAATAAACAAGTACTATTTTTGGCTGCAAACTTTAGCTTTTGTGTTGGTTGGAATCATCCCCGTTTATATTGTACCTTTGATTGCGGGGTTCTTTAAGACTGAGAATCTCTCCTTTTTATTTTCACAAGAGGGAGTATTATTTCTTTTGTTTTTCTCAAGCATCGCTGTTGTCTCTTCTTATGGAACCTGGGTAGCACAGAAAAGGCAAGCCAAGAGACCTTTTGTAATTCTATCTGTTCTAATCCTTGTTCTTTTTATAGTAGTCTAAGACAGGTTTTGTATGTACTACATCGAAAAGGGTCTCCGAATACAGGAGGAATATCTCTATGTATAAAACTTTCTGTTTGTTCTTATTATTATTCTCTTTTGCCCTGGTGAGCTGCACCCATAACAAAGAACCCAATCTGGAACATTCTACCCCCAGCGGACCTACTATCGCTTTGACGGTAGCAGTCTTAGGTAACAGCAAATATCCGGCCATACCACGTGTAAGCTATGTGAACGTTGGATTTAACGACCTGAATCAAAAGAACAGCAGAACGTTTGATGGTCTCATCATTTCCAAGGAGTATTTCGATGAGGCAGCACAGCCTATGAATAAAGAGTTTTTGAAACATATAAAATACCCTGTTTTCTTCATTGGAGCTGAAGAAATTTCAACAGCAGCGTTCTATGTAGACGGACTTGCCTTAGATCAGATTAAGGGTGACGACACATATGCATCCGGATTTGTCCGTACGGAACAAGGTGAATATAAGACTTGGGGACTCGGTCTGCCCAATGAACCCACCGATACGGATAAGGGGCTGAATATCCTGGTTAGAATCTGTAATATTTTGCAGGAGTACAAAATCAGTAAAAAGCCATAGATTTTTGCACTGAAGAGTGAAATTTAATAGGTTTCCTGGCTGTTAGGGAGATTCCCAATTTAAACTTAACAGTAGCTGTGCTCCAAAGAAGCCCTTGGCTTTGAGGGGTGTTTTTTGTTCTTAGAGAAGTGAGGCAGGGGGCAAGTTTGTGATTGCAAATTATAAATTTTTATGACGCTCCAAAATAGGCATACACACAGACTGGCTGCCGCGCATAGCCTATAGTGTAAGCATTTTCTTTTTATACGAAAAGGAGTGTGTTGGTCTACATGGCGGACAAGGAAAAGCATTATTTTGCGCGCGGCAATACAGCTGCTGGATTATATACGTTGTTTGAATCGGTGCTGGAGGGCCTCCAGACGATCTATGTACTTGGCGGCCGCACCGGGGCGGGAAATGCACGGGTGCTTCAAGAACTGGCTGCGGCCTGGAGCAGCAGAAATCTGACCCTGCACTATATTCACCAGCCGTTGGACAGCAGGCTGCTCGAAGGGATCATTCTGGAGGAGCAGCGGATTGGCGTAGTAGACGGCAATGCCTGGAGCGCGGACGCGGTGCTTGAAGGAGCTGAAATCCGCTATATTGACATGGAGAAGCTGCTGGATGCCGAAGCTCTAGAGCCATTCGCGGAGGAAGTGGCCGAACTGGATAAGCAGATCGCTCTGACTTACGAGGAAGCGTATGATACCTTTAACCGGACGCTCCGGATTCATGATGAGTGGGAGAAATTTTATATTGATCACCTGGACCGGGCTAAAGCGGATCAGTTGGCGGAGGATTTTGTCCAGCAGCATCTGGCTTCGGCAGAAGGAGCCGCAGGCAGCGGCAGAGAAATTCACCGTTTCCTCGGAGCAGCTACCTGGCAGGGAGCGATGGATTTTGTCCTGAATTTGACCCAGGATCTGAACAGCCGGATCTTTGTAAAAGGACGCCCAGGCTCAGGCAAATCGACACTCTTCAAAAAAATCGCCGCTGAGGCTAAAAACCGGGGCATCGACACGGAAATCTACCACTGCGGCTTCGACCCGAACAGCCTGGATATGCTGATCTTCCCTCAGCTCAGCCTGGCCATATTCGACAGTACCGCCCCTCATGAGCACTTTCCATCCCGGCAAGGCGATACGATCCTCGACGTCTATAAGCTTGCGATTGCGGAGGGAACGGATGAGAAGTACGCGGATGAAATCGCGGCGATCAAAGACCGCTACACCCGCTCCATGAAGGAAGCGATCGCTCTTCTGGAGACGGTTAAGGACTACCGCGACCGTATTACCTCTATCTACAATGATGCTCTGGATCTAAAGGCACTTCATGTGCTTACCTCTGACTTGCTGGCGGAAGTGGGAGCACAGGTTGCTGCGAGACCGTAACACGGTTGACCGGAAATGGACATACGACTGAGGTGCCAAAATACGGGCAGAAGGAGCCGAGCATTAGAGCTTGGACCCGAGGGCTTGAAATCCCTAGAACTTGAAACCCTAGAGCCTAGAGCAATGAGCAGTCAGAACACCAGGAAACGGGCCATTGAACACCGGAAAAAAGAGTGCCGCGGACTGCCACCAGGCATGGTAAGGAGAAGACAGACCGCGGCATATGCTTATACACTCTGATGGCATTTAGTAATGCACATAGAGTAAAGTTCATACAGTAATGCACATACAGCCAATCCAGGAATGTTCGCTTCTTCGGTAACGATTGGTAAAGCTCATACAGTAATGCACATACAGGAGAGCCATACAGGAAAGCTCATACAGGAAAGACCCTTCAGCATCCGCCTAACCGTGGTGCTGAAGGGTCTTTGCATTGAATTGGGAATGAAGTATCCTCGTGAGATTTGATCGCTTTTGAATAGGGAGAGGGAGCAGCCTTCTGAGCGGCGTGTGCTAAAGAGTCCCTCGGGTTTCCTCATCCAACCTCCCCGCATCGAACAGAGAATGGGCCTGCCCTCTTGAACGGATGAGGAGGGCAGGCCCCTTTTTAGTAAGTCTGGTTGTTAGTAAGGTGATCCGAGCTATTTTACTTCAGCGTGTAAGGAAGCTCAAAGATCCACAGGTCGGTTCCATTCTCCTTGGAGTCCGGCTTGTCCACACCAAAGTCATTGTCATTAACAATGACCAGCTTGTTGCCGCCGACAAGGGAGATCCCTTCAATTTTCTCGTTCGGATATTTGAAGTCTACCGCATTCAGAATCGTCTTCTTGCTAACCGGAGTAACGCCAGCTTTGATCAGCTCGGCAGGTGTGAGCTGTTCCAGTGTTTTGCCTGCTTTGCTTGTATCGTCATACTGCCCCAGGATATTGGTCGCTTTGGACAGATCGATCTGATAAATTTTCTTCAGCTGGGACTTGTCGCCTGCGTTCTTGTCCCGCTCGTCAATCAGCAGGGTATTCTCGTTGATCACGTTCAGGTCGGAGATGACGATATCTCCCTGCTTCAGATCCTTGAACTGCTTCGCATCGTCTGCAATATAAGCGTATTCCGCCACAGGCTGGAGTGTGGCCAGGTCCAGCTTTAGAATCCGCAGGGTGCGCGAATTGTCCACACTCTTATCGGGAAGGCGGAGCGGGCTCTGCATAGCCATGTACAGCCACTTGCCGTCCGGTGTAACCCCTACGGCTTCAGCTCCGCGGTTCTGGCGGCGGTTCAGGTAGGAAGCTGGCAGCACGTCCTTCAGTGGAAGCTCCGGTGTGTTCAGCTCAGCGCTGATTCCTTTGGGAGCGAGACGCTGCACGAGAGTACCATCGCGCTTCACTTGGACAAGGTATGGACCGTATTCATCCGAGATCCAGAACGTATCATCCTTGGGATTGTAGGCGAGGCCCTCCACATCCAGACCGTAAGGATCATAAGTGATAACGTTCTCAGCGGCCTGATCATAAGGCACTTCATCCCGTGACTTCAGGTTAGGCAGCCCGGTAATTTGGCTTGTGCCTGTGACCGGGTCTTTACCGTTGATTTTGAGTGGGATGGTCTCGAGCACCTTGATTTGATCTTGGTCCAGCTGGATTTTGTAGATGGTTGGTGTGTAATTAGGCAGCGGGAACGTCCGGCGCGTTGTGCCTTTGACGTCCACCTCTCCGTTAGGACCGCGGTCGGCGGTTGTGTAGAACACATTAACCGGGTCCCCCGGAAGATGGGCAAGGGAGGAGCCGATGCCAAACTTGATGCCCTTGGCGAGGTCTGGCTGATTCAGTGTATATTTGCCAGTCAGTTTGGGCTTGGCGGTCAGGGAAAGGGCTCCACTGATGTTGTCCCAATCCTCATAGACGCTTACTTTTGTGCTTTGGCCGTTCACCGTATACTCTAATTCTGCGGCATGAGCTCCCGAGGAGAGCAGGGGAAAGCTTCCGACCGAAAGGGCGGCTAGAGCAGCAGCGAACCATTTTTTCGATGACATATGTAAAAGACTCCTTCCATTCCTGTTTCATCGACTATTTTCGACGTATTTACGTTTATTCTAGTGTTGTTTTATTAACGGAATGTATGTATAACATTTGTTCTGTGTAAAACGTAAAAAGAGCATAAAGAGACTTCTCTTCATGCTCTTTCGTATGCTGTAGAACTGCCCGTTCCTTGCTGGGCCGGACGCCTGCTCCAGAACAGCCGGAGCGACATGCTGGCGCACCACAGGGAGAATATCAGGAACAGAATAGCCCAAAGCACGGCGGGCAGCGGGGTCATTCGTGCCAGATTGGCGGCGTCGCCTGCCTCTCCGGGACTGCGGATCGCAGCAAGAACCAGTGTGAGGGGCCCCATAACAGACTCCTCCAGACACAGGAAAGCCAGCAGCAGGTAATAGAAATTTCGAACAGCCGGACCCAGGAAATAGATGATCCCACTGATCAAGAGAAATAAACCAAGCCACCAGACACCGAATCCCCTATGCACAAAAAACACCATCATCAGCAGGGCGATTCCCATGAGGCCGATTAGCCCGGCCGCCTGCCTTCTCCGCTGATAACCGAGGAAGAGCAGCAGGGCGAACAGGGCGGCTAAGGTGTAGCCTGCCAGCGAGACCAGAATGGAGCTCCAGCCGGTGGACAGCAGGGAATACGTAACACCGCTGTGATCCGCATTGAGCTCAATCCGCATCACTCGGCCGGATACCAGGAGGGTGACAATGGCATGCCCCAGCTCATGCACCATGGTGTCCACTGTTCTGAACCAGGAAGAGAACGGAATAAGACGGGTGAGGAATGCCGAACCAAGAAGAAAAAGAATGGTCTTTAGCCATTTGTTCATGGAGTGGACGAGTTCCCTTCTATATAGAATAAAAAATAGATGCGGCTTGCTCTGGTATGAAACGGGTGGAACTTTTTGCTACAATAAGATAGTATGCGGAATAAATCCTCTACCCTTATACGTATGAAGTTAAGGAAGGGTTCATGGATGACCTTAGGGATTTTAAATTTGATGGGAGGTTAACAAGCATGAATGTATCTGAAGCGATTAGAAATAGAAGAAGTATCGGGAAAGTTAAACAGGACGACATCCCCGTAGAAACGATTGAGCGTATTCTTGAGGCGGGTACGTGGGCACCCAACCACAGATTGACCGAGCCGTGGAAATTCTTCGTACATAGAGGGGAAGGGCGGCAGCTTATCGGGAACGCCATGGCGGACATTGCGCTTGAGAAATATGAGGACCCGAACTCGGAGGAAGCCCACAAGGCGGTGGAGACCGCTCAGAGCAGACCGTTTCGCTCGCCGGTGATCATCACCGTGGCCGTGACGCCAAGTGACAAGAAAGGCGTAGTTGAGATTGAGGAATACGGGGCCGTCTTCGCCGCGATCCAGAACATGCTGCTGGAGATTCACAGCTTGGGCCTTGGCGCTGTCTGGAGAACCGGGGACCCGTGCTATCATACGAAGATGAACGAGCACTTCGGGCTTCGTCCGCAGGATAAAGTCCTTGGCTTCATTTATCTCGGCGAGCCGGACGTATCTGATCTTACAGGCAAGCGCACCCCATTCCAGGAGAAAACGGTGTGGGTGGATACACCGGAGAAAATTAAAGCTGACCAATAGAATGTCCCATCTCCAGAATCATTTCACACTCCTGCCTATTGATAATTTTTAAGTTCAACTTAGTATAGACAGGGCGGGACTGTTTTGCAGCCTAATTGTTTGAAAAGTCGCAAGGACATTTCAGGTTATGGGCCAAGCAAGTAAGTAAGCCCTCATACACGGACTCACATCCGTCTATGAGGGCTTTTTTAATCTTAATTATAGTTCCGGCGTATTCTTACTCCACCGCAGCCACCTCAAACACCGGCAGCGAGAGCGTCTGCCCACCCAAGGTGACATCCTCATTCTGGGCGGCCAGGGTTCCTGATACAGTAGTGTCTCCGACACTCATCAGACTGTTTGATTTCAGCAGGACATAGCTGTCTCCGAGTACAGCTAGCGGACCGTTGTCCGTAATGCTGACAATGCTGCATGTGAACTTCACTTTTTCACCGGGGTGCTGAAGCAGATCTTCGATCCGTATATCTTGATATTCAGATTCCGGTTTCACAGGTTCCCGGTACTGGTAGGCGCTGCCCGTCCAGGCATACACCGCGGTTCCCCCCGCTCCATTTCCTTCCGGGTTGTTCACCAGCAAGGTCCCGTCCTTCATGACCTGGTATCCATCTGCTTCGAACTCAAACAGCCTGCTGATTCTCTGGCCCCCTTCCACACCGAAGGCTGTGTAGTAGGCCAGGCGTGTTGAGGATTCGCCTTCTACCAGAATTACCGGCATGGTGCTGGTGCTCAGCTGTTTTTCGAAGGAAAGGCCTTTGATCTTTCTGCCCTGCACAAGCTCACTGCTGGATACCATCCGGGTCTGGCCCGAGGCATCCATGGCTGCATAGTAGATCCGGCCCGTCTCGTCTGATCCAGCCGCGTACACCTGTGCCCCGTAATTACCGCTTCCGCCAATCACATTAGCATAGTTCCGGCTGCTGTCCGCCGCCTGCAGGAGCCGGAGGGGCTCCGCCTTGGTCCAGGCCAGCTTGGCTGCGGAGATCTCCTCCGAGGTGTTCTTGTATGTGGACACCGCCTCATAAATAGCGATTGCCTCTTGGAACTCCCCCCGCGCGACCATCGCCTTTGCCTTTTTGATCAGACGGCTGTACTGCGTAGAGATATAGCCGGTCAGCGGCGACTTCACCTTCGCGGACTCCACGAAATTCACGAAGTCCCGTCCATGCTGAGCAAACGCTGTATAGTTCCCGGTCTTCAGATCGGCCCGCAGCATTTGATCCGCCAGCAGCTCTGCGGTTTTCTTAATCCAAGGAGCTTTTAAATTCAGCTGCTGATACCGGCTGTGAAGGGAGAGGGCTTCACTTAACATATTGGTGAACATGCCCTGCCCGGAGAGCTGGGACAGCTTCCGGCTGTCATATTTCTTGAACTTGGCGGACAGGCTGGCCGTCCGTTTGGCCTCGCTGCCGTAGTATCCGGCTGGCAGCTGCACCAGCAGCTCGCGGAACGACTCATTGGCATAGGATCGCTGCTCCAAATTGTTGTCCATCTGCCGGGTGAAGCGCTGCTCGAACTCCTTGAGCTTAGCCGCAAAATGGTCTGTGACTTGATAGGAAAGCGAGATTTGCTTGTAATAACGACTATATTGGCTCCCTGTCTTCATATACTTATTACGCAGGACAGACAGGTCCGAATAAGCCTGGATGACTCTTGTGTAATCCTCATCGGAATCAGGATCAGCCGAGACAGCCGCTCCATCCAGAGAGGCCAGTCTTGACTTGATTTCTGTGATCGGCGCCAATTCGGCCAGCCGGGTACGGATTTCACCTTCCTTGTATTCAATCCAGCGGTTATTTGCGGCTTTCTGGTACCACTCCTCGGCAGCCACCAGGTTCTTGCTCTTGTAGTAGCGATCAGCTTCCGCAATCCAGGCCATTTTCCGATTGATATAGTAGCCCTTAACCGCAATTAGCGCCAGCATCACACTGCACAATGAAATCATCAGATTACGCAGGGTTAGCGCATTTTTGATCGTCAGTAGAAATAGTCTCATACGTTATGTCCAAGTTTCTTATCTGTATTTTGAAAATCAGGGTCCCATTGGTACTTGCTGTTATAAATCTCGGCAACCTCCACAGCCAGATTGCTGAACTGCAGGTGCGGATCTGTTGTAACGATCCGGAACAGGCGCAGAAAACGGTCTTTGGGCAGCAGCCGTGCATACCTGCGGATGAACTCTGGATACAGCGTCACATACCGCTTCATCCGGACAATGGCGCCTACTGTGGCAGCCAGGATCTCCTTGCCGCCAGGCATGCTCAGGAACTCCGCTTCATGGTCCAGCACATACAGCAGCGTCCGTTCCTTAATCAGCTCAGGCTTGATCTTGGCAATTTCGCCGATGTACTCCGCAAGCCCTTCGTCAAAGTGGAACAGCAGCAGCGATTCAAGCTGCAGGTCCATATCCCGTCTTAGGATGAATGAGCGCAGCAGAGAGAGCTGCTGAAGGCGGTTGCGGTCACTGTCAACCAGCGTCCCGATCTCCCGAAGCATCTCGTAAGCAAGCCGCTCATTGTCTGGACGGATACCGACAGCTGCTTCGATATTAAGCCGGAGCCCCTGAATCAGCCGGTCCTGCTCCTGATTGAACCATTTGGAGAGCTTGCGTGGGGATTCCGTCTGCACCATCTGCCGCTGTACGATCCAGAGCAGCACGGTTAGGGCCAGCCCGCCCCCAAGACAGATTGCAATTTCCTGGAAGGTCGAGCTGAACAGCACGCCAGCCAGGGTCAGGAACAGGGCGACCAGCCGCTCCGTCTGCATTGAGCGCTTGGTGAGGCGAACCGCCATATGTTCTACAGGGATGAAGGCTGATTTGCCGCAGTGCATGCACTCTTTTTCCCAGAGAACCGTGAAATTATGACAGCTCCGGCATACCCTCAGCCGTTGAAAGGCATATCTGGTGCGCTTGAGCGGAGTGATCTGGACAGGAATTTTCTTCATCATGAGCGCTCCTGCCTGTCGTTAATGAGGGCCAGCACCTGACGGTCAATTTCCTCGCGAGGAAAGGGACGCTTGCGGTGAGTATAGTAGAGGATTATCCGGATCACTACAAAAAGAAACAAAATTCCCAAACATCCGTATGCAATCATATTACCGAATCCTTTCTATGGATAAGAGGTGTTTCCCGTCATTATAAAAGGCTTCTCTTCCTACTTCAAATAAGTTCAGATCCCCGGCGAAAAGCCGCACGAAGAGACATAATGGTTTGAACTTTGCGGTGTTTAATTATATCATAAAGGCATAGTAATGGTAGAAATAGTAAGTGTTATGTCGTATTATAATAGGTTTCCGTCATTTTAACGCTATCTTAATATCTTCTTAATAATATCTTAAGACCTGTTCCATAGAGTAGTATTATTCCGATTTCAAGCGAAGGAGTACCCGTATGGTTCCAAAGAAAAAACTAACTTTAGCGCTGCTGCTTGCCCTGTCCCTGCTCGTTCCTTTGGCAAGCGGGCTTCCAGTGGTGGAAGCAGCCCAGCAATCCTCACATATCGATGCCGTACTGGTTGTGGATGACAGCAACTCGATGAACAAGAGCGACCGCAACAAAATCAGCAATGAAGCCATGAAAATGTTCATAGATATGCTCTCCGCAAAAGGGGACAAAGTAGGCGTGGTCGCCTACACCGACCGCATTCAGCGCGAGAAGGCGCTGCTTGAGATCAAGTCCCCGGGAGACAAGGAGGACCTGAAGCATTTCATTGACGGGCTGGACCGTGGGGCCTACACCGATATTGCGGTGGGGGTGAAGGAGGCGGTCAAGGTGCTTCAGGACGGGGCGGACCCGTCCCACGAGCCGATGATCGTCCTTCTTGCCGACGGCAATAACGATTTCAATAAAACCTCCGGCAGAACCCAGGAACAGTCGGACAAAGAGCTGAATCAGGCGCTCGATGAGGCGAAGAAAGACGGAGTTCCGGTCTATACGATTGGACTTAACGCGGACGGCAAGCTGAACAAAGCCAGCCTTGGAGCGATTGCTCAGAAGACCGGGGGCAAGTCCTTTGTGACCGATACCGCGGATGATCTGCCGCAGATTCTGAGTGAGATTTTTGCCAGCCACCTGAAGCTGAAGATCGTTCCTATTCAGTCAATTACGGCGAACGGCAGCTATCAGGATGTCACGGTAAACGTGCCGAATGCGAATGTGCTTGAGGCGAATATATCGATTATGTCCTCCAAGCCAGTCGAAGCTAAGCTGTATGACCCTTCGGGCAAAGAAGTGGCTATCCCGTCAAGCAACGTTATGGTATCGAAGTCCAGAACCTACTCTCTGATCAAGCTTCTTAAACCGGATCAAGGTGACTGGAAGCTGAAGGTTAAAGGGGTGGCCAAGGACAAGATTGATATAAACCTTGTTTTCAACTATGACATGGAGCTGACGATGGACCCGGTTTCATCCAAGACCTACAGCAAGGGCGACAAGATTGATATTAATTCATACCTGGTCAGTGCCGGGAATAAAGTTCAGAACAACAGCTTGTATAAGGATATGAATGCG
Source organism: Paenibacillus sp. J22TS3 (assembly GCF_018403205.1). Classification (NCBI taxonomy): domain Bacteria; kingdom Bacillati; phylum Bacillota; class Bacilli; order Caryophanales; family Paenibacillaceae; genus Paenibacillus; species Paenibacillus sp. J22TS3. The sequence continues at coordinate 10,645 of NZ_BOSF01000006.1, forward strand.
GTTCTGGTCGTGAAGGACCTGGATACCGGCCAGACCTCGGAGCTCAAGCTGGGTAATACGGGGGACCGTTTCAGCGGCACCTTCGAGATCCCGGATAAGCATAATTATGAGATTAAAGTACGCGCCGAAGAAAAGAGCTTCTACCGCGAGACCCCAGCTGTCAAGATCAATACCAAGAGTGCAGCGGCGGGCAGTGGAACAACGGCAAGCCCGGGGGATAAGGACAAGAAACCTTTTCCTACCTTGTATGTGATCCTTGGTGCTGTGGGTCTTGCAGTCCTTCTGGCGGCGGCCTACTTCCTGCTCCGCATGTGGCAGCGGGCGAACCAGGGCTTCGTCGGCCAGATGGTCATCGAGATCCGGGATGAGAATACCGGGGAGAAGACTTATCCGCAGTACAAGAAGCTGGCCGCCTTCAAAGGCAAGTTCAACCTTCATCAGCTGCTGCAGCTGGCTCCTGAGCTTCGGGAGACGGAGAAGATCATCTTCACGCCAGGCAAAAACGACCGGATCGTGCTGAAGAACCTCAGCCCGAATACAATTGAGAAATCCGGCCGCGCCGTCGATGCCAGCAAGGGGCTTGAGCTGAAGAGCGGCGACCGCCTCACAATCCCGCTGATCGGGGTGGATCAGACGATCCTGCTGGAATATCTGGTGTAAGGTTTGGTAAATTGGGATGCCTGCCTGGGTGCTCTGGAGGCCGCTGCGCTGCCGGATCGTTCTTCCGATCGCTGTTGTCTTCTGATTTCCTTGATTAGATAGTAGAGGATGAAATCAGAAGACAAAGGCGAACGCTGCGCTTCTCCAGAACGATTCCGGCTGCTCCGCTGGGCTCAAGCACGGAAGGCAGCTTCCCAAATTTAACAAGCGGTTTGTTTGGGGTAAATGTATCAAAAGTGGCGTTTTGATCGTTATAACTATGGGATCAAAACTTTGAACATCTTTTTGGAAGGTAGAGTTTCTGTAAAAACGGGCAATTTGCTTGGCCTGACTTGCCATTTTTGAAAGATGGTTGTGGCATGAATTTATCTCTCCTGCACACTAAGAAGTGTACTTATTGTTACTTTAATTAAAGTTTCTTGGCTCTACCTTTAGTCCGTTTTAGGTTCGGGTAGCACAGCTACTGTCTAGACTCATGAGTGGTCGGGAGCTGTGTCTTGGAATTTGGTAACGAAATCGCTGGGGTTAGCAAAGGGAGTGTTCTTGTGGATGATTCTTGTTGATGATGGCTCCTGCCGTAGGCGACAAGGCCAACAATCCGTGAGATTCTTGGCGACGGTAGCCCCTGACAGGGGTAACGAGGCTAGTGGATGGATTACAGCCAGAGCACCCGTAACTCCTAGGGAAGCCCCGCATGCGACGGAGATTTCCCCCCTGAGCATGTAACAATATCGCACTAGCCCAGCGGAGAGGATGGAATCGTTCTGAAGAAGCGCCAGCGGTCGCCTTTGTCAGCGGATTTCCACTCTAAGTGGACAATCAAAGAAATCTGCTGACAACAGCGATCGTAAGAATGATCCATCCGCGGAGCGGCCTTCGAACCGAAGATGGATGCTCATCGCACAGCCCTCGGAACGTATAAGGCTGAGCATTCGCAATGAGATCATTAGGCAGGCTTAAGAATGATCCATCCGCGGAGCGGCCTCTGAACCAACGAAGGGTGGCCGCTTGCAACCTGTTTTCACTAGAAACGTAATTTACTCATCAACACGTGCCTATATCGCACTCACCATAAATCGAACTAATGAATTCAATTATTCGGAGCAAACAGAAAGAGATGATTTGTTTGCTCCGGCCACTTTAGGGGGTCAACTTATGAAACCGATAGTAAGAGAACATATTCAGCAGCTGGACGTTTCGCTCGGCGGAGGTATCGTCAGTGAGAAGATTCGTGTAGACACCATCGACAATCCGATTCTGATCATCGGCCTTGGCGGTACCGGGATCGACGCCCTGCTGCGTCTGAAATACCAGATTAACCGCAGATTCAAGCTGCCTGAGGACCCGATCTCCAAGAAGCGTCAAGAGAAGCCGAACAATGTGGAATTTCTGGCTTTTGAGACGAACGAGCAGGACCGGGGCAAACGCTACAAAGGCATCGGCCTCGATCCAATCAATGAGTTCGTGCTTCTGTCGAACGCTGAAATCGGCGGCCTGCTGCAGAACCGCAGCATTTTGGAACCTTACATTACGGAATGGCTGTCGCCCGAGCTGAGTATTACCGATGGCATGAATGGAGCTGCTGGGGTGCGTCAAGCAGGGAGACTGCTGCTGTTCACCAAGATCAACCAGGTCGTTCAGGCGATCGACAAGAAGATCAAGACGCTCTCCGTAGGTACTAACAAGAAGCTGATGGTGTTCCTGCTCACCGGACTTTCCGGCGGTACAGGCAGCGGTACGTTCCTGGATATTGCGTATATTGTACGGGGGATTATCGAGAGAGACCATGGCTCAGCCGGCATCGACCGCGTGAATACATTGGGGTATCTTTTCACACCGGACATCAACCTTGCCAGCAAGGCGCTAAGTGAACATACCCGTGAATATATCAAAAAGAACGGTTACGCTGCCCTCAAAGAGCTTGACTACTGGATGAACGTGGACAGCCGGGGCGAGCGGTTCCGCCAGCAGTATGGAAACATTTTGACCGTTAATTCCCCGCTTCCGCCGTTCAACCTGTGTCATTTGATTTCGGCGACCAATACCGAAGGCAAGCTGCTGGAGAACGCTTATGATTACTGCATGAACGTCACGGCAGAGAATATAACGAACTTTATGGCGAGCGAGGAGAAGCAGTCTGGCGAGGAATTTGCCATTCATGACTATATCAGCAACATCCGTACGAATATCGCCCAGATGAACAAGGTATACCCGGCGAACTATGAGTACAACATTATCGGGGCCTCCTCAGCGGTGCTGCCGATTGAGGAAATGACCACTTATCTGGCTTTCCGCCTGTTCGGCAAAATGGAGAAAATGTTCCACAAAGCGCCGAATCAGGACGATGTGGAGAAGTTCGCACGCAAGCTCGGTATTGACCTCGATACGATGGTCAAAACATTCGAGTCCCGCGTTCCCGAGCCGCTTCCGGGCTATCAGAACTCCGAGCGCCTCAGCTATACCAACGTGGTGAAGCAGCAGGTTGTGAATATGGATACGGAGCTGGAGCAGAACTTCCTGGCCCGCGCCCGCGAAGAGTACATCAAGGCGAAAAAGCAGCTTCCGGGCGAAATAGTCTCACAGTTCTCGGATCAGATCCGCCGCCTGTTCCTTCATCCAGAGCAGGGACCGTTCTATGTCTCCCGTCTGATCTATACGGAGAAGGGCTTCAGTCTGCTGAAGATGCTGCTGTCCTATATTGAGACGCTGCGGGAGAACCTGACGCGCATCCCGCGGGACATTGAGGCGGCAAGGGAGCAGTCGGAAGAGAAGCTGGGCGATGCCAAGAGCGCCTTCGTGTCCAAGGACAAGAAGAAGAACGCTTATATTGAAGCGAAGATTAATGAGTACTGGCTGCATGCCGATGTGGAACGCACAGAGCAGATGATTGAATTTTACGAGGACCTGTATGACCTGTTGAACAAGGAAAATAACCGGATTTACAACGTATTTACGGAAATTTTGAACGCGCTGAACTCGATTTTTGCCAAAAACGGGGACATCCTCCTCAATGGAGAAGAGCAGGAGGATCACAAAGGGAACAAAACGTACTACTGGAATATTGTCAGTGTGCCTGACATTTCCAAAGTGGTTGGCAACTTGATGGATTCCAAGGATGTGGATGATCTGATCCGCGACTTCGCTCAGGAGCTGCTGGATCATTCCAACCAGTGGATCAAGGAGCAGGAGATTGACATTGTCAGCTCCATCTCCGAATTCCTTACCGACAAGTTCGGTGATCTGATCACCCAGTCGATGGAGGACTTCCTTCTGATGAAATATGGCAAGGATGAGTCGATCGAGAAATTCGTAGAACGCAACATCGCCAGCAAGCTGGATGATGAGGCTGTTCCGGTATTCCATTTAAGCAACAGCTCAGGCAATCTGTACTTCCCGTCCTGGGGCTTTGTGTCGGTGCCGGTTCAGGCGCCAAGCATCCTCAAGGGGATCAAGAACTATCAGAACAACGCGGTGGGCAAGTCTCACTTTACGGTCAAAGAAAGTGAAGTGAAGAACCGGATTTTCTGGCTGAATACGAAGAACGGGGTACCGCTCTTCGTCTATACCCCGCTGAAGGTGTATGAAGAGAGTTATGAGCGCACAATTTTGGATAAGGAAGGCATTGGGCGCCACCTGGTGCAGACGGACAAGAACAACTGGACGTATCTGCCTTCCCCGATTCCTGAGAAGTCGTGGGGCGATGTATACTCGAATGCCCGTGTTCAGGCTTACAATGCCCGGGTGCGTGCCGAGTTCGACAAGGCCATTGAGCTGAAGGTAATTACCGAGAAGAACATCGACCAGAATACAAGCAACCGGTATGAGGTTGTCTTGACCCGGCCGTTTAACCTGGCCGAAACGCTCCGGCCTTATGATATGCAGGTGTCTTCAAACAAACCGAATCTGGGAGAGGTCAAGCGCGCTCTTTCTGAGCTTAGAAGGCTGCTCTCCCAAGGATTAGAGCGGGAAGGCAGCAAGGATATTTTCGGCAGCATTAATGAAGATATGGCCAAGGAGAACCTGATCCGTTCCCCTGAACTGCTAGCCCGTGTCCGTGAAGAGCTGGAGAAGTACCGGGTGATTCAGGAGCAGGCTGCTTCCCTGGAGGCTCTGCTTGGACAACATCAGGATGAGGAAAAATGGCTGGATCAGTTCATTGAGGCGTTGTACACCGGAACGATTACGAAGAAGGGTGCGCTCTACGTATACGACCGTGATCCGGAGGAGGAAGCCTGGGAACCGTTTGCGAATCTGATGAAGAGCCGGAACTTCGCGGAGTTTGAAGTGTATGGCAGCTTCCGCGCTCTAGACGAGAAGAGCCGCAGCACCCTGATGCGCAAAGCGGATCGCCGCGATGCGGAGATGACCGCTTCCGAGGACATCACTCCGCTCCTGTCGAAGCTGGAAGAGCTGTATGAGGCTTTCCTGGAAGCTAGAGACCAGCTGGAGTACGAGCGGGTGGAGCTTGCCAATGGGGAGGAAGCTTACCAGTTCTACAAGCAGATGACAACGAAGCTGAACGATATCCGCAGAAGGTTGAAATAGCTTATGAGACAACTATTAGAGCAGTATGCAGCCGATTACGCTGCGGCGGAGGAAGGCTTAAGCCGCAAGCAGGATGATCCGAGCAGCATTCATTATCCCGCGGTCTACCTGTTCATCGGGGATAGAATCGCGGAGGCGATTGATCCGGTCATTCGGATTCATGATAAGAAATGGGATAACAGTGCAGGGGTGATGTACTTTCATCTGACTTCACAGGAGGGATCGGCGGCAGGGGTAACGGCCGCCTTTTCCCCTTCTTATGGAGAGGGAAGGCCTTTCCCGCCCGCACAGGAGCATCCGCGCGTAGTCCGCTACCGGGTGCCGGAGCCCAGGTATGCGGTGCCTGAAGAAGCCGGGCCCAAAACCTGGCGTCCCGACTTGTACCGCGCCTTCTACCGGGAGCCGCAGCCGCTTCTGGAGCTTAACCGGGCCCTGCGGCGGGTCAGCCAGCGGATTGCAGATTACGGCAGATTGTACTCTTCTTTCGACCGGATTCATCTATCTGTGATCACACAGGCAGGAGATCCTCTGAACGTGTTCGTGCCGGAGGTAACTATACTGGCGAATACGATCTTCGGCCAGTCCTTCAAGTCGGTCCAGACCGACCTGTTCACACTGGTCAGCGAGCGGGAGGATGCCGAGGCCTTTGGATATACCGGGGCTGCGGGCATTGCTTTCCTACGGGAGCTTGAGCTGATGCAGCAGACCGATTATACCTTTACGGCCCCGCTCTTAATGACCGAGGACGGTCTTTCCATCCCGGTGAGTCATCCGGCGTCTCCTTTGTTTGATCTGGTCTATATTTTGTCAGACAAGAATGAGCGGGGAGTAACCCCGCCAGGGGGCATGCGGGACAACGATGAGATCATCTGCCAGATCAGCCTGCTGAAGAACCGGCAGCGGAAGGATTCGCAGTATGAGTCCGTGTCTGGCGCAGCATACAACAACACCTCCTTCAAAAATAACATCATGACCGAATCCGGCCGGCAGGGCTATGTCTCGGCCGGTTTTGCCAAGGTGAAGCGGCCGAATGAGTCCATTGCCCTGACTGTGCTCTACCACTTCTACAGGCAGCTCATCCGGCGGATGAACGGCCCCTTGGAGTGGAAGAACACGGAGAAGCTGGCTTTCTTCGGCCTGGATGCAGACACCTTGGCCGGGCAGGCGCGGCGGATCGTCCCTGACGAGTCGCGGCTTGCCGATATGAACGGCATCATGACCCAAGGGGTCAGCTTCGCTGCGCTGCGGACAATGACGCTTCGCGAAGCGGAAGCCGCGTTGTTCGGTGGCGGCGGCGAGCTGTTCTTCCGCGATAACTATCAGCGGGAGGTCGACAGCGCACTGGCCGGGCTCCGGCTGGATGAGGAGCTTGAGGCCACAGTGCGCCGCAGCCGGAATCTCCACCCGCAGGTGGGATTATTCCACCTTGCGGAGTGGACGGACGACGCCGGGGGGCCGGGCAGCCTGCGGGAGGTCTACCGCTCACGGATTCGTGAGCTGGCCGGCCAGCTTGAATCGGCGAAGGCTGAGCTGGATCAGACCTATCAGGGCCTGGTCCAGGATCAATCTTTTCCTCGTATGCCGATGATGGATAAGCACAATGTGCGCAGCTTTATCCGGCATTTTATCAGCGTGGTATATACCTTGAAGGTGGATATCCTGCTGTTGGATACCCAGCTGAAGCTGGCCCGCCGCCTTGAGGCAGAGCTGGACCGCCTTCATGCTGGCTTTAGAATGCAGACGCGGCAGCTGGAGGAGCTCGAAGACACGCTGCGCGGGAGCGCTGTGCAGAGCATCCGGCTGGCCGATGACTATATCGGGCAGAACCTGATGGAGTACTACGAGCGGGTGACCGAGGAGGTTATGGCGGAGCTTGAAGCCCGGCGGGGAGCGGACATCTGGTTCGACGACCGGTATATGGGGAGCCCTGCGGCACTTATGGAAGGCGGGGTTCACAGCCTGGTGGATCGGATGATTCTGGTATGCCGCAGAGATATTCTTACAAGTGGACCGTTCGCGCAGACGTTCGAGGAGGAACTGCTTCGGCGTGCGAATGTGGCGGTGGAGTATGACAATAAGCAGGTGCTCTCCAAGGATGAACTGTTCAAGAAGCTCTACCGCACACTGGAGGAACACGCCGTCATTAATGTCAGATTGTTCGACTACACGCATGAGCACCGGTATGAGGAGAAGTATTTCTTCGGGGATGCCGGGAGTGAATTTATGAAGTATGCGATGGATGCGGATGAATCGTCGCGGATCTACAAGTTGGGTATGGTCCATGAGAACCGCACCAGCGGGGTAGAGAAGCTGTGCCTGATGGGTGGTTTTCATCTGGAAGACCTCATGTTCTACCGCAACGGCAAAATCTACTACGAGACTTATCTGCAGAACGGATACAGGTTCCACGGGATAGATCCGAAGGACCTGCCGGAGCTAAGATAGCTGCTTGGACGCTCTGTGGTGACATAACAATTTGCCATAGGTATCCACGGAAATAATAAATAGAAAGGGTGCGTGGTTACAATGCAGCGAAAATTCAATCTGCTCCTCACACTGTTCAGTCTGATCGGGGGCGCTGTAGGTTTCGCCATTGGGGAATGGCTGCTGGGTGATTTGAGTGGACGATGGCCGAATATCGTTGTGATCGGCCTTTATTTTGGAATTATGGCTCTGTGTGTAGGGCTGTTCTGTCTTGTGGCGGAAATGATTAAACCGCGCTTGAACGGCATGTCCTGGCGGCAGCGTTATGTGGATGCTTCCTGGAAGCTGCTGGTCCCGGCAACCTTAGGCATCCTGCTTGTGGCCGGGCTTGCGTTGGAATTTGTCTATGAGCTGAACGGCGGGGGCGTCAAGCAGGTTAAGGATATTGTCATGATTATGGACAGCTCAGGCAGCATGAAACAGAATGACCCGAATAATGACCGGTATGATGCCGCCAAAAAGCTGGTGGATGAGATGGATGGGGACAAAAGGGTTGCTGTGTTCACATTCGATGATAAAGCCTCCCTGGTGCAGCCGTTTGTCAGCTTAAGCTCCCGGTCGGCCAAGGATGAAGTGAAGACAGCGATTGATGGCATCCAAGCCACGGATGGGGGGACAGACATCGGCCTTGCGTTAGGAGACGCGATGAAGCACATTACGGCAGAAGGTACGCCGGATCAGAACACGATGGTGATCCTGTTGTCGGATGGAGTTAGTAATATTGATCTGCAGACAGCCCTAGCGGATTACAAAAGCAAGCAGATTAAAGTGAATACGGTCGGTCTGAACCTGGTTGATTCCGCGGGTTCAAATCTGCTCAAGGAAATTGCGACAGAGACCGGAGGAACCTATAGCGATGTGGCTAAGGCCGGAGATCTTAAGTATGTGTTCCGCCAAATCTATGACAAAGATACGCTCGGTGAGCGGACCCTGGTGACCGAGCGGACCGGACCTGCCGCAGACAGCACGTATTATATGATTCTGCGAATCGTGGCTCTTGTTGTTATTGGGGCAGCCCTTGGGCTGGCGCTCGGCCTGATCTTCGATAACCGTTATCTCGCCCGCAGCTTTGGCATCGGCGGGGTGGTCTCGGGTCTGCTGGCCGGCCTGATTCTGGAATTTGGCCTAAGCGGGCACGGGTCCGCTGACATGCTCTGCCGCCTCTGGGCTGATCTGGTTCTTGCCGGAGTGATTACCTTGTTTGCCTGGATTATTCCGGTTAAGGAGCATTTTAAGGCTTCTGGAGGTCGTGTTCGGCCAGGGCAGGCTGGAAATGCGGACGGATTCGGAGGCAGACGGAAGGACAGCTCCAGCAGAGGGTTCTGACGGAGGGTTTTGGGAGAGGGGCTTGAGCAAGTCTTATTAGGGCGCGCAGCAGGCTCTATATTAGGCCAAAAGCAGACCAGAAGTAGGCCAAAGATTAAGCCCAAGCAAGCCTTGCGTGTCTTTATATATCAAACCCAAGCAAGCCTGCTTGTTTCCACTGATGCACATGACGGTGCAAACCGCCATACTCAAGCACGAGCCACAGGAGGAGAAGAACGATGCGGTTTATCGATCAGGATGAGCCATCTGCCCCGGTCCCGTTCCCGGTGATCGGCGAGCTGACCCACCGGGTTGATGATGACCGGTGTACACTGCGCTGGCGTTGGCCGGAGGGAATCCAGGCGGTGTATATCCACAAGTCTCCGGCGGGAAGCGGGGGAGCGGATTACCAGGCTTCCGTGCCTCCTGCCGGGGAGCTGCGGCTGTATACCCGGGATGAGTACAAGGCCAATAACGGCTATCACGACCGGATTCAAGAGATCGGTCAGCTTGTGTATACCGTGTATGCCAGCTGGTCTGAGCAGGGGGATACCCTGCTCGCCAGGCAACATGACGGTGCCAACCGGACGGTGGCCAGCACCGGCAAGGCGAAGATTTATTACTCGGTCCGCGAGAAGAACGGTCTGTTCAGCAAATATAAAACCGTACAAATCACGGTGACCGCCGAGGTCCCGGTGGCCAAGGATGTACTCTGTTATGTGAAGAAGCAGGGAGGGTATCCGGCGGACCGGGAGGACGGTACCGTGTACCCGTTTGTCACCCCTTTTGCTGCAGGAAGAAATGTGCTTCCGGTCATTGAGGTTGGCAAGCAGGATCATGTCCGGCTGTTCTTCACGGATGGGCCTAAATACGGCCATACGTATGTGCTGATTCCGGAATAGCCTTGGGAAGGGAAGGAGGAACAAGTCGATGAGTTTTTTCAATTTATTCAAAAAGAAGCCTCAAGCGGCACCGCGCCCGCTTTATTACGATATTGTGTGCCCGTACTGCTTCAGCAAGTTCTCGCCGGAAGAGGTGGTGTTCCGCGCTGCGCATCACCGGGAGGATGATGAGGATTACTCCCTCGGTGAGGACTACGAGCTGAATAAATACAGGGAGCGCTTTGGGCTCGATACGGTGTATGACATCGAGGCCATTCTGCATCCGCAGGATATTCATGAGGAACACCGCATTTATTCGGACCATGTGCTGATCGGGCTTAATGACAGATACGGCGTTGTTACGCGGCGCAGACTGTGCCCGAGATGCCATAATGAACTCCCGGTTACAGCGGGAAAGGTGCCGAGCAACATCATCTCCATCATTGGCGCCTCGCAAGCGGGGAAATCCGTGTATATGACCTCACTGATTCACACGCTCCAGCATGAGACGGCTGATCACTTCGGAGCGGCATGCATGCCGCTGACGGCTGAGATCAGCCGCAAGTTCCGCTCCGCGTATGAGGAGCCGCTGTTCGAGCGGGGCGACCTGCTGGCTTCCACGCAGAAGGAGAAGATGCAGGAGCCATTTATTTTCCAATTCGTGTTCAAGGATGAGTCCAAGCCGCCGCTTACGCTGGTATTCTTCGATGTTGCCGGGGAGGGCATGGTCGATCAGGATTATCTTGGACTGCATGGGCAGCATATCAAGAACTCCGCCGGGATTCTGTTTATGGTCGATCCACTGCAAATCCGGTCGATCCGCGAGAAGCTCCGTATCAAGCATGGGGATACGCCTGGAGAATGGGTGTCGCAGTATGACGAGCCCCGTGATGTGGTACTGACTTTGTTCGGTGACTTTATCGCTTATGAAGACAAAGGCAAGACTGATATTCCTACCGCCGTGGTGCTGACGAAGAGTGACATGCTGCGGGCTTTGGCGGATGAGGAAGGGGAGTACATCAAGAAGAACAGCAATATTTTCAACAATGCGGTGCATCGCCGGACGCTGAATTTGACCGAGTTCGAGAACATTGATGGTGAAGTGCGGCATTTGATTGAGAAGGTGGATCGGCCGTTCAAGGGCACGATGGACGTATATTTCAAAGACACAGCCTACTTTGCCGTATCGGCGCTCGGAAGCAATCCGGTTAACCAGAAGCTGCAAGGCGTGGTGAGCCCGATCCGCGTGGATGAGCCCTTCGTCTGGCTGCTGTACAAACTGAATTATATCGAGGGGAGTGAGGCTTAAGTGAGTCACTCCGCTTCTATTCAGCAGCAGATGTACACCCGCGAGCGGCGCGGGATCTTTCGTCAGACTGAAGGCTTCGACACCGTAGCCAGATCAGGAGGCCTGGAGCCGGGTTGGATCAAAAAAGTGCTGCATCCGTTCTGCGTCTATGACGCTCCAGCCGAACTGACGGCCCGCGGGGAGAAGGACGGCGCGGCTTATCCGGAAGCCGTTCATCTTTTTCATACAGACAATGGGGATACGGTGTTGGGCCGGAGTCTGTTTCAGCCAGCCGACTTCACGGGTCTGCGCAGCGCCTTTTTCTCCCATAACTATGTGATTCCCGCAGCCAGACTGGAGGAATTGGTCCAGGATTACGGTATGTTTTTACACGCCGATTTTGCCCGGGGATATGATATTGGGCAGGGTGACGAGCTTCCGGCCTTGGATCGGCTTCCCGTGCGGCGGATGGAGACGGGTTCTGTGGTAGAGAATCCGTATGAGCTTCTCAAGGAGCTTAAGATTTCGGAGCCGATGTTCAAGCAGCTGCTGTCTGCAATATTATCGGCCGTAACTGGCGGGCGTAAAGTGTACGTGGCACTGGACGTTCCGGCTGCATACATCTCCGAGGCTGCCTTGCCGCTGCTTGAGCTGCTGTATTCGGCTTTGCCGCACCCGGTTCGGAGAGTGCTCGGTTTCGTGTCTTATGCGAAGGAGCCGCAGAGCCGCAAGGGAATCCATATTTCTTTTGTAGAACGGGGTAGCCTGCGTCCCGGTGACCGTGGTATTGAGAAGGACTATACGTTCGATCTGGCTTCAGGCCGGGTAACGAATGTGGATCTGGATTGGACTAAGCAGCCTTACTTGGATATGGCCTGGGAGCTGCTGGGCCGGAAGGAGCAGCTTGAGGACTTCCACCGGTTCTCGGATATTATGCTGCGGGACATGGGCCAGGAGAAGGCTTTGTCCATAGCAAGCTATCATGAACTGAGCGTGTTGTATCAGGTGGAAGGCGGCAATGAGGGGCTGTATGAGAGCCATAAAATATCCGTGCTTCGCGGGATACTGGAGTATCTCCGTCCCGAAGGGGCATTGGCGGCCAAGGAGCGGCTGAACGATCTGTTCCTTGCCCGGTTCGACCGTGAATTCGATGCGGTGAAATCGGGGAGGGTGCCTGATCCGGCGATAGCCGAATGTATTAAGGACTACTACCGGATTGATCCGAAGAACAATGAGCGGCGTGTGGTGGAATACTTCATTCGGGCAGCAGCCAACGCCCGGAAGGAGCCTGCGGCTTTCAGTAAGCTGAATGCGCTGATTGAGAACCATCCGTCCCTGCGCAAGGCTTATTTTGACCAGGTTCTTAAGGATGACCAGTTGTCCGCACTCCTGTTTGTGCCGTATATCGAGGACCGCTTCCGTTCAGCTGGAAATGTCCGTGAAGTAGTCAGCGTGATTCAGGAATGGGACCGGTTCTATCCGGGAGTATGGGATAAGAAAGGACTGCGTGAGCTTGCGCGTTCAGAAGTGACCAGCAGGCTGCAGCAGGCGAAGGATATAACGGCCGCGGCGGGTGAGGTTCTAGCCATGGTCGATGGACAGCGCGAGCCGTTCAAGGGAGCGAATCAGCGCGAGACCGGGGCGGAAAATAAGCGACAGCCTAGACAGCGGGCGAATAACAGCAATACGGCTTCCGAGGCCAAAGAGCTGAGCGGCTGGGATGTACTGGATCGGCCTGGACTGAGTGATCAGGGGGAAGCCAGCGGCCATGGCAGCGTTGGAATTATGGCCGACCTGGCGTCAGCGGTCCGGCGCATTCTGCTGGCTCTGCTGGATATGGAGAAGCTGACCAAAGAGGCCTTGTTAAGTATGGAATTTATCGCTTGGGCTGGGACAGGTGATTTTGGCCCGCAGAAGCTGGACGCCCAGATGAAGTCGAAGCTGGCTGTTCTGAAATCCTTGTATGCCTGGTTCGGTCAGGCGGAGCCGGATGTGCCGGTCTTCGATCAGCTGAAGCCCAAGGAGATGGACGAAGTCCAGCGGGTCGGGCGCCGGTGGCTGCGTGCCGAGATTGGTGCAGGCCGGTTTGACCGTCTGACCCTGGCTTTTTACAGAGGCGGCGCGGATGATTCCATGGATTACGCAGGTCTCGTAGAAGGGTTGCGGTCTTACGCGGCCGGGCCGGATACGATCTACCGGTTCTTCCAGTGGTCCGAGCGGCAGCCGTTGTATCTTCGGGGAAGCAAGCTTGCGCCTGCTTATGAGGCTGCTATTATGTCCTATTTCCGGAAGCATGACCGGGATGCATTTAAGAAGCGGGCCAACTGGAAGGACCACTTTGACAAGGCTGGCCGTGTGCTGAAGCCGGTCTATGAGCGGGCGAAGCAGGAGCTGGCTTCTCCGCTGGCCCGGATGTTCCGGGGAAAGAGAACTCTCCTGTTCGGCCTGATTGTGGTGCTGCTTGCGGCAGGAATATGGGGAACGCTCCAGCTGACAGGGACCTTCGACAAGAAGGAACCTGTAGCTGTGGTTCCCAATGTGCCGGACAAGCCGGTTCAGCAGGGGACGAAGGAGATAGAACCCCTTCTTCCAGAGCGGGCGGTTTATGCGGAGCAGGTGATGGGTAAGGACGGCAAGGAGGCCACCCGTTTGGTGTTCTTGTTTCGATCCGGGGAGGAATGCCGGGCTTTTACAGCGGACTCCGTAGTGGTGGACACGGGGGATGAGAAGGCCAAGAAGCAGACTCTCCCTCTGAATAAGTTGAGTCATTCCTGTGCCGAGAAGACTTCTGGTAATGATTCTGAAGGCAGCACGCAGAACTCCGGTAAGACCGGCAAGACTTCAGAAAAGGGTGATCCGGGCACTTCAACCGAGGGCGGCACGGAAGCGGATAAAACTTCCGGTTCATCGGCAGGGAATGCCGGTATGGGCGATAAATCGGCCACCCAAACGGACAGCGATGGCAGGAAAGACGACGCGAAGTCGGTATCACAGGCCGGTAAGGCTGGGACTGATGCCATAGGGACAGGAGCAGCAGGTACGGCAGACTCGGCGAGTACTTCTAATGCTGGCCAATCTAAAGGAGTTAAAAGCTCATCCTCTGGCAAGAAGGGTCAAGACAAGGGCCAGGCCTCTTCATTCGCTATTGATCCTAAGCGGTATGCGAATCAGGTCACAGCTCTGCTGAGCAAGGCTTACAGCATCCCGTCCGGGAGCCGATTAAACGCGGATAATCTCGAATTTGAGTTTGTTACCAAGTCGGTTGATAACAAAGAGTGACAGGTCTCTTTTGGTTCCGTAAAGCTTTATCCGTCCAGATTGACTCGGCCTTAAACAACTGTAGTCTGGCAATAACAGCGAGCGACTACAATTAAGTACAGGTTAATGCAGTAAACAGTAAGTACAGCTAACAGCAACTAACAGCAACTATATAAAATGAACTCTAGAATTAACTAATTTGAGCTTCGATCCCGAGTGATTCTGAAGAAGCGGAGCGTCCGCCTTTGTCTCCGATATGCCCCACTGATAACTAGTTCAGAGGATTTCGGAGACAACAGTGGTCGTAAGAACACTCGGCATCGCAGCTCCCGAATAGGGAACCTTAATAAGTTCATTTAATATAACAGCAACCAACTAATAGCAACTACCCATAATTCTTAGCCACTCACCCCTTATCTGGAGCCTGTTCGCACAGCACGGATAAGGGGTTTTTAATATTCGCATTTTACTATTATTTTTTTGATATCATAGCTGTGTGAATATAATTGATACGCAAAACACGAACATTAAAAGATTTTAAATTTGACACATTCGTGTTTTTGTTTTATATTCATCTTGTTGCCTTGTTCAACATCATGAGTTCGAAAATTTATCGCTGTTACTGTTCGTATATCCCCGATAATACGGTTTGGGGGTTTCTACAAGGGACCATAAATTCCTGGCTACGAATAGGGTGCTGCCGCATACCTATTCATGTAGTCAGGTTTTTTTTTTCGTGGAATTTTAACTTTTATTTAGGCTTAGGAAGAATTAGAGAAGCATTTGAACGATACCTTACACCTCAGGAGGAACCATGAGTAAATATGATGTGATCGTCGTAGGTGCCGGACCGGCAGGGATTTTTGCATGTTATGAATTGAGCCTTAAGGCTCCACATTGGAAAGTACTGCTGGTGGACAAAGGACATGATATTTATAAACGCCGCTGTCCGATCCTGGAAGAGAAGATTAAGCTGTGCCCGCCAGCTGCCGGAAAGAAGGAGTTCGCCGGATGTCTTCCGGCCTGCTCGATTACTGCAGGATTTGGGGGCGCTGGAGCGTACAGCGACGGTAAATTCAATATTACAACCGAGTTCGGCGGATGGATGACGGATTATGTGGCTCCCTCCAAAGTGCTCGAATTGATTAAATATGTGGATAGTATTAATTTGAAGCACGGGGCAACACCACAAATTACCGATCCGATGACTCAGGCGATTAGGGAGATTGAACAGCGCGGATACGCGGCTGGGCTTAAGCTGCTGAGGGCGCAGGTGCGCCACCTCGGTACAGAACAGAATCTGGAGATTCTTAAATCCATCTATGAGTATCTTAAGACTCGTATTGACATGGCCTTTAAAACCGAGGTGGAAGATATCCTAACGGTCAAGGATGAGTCGGGGGAACTCCGGGCGCGCGGAATTACATTGAGGAACGGGGAGGTCCATGAGGCGGACCTGGTGATGATCGCTCCTGGACGGGATGGCTCGGCATGGCTTACAGACATTCTGAAGAGGCGTCGTCTGAGAATGTACAACAATCAGGTGGATGTTGGTGTGCGGGTAGAGACCTCCGATGTGGTCATGAGAGAGATCAATGAACATTTGTATGAGGGGAAATTCATCTATAACACTTCGGTGGGAACCCGGGTGCGGACTTTCTGCAGCAATCCTTCAGGTCATGTTGTTGTAGAGAATCACAGCGGGGTTATGGCCGCCAACGGCCATTCCTACAAAGACCCTGCGCTCGGCTCTTCGAATACAAACTTTGCCCTGCTAGTTTCGCATAAGTTCACAGAGCCTTTTGACAAGCCGAATGAGTATGCCCGTGAAATTTGTCAGCGGGCCAACGATTTGTCGAACGGCGGGGTTATTGTGCAGAAGTACGGCGACATTATCCGTGGACGCCGCTCTACAGAGAGCCGGATTGCGGAGGGCTTCCTCGAGCCGACCTTGAAGGAGGCTGTGCCGGGCGATCTTGGACTTGTGCTTCCTTACAACACGATGAAGAGCCTGATCGAGATGGTTGAGGCGCTGGAGAAGGTTACGCCGGGGATTGCTTCAGAGCATACCTTATTCTACGGAGTGGAAGCAAAGTTCTACTCCGCCCGCCCGAAGCTGGATGAGACGCTGGAGACGGAGATCAAGGGCTTGTACTGCGGAGGGGATGGCGCCGGGATTACCCGGGGGCTTGCCCAGGCAGGTGCAGCGGGAGTGTGGATCGCCCGGGGCATGATGGACAAGGCGGGAGTATAGGGGGCTTAATGAGCTGTACAGATGCTGCTCGCTTGTCTGCAACCTTTTGCTGATAAAAAATACACCGAATCATTACCGCTGTGCCCTTAGGCAGGCGGTATCTTTTTTGTGTGCGGCTTCGGCACCTTCAAGGTGACCATAAAGTATCTATATAAGCTAAGTTATTGATTTGCATGTATGACAGACTGTGAAATGTTCTATATCAGGAATTTCATTGCAAATTAGAATTGAATCATCTATTATGGATATTGGAAGTCTATATTGGTGATAATCATGAGAAGGGAGGGGGGAAACTTGCAGTTCTCCAAAAGTACAGATTATGCCCTACACGCCTTAATTCATCTGGGAAACTCGGAGCGTTGTAACAACATCGGGATCAAGGAATTATCCGGGACACTTGGCGTTTCCGAAAGCTATTTATCCAAAATCATGTCCAAGCTGAGGCAGGATGGAATCGTACGTGCTGTGCCAGGGGTGAACGGTGGTTACGAGCTTGCACGGCCTGCGGAGCAGATTACGTTTCTTGATGTGATTCAAGTGATTGAAGGAAGACAGAAGTTATTCGTAGGCTCCAATTCGAGTTCGCGGCAGCCATCGGTTGTTAGCTGAAGAGGAGGCTGCATAGCGGGGAATGAAACATCCGGAAAGAAGGGAATGCTTGGTTGAGAAAGCTATGTACGGCGCGGAACAGCATCTGTACCAATATTTGCGGGAACACACGATCCAGTCGGTACTGGATAAAGCTTTCAAGCGTTGTACCCATAGGGAAAACAAGAAGTGATACGCTTCTTGTGCTTTAATTATGGATATTATAGATCATTAATAGTTATATTTAAGAGACGTAAACAAGTGTCTCTGTTCGACTTGTCGCAGGCATTCGGATACGGGATCTCGGAGGACGAGATGAGATCTTTGACGAATTTGGCAAAACGAACATTTCGGGTATCTATAGCGCTGGGGATGCAGCTTCCCGACTGCATCGGGTTATTACCGCGCTTCGACAGGCACATTTGTCGCTGTGGTCATCAACAATGACTGAATACAGAGAGTTGGAGGAGAAAAAATGAGCACGACAACTAATAAGCGCGGCCCGATCATGTTTGCCCTGATTATCGGCATGTTCGTCGCCGCTTTGAATGAGACGCTAATGGGCAATGCCCTTCCCGAATTGATGAAATCGTTCGAAGTATCTGCGGCAACGGTCCAGTGGCTGTCCACCGCCTACATGCTCGTCGTTGGTGTGCTTGTACCGGTAACTGCAATCTTGCAGCAGTTGTTCACGACACGGCAAATATTTCTGTCGGCTATGGGGCTGTTCTTCGCGGGAACGGTCACCTCGGCAGTGTCGCCGGAATTCGGGGTGCTGCTTGTCGGGCGGATTATCCAAGCGATCGGAACCGGCATGCTGCTGCCGCTTGTCATGAACGTCATTATGACCATTTATCCACCAGAAAAGCGGGGAGGCGCAATGGGGATGTTAGGGCTCGTCGTCATGTTCGCACCGGCGATTGGTCCGACTATATCAGGTTTAATCGTTGACGGGCTTTCATGGCGCTGGCTGTTTTACCTTGTCATACCGTTTGCGCTGCTCTCCATTATTATAGGAGCCGTTGTCTTGAAGAATGTGTGGGAAGTGACGAATCCGCGAGTGGACTTCTTATCTATAGTATTGTCGACGATCGGCTTTGGCGGAATTGTCTATGGGTTCAGCAGTGCCGGGGATCATGGCTGGTCGCAGCCCGAAGTTATCTGGACGATCGTAGCGGGTGGTGCAGCGTTGGTGCTATTCATTTGGAGACAGCTAATATTGAAGCAGCCTGTCATGGATCTGCGTGCATTTAAATATCCGACCTTTGCGCTTGTTGCGGTGCTGCTGTTTGTGCTTATGATGACCTTCTTCTCATCCGCCATCATGCTCCCGATGTTTATGCAAGGCGTACTTCTGGTAACG
Organism: Paenibacillus sp. J22TS3; assembly: GCF_018403205.1. Lineage (NCBI taxonomy): Bacteria > Bacillati > Bacillota > Bacilli > Caryophanales > Paenibacillaceae > Paenibacillus > Paenibacillus sp. J22TS3. The sequence goes on from NZ_BOSF01000006.1 coordinate 29,271, forward strand.
GCATTCAAGTCCGGTTTGATCCTTCTTCCTGGCGGGATTATCAATGGGTTCATGGCCCCGGTCTCCGGCAAGCTGTTTGACAAGTTTGGGCCGCGTGTTCTGGTCATCCCAGGATTGATCATCGTCGCCATCTCATTGTGGCAATTTACCCGCTTCGACGAAACTACGGGCACCAGCTTTCTTATAGCTGTTCACATTGCACTGATGATTGGCATCGCGCTAGTCATGATGCCTGCACAGACAGCTGGACTTAACCAGTTACCAAGCCATCTGCACCCGCACGGGACAGCGATCTTAAATACACTGCAGCAGGTATCCGGCGCAATTGGCACTGCCCTGTATATCAGTATTATGTCAAGCGGGCAGAAACAGTATTTGAGCGGTGCAAGCGATCCGCAGGCTCCGGCGGAAATCGCCAAAGGGCTCGCAGCCGGTATCAACAACGCATTCTGGTTCGGCTTCATCATCGCGCTCGTTGCGCTCGTGCTCGGCCTTTTCATCCGTAAAGAAAAATCGCCGGAGCAGGAACAGGCGGCTGGATGAATCAGACCGTTCGTTTGGGAATTTCATAAAATCATAAGGAAAGCGTGGGGAATACTCATGAACGATTTTTTTAATGCAGCTCTATGGGAAAAAGCGTGGAAAGACGAGTCCGATGTGAAAATCGACAGGATGAAGAAGAGTGGAATTGATCCTACCAGGGCTTTTGACCACAAGGCCAAGACCTTCAACGAACAATCGCTTAGCGAAGAGGGAAAAAAACGAACGAAACGAATCATGAACTGGCTGGAAAGACAAGGAGTTCAATTCGAGAACAGCTCCATTTTGGATATTGGCGCTGCTTCAGGCGTGTTCGCAGTGCCGTTCGCGGAGAGAGGGGCCCGTGTAACCGCCGTAGAGACTTCTCCCCCGCTGATCGAATTGCTGGAAGAAAACATCTCGAACTTCGCCGAAGATCAGGTGAAGATTGTTCCTGTACCGTTTGAAGATATTGACGTAGAGGCCAAGGGCTGGAACCAGGCCTTCGATTTCGTCTTTGTCTCGATGAGTCCGGTCGTTCACAATTGGGAGAGCGTGGAGAAGGTGCTTAAGTGTGCTCGAAAGTTCTGTTATATCAGTATGCCGGTACTTCATACAGAGCACAGCCTAGTGAAGGAGGTTTGGCCGCTCGTCACCGGTCAACCCTATCATTCGAAACTTACGGAAATGGGATATTTATTGCATCTGCTGTATCTTAAAGGTTATGCATACGAATCGTTGATCACGCGCGAAGGGAAAACGACGGAAGTCTCCAGAGAAGCAGCGTTGCAGGAAGCAATGACTTGGCTCGGCCATCACCGCCTGCCTGTTGACGAGCGGAATCGGAAGATCATTGCCGACTATCTGGAGCAAGCTTATCCGTCCGGCAAAATCGTCATTCAGGAGGGAGGACGTTTTGGCAAAGTACTGATTCGATTGCAGGATCAGAACATGTATTAGAGAGTGGAAACAGCGACAACCGTGGACGAGAACATAGAGTCCCTGATTGTCGCTGCTTCATTGTATTATAAACTTCTCTTATTATCTATAAAGGCTTCATCTCTGGAAGCTCTGAATCACTTCTGCCTATTCGTAATATCCTTCCGTTGATTTGCGAAATTGTTTGAATTGATTCGCATCATGCCCGAACCACACTTGGGAATTTGTTCGGGCAGCTAGTGTACGGATCTTCTCAACGGTGTTCCGGTAGCCGATCGAATCGTATATGATGCCCGGTGGCTTGACGGGTGGACCGTAACTCTCTGCCGTATAAATGGTGTCGGAAGCGAGGATGATGCCGCCTGTTTCCGGCATTTCAATGTGCAATCCTAACATGCCCCAGGCATGGCCGCTGCCAAAATTAACAATTTTGATGCCTTCAGCTAGATCCAGGCTGTCTTCATTGCGTTTGACGGTTCGCCATTGCAATTGGTTTTTGATCCAAGCATCGATGTCCGCCCACACATAGGCCCCTTCCTTTTGGTTACGGGCATAGCTTTGCAGCGTGCCATTCAGTTCATCTTCATGGACGATAATCGTAGCGTTCGCGAAGATCTCCAAACACCCGGCATGATCCAGATGCAAATGAGAGGCAACAACATATTTGATTTCTTCAGGTCTAATATGGAGCTGCTCCAGCCGGTTATGCAGGTAGCATTCCTCGCTCGCCACCCACGGGAACGCCTGCTGAGTGTATTTGGTCCAGCGTCCTTCACTGCCCATGGAGTTCGGGTTGCAAGCCGTATCGAACAAAATTTTCCCCTCTGGATGATCGATCAATACCGTATAGATCGGAAATTCCACGAACTGTGTTGGTGCATTAGGATTCCTGATCGTAGCTGGGTTATGCATGGCGATCATCCAATTTTTATCCATGCTCATACGACCATTATCCATCACATACAGCTTGGGGCGGGCTTTATTAATATTCGGCATATTCATTTCTCCTCCTATTAATTCGAAGTTTTGTAATATTTATGTTCAGCTTTGCCAGCTTATAAGGTTGCTGTTGGCTTGCAAGCCCTCACTGCGTTTATAACCACAACGTGAGTAACCATGGTTTCTCCTTTACTGGCATAGACATACAATAATGGATAAACTAAACTTACGTAAGTAGGCACTTTAAAGTGTCCTGGGAACTTTCAAGTGCATAGGAGGGCAATCATTTGACATCTTCGGCCAAAATAAAACAACCCGACATCTCTTTGACGATTTGCGGTTATAGCAGAGTTCTTGAAATCATCTCCAACAAATGGACGGCACTCGTCATTTATGCATTGGAAAACGGAAGCATTCGATACGGGGAAATTGAAAGAAGAATCGAGGGTATTTCAAAAAAAATGCTCACTCAAACGTTGCGTAAGCTGGAATGGAATGGGCTGGTCCAACGCCATATCACACCAACCGTGCCCCCAGCTGTCGAATACTCGCTTACTCCTTTGGGGGAAAGCTTGCTCCAGCCGATGAGAGAACTAAGACAGTGGGGTAGGGAGAATTATTGGTCTGTCGAAGAGGCAAGAGGCAATTATGATCTAAGAAAATAAAGCTACCATCATCCCGGCAGCGTCATCTTTGTGTTAACTATACCCTTCAACGTCGCCACGTAAGTCTAATAATTTATTTTTATAAGACAGCAGCCCAACTCATTTTCCAGTAAAGTGAAACCTTTAGAGAGAAATATCTGTCAGGTATGTGTAAGATATTCCCAATCTGAAGGAGAGTTGGATGAATATGTCTTCGTATAAGAAAGCTGCCACTGCTGCCGTACTCGGACTCAGTTTGTTAGGAGGAGCTGCTGCCGGATCGGCTCAAGCTTCAAGTATATCGTTCAAGGATGTGTCCAAGAGCTATTGGGGTTATTCCAGCATCCGTTGGGGAGCTCAGAATAAGCTGATAACCGGGTACCCTGACGGTACATTCAAGCCGAATAAGGCGGTGGATGGGAACGAGTTCCTGGCCATGCTGATCCGGGCTTATCATCCGGCTGATCTGAAGGAGGGCAAGGGCACGGGAAACTGGGCATCTGCCTATCTCAGCTATGCCAAGAAACTGGGCTGGAAGACTGCAAGCACTGGCGCGGGATTTACCAGGGCTGAGGCAGCCGTCTATCTGGCAAATGCCACCGGTCACAACTACAGCACAGAGAATTCAATCTTGTATCTAATGGATCAGGGATTAATACAGGGCAAAAGCGGTCTAAGCCTGGCCGGTTATCAGCAGCAGGACAAAGTGACAAGGACAGAGGCACTTGCGCTTATCCAACGTCTGAAAGGGAAGATCAGCAAGCTGAAGGCTGTTTCCTCAACCCGGCAGTCGTACCTGGGGGGAAATATCCAATATAGAAATGACAAGTATGGCTTCACCCTGAAGCTTCCTAAAAGCTGGGCTGACAAATATGAAGTTCGAGATACGGTGGGGAAAGACGGCTACGTAAGCTTAGACTTCATCAGCAAGGCTGCGAAGAAGTCCGCCTCAGGCATTGTATTCACGATCGGAATCTGGCCGGAGAAGGTCTGGAAAGCAGATGAGAAAGAGATCAAGGGACAGATCCCCATCTGGCAGCTTGCGGGGAAGGGCGGTAAGGTCTATGCGCTTCATACTCCAACCGATGTGCAGGTTCTGTCTGATGATGCCAAGGCTAAGAAAGAATACGATCTGTTATTCGCAGGGGTGAAGAAGCTGAAGAGCACCTTTAATTTTACAAAATAAAAAGACACTTCTGAGTGTGCGCCTGCATAACAGGCTGGGCTCAGAAGTGTCTTTGTTTGTAAGCGGAAGTGCAGCATAGCTTTGTGTTTTGAACAGCATGCTGTGAATTTCACCGATATCTGAAAGCTGACCCAACTACCTGTGAGCAGCATTCAGCGGGACCAGCAGCAGCTATGCCTTATGAAGTGTAAAGACAGGCTCGATCCGGCCAACGGTCTCGCCCAAATGATTGCGGACCACTGGGGTTAAATGGGCATCCAAAAGCTGCTGTTCCCCGGATGCCAGCACCCCGAGCTGACGCAGTACTTCCAAGGCGGCCGGATATGCGGCCCGGCTGTTCCCGTCATCAATCTTCAGGGCAATTCCAATGCCCTGGTTCAGCAGGGCCGTGCAATGAACCCCTTCCGCGCCAACCTTGGCGATCACTTTGCCGCCGAGCACCCGGGTGACATCGGAATCGTACTCGCCCGTTCCGCTGACCATTTCCGGGTGGGCGACCATGGCCCCCGTCACCCGCTTTATAGCGGAGGCTCGTTCGGGGGCAAGCGCACTGGGATCACCAAGCTGTGCATAGGCGGCAGCCAGCCGGTTCAGGGGCAGCATCAATGTGGGGATGCCGCATCCATCCACAGCTGAGGAGATTTCATCCTCCTGAACCCCGGCTAGTTCTCTAAGCATCTCTCTCACCCGCAGTTGGACCGGATGGTCCGGGTTCCGGTACAGATGCGGGTCGCTTCCCATGTATTTTGCCAAGGCCAAGAGACCGGCGTGATTGCCGGAGCAGTTGTTATGAATAGGGGACGGGTGTCCCCCGCTGCGGAGCAGCTCCTCATAGGTTGACTTCATGTAAGGGGGGTGCACTCCGCAGGTCAGGGCCTCCTCGGTGAATCCCAGCTTGTCCAGAATACTATGCACCGTCCTGGTGTGCATGGGCTCTCCATTATGGGATCCGCAGCACACTGCGAGCTCATGCTCATTAAACCCGTAATGATCCGCTGCGCCGGATTCTACCAAAGGTACAGCCTGGATAGGCTTAAAGGCGGAACGGGCATACAGGGATCTGCCCGGATCGCCTACCGAGAACAGCAGATTTCCTTGCAGGTCGACTACTGCAATGGAGCCGCGGTGAACACTTTCGAGGTTAGCCCCCCGGCTAACCGTTACCAAAACCTCACTCATGCCTAAACCCCCCGCTTAGTAGGCAGAAAGCGTTCCTCTCCCTGCGCTGGTCTGTATCGTTGTACCTTATGGCGGAAGAGCGTTGAGGTCTTTGACTTGGCTTGCTCTACTGCCCCCGGCTGGCTGATGTCAGTCAGGAACCGCTCAACATGATCGAAATTGTCGTGCAGCACGAGAAGGAGATCACCGGGCTCTGTCAGCAGCCAAGCTGCATGGCAGGCCTTATATTCATCCGGGACAATCCGGATTGCGGATGTCTCCATGCCGCTCTGTAATGCGGCTTCACGGAGCAAACCAGCTGCCTCAAGAGGCTTCCTGCCCCGAAGGTTCCCATCCTCCTTGATGACGAACAGGTCCGAGCTCTCGGCAATCAGCCTGCCCATCTCAACGATCGCTTCATCAGGACGGTCGCCGGCCGCTGAGGCGGCTGTAATCAGGCGGTTCACGCCCATCTGCGACAGCGTGTCGTAGATGGCCTTAACACCAGCCGGATTGTGGGCATAATCGGCGATTACATAACGCCCGTCGATCACGGACAGATTGAAACGTCCGCGGTTCATTTTCATATCCGGGAAGAAGGTAATGATGCTGCTGCGCAGCTCAGCAATGGACTTTCCTAGAGCGTGAGCTGCCGCCAGTGCGGCAAGCGCATTCGCAATATTATGACGGGCGAATCCGTTGATGGTGATTGGAATGTCCTTGATCGGAAGGAATCTCCATGTATGTCCTTCTGAAGAGCAGACGAGCCAATCATGATCGGCATACCAGGCCGTGCCTCCTGCCTGGATCGTCTGTTGAATCAGCTTGTTGCCCGCATTCAGCGAGAAGTAGACGACCTTACCATCGGTGTGTTCGGCCATCGCGGCACAGCCCTCATCGTCCGCATTAAGGATACAGGTTCCACCAGGTAGAACCACTTCTGGAATTAACCGCTTTACCTTGCGCAGGTCTTCCAGCGTCTCGATGCCATCAAGTCCCAAATGATCCTCGGCCACGTTGGTGACAATCCCGACATCACAGTGGCGGAAGGCAAGTCCTTCACGCAGAATTCCACCCCGGGCGGTCTCAAGAACGGCCAGATCCACCTCGGGATGAGACAGGATCTTCCGGGCACTGCCTGGCCCGCTGCAGTCACCGGTGTCGATGCAGGTGTCGTCAATCCAGACTCCGTCGGAATGGGTAAGTCCGATCCGGCGGTTCTCCTGCTTAAGCAGATGGGCGGCAAGCCGGGCTGTGGTTGTTTTGCCATTCGTTCCGGTGACAGCCACGATGGGAATCGCGGATTCTTCCCGGGATTTGAATAAATAATCGACTATCGCTCCGCCAGCATCACGGCTGTTTCCTTCGGAAGGATAAAGGTGCATCCTGATGCCTGGGGCAGCATTAACCTCAAGAATGACAGCATGTCCCTCCTCATAAGGCACGGTTACGTCTGGGCTGATCATATCAATCCCGGCGATATCCAGGCCGATCGTCTGAGCGGCAAGGACAGCCAATCGGCTGTAGGAAGGATGGACCTGATCGGTAACGTCTATAGCCGATCCGCCAGTGGACAGGTTTGCATTTCCGATAACCCGGATGGTGTCTCCGGCGGCGGGAATAGCCTCAAGGCTGAGATTCCGCTTGGATAGACAGCACTCGGCCAGATCAAGCGGAATTTTGGTCATAGGCTTCTCATGATCTTCCCCGCGCAGCGGATTGTCATTCTCGGCTTCAATCAACTGACGAATCGTATGAACCCCGTCGCCAGTGATGGAGGGCGGAAGCCGTAGGCTGGCTGCCACGAGCTTACCGTCCACTATCAAGAAGCGGTAATCATCTCCGCTGTAATAACGCTCAATAATGAATTGGGTATAATCCTTGTGCTCCTCGGTTACATAATCATAGGCGCTTTGCAGCTGCTCCAGATTCAGGAGATGGGTCACTACGCCTTTACCTTGCCGGCCGTCAACAGGCTTGATCACAACCGGGTATCCGACCTGCTCACCTGCTGCCTGAAGCTCTTCGCGTTTCTCAATCACCACGCCCCCCGGCACCGGAAGCCCCGCGCCTTCAAGCAGGCTTTTGGTCATCTCTTTGTCACAAGCATTCTCAACCGCAAGGTAAGAGGTCTGACTGGAGACGGTAGCCTGGACAGATTTTTGTTTTCTGCCGGTGCCCAGACGAAGGAAGCTATCGTTGCCTACCCGCTGGACAGGGATTTGCCGGGCCAGCGCAGCCTGATAGATCGCCTCTGTGCTGGGCCCCAGCTTGTTCTCATAGTAGAGCTGGGCTGTCTTGGCAATCAGAGGCTCCGCGTCAATGTGCTCCTTGCCTTCCAGAATGGCTTCAACGATCTCCATAGCGCCATAGAAGGCCTGAATGCCGGACTCCTTCTCCCGATAATCATAGGTTACATAGTAGATTCCGGGACGGGTCTCGCTCGTAATTGTCTTTCCTCGCTTCACCTGGATGCCCGCCAAATGCTGAATCTCCAAGGCGATATGTTCAAGGATGTGTCCCATCCAAGTTCCTTCCTCAAGCCGTTCCACGAAACCGCCTGCGTATCCCTTTGAACATGTATGCGTTTTCAAACTAGGGAGAACGGTCAGCAGTTTATGGGTGAAGCCGGGAATCATATTTGAGGGTTTATGCTCAAGATCCTCCAGATCAAGCTCAATCCAGATGGTCGGTTTGTAGCTGTGCAGGTTCGGACCGGATAAGTATTTGATTTTATTAATCTTCATGTTGTTCTCCTCCTGCGGCTTTTATCAGCTCACGATTAATTAGATCGAAAGTGTAACCTCTGGCTAGGGAGTGAAGCCTCACTCCAGAAATCGTGATGTCATGGTTGTCACCATGTGATGTGGTATCCACAAAAGTGAGCTTTTTGCCGTCAAACAAGGTCACGGAGTGTTCTCCAAGCACCTCGAACAACTGGCCTTCCTCTTTTACCCAAATAGCGGTATTCTCGTCAATTCCAATCCCCATAATCTGAGGATTGTGAGCAATGGCGGTCATGAGTCTTCCGAATCTGGCCCGCTGTGAGAAATGCTGGTCAATGATGGCGTCATCGACGAAATCAAAACCGGCCCCCATCTCCACAATGGTCTCGTCTTCGATATCTACTGAAGACATAATCATATGTCGGCTCATGACAGCTGCTCCTGCGCTCGTCCCTGCAATTAGCAGACCATGGTGCTGCCATAGGTCCTTCAATTCAGCATAGAACCGGGTTCCGCCAAGAATACTGGTGAGCCTGACCTGATCCCCTCCCGTAATGAAGAGGGAACTGCAGCTGCCCAGAAGCTTAGCTGCCTCGGGATCTTCGGCCTTCTCACGTGTATCGATATGGAAGAGGACCGGTTCGGAAGCCCCAAGCTCTTTGAAAATCCGGGAGTAGGTTCCACCCAGTTCTTCAGGATATTCGGTAGCGGTGGTCAGAATCCCGATGGGTCCTTTCTTTTCCCGGGAAATATCGACAAACTTAGTAAGGATCTCCCGAGAATCTTCTTTATCTTCATTCCCGCCAATGATGAGTAAATCACCCTTCGACATTCTATGCACCAGCCTTTGAGGAAAATATTCTATATAAGTTGAACTATTGATATACCCGTAGGGCAGTCGTATGAAATGTTTCTTAGGGCTGCTTGCCTAATGGTAATTCTCAAGGTCAGCTTATATATTTTCATAGATAAATAGATGTTGTGCCTATCATTAACCTTGAACTATTTTGAGTGAACCAAAACTCCTATTTTATGTTGGTTTTACAAAGAAAGCGCATTCATTTTTCGATTATCTTGTATGATAGAGAGGCAACATATTTTCCAAATCAGAGGAGGAATAAATGACGTATGAACAACAATTGGAGAAAAAGGCTGCTCAGTGTTACCTTGGCCTGCACGCTCGCATTAAGTGGAGCGGCTGTACTCCTGCCGCAGGCAGCGGTGGCCGGAATGGTACCTGCGCAGGCAGCTGATCTTGATGCTGGCCAAGTTCAAGTTCAAGATCCTGTAGAAACTCCAGTCACTGCCCAGGATAGCTCAGCTAGACCGGGTACTTCTGAGAGTGCTGCCGCTGCCGAAGAAGGGGCGGGGAAGACGGATTCCAGGTTAGACCTGAGCACAGCGGCAGTCCCGCTTCCGAATGGGCAGGGCAAGAAGGTGCTGTTCGACAACGCCCATGCCCAGACTGCCGGTGCGGCGGATTGGGTTGTTGACGGCGCATTCTCTGATTTTGCCAATGGATTGAGAAGTGATGGATTTACCGTGGATGCGTTGGAAAGATCTATGCCTTATACCTTCGGGGAGCAGGCCGTTACTTATGATAAATTGAAGAATTATGATGTGTTTGTTATCGGAGAAGCAAATATTCCATATAAGAAATCAGAGCAAGAAGCGCTGCTTCAGTTCGTACGTGAAGGCGGCGGGGTGTTCTTCATTGCCGACCATTATAATGCTGACCGTAACAAGAACCGCTGGGACTCTTCCGAGGTGTTCAACGGCTACCGGCGCGGTGCCTGGAGCAATCCGGCCAAGGGCATGAATGCCGAGGAAGCCTCATCTCCGGCGATGCAGGGAATTGAAAGCTCCGACTGGCTGGCGGACAATTTTGGCCTGCGTTTTCGCTATAATGCGCTGGGTGATGTCAACGCCAGTGATGTTGTCAGCCCTGACCAGTCCTTTGGCATTACCCAAGGGGTTGCCCGTGTAGCGGTTCATGCCGGCTCTACTCTGGCTATCCTGGATCCGCAGAAGGCCAAGGGGCTTGTATATGTCCCAACCGGTGTCCCAGCTTGGGGCAATGCGGTGGACAGCGGCGTATACAATGGAGGCGGACGTGCGGAGGGGCCTTTTGCGGCAATCTCCAAGCTGGGCCTGGGCAAGGCCGCTTTTATCGGGGACTCCTCACCGGTAGAAGATGTCTCGCCGAAGTACGTGCGCGAGGAGAACGGCAAATCCAAAACCACTTATGACGGGTTCAAGGAAGTGGACGATGCCACCTTCCTGGTTCAGACCGTAGAGTGGCTTGCCAATAAGGAGAGCTACACGAGTCTGGGGGAAGTGCCGGGATTAACGCTTGACACGCCTACACAGCTTCTGCCATTCGAGAATCCGGCCGATTCCACGGAGCCTAAGCCGGAGCCATGGGCTGCTCCGGAAGCCGGCTACAAATGGTATGATCCATCCACATTCAAGCCGGGTTCTTACGGTTCATCCAAAATTCCTGATCCGAAGCCGGTCTACGGGTTCGTGAAGCAGAAGCAGCTGCCGAGCGAGCAGGAGTTCCAAATCCGCGTAACTGCGGATAATCTGACACCTGGGCAGGTGCTGTCTGATCTGAAGGTAGGGATCTATCTGGCTGGGGGCCAGCAGATCGCCAGATTTAAGAATGCAAACGGAACCTGGTCTGATTATAATTACAGCCCGCCGTTCAGCTTGACAGGCAATGCGTCCGGTCATGCCGCAATGGAGCTTACAGTACAAATGAAGTCTGGTTCCCTGGGCACAGCCAGCTTGAGATTGAAGCAGGGCAGCACTAATGTTATAACTGAAGCGGTTACGATTGCCAATGTGCCGGCTGAGCCGCTGCCCGGAGACCATCCTCAAGTACCAACGGTTGTTCCGGTTGCTAATGCCCGGCAAGCTGCCGATGGCACTGTGGTCACGGTAGAAGGTGTTATTACTACAGAGCCGGGCCTGTTCGGAGGCCAGGGGTTCTATCTGCAGGACAGCAGCGGCGGGATTTATGTGTTCCAGAATGCCTCCGGCTATCACGCTGGAGACAAGGTCTCGGTCAGCGCCTCCAAGACGGTCTACAACGGGGAGATTGAGCTTGAGAATCCGGTTCTGATTGAGAAAAAGGGAACGGCAGAGCTTCCCGAGCCAGTTATACAAACGGCGTTGTCCGAGAACAATCAGGGGCAGTTCGTTACCTTGCAGCAGGTAACCATCCAGAACTATAAAACAGCGGCGCCAGCCGGATCATTTGAGTTCGATGTTTTGTCCTCAAGCGGGGTAGCTACCCATGTGCGGGTAGATGGAAGAACCGGCATAAGTGCTGAGGCGTTTATGCAGAAGTACCCAGCAGGAACAGTAGTAAATATCTCGGGAATCTCATCGGTCTTCAAAGGCGCTTATCAGTTAAAACCTGTGTCGGAGAAGGATGTGCAGCCTGCCGATTCGGCTGCTCCTGTGACACAAGTAAGTGCAGGAGACAGTAAGATTGGCGAGGGGCAGTATAATCGGACCGAAGTCACGCTGACTTTTGCCGCAACGGATGAAGGCACGGGGGTAGCGCGGACGGAGATCAGGGTGAATGACGGGGAATGGACACCAGTGAGTGAGCCTGTAACCTTGTCTGCAGAGGGCAGATTCAGCATAGAATACCGTTCTGTTGATAAAGCAGGAAACGTGGAGACGGCCAAAGCCATTGTTGTTAATATTGATAAAAAAGGACCTGTCATTACGCTTCCAGCCGGAACGACATTCTATCAGACGGATGCGGCACTTCCAGCCGCGCAGGTCGTGGATGCAGTTAGCGGCGTGGCTAAGACGGAATATACCGTAGATGGCAAATCTGTGGCCGATCCGTCCAGCATTGCCCCGTGGACCCTGCGCCTTGGTAAGCACACACTTAAGGTAACTGCCACGGACAAGGCAGGCAATATCTCCACGCAGCTGTTTACACTCACAGAGACGATTGATGTGGATCACTTGGACGAGCTGGTGGATCTAGGAGCATCCAAGAAGTGGATTACCAAACAGGCGGAAGTGAAGAAGCTGCAAAATAAAGTGGTATCGATCCAACAGGCTAAGAGCAAGAAAGAGCAGCTTGTAAGGCTGGCAGCGTTCGGGGCTGGGGTAGCAGCCCAGACAGGCAAGTCGATTACACCGCAGTACTCTGCGCTGGTGCTTGCGGATCTGATCTATATCGGCAAACAGGCGATGTAGCTAGGCGTTCTGATAAAGGGTAGAGAAAGAAGCGCGGAATTCCGGCACTGCCCAGTGCCGAGCAGTCTCTGATTTCCAATGACAATGGTAAAATCAAAAAGTGAAGGCACCGGATTCGAGTCCGGGGCCTTCATCTTATCTATTTTATGATATTTCGAAGATGTTCTACTCGGTCTTCTATTGGTCGGACATGCTGTTGATCAGGCCTGCGGCTTGCAGGAAGCGTTCCATAATCACAGCAGCCTCTGCCCGGGTCATGTTCTGACCAGGATTTAATTTCCCCGCATCCCCCTTCATCATGCCATGAAGGATGGTAAGTGCCGCAGCAGACTTGGCCCAGTTAGAGATCAGGTCCTTATCCCCGAACAGCTTAAGCTGCTCCTCCACTTGAGTATCCGAAACGGAAGTATCCATATGGACCAGCTTCATCGCTTTGGCCAGTATGGTCATGGCTTCCTCCCGAGTGATATTTGAATTCGGATGGAAGGCATTGTTCGGATCACCCTGCACAAGCCCTTCGTTCACCGCGGTGGATACCGCCTCCTGGAACCAGTCCTTGGAGCTAACGTCTTTGAATGCGGCCGGTTTATCCGCGGGTTTGAGCCCAAGAGCCCTGACTATAACAGCAGTGAATTCCGCCCGGGTGATAGAGTGATCCGGCAGGAACTTCGTGCCGTTCGTTCCTTGGAGTATCAATCTGGATGCCATGTTCTCAATGCCGGCTCGGGCCCAGTGACTAGAGATATCAGTAAAGGTGGCTTTATGGGAAATCACAGCGTATAGGCTGTTGCTCATACTGTTGATCACCGCATAATATCTGCCGTCTTTCTTAATAATTTTAGTCGGAACATGGGTGAGCTTACCTTGAGTGGAAATAACCACGCCTGTCGAGAACCTTGCAGGCATGGCTCCCTCAGGAAGAGCGATGATCCGCTCTACATAACCCGGAAAGCGGTCAATCGCAATCTCTTTTCCCTTATATACAGCCTTGATTGTAAATTCCACTCCAGGGCTGATCAGGATAATTTGCCCGATTCCTACATGAACTACTTTAATTGTGTCTTTAGGCAGCTTGGTTACCTCGATCCGGATCTGGATGTCCTGGAGCTGTGCATCCGGGCCGAACTTGTCTGCCACGGTCTCCGGATGAATGCGGTCTGCCGGAAGGGTATAGGTTGCTGTTTCTGTCTGAATCACCAAGGTGCCATGTTTGGCGTTCAGCATGTTGTATAAACGCGCATTCAGCAGGGAGACTACGGAGTCCGAGTTATTCTTAACCGGAATGGTCATGATGACTCCATCTTTTTCTTTATCCAGATGGGCACGCAGCTTGGTCTCATCCAGAGTCACCTGGGTAATCTGCTTTCCGTTCTCGGATTTGACCTCAGCGGCTGCCATTTGTCCCAAGGAGACTCCGTTGATCAGAATATCCTGATTTGAGACAACCGGTGGCGTGCTTCCACTACCACTACCGCTGCCACCGCTGCCGTTACCGTTACCACCACTGCTTCCATTTCCACCGCCACCGCTTGAGCCTCCACCAGAAGAAGGAACAGGGGAAACCTCTATAGTCACAGAAGCTTCATTGGAGTAATCTTTACCGTCTGTAACGCGGTAAGTGAAGGTATATGATCCATAGTCATCCGCAGTAAAGGTGAGCTTGAACGTTCCTTTGGAGGCGTCAGTTAGAGTCAGCTTGCCCTTAGCCGGAGGTTTCACAATTTCGTAGGTAAGGCTGTCACCGTCGATATCGGAGGCTGACAGTGTGCCGGAGTATTCTGTCCCGCCAGTAGCTTTAAACTGAAGATTCTTGGCGACAGGGGCATCGTTGACCGCAGTGACTTCAATGATGATATTCCGTATGGTTGGATCATACGCTCCACCACCGCTTGCTTTCCAGTTGAAGGTGGTGGAGCCGTACCAGTCTGCATCCGGCACGAAGGTTAGGCTGGTTAGATCTTCAGCGGCTATCTCTTGCCCGGCTTTTACCGCTGTCCCGCTTAGCTTAAGGACTCCGTGTTCCGGAAGATTAACCACTTGTATCTTCTTAAGTGAGTCAAAGTTGAAATCTTTGGCCCTAAAGTTCAGGACTGTATCTTCCTTGGTGCTGAGAGCTTGAACCAGTTCGATGGTGTCCTGATAAGATTCACTTACATTACCTGCCTGATCCTTAAACCGTACATATACCGCCTTGGTCCCATAATTTGTATCTGCAAGGGTCCAGGTTTTGGAGGTAGTGTAGTTTTCCTCACTGCCCCATGTCTGGCCGTCATGAGATAATTGCATTTGTATTGTGCCAATATTGTCCTCGCTGGAGAGAGTCAGGGTAACCTCCTTAGAGCCTGTATAGGCTGCTCCCCCATTAATGACAATCGAGCCGGTTGGTGGTGTTTTGTCCAAGGTGAATTTCACGGTCGCTTTGTTCCCCGCCTCATCCGTTACAACCAGCGTATAGCTGCCTTCCTTCTGAATGGTCGAGCCTTTGGTGAACGGTTCGTTATTAAGCAGGGCGGCGCCTTCATCGAACGTAATAGTTAGATCGGAATTATAAGACTTGCCATCCTCAACCCCGCTAATTACCGGTGGCTTGGTATCTATAGTGAACGTTATGATGGTGCTGTTGCCCGCAGTATCCTTTACATTAAGGACATGCTTGCCTTCAGCGGAAACCTCTGTGCCGCTAGTGAACGGCTGTCCATCCAAAGTTCCTGTACCTTCTTCGAAAGAAATAGTAGGGTACTTGTTGTAGAATGCCTGATCGGATACACCGGTTACTGTCGGTGGGGTCGTATCGAGAATGATGTCATCTGACACAGCTTCGGAAATATTCCCTGCTGCATCGATGAACTGCACGTACACCTTTTTGGAGCCATCTCCTCCAGTGAGAGAATACTCTCTGGTCGATTGATAAGGTTCCGGCGTGCTCCAGCTGTTTCCATCCGCAGAGAATCGAACCTGCTTCACACCAGAAGCGTTAGGAGCGCCGGGATCATTCCCGGTTAAAGTCAGCGTAACCTTGGAATTACGGGTGTACACCTCTCCGGCGTTGATCACGATTGTACCGGTCGGCTTCACCGTATCGACGAAGAAGTTGATCGTGGCTGCATTCCCGGCTTCATCGGTTACAACCAGCTTGTGAGGACCGTCTGTGCTAATCGGTGTGCCGCTGAGATAGTTCTGGTCATCGAGCTTAGCGCTAGCGGTTCCTTCATCAAAAGTTGCTTTAGGAGCCGTGTTATAGATGCCTCCTTCAGTAACCCCTTGAACCGTAGGGGCTAGGGTATCCAACATGATCGTATCCGACACGATGCCGGAAATGTTCCCCGCCTTGTCTGTAAACTGGGCATAGACGGTTTTAGCTCCGTCACCGTCCGTAAGGGTGTAACTCTTGGTGGTAGAGTAAATTTCAGGTGAGCTCCATGTCTCCCCATCTTGGGAGAACCGCATCTTGTCAAGCCCAGAGCTACCCCCGCCTCCCGGATCGCTGGCTGTGATAGCGAGGCTGACGGTGGCCGACTTCGTTGCAGCCGCCCCATTGTTAATAGATATGGTTCCTGTTGGGCCTGTCTTATCGATGATAAAATTCAAGGTTGTCGTGTTTCCAGCCGGATCGGTAACCACTAAGGTGTTTCTTCCTTCCCTGGTTATTAAACTTCCTGAGGTATACACGCTTCCGTTCAGCGTTGCCGTCCCCTCGGCGAAGGTAGCAGTCTGGTCGGTTCTATATACGGCATCATTGGCTACTCCGCTTACTGTAGGCGGGGTGGTGTCCAGAATAATATCATCCGAGAAGGAGACCGTCTCTGTTCCGTCGCTCAGCTGCATATACACTGTTTTGGTTCCGTCGCCTGCAGCAAGGGTCCACGATTTCGTGGAACTGAATTCCTCCCAATCTGACCAGGACTGATTATCGTTAGAAAAACGCATTTTCAATGGGTCTCCATCCGGATCAGTTCCAGACAGATCCAGATTGACGTGAAGTGAATTGGTAAGAGTCACGCCGGAGTTAATGGAGATAGTACCCGTTGGCGGCTCGTTTGCTGCGTAGGTTACTTCGAGTATCGGGACGGTCGAATCATTGTTTTCACTGGCATAAGCAGAAATGCGTGTACTAACTGGGTCTGATTCGTTGCCTGTTAGAATGAGCGTGACGTATCCATTGGCTCTGAATTTTTTAACGATTTCTGTTATATCTGCAGTTTGAGGTTTCGAGTTATCACCAAGAGTATTCTCGGGATTGAGTCGCACGTAATTGTCAGGAGATTTAGTTTTGTCATATTCAGGTAGAGATTGAGAGTTTTCATCCCAATTCACATTATTTGAACCCCAAATTTCTATATATTGATTGGGTTGAAATACTTGCTCTCTTGTTTTAAGTTTTAAAATTGCTTGAGTAATTTTTCCGGGTACACTCCCTAAATCAAATTTTAGTACGCTCCTTTCAATTGTATCTAGTCCATCTTGCTTTAAATGTCCAATATACAAGTCGATATCGTCTATGCGTTCTCCATTCTGAACTGATCCGGGATCCGCGTTCCACGGATAACTGAAGTTCAGATCGGCTACCGGATTTTTAGTAACCGTTGTTCCACTGCCATCAGCAGAAGTATTAGCCACCGCAAATGGTTGAAGTATCCCCACGAACAGGACAAGGATCAGCCACTGTGAAATTCTCTTCATATATTACCTCCCTATAAATAGAGATCTAGAAATCCCAGACATTAAATAACCTTGCGGCCTGAACTAAGGTGAATTTGAAATGACCTGAGCCCAAATTAGGGTCAGGTCATGCTGCGTATCTTCAACCGCGTGGAGGGAAGCTCCCCTCTAAAGCGATGATAAAGTTCACCGCCAGGTACGGCTGCATGTTATTGTGGGGCAAACTAGACCCGGTAACGCCAATTGCCAGAGGATTCATGTTCTGGTTAGAGGATGGCGAATAAGCAGGAGGTCCGACCCGTCCTGCCGTCTTCGTCCATACCGCATTCGTCGGCTCTGCAACCCCATTGGTAGTATTCTGGCAGGCCGGAATATGGGTGTGGACAGGCATTTCCGTTGTCAACAGCGTTACACTAGCCGTTCCTCCTGGACTTCCCAAAGGCCTTGGCGTAAGGCCAGGGCCTTGCCCTTGATGCATAGGTGCCCGGCCGCGAAGATCGGGAAGAGCGAAGGTCGTTTTCCCGTCCCCCCCGTAGGTGTTGCCCAAGAGCGAGAACAAAGGTGTGTTGTTATGAATGGGCACTATACTCCCGTCACAGAAGGCCCAGCCCTTAGGCGCAAAGGTCCCCGCAAAGATACGGATTTCCCCAACATATTGATCCATAATCGGCCTCCTTAATTCCTTGGCGGATAAAATCCGGTAGTTGCAATACAAAAGGTTAGAACACTGTACGGCTGCATATTGGTATGCGGCTGGCTGCCGCCGCTTGTTCCTAAAGCTGCTGGGCTCATGGTTGTGTTCGGCTCAGTCGCATAGTCTGCGGAAGAAGGCTTACCCCATACTTTTCCGGAAGGATCATTGGATGTGGCGCCGGTGGCATCTCCCATGGCCAGGTGATTATGGGCTGGCATCTCCTGTGTAGTCAAGGTATGAGCGGACTCACCGGCGGCTTGTCCAAGAGTGATTCCATTTCCCGGGTGCACAGGAACCCGGCCGCGCAGATCAGGCAGCGCAAAATTGTTAACCCCATCTCCGCCATAGGTAGTCCCAAGAAGGGAGAACAAAGGTTGATTTGTAGCGATTGGAAGAAGCTGCCCGTTGCATTCCGCCCAGCCTCTGGGCGCATAATTACAGGAAAAGGCACGGATTTCACCTAAAAAAGTCTCTGCCATTTGAATTTCCCCCTATAAAATTAATGATTAATCTCGCGAAGGGTAGACACCATTCAGCGCAATAATAAAGCTGATCGGCAGATATGGCATCATATTGCTGTGCGGCTGACTGTTTCCGGCAGGACGGATAGCCGAAGGGCTCATGCTGCCAGTCGGAGCAGCACTGCTGTACGGCTTCATGCTGCTGCTAAGTCCCCATACGTTGTTGGTAGGGTCTACGAGTTCCCCGCTGCTCATATTGGCGTTAATAGGATGGGAATGCCTTGGAAGCTGGTTGGTTGTCAGAGTTACGGCCTCCACACCTGCCTTCTGTCCCAGAAGATAGGTAATGCCATCAACTCGACTTTGTCCTGTGTGAACAGGAAGTCTCCCGCTCAGATCCGGCAGGGCAAAGGTGGTGACCCCATTGCCTCCGTAGGTTGTGCCGATAAGCGCGAAGAGAGGCTCGTTCTCACTGATCGGAAGCAAGGCTCCGTTGCAGAAGGCCCATCCCGCAGGCGGGAAATTGCCCGCAAACATGCGGATCTCACCCAAATACGGCTCACTCATGATAAGTCTCCTTCCGTTATGAAATTGTCTGATTGCTCCATACCATCTCCCAATAGGTTTCGGTCTGGCTGCACGGCAGGAAGCCGTGACGTTCGTAAAGTCTTCTGGCTGGATTCGTAGGAGTGACTGAAAGAAATAGAGGAATTTCCTGGCTGCCTGCTTGGCGTTGAAGTTCGTGGAGTAGGGCGCTTCCAATCCCCTTGTTGCGGAAAGGGGGCAGCAGACAAATATCAATGAGGCGGATACTCTTGGTGTCGGATTGGACTAACATTCTTCCGGCAGGCTTTTGATCATAGGAGATGATGTGGTTGATTGCCTGTGGGTACTGCAATTGATAGGACTTAGTCTGCATGGTCCACTGCATGAACAAGAAGGATTGAATTTCTTCTTCTCCCCAGCCCCATGTCTTCACCTCATCCCATCTTCCCGAGACAAACACTTCATATAGAAAAGGCTCATCTTCGGGCAATGCCTTTCTGATTTCCATGCCTTAACCCCTCAGGAATTTAGTAGAGATGTACTATGAAAATAGTGCTATTTAGAAATACCATAGAGGATTTGTGTTGTCAATTCTTGTTATTCACTTCTTTCTAAATGAAATGTGATATGGAAGAAGGAGGAAATTGTTCTCGCTGAAATGTAAAGAATTCTATGAAAAGGAAAGAACTAATGAAGGAATAAGACTATTAGAAGAATGTAATTTTTAGATTTCAGATCGTGTTTTAGGGAGAGAGCAAGCAAAGAAAAATGGTCCTTATGTACCGAAAAATTACCATATTTAGTAAGTTAGCAAATCAGATGAGCTATCCCGCGGCCAGCCTGGCCTGCTGTGAATTTCACTGATTTTCATGGAATTCTGAAAATAGTACATAGGCTATAACATTTCCAGGAGTCAAAATGGAAGTTTACTGGAAACCAGGACAATGTAAGCATTTACATAGATTAAATCTATAAGCTAGTATCGGCGTAGGGTACAAATTAGAAATTGTATCCAACAAAACCAATTGAAAGGCAGGGATTATTTATGAAAATGGCTGTGCTCAAAAATCCGGTATTGAGAAACAAAATTGGGTATGAAGGTGAGAATCCTTCAGGAAACGTGCTGGAAGAAATTAAAGATCATGATGTTGTAGGCGCAATCAGCTGGGGAACGGTTCTGACAACCCTGGCTTGTCTGGGTGCCAGCTATGCTCTAGGTGACAAAGGGCAAGTATGTACTGCAACCGTAGAATGCATCAATAACTGCCGGAAATAATTATCGGTCTTACGTATAAGTCGTTGGCATAGGGCAGACCAACCAGCTGCCTTATGCCAATGTCAAAACAAAGGGAGGCATTCGCATGGAACTCACAGCAGAATCCGTTCAAATTACCGGCAAGGATATTGTGAATTACTGGCTTGGTCTGTTTCCCGAGATAGAGAACGAGGATAAGTTACAAGAATTATTACATATGATTGGTGAGTTAAGCCTTGAATGCCTGATTGATGAAACTATGCAGAGACAGCAGGAGCTGGTTTCGGTCCCTCATGAAAGATTTGCTGCTTTGATGGATAAGCCGCTGGCTGAATATCTAATCACTCATGCGGACCGCTTGGAACGTTATGTCCCCTTCTGTCATTTCTTCCTTCCTGTTGTAAGTCATGAGCTTGGCCCGTTCCAATCGTGCCTTGCTGAAATGGAAATTGTAGAGGATCCAGTCCTGTTTACTGAGCATACGGTAAAACATATTCTGGACAGCCTGTTCGAGCTGGCCTACCGGGTTATCGTGCTGGAAGTAAACGCGGCGCGGATGAGCGGGCAGCTGAAAGGGGCAACGTCCCAGGAACGCTTAACTTATTTTGCCGATGTCCTTCTTAAAGATAAAAGTTACCTACTAAGCATATACGAGGAATACAGCACTCTAATTGAGGTTTTGAGTATTACCACACGAAATTACTTTAATTTTACTCTTGAAGTACTGCACAATACGGCGACAGAGAAGATGAGCCTGGAATCTGTGTTCTTCATGAAGGAGCCGATGGGCCGGGTAGTCAAGCTGGATACAGGAGCAGGCGATGGTCACAAGGGTGGTAAAGCGGTATCGATCATGCACTTCACCAGTGGAAGCAAGCTGGTGTACAAGCCTAGAAGCCTGGAGCTGGAAATAGGCTTTAATGAGCTGCTTCACTGGCTGAACAATCAGGCGGCAAAGGCTGGGAAGGTTCTGGACTTTCGGACAAGCCGGGTGTACAGCTTGCAGGACTGCGGGTGGATGGAATTTATCGAGAATGAGGAGTGCCCGGATTACCAGGCGCTTGAGAGGTTCTATGTCCGCTCAGGTCAAATTTTATGCCTGCTGTATGTGCTGAACTCCGTCGATTTCCATTTCGAGAACCTGATTGCGTCGGGGGAACATCCGATGCTGATTGATATGGAATCCATCTTCCATGCGGTGGCCAAGGGAGAGAAGAAGGAGGAGCACAGCGGTTATATCAAAGCAAGGAAAGTTATCAATTCTTCCGTCAATATGATCAGTCTTCTGCCTACGGTCCTTAGCAAGAGATCGGGAGCCGATGAAATCAGCTTTGACCTTGGCGGTTTAAGTGTTCATGAAGAGCAGACCATTCCTATTAAGTCGTTGTTTATCGATGGAATTGAAACGGACCTCGTCAAGGTGTTGAGGCAGGACAGTGTCATCACACCGAAGTCCAACAATCCCGTATTTGAAGGGAGAATTGTCAGCTCAGAGGATTACGTCCGGCATCTGAAAGATGGATTCAGCCAAATGTATCTATGGATCATGAACCACAAGCGGGAGGTCGAGCATAAGGTCAAGATGATCTTCTCGGCCATGAGAAGCCGCCTGATTATGAAAGCGACGGCCTTCTACGGACAGCTTCTGAAGATCGCCGCCCATCCTGACTTTATGAGATATGAGGCCGACCGCCGGATGATTCTTCACCGGGTGGCCCTTAAGGCGAGTGAGGTTCAGAAGTGGATCGTCAGATCCGAGTATGAGGATCTCTACCAGAATGACATCCCTTATTTTACCGTGGATATCAATGATACCCGGGTGATTAATTCACGCGGCGAAGCCTGTGAGGATCTGCTGGAGCGGAGCTCGATGAGTGCGGTGCTGGAGAAGCTGGAGTCTCTTTCCCTGGGCGATTTGAACAGACAGAATGAGTTTATCGAGATGTCTTATTTCAATAAAAGAACGGACGAAGCCGATCTTACCGGTATTCAGCTGGGGACCGGCCCGCGCAAGCTGACTCCCGAACGCTGGCTCCAGGTGGCGGAGGAGATTGGTGAGCACATTCTGGACAGCAGCATCAGCGGCAGGAATGATGCGGGGAACCCCGACAAGTTCTGGATTAGCACGAGCCTTCAGGGCTTTGAGGAGAATATATGGAAGCCCGATGTTCTAGGGTTTGATTTATATAACGGGAATGCCGGCATAGCCTTGTTCCTCGGATATTTAGGGAAAATTACCGGCCGGGCCGATTTCAAGGAAGCCGCCTTTGAGGCCATGGAGATGCCAAAGAGCATCATGCAGACGCTGGAAAAGGATCAGCCTTACTCGATCGGAGCTTTCACCGGCCTCCCGGGTATTATGTATACGCTGCACAAGCTGGCCGATCTATACCGGGATGAGACGAGCATGGATTTCATCAATGCTCACATGGACACCCTTGGACAGGTGCTTCTGAAGGATGAGATTCACGATGTGATCGGCGGAGCAGCCGGGGCTATGGCCGTTGCGCTCTCCATGTACAATACGCCGAATGAAAAACTGAAGAGAGCCTCGCTTAAGCTGGCCATGGCCAGCCGCGATCAACTGATGCGGTCCGCGAGGCAGCAGGAAGAGATGATCTTCTGGCCTTCCGTCGGGGATAAGTCCTACTCGGGCTTCTCCCACGGCAGCGCCGGAATTATCACATATATGCACAAGCTTTATACCCTGTGCGGGGACAAAGAGATTCTGGCGGATTTGGGCAGAGCCCTCCGGTTCGAGCGGAGCCTCTTCTCTGCCGGGGATGGCAACTGGTTCGTGTCAGACCGCCGGGATAAGGTAAGCCATGGCTGGTGTCATGGGGCCCCTGGAATGTTGGTCAGCAAATTGCTGCTGCTTAAGACGGGCTACTCGGATAGTCAGCTTGAGCAGGAGATTGAGACTGCGGTTCACACCACGATGAAGTACGGTATCGGAAACAATCCGACTTACTGCCATGGGGATCTCGGCAATCTGGCCGTGCTCCGCTTCGCTGGAGAGTTAACCGGGAACCATCAGCTGCTGAACCAATCCAACATCGCTTATCAAGAGCTCTTTGACCAAGTGCTGTCGAAGGAGTGGAATCAGAAGAACATGAAGAGCGGCTGGTCGCTAAGCCTGATGATTGGCATCACAGGTTTTGGATACTCGATGCTCAGACAGTATGCGCCAGATGTGGTTCCTGAGTTTCTCTGGCTGGAATAGAAGCTGATATATCGGCGGGCAACCGCCTATATATAAATATTTTAAATCATGAGAGGAGAATGAATGATGAGAGCAGAACTGAATCAGATTTCCGGAATGATCGAGGAGAACGAGCTTGAACTGTTGGCGGGTAACGAGGATGTCAAAGGCGGCTGGACACCGGTAGCCACAGTGGTCATCTCGGTTATTGGTCTCACCATGAATGCAACTCCATGCCCTACATCCGCTTGTACGAAATCCTGTTAATTCCGTAAGACTCAGATTAGGCAGGGGAGCACTGGCTCTCCTGCCTAATCTCCAATTCCAGTTACCAGAGGGAGGATTCGTATGGCTGTTGAGATGAGGGACAATGAGTGGGTTAGAGGGCTGGCGGACTTCGAGGTTGCCTGGGATCATCCGAATCGGGACATTCAGGCGTTTCATTTGTTTTTTGCGAGATTCCTCAGCGGGTTCCAACAGGAGGTTGCTCAGCTGCTGGAGCGGCTGGAACGAGAAAGCAGGCTTCAAGTGGAGAAGGAGATCATTATCCCTGAGATTGTGGACTCTCTGGAAAGTGAACTGTCCTCACTAAGCATTCGGACCTTAATCTATGAAATCAATGAGAAAAGAATACTTGGCCTCCTGCAGGGGGACACCCCCGAACAGAGGTACGAATATTATCACAGCCAATTTTTAAATCATGAGCCGTTCTTTGAAATTTTGAATAAGTACCCGGTACTTTACGACTTGATCCTTCAGCTGATCCAAGGGCGGCTGAGGCTCATCGGTCACGCCTTAATCCGTCTGGCTCAAGACCAGGAGCGGATTAGAGCAGACTTTGGAAAGGATTTTGCCAAGATAACCCGTATCCGGATTACCTCCGGGGATACCCATAACGATGGACAAAAAGTTCTCAGTATCTCGACAGATACCGGGAAATTCTTATATAAACCGCACAGCCTGTCCACGGACTGCCTGTGGAACGCGTTGGTGGATTTCATGAACGAACAGGGCGGATTGCGGACCCGTATTCATTACGTCACAAGCATCGATCGTGGAAGCTACGGCTGGCAGGACTACGTCGAAGCCGCGGAATGCGGCAGCACACAGGAGGTCGCAGCCTATTATTACCGGCTCGGCGTTAATTTGGCGCTGCTCCATACGATTGGAGCTACGGATATTCACTTTGAGAATCTCATTAGCGCAGGTGAGCATCCGTATATTGTGGATCTGGAAACCCTCATTGAGAACAAGACCATGGAAGCGCCGTACACCGGCAGCCTGGTGGAAGAATTCAACCGGATGATTAACGAGTCGGTGCTGGGCACGGCGGTGCTGCCGCTGAATTTCAAGAACAGCATCTTTGACTTCGACATGAGTGCAATGTCCAGTATGGAGGAGCAGACCTCGGATTTCTGGAAAATGTTCGTGGTGCTGAACAATTTCACCGATGAGATCAAGCTTGAGCGGCTGCCAGGCACGATAGGCAGGGCCTCGAATTTTGTGGTACTGAACGGGGAGAAGGTGGAGCCTTACCTTTATATTGAGGATTTGTTGGAAGGCTTCGAAGACGGATACCGGCTCATTTGTGAGCATAAACAGGAATTCAAAGATGGTCTAACCTCGTATTGCGGCATTCATCCGGTAACCGTAAGACAGGTGCTGAAGCCGACCAGTATTTATGCCAAATTCCTTGAAGCGTCCTCACATCCGGTCTATTTGAAGTCAGCTGCAGACCGGCTGAATCTTCTATCCAAGCTGAAGACGAGGAAAGATCAGGAGAATCCGAAGATTCTGCTGCAGAGAGAGTATGAGATTTCAGCACTGTTCCAGTGTGACATCCCGTACTTTACGACAACCATGAATTCCAGGGATCTGGAATGCAATAACAAGGGCAGCATACCAGATTATTTCAACCTTACGCTTATGGATATTATTATGAACCGTCTGAACCGGATTTCGCTGGACCAGCTGGAGACCCAGCTCTTTCTCATTCGCTCGTCGCTCTCCACCTCCGTGACTAACAATTGGCTCAGGGAGCCGGCCGGAAGCTTCCCTAGGCTGAACCGCCAAATTCCTTATTTCAAGAGCGGTTCCAATTATGTGGAGTACGCAAGGGGAATCGGAGATCACTTGTCCCGCATGGCGGTGTGGAACAAGGAGGGGACCGCCTGTACCTGGCTCGCCCAACTGATTGACAAGGAGCGGCTCAGACTCGGGGCACTGAACTATTTTCTGTATGAAGGGGGTGGGGTCATTCTGTTCTTGTACACCCTGGCCAAGGAGACTGGGGAAGACCGTTATTTCAAGCTGGCAGAAGCAGGGCTCAGAGGTATTGAGGA
Source organism: Paenibacillus sp. J22TS3 (assembly GCF_018403205.1). Taxonomy (NCBI): domain Bacteria; kingdom Bacillati; phylum Bacillota; class Bacilli; order Caryophanales; family Paenibacillaceae; genus Paenibacillus; species Paenibacillus sp. J22TS3. Next base: position 54,768 of record NZ_BOSF01000006.1, read on the forward strand.
TCAGCTGGATGGAGCCGGAATGAAGGCAGCACTCTCTTCCTTCAACGGGGTGGGTTCTCTTATTTATCTTTATTACACTGTATACCGGATGTTCGGCGATATGGCGGCATATGCCAAATACGGGGAACAGCTCGATTATCTTCTGAAGGAGACCGATCTAACAGGGCATCATGAGCTGGATTATGTATCCGGAGTCTCGGGACTTGTGACCCTGCTGCTGAATATTTACGACCAGGAACAGGACTCAAGGTTGCTTGAAATCTGTAAACCTTTGGGTGAGTATCTATATCAAGGGATCAAGGACCGGGAGGGAATTGCTTTGGCGGGGCTGTCCCATGGCTGGTCAGGTGCGGCACTGGCTTTACTTAAGCTGGCGGCATGTCTGGAAGAGGAAGATCAGCCCCAGCGTTACAAAGACCTGGCCCTTCGGCTGCTAACGCAAGAGAATGAGCATTACAGCCAGGAGAAGGGGAACTGGCGCGATCTAAGAACCGGAGAGGAAGAGGCCGATCCGGTCTACTGGTGCCATGGCGCTTCCGGCATTGCGCTCAGCCGAGCTGAGATGCTGAAGATTGCAGAGCCAGAGGATCGTCCAGGATTGGAGGCGGATCTGCGCCTCGGAATCCAGAAGCTGCTCTCTGACGGCTTTTCTCCGCGGCTCGATCACAGCCTGTGCCATGGGGTATTCGGCAACCTGGATATACTGGTGACGGCCGGAAAGTCTCTCGGCGAAGCTGAATGGACCCGCACCGCCCACACGGAAGCTGCACGGGCGCTGGAACAGATCAAGGCATCCCGCGTGATCTGCGGGTTGAGCAACGCATTTGACCTGCTGTCCTTCATGGTGGGGTTAACCGGGATCGGCTACACCCTGCTGCGTCTGAATAATAACAGGCTTCCTTCCGTGTTGGCCATGGAAATCTACCACTAACTTCCGCCCTCCCGGGTCCGAAAGGAAGATACGATGCGAATACCAAGGAGAAGGCATGTTCCTTATATAAGCCAGATGGTGCAGACCGAGTGCGGGTTGTGCTGCTGTGCGATGATCCTGAACTATTACAAGAGCCATGAGACTTTGCTTGACCTCCGGGAGTTCATTGAGGTAGGCCGGGACGGTTTGTCCATGAAGCAGCTCCAGGGTCTGTTCACCGGACGGGGCTTCGAATCGAAGATGTACAAGGCGAATGTGGAACAGCTCAAGAAGTTCCAGCTGCCGGTGATTGTGCATTGGAACCACGAGCATTTTCTTGTGGTGGAGAAGTTCACCAAGGATGGGGTTCTGATCGTAGACCCTGCCAGTGGGAGCCGCAAAATCCCCGAGGCCGAGTTCGAAGAGAAATTCACCAATTACGTGTTGACGGCTGTTCCTACAGAAGACTATGTTCCACGCAAAAGGACCCGGAGAAGTCCATGGCTTCACGTGCTTAAGATGCTGCTTGAGAAGAAGCGGCTGATGTTCGCCGCCCTGTTGATCTCGGTTGTCAGCTACCTGATTATGCTTCAGATTCCCCGCTTTGTGGAGATGATCATCGACAAGGCGGCTTCGGCTACCGACGTGCAGTGGCTAAATGCCTACCTGCTGGGGATCGGTGCGATTACTCTGCTGTATTTGTTCGTGCTGCTGGCCCGGGGAATGAGTTATATTGTGCTGAATGTGGCTGTAAGCCGGGAGCTCGTGTCCAAGACGTTCCTGCATCTGCTGAAGCTGCCCTTTAAGTTCTTCGATGTCCGCACCTCAGGGGACTTGATCTACAGGCTGGGGAGCATCAATGGACTTAGAGAGCTTCTGACTACCCAGCTCATCGGGGGATTTGTCGATCTTGGTGCCATGGTCTTCATTCTGTATTACATGCTCAGCAAGTCTGCCTTACTTACACTTGCCGCAGTGGGCATCTGCGCACTTAACGTATTGTTCATGGCCCTGACCCGGAAGTCGATTGCCGACTCCATTAACAATGAGATTGTGATGCAGACCAAATCCCAGTCGATTCAGGTTGAATCCCTGTTCGCCATTTCCTCAATCAAGATGTCAGGCATGGAGGATCAGGTGTATGCCAATTGGGACGGGAGCTTTGAGCAGGTGCTCGATAAGTATAAGAAGAGATCTGTCATTCAAAATATGTATAACTCAGTGAACGGCACCTTCCAGACGATTGGACCGATACTGATCCTGGTTGCCGGGATGTACCTCACGTTCAACAAACAGCTGTCGATCGGTGAGGTGGTGGCTTTTCAAGCCTTATCCTTGACCTTCTTCGGCCTTAGCACCTCCCTGTTTGGTGTATACACCCAGTATCTTCTGGCCACGACCTATCTAGAGCGGGCTAACGACATCTGGGAGCAGCAGCCGGAGAGGGTACCGGATAATCCGGTTAAGCATGAATTGAAAGGAAGCGTTGAATTAAGGCAAGTCAGCTTTTCGTATACCGCCCATTCTGATCGGGTGCTCAAAGATATTGATCTTCATATAGAAGCCGGTCAGAAGGTTGCCATTGTGGGTTCCTCCGGCTCCGGCAAAAGCACACTTGGCAAAGTGCTGGTAGGCCTATATTCTCCGGTGAGCGGGGAAGTTCTATACGACGGAATTCCAATGGGGGCGCTCGACCGCAAAGAGCTGTGCAGGCAGATGGGGATTGTTCCCCAGGACATTACGCTGTTCAATAAAACGATCTATGAGAACATTGCCATGAACAAAGAGGTGACCATGGAGGAGATTATTGAGGCAGCCCAGATCGCCCAGATCCACGAGGAGATTATGGCTATGCCAATGGGTTACCGCACCGTGATTTCCGAGATGGGGATGAATCTGTCGGGCGGGCAGCGGCAGCGGGTGGCTCTGGCGAAAGCGCTGCTGAATCATCCCAAGCTGATCATTCTGGATGAAGCAACCAGCTCTCTGGATGTCATTAATGAATCGCGGATTTCCGATTATCTCAAGTCGGCAGGGTGCACACGAATTGTCATCGCCCACCGTCTGTCAACCATTAAAGATTCTGACCTCATTGTGGTCATGAAGAATGGGGAAATTGCCGAGCGGGGTACACATGCGGAGCTAATGATCCTGGGTGGTGTCTACTCGGAGTTGTACCGGACCCAAGCCGGTATGGAGAATGAAGCCTTAATGCTAACCTAGAATGGAGGAATTAAGATGCGGACGAAAAAAGGCTTGACGATGGTGGTATGTGTGGCGCTGGGACTCGTGATTGGCCTGATGATAAACCAGTTGTTGTGGGGTCTGCTTGCGGGACTGGTCATCGGGGTGATCCTGGAATTCTCCGCGAATAAGAACGCATAGCTTCGGAAGATGGGGGGATCACTTTGCCTGATTATATATTGAGGACACATCAATTAAGTAAAATATATAAGCAAGATCAAGTACTGAGGGACCTCAACCTGAATATCCGTAAAGGGGATATCTATGGGCTCATCGGCATGAATGGGGCAGGTAAAACGACACTAATCCGCATTCTAGCCGGGCTGATTCCAAGCTCTGGCGGGACGGTAGAGCTGTTCGGCGAGACCGATCCCCGGCGGATCGAACAGCTGCGTGCGAAGATCGGGTGGCTGATTGAGACCCCTGCGCTTTACCTGAATCACACCGCATATGAGAATCTGGAGATGGAACGGATTCATAAGGGAATTCAGGATCGGCGGGAGATTGACAAGGTGCTGGAGATTGTGGGACTTAAGGAAGCTGGCAGCAAGAAGACGGCCGACTTCTCTCTGGGCATGAAGCAGCGGCTGGGGATTGCCATGGCGCTGCTTGGTGACCCGGAACTGCTGGTGCTGGATGAGCCGATTAATGGCCTTGATCCGGTCGGGATCGCCCAGATGCGGGAGCTGCTCCTGGAGCTGAACCATAGATACGGAATCACGATCCTGATATCCAGCCATATTTTGACCGAGTTAGCCCAGATAGCGACTACGTATGGCATTATCAATAAACATACACTGATTGAAGAGATTTCAGCTGAGGAGCTGAATAAGCGCAGCAAGCAGTATTTGGCGATCAAGTCGAGGCCGATGGAGGATACCCTTAAGGTGCTAACTACCAAGCTGAATACCAACCGGTTCGAGGTCGTCGGCAGTACAGTGCTGTTATATGATTATTATGCGGAGTCCGGCAGGGTGGCCTCCGTCCTGTATGAGAACGGAATCTCAGTAGAGGAGATCTCCTGTAAGGGACAGGATTTGGAGCATTACTATATGGGACTGCTTGAAAGGAAATGAAGCCATGGGAAATCTAATCCGAGCTGAACTGTACAAGCTTAAATCGTCCAAAATTCTCTATATTATGGTGATTCTTCTGACGCTGCTGTCGCTGGCGATTTCATATTGGTTCAGAACTTATTCCGGGCAGCGGATGATGCTGCTCGTATTTGAGATTCAGCTCATGTTCCCGCTGATTATTGTGATCGGGCTGCTGGGAGCCAGCTTTATCTCGGGGGAGTACAAGTCGGGCGGGTTTAAGAAATATATTTATTTTGGCCATAACCGGGGGCGGATTCTTCTGTCCAAAAGCATTGTGTACCTGCTGGTGATTCTTCTGCTGAGTGTGATCATGCCTCTGCTCACCACCCTCATTAATTCGGGGTTGAACGGATTTGGGGGAACGGCCCAGGCAAGCGCGGGGGTTATGGTATTCAGAACCTTTGCGCTCAGTCTGCTTGTTTACGTGGGCGTGGGGGCGGTGGCTTTTCTGATCTCTATGCTGTTCAAGAACAGTCTGGCTACCATAGGGGTGTTCTTCGGACTATACAACCTGTATGTCATCCTGCAGGCGGTTGCGATGAAGAGTGAGTTCTTCCGGATCATTTACGAGAAGACGATTCTGGGCCAAATCGCAGTTGCATCATCGCCGAACATTACGGCATATCAAATCTGGCAGTTGATTGTGGTGGCGCTGCTGACCATTGCGTTGTCTTTGCTGCTCAGCGTATATTGGTTCAGACGCACGGAAATCAAGTGAGGGAAATCAGGTGAATGGAAGAAAAGGAATATGAATATGGAATAAGGCCTCTGAACCTATGAGCTGTATGCTGGTTATGGTTCGGAGGTCTTTTTTTTTGCGGCATGATTCCTGCTGAAATCGGGTAATACGGGGTAGGAGAGTACCTCGTCCATTTTAGTAAAAAGTATACAGAAATTAATCCTATAAATTTAGTCGAGATTATGTTACAATAATCCAGCAGTTTCTTCTTCAAGCCATGGGAGGGGCTGAAAGGCCCGGGTTTGAGGACGAATACACCACGAAATGGTGATGGGCTGAGGACAGGTAGACGGAAAGTCCCTGTTACAGTTCACCTTGGTTCAAGCCATACAGAAGATTATATTTGAAGAGGGGGAGCGTAAATATGACTACATTCTGGGTCATTATTAACGTAGTTGTCATGCTGGTTCTGGTCGGAATTCTACTCTGGCTTCAGAAGAAGCACGTATCATTTACCAAGCGGGTATTTACTGGCCTTGGTCTTGGGGTTGTGTTTGGGGTTATTCTGCAGCTCGTATCCAAGCCGGATTCCGACGTGGTTTCGAAGTCTGCGGACTGGTTCAATATAATTGGTTACGGTTATGTCGGATTGCTGCAGATGGTGGTTGTACCGCTGATTATGGTATCTATTATCTCGGCCATTATGAATCTTAAAGGGAAGCAGAATCTAGGTAAGATCAGTGCTTCTATTATCGCAGTGCTGCTGATTACTACAGCAATTGCTGCTTCGGTAAGTATTATAACGAGCCTTAGCTTCAATCTTAAGGCTATCGAGATTCAAAAAGGCGACAAAGAGCAGCAGCAGGGAGTTAAGCTGGAACAGAAGCTGGAGGATGTTAAGGATCTTACGATTCCGCAGCAGATTTTGGAGTTTATCCCTACGAATCCGTTCGAGGATATGACTGGAGCACGCCGTACCTCCACCATCGCGGTGGTTATCTTCTCCGCGTTTATCGGAGTGGCGGTGCTTGGACTGGATAAGAAGAAGCCTGAGCAGGCGGAAACTTTCCGCAAGCTGATTGATGCTGTGTATGCTGTTGTTATGCGGATTGTGACCTTGGTGCTCAGATTGACGCCTTACGGTATTCTGGCGCTGATGACCAAGACGATCGCTACCACAAACGCCGACTCCATTGTGAAGCTGATCAAGTTCGTGGGCGCTTCTTATGTGGCTCTCATTGTTATGTTCATTATTCATCTGATTCTGCTTGCCCTGTTTGGTTATAATCCGGTGCGCTATGTTCGCAAAGTGCTGCCGACTCTGGTATTTGCCTTCACTTCACGCTCCAGCGCGGCTACAATACCGCTCAATGTGGAGACACAGACGAAGAAGCTTGGGGTATCCTCAGGGATTGCCAACCTTTCCGCTACCTTCGGGGCAACTATCGGTCAGAACGGCTGCGCGGGGATTTACCCAGCTATGCTGGCGGTAATGATCGCGCCAACTGTGGGTATTGATCCGTTCAGCTGGGATTTCATCCTGACTCTGATTCTGGTGGTCACCATCAGTTCCTTTGGGGTTGCGGGTGTCGGCGGTGGAGCTACCTTCGCCTCCCTGATTGTGCTGTCCACTATGAACCTGCCGGTAGCACTTGCGGGTCTCCTGATCTCGGTTGAACCGCTGATCGATATGGGACGTACTGCTCTGAACGTGAACGACTCCATCACCGCAGGCGTGATCAGCGGTAAAATCCTCGGCGAGAACGACAAAGATGTCTTCAACAGCGATGTGGATCTTGACGTGGCTCACGCGTAAGAAGATAGTTCGTGTTCCATATAGTATTCCATATTCCATATAGGTAGAGAAATCCCGGTCTGCATTTGCAGGCCGGGATTTTTTGTATTTAACGAAGACAGGAGGAAGCAGTTTACATTTTGTTTTCCATTAATATCTAGCCAACACTACCATGACATGATTAGACAGTATTCGGCCAGTTCCTTCACATAGTCAAGCGACACGCCGTAATCCCAACCGGCATCAGCCGGGACTTCTGGCCACCGTGTCCGGGCCAGACGGAATTTAAGATCATCGAGGGAATCTTGGAGGATGTCAATACGAAATGGACGGATGCCCGTGCTGCCGATCGTGCTGGAGTGTGGATACTTTAACATGGTAAAAAACCTCCTTGAATTCTGGATTGTGATACTTCCTGATTTGATATCAACAGCATAAACCAAGAACCCTGACAGCATATTGTCAGGGTTCTTGGTTTATAAAAAAGTATTTTGGGTACCTCCTCAAATAATATTTGATAAAAACAGTCATAATTATGATTGTAATTATCATTATTATGAACTAATATATCATTAACGAAGGGAATAAGGAGCGTGTCACGATGAACAGAGGGCAATTGACGTATCCGGAAATCGGCCAGCAATCGGTAGCTATAGCCGCTGCCTGGGAACATCTGCAGCGGCAGAAGGATTGGATGAAGCGCTATATCGGAAACCCGGAGTTTGATGAAGTGGTATTCATTGGTTCGGGCTCATCCTATTATCAGGCACAGATCATGGCCTCTACCTTTCGTTCATGGCTTAGGCGTCCGGCGAGCGCCCATCCTTCCTCGGAGGTGTTCCTGTTTCCGGGTCAGACAGTGGCGGCCGGACGCAAGATGCTGCTCGTGGGTGTATCCCGGTCTGGGGAATCCACGGAAATGCTGCTGGCGCTCGATTCCGTTAAAGACCTGACGGATTGGACCACCTGCGGTATAACGTGCTGCGGGGACAGTGGGATGACGCAGCGGACGGAATGCCTGATTTCTCCGCTCGGTCAAGAGAAGAGTACGGTCATGACAAAATCATTCACCAGCATGACCTTCCTCATGCAGGCCGCTATTGCCGAGGCAGCGGGAGCACCCTTCCGCCAGGAGATGGCTTTGGTGATGAATCATTCCGGGAGCAAGCTTGCAGAGGCCGATACGTTCGCGAAGCAGTTGACCGGGAGCCACAGCTTCACCAAGACTATATATCTCGGTATGAGCGGGTTATTCTGGATTGCTCAGGAGGCCTGCCTTAAGCTGAAAGAAATGTCTTACGTCTGGACGGAGAGTTATGGAACGTTGGAATTCAGGCACGGCCCCAAGTCGGTCGTTGAGCAGGGCACGCTGGTCGTTCTGCTGGTGTCTGAAGCCGCAAGGGGATACGAACTCAAGGTTGCTGAAGAGATGCAGGCTTATGGGGCGTTTGTGCTTCTGGTTACGGCGGCCGCAGCTGAGGACACGGCTTTTGCCGATGCCGTATTTGAGATTGGAGAAGCTGGCGTCAGTGATGAGGCACGGGCTGTGCTCTACTTGCCGGTTGTTCAATACTTAGGCTACTGGACAGCGATGAATAAAGGAGTTAACCCGGATGAGCCGCGTAATCTGACCCAGGTGGTTAAAATCTGACGGCGGACGGGGCAATTTTATATCTAATAATTAACGGAGGGATCACATTATGGCATTGGTATCGTCAACCCCACTATTAGAAACGGCCCGCCAAGGCGGCTACTGTATCGGGGCCTTTAACGTCCACACTCTGGAAATGCTGCAGGCTGTCGTTGAAGCCGCGGAAGAGACACAGTCCCCACTCATTCTTCAATCTACCGTAGGCACCGTCAAGCACCTGGGACCGGATTATATTGCGAAGGCTGCTCTTGTGGCATCGAACCGTTCGAGCGTCCCGATTGCACTGCATCTGGACCACTGCTCGGATTTCGACATTATCATGCAGTGTATCCGCGCAGGCTATACCTCGGTCATGATTGACGCCTCCCACGAGGAATTTGATGTCAACGTAGCTATGACCCGGAAAGTGGTTGAAGCCGCACGTGCCGTTGGCATTAATGTGGAAGCCGAGCTCGGACGGGTAGGGGGAGTCGAGGATGATATCGTGGTGGATGAACAGCATGCGAATTTGGCTGATCCGGATGAGTGTGCCGAATTCGTAAGGCTCACTGGTGTGCATACCTTGGCCCCGGCTATCGGAACGGCTCACGGGATCTACAAAGGAGACCCGAACATTGACTTCGACCGCATTGAGCAGATTGCCGCCAGAGTATCGGTGCCTCTGGTTCTGCACGGAGGTTCGGGTATTCCCGATGAGCAGGTCAGACGCTGCGTCATTGCGGGGATGTCCAAGATGAACGTGGCTACCGAGCTTCGGATTGTATTCTCCAATGCGATCAAGGAGGTTTTTGACAAGAATCCGGACGAGAACGATCCCCGTAAATACATGGTGCCCGCTAAACAGGCGCTTAAGGCGGCGGCAATTGAGAAAATGCGGCTCTGCGGCTCCTTCGGCAAAGCCCGGGATTATCTGCAATGACTCCACGTATTCTTACCGTCACCCTGAATGCGGCAATTGACAAAACCTATTATATGAACGGCTGGTCCGAAGGAGAGGTGATGCGGGCGCTGGAGGTCAAGTCCAGAGCAGGTGGAAAAGGGATTAATGTCGCTCGTGTTCTTCACCAGCTCGGGCAGGGTCAGGTCACGGTAACTGGCTTCGCAGCCGGGTATAACGGACAGTTCATTATGCAGGCAGCCAGGCAGGATGGGCTGATCCCGGATTTTATCACCGTGAATGGGGAGTCCAGACTCTGTCTTAACTTCATGAATAAGCAGGATTATAGTTCCACGGAAGTGTTGGAGCCGGGCCCTTTGATTACACTGGATGATGAAGAGGCTATGAAAAAGAAGTTTGCGGGACTCGCCCAAGCGGCAGACTTGGTCATCATCTCAGGCAGTGTGCCGAAGGGCTGCCGTCCTCAGCTGTACACAGAGCTGATCAGCCTGGCCAAGTCCTCGGGGACTGAAGTGTTCCTGGATGCCAGCGGGCAGCCGTTAGTTGAGGGGATGAAGGCGGCCCCGGCATTAATTAAGCCTAATGAGGATGAAATCAATGCTTGGCTATGCCAAACATCCGGTGGAAATGCTGAGGCAGCTGCCTCGAACGAACCGAAAGCCCGTACGGCTCAGCATTATGCCGAGGCGGCACAATTGATGGTCACGAGAACGGGGATATCCCGGGTGATCGTGACCATGGGGGCGCAGGGCGCCTTGGCTGCTGCAGGCGGCAGGCTGTACCGTATCCGGATTCCGCGGGTGGAAGCTGTGAATCCGGTGGGCAGCGGAGATGCGTTTGTTGCTGGGTATGCTTACGGATACGTAAGGGACTGGCCGGAAGAGGAGTGCCTGCGCAGCGCAGCCGCAGCTGGAAGCGCCAATGCGCTGAACCCGGAGGCAGGCTGCCTCACCCTCTCCGATTACGAGCATCTGCTGGGAGAGGTGACCGTGGACATATGGACAGATACAGATACAGAGGAAGCCTAAATCATTAGCTAAATTTAGAGGCTTCCCTGCCTCATCTGCCGATTGGACCAGCGTGCTCCTGAGAGCTGCTGCCCGCATATACCCTGAATCTATCGTCCCGGGCAGGCTGCCTGGCCGGGATACATAGCAGCCTTAAGTGAAATAACACCGGGGTCTGGTGTTATTTTTTGTATTTTGGAGGGATAAAGATGATTGTTATAATTTGCTTCAATACAGTAGAGGTCCTTTCGCAAAAGCGAATGATACACTTCTCCAAAATCACTTCATTCTTTTGTCCATCTCTTAGTCTTTCGGTAGCTCAACCTCTAACCTCTAACCTCTGTAACCAAATTAATCAATCAGCTCTTACTGACAGGGTGAGCGGTCCCCTGGATACGTGGTATCATAGAGATACTATGAGATGGACTAAAAATTAGGGTGCAGGGCACTACCCGATCGGAAAGGAAATATTATGGCGCGAATCGGAAATAAGACGGAACGGCAAAATCAAATACTGAAGGATCTTGAGCAAAAAGGGGACATGACGCTGCAAGAGATCGTGAGTACTTATGGCTGCTCGGAGGCTACAGCAAGGAGAGACCTGGAGGAGCTTGAGCTAAGCGGACTCATTGTCCGGACCATCGGAGGCGGGGCCAAATACTTGAGGCCCGAACAGGTTCGGGAGGTTCCCTTCCGGGAGAAGCAGCAGGCCTTGTACCATGAGAAGATGGCTATCGCCCGAACAGCTGCTTCCCTGGTTCATGAAGGCGATGTGATTGGCCTTACCGGGGGAACAACTACTTATCTGATCGCGAGAGAACTCAAGCATCACCGGAATATTACCGTGGTCACCAATGCGGTTAATATTGCCATGGAGCTGTCGGATAATGAGGGAATTCAGGTTGTTCTTACAGGCGGAGTGCTGCGCAACAAAAGCTATGAGCTGTGCGGGCCGCTGGCGGAGCAGACGGTGAAGGCTGTGAACATCCACACGATGTTCATGGGGATTGACGGCTTCACGGGGGATGGGGTCAGCACCTATTCCGAGCTTGAAGCCAACATTGCCCGGATGCTGATGCAGCGCGCTGACCGGACAGTGGCTGTGTTCGATCATACTAAGATCGGGCGTTCCTCCCTCTTCAACGTGGCTGGTCTTAGCGAACTGCATGGCTGCATTACGGACGGGCCGATGCCCGCTTCTTTGGCCAAAGCCTTGGCGGATTCCCATGCGGCCTTACATCTCGCCGAGCTCGGGTAAGCTGGCGGAGGAGAAGGGGTAAACCACGGGTGGATGGCGTGGCCTAGTAGCTGTTCACCCAGTGATCACTGTTCTATCTCTGTGTAGCAGGCCGAGCATAGACCTGACTGCTAAGCCAGGAAGTGTGGCGGTGGGAGGTTTGCAGTTGGGGTGTACATCTCCCCTGAATAGCGGAGCGGACGTAACGATTCCGAAGAAGCGAAGTGTTCGCCTTTGCCCCCGGATTCCTTCTCTGCATATTTAATCAGGGAATCTGGGGCAACAGCGATCGCAGGAACGTTACGGCAGCGGAGCTCCTCCAAGTAAGCCTTTTAAGCTCTTAGACCCTTCAAGCTCTTGGACTCTTCAAGCTCTTAGGCTCTTCAAGCTCTTAGGCTCTTCAAGCTCTTAGGCTCTTCCGGCTCTTAACGCTCTTCAGCTCTTCAAGCTCTTAAGCTCTTCATGCCCTTAAGCTCATCAAGCCTTTCTTCAATGAGTCACCTAAAAGTATTTATCCCCATATGCCCCAACCTTTTATGCAACAACTCAAAAAAGCGCCTGAAAGCCATCAGCCCAGGCGCTTCTTAATTATCCCCCACCCAACAATGCGATGGGAGGCTTGCAGTTGGGGTGTACATCTCCCCTGAATAGCGGAGCGGACGTAACGATTCCGAAGAAGCGAAGCGTTCGCGTTCGCCCCCGGATTCCTTCTCTGCATATTCAATCAGGGAATCTGGGGGCAACAGCGATCGCAGGAACGTTACGGCAGCGGAGCTACTCAAAGGGTTGTTACGCTTCCGCGGAGCTCCCTTCTTACGCTTCTAAAGAAACCATCGCATTCTCCACCTGGATCATGCCCAGTCCGCTTACAGTATAGTCGCGGTCGTAGATCCGAATTGCCGCAGGAGTCTCAGTTTCGTTGGAAACCGTGATGTCTCGGTCGGATACGCTGACTTTCAGACGGGCACCGCGGAACATAACCTTGAACGAGAAGGACTTCCAGTGGCCTGGGATGAACGGCTTGAGCACAAGCTCGTCATTTTGCACACGCAGGCCGCCGAAGCCATGGACCACAGACATCCAGGTGCCGGCCATACTTGTTGTGTGACAGCCGTCCTCGGTGTCATTGTTGTAGTTGTCCAGGTCCAGACGTGCTGTCCGCAGGTACATTTCATAAGCTTTCTCCTGATAACCAAGCTCACACGCCAGAATAGAGTGCAGACATGGGGAGAGGGAGGACTCATGCACCGTCAACGGTTCATAGAAATCAAAGTTGCGTTTCTTCGTATCCAGATCGTACAAATGTCCAAGGAAGTAGAGCCCTTGAATCACATCCCCCTGCTTGATGAAGCAGGAGCGGAGAATACGGTCCCAAGACCAGTTCTGGTTGATTGGAAGGTTCTCAGGCGCAAGCTCTTTGACTGGAATGATCTCCTTGTCAAGGAAGCCGTCCTGCTGCAGGAAGATTCCGCGCTCTTCGTCGATCGGATAATACATTTTGGCGATAATATCCTTCCATTTAGCTGTCTCTTCCGGCTGCAGATTCAAAGTCTCTACCAGTTCATTGTAACGGGCAGGCTCGTTCTCCTTCAGGTAATCCAGCACCTCAAGCGTGTACTCAAGCGTCCATACAGCGATGCGGTTCGTGTACCAGTTGTTGTTGACGTTGTTCTCATATTCGTTCGGTCCGGTAACGCCGAGCATCACATATTTATCCTTCAGTGGCGCGTAATTGACACGCTCTTCCCAGAAGCGGGAGATTTCAGCCAGAACCTCAAGGCCATATTGGCCGAGATAGGATTTGTCGCCAGTATAATTCACATAGTTATAAATAGCATAAGCAATGGCGCCGTTCCGGTGAATCTCTTCAAAAGTAATTTCCCACTCGTTGTGGCATTCTTCCCCGTTCATGGTCACCATCGGATACAGCGCGCCCTTCTTGAAGCCGAGCTTGCGCGCGTTCTCTTTGGCCTTCTCCAAATGTTTGTAGCGGTAGATCAGCAGATTGCGGGCGATCGAAGAGTCCGCGGTGCTAAGATAGAACGGCACGCAGTACGCCTCGGTGTCCCAATAGGTGCTGCCGCCATATTTTTCCCCGGTGAAGCCCTTCGGTCCGATGTTCAGGCGGTCGTCCTCACCACTGTAAGTCTGATTCAATTGGAAAATATTAAACCGGATCGCCTGCTGCGCGGACACATCACCTTCTATGATAATGTCGCTTTCCTTCCATTTCTCTGCCCAGGCAGCTACCTGCTCGGAGAGAAGAACATCGAATCCCGCTGTTCTGGCCGCCTCAAGTGCCTGGGTACCGGCTTCCACCAGCTGTCCCAGCCCATGGTTGCGGGAAGTGACGTTAGCCACATATTTATAAATGGTTACCTCATCACCCTGCTCAGCCTGGACGGTGATATCGTTGCCGACGTATTTCTCCTTCTCTACAGTAGAAGGGGTGATATCCAGCTTCCCGCCGTTCTTGAATACATCGTAGGTCATTACAGACGTAACGTGAAAATCAAGTTTTTTGGTCTTGAGTGTCAGGTTAGCCGTTCCAACAGCCACCTCTTTGCTGACTTCGCTCCAGAACTTCTCTTCATAGTTCGAGTCTTTGTTCTGCACATCCCCATCCAGATAAGCCGTGAAACGGATAGGTGCGGAGAAGTTCAGCGGGGTTACCGAGTAACGGATGGCTCCAATCTCATGGCGCGTCACACTTACGAAGCGGGTGGAGTCGATTTTGATCATTTTGCCATCTTCCATTTCAGCAACGGCACTGCGGATTAGAAGGCCTTCCTTCATATTGAGCTCACGGCGGAACTCGGTCACTTTACACTTGGCAAGATCCAGCGCGTTTCCCCCTACATAGACATCAATGCCGATCCAGTTGGTGGAGTTCAGGACTTTGGCAAAATACTCCGGATACCCGTTCTTCCACCAGCCTACACGGGTTTTGTCCGGGTAGTAGACTCCGGCCATGTAGCTGCCCTGAAGGGACGGGCCGCTGTACTGCTCCTCAAAGTTTGCCCGCTGGCCCATAAATCCGTTGCCGATACTGAATATGCTTTCGGAGATTTCGTGGTGATTCGGGTCAAAGCTTTCTTCAATGATAGACCATTCGTCAACTTTTAAATATTGTTTCACGTATACCGACTCCTTTTTACGTCGAACTGGAAATTTGTGAACTGATATAGCTATATGGGTTAAGCCGGAGACTGGTTCAGCCAGCCCCCGATCATGCTGCCTATAGACGGTTTACTGGTTGGTTTACAGCTCACCCAACCGGTCGATTGTCATTTGCTGAAGAGAAGGAACAACCAGGTTGGCACGGCTTAAGTTCTCAGGGCTTCCAATACCGACACTGCGCATGCCCGCACGTATGGCGGCCTCGATACCAGCCTCGGCATCTTCGAACACTACGCAGTTCTCAGGAGGCACACCCACTTCTTCGGAACCAAGGACGAAGACTTCAGGGTCCGGCTTGGCAGCGGAGGTTTTGGTTCCGTCGATAATGGCGTCGAAATAAGGCGTAAGGCCGGTATTGTTCAGAATAAGCATGGCATTCTTGCTGGCGGAACCGAGAGCAACCTTGATTCCTTTGCTGCGGCATGCCCTGAGGAAATCAAGGGCACCCGGCAAAATTTCGGATTCGTCCATCCGGCTGATGGATTCGACGTACCAAGTGTTCTTGCGCTCCGCTAGCTGCTGCTTGGCCTCTTCATCCAGCTGAAGTCCGCCGATTCCAAGCAGAATCTCGAGCGAGGCCGTCCGGGATACCCCTTTGAGCCGCTCATTGTCCTGCTCGGTGAATACGAAGCCAAGCTCTTCGGCAAGACGTTTCCAGGCTAGATAATGATATTTCGCCGTGTCGACCAGAACACCGTCAAGGTCGAATAAACAAGCTTGAATTGATGCCATAATAAATTCCTCCCCTTATTAGCGCAAACGTTTGAACAAAAGACCAAAAATAAATGAAGCATTTCAGCTTCAATTATTTTTGTACTCCTTCAGATCACCTTTTTGGAAGTGACAGCATGGAGGATTCCCGTATCATCAGACGGTGTGGAATGATCTGACGGGTCTGGTACGTGGCATCTTCACCATTCTGGATCTTTTGGATCAGCATTTGGGATGCCGTATAACCCAGGTGATAGATCCCGATATCAATACTGCTGATCGGTGGTGTGGAAAGCTCCGATAACGTAATGTTATTGAAACTGACCAGACATATATCATCCGGTACTTTAAAGTTCAGTTCATGAAGGCCCCGCAGTACTCCAAAAGAGACCATATCGTCAACTACCACCAGGGCGGTTGGCCGATTAGGAAGACTCATAATGAAGGACATGGCGCGGTAGCCGCTGTCCTGAAGGAATTCACCCTCTACGATCCAATCGGAGCGAATCTCAAGATTTGCGTCCGCCATCGCGTTCTGGTAACCTTTCATCCGGTCTTGAGAGACCGTAAGGTTAGGGGGACCGCTGACAAACCCGATGCGTTCATGTCCCATGGAAATCAGATGCTTGGTGGCATCATAAGCAGCCTGCACGTTATCCGTATCGACGGATAAGGCATCGGGATGGTCGTTGCTTCTGCCAATAATGACAAAAGGGTATCCGCCCGAATGCAGGAACTCGATAACCGGGTCATCGCTGCGGGAATACAGGAGGATCACACCGTCTACACGACGGCCCTTAAGCAGTCGGGCCACAGCCTCAACCTCTTCCTTCTCGCTCGCGCCGGAACTGATAAGAACATCATATCCGGAACGGTTGGCTTGAGTCACAATCCCTCGAATCAGCTCCATGAAGAACAGATTGGAGAAGAGCTCTTCCGCCGGCTTCGGGAGAATAATACAGATACTGTTGGTTGTCTTCGAAACCAGGCTCTTCGCCATGATATTCGGATGATAACCGAGCTGCTCCATAATCTCTTTGACCTTGTTGGAGGTTTGAGTGCTGATTCGTGGATGGTTGGATAGAACCCGGGACACGGTAGAAGGTGAAACTCCGGCTTTCTTGGCAACATCCTTAATGGTTACAGCCATGGTAACCTCCTTGTGGAACCGTTTGCTTTTTATAGTGTAATCTTAATCGAAAGGTTTTGTAAAGTAAATAGAGAGTCCATATCGCAGCACTAAAAGTGGACAATTTCAGCGAAGTTACAAAAAAAGTTGTTCACTATGGCGAAATTCGTTAGGGTTGACATCCGCCAGGTAACGACACACCGGGCGCTGGAAACGGGGCCGGAGATAGCGCCCATCTGCTGCTTGCCGGATCATTCGCTTGGCGTTAATTAAAGTTTCCATATCCTAAGCCCGCGTCGTCCGGTGTACATATTCATTGGCGTTCATCACCAGCAGGGAACCCGGCTGGTCCGCCTTGCATACTATAAACCATCCGGAGCTGTAAGTGAGCCCATTAAGGAAAATTGCGGCCGCTTGCGGCTCTGCCTGCATAATTTACCCGTGAGGGCGAGTGGGACCGCCGGATTGGCGGAAAGCACGGACTGGGCCAGGCGGATGTCAGGGGGGGGCGGGTTCAGTACTCTCCTATAGCATGAAAAATGCTGATGCTCAGGATTAAATTTCTTACAGGTAAGCGTACTCCACCGCCTGGCGGGGCCGGACAGGATGTGAGCACATGTGGAATGAAAACGTCAATCAATTCAAGCTGCATTATTACCGGTATGACCAGAACCTGGAGAACTGGAACTTGTGGGTATGGTATGACTCTCATGAGGGGAACAGCTATGCCTGGAGCGAAATAGACGGTGACGGTTTCGCCACCGTTTCAATTGAACTTCCGGCTGGGGCGGTCCATGTTATCCCGAGAATGAGTCTTTCTTATAGCGATTGGGCCGATCAGGAGGAGCCCTGGAAGATTGAGCTGCCGGCGGGGCGAGGCGAGGTGGAAGTCTGGCTGCTTCAGGGCGACAAGAACGTATACTTTTCCCGTGGGGAAGTGGACATTTCCCCAAGATTCCACGCCGTACTGGCGGATGCCCCGGACATGCTGACTGTGGTTGCTAGCGGCCCTGTGAACAGGGAGGAGGCAGCTACCCTTGAATTAATGGACCTGGAAAGCAGGCAGCTGGTGCCGGTTGAGACAGAGTTAACCGGAGAGCAGAAACTTACGGTCAAGCTGATTCCTCCGGGCAAATTAGATCCGGCCCGCCTGTATCATGTGTCCAGCAGAACCTATCGTGCTTGTGTGGTCACGATGCGGCATATCCTGGACGACCCACTTTATTATTATGCTGGTAATGACTTGGGCCTGACGTATACACCGTCTGCTTCGGAGTTCAAATTGTGGGCGCCGACTGCCGCCAAGGCAAGTCTCGTGCTATACAGCGATCCCGGGATATATAACGCGGCCGGTTTGGTTAATCAGCATGAAGATGGGCGGAGCTTAAGGATGGAACGTTCTCCCTGTGGGGTATGGAGTGTCCGGGTTAGCGGCAATCTGAAGGGGCGGTACTACTTGTACAGGCTGCATTTTGCGGATGGCACGGCTTCTCTTGCCCCAGATCCTTATGCCAAGGCCGTAACCGCGAACGGGCAGAGAACTGCAGTCATCGATCTGAGGTCTACGGACCCTCCGGGCTGGAACCCACAGGAGAAGCCAGCTCTGCGTCAATGGACGGATGCGGTCATCTATGAGCTGCATGTCCGCGATTTCTCTACGGCCAATGATTCGGGACTCGTGCATAAAGGCAAGTTTAAAGCTTTTACCGAACTTGGAGCATCTACGGCAGGAGGCCTGCCCAGCGGAGTGGAGCACTTGAAGGAGCTGGGGATTACGCATGTCCAGCTGCTTCCGTGCAGTGATTTTGCCACAGTCAACGAGCTGGATGACGAAGAGAAAGGCATATCCGAACAGTCGTATAATTGGGGTTATGATCCGCAGCACTTCAATGTCCCCGAGGGGTCCTATTCCACGAATCCGCATGACCCGGCAGCCAGAATCAGAGAATTTAAGGAATTGGTACAGACCCTGCATCATCAAGGGATTGGCGTAATTATGGATGTGGTGTACAACCACACTTATTCTACGGACGAAGGACCTTTTGACAGGATTGTACCTGGATACTTCTACCGGACAACGGATACAGGCCGCTGTACGAACGGGACCGGGGTTGGGAACGAGATGGCTTCCGAACGGCCCATGGTCAGAAAATACATCCTTGACTCCATCAGATACTGGGCAGCGGAATATGGAATTGACGGCTTTCGTCTGGATCTCATGGGTCTTCTGGATAAGGAAACGGTCAGCGAGGCTGCCCGAATGCTGCATGAGCTGGATTCCGGGATTCTGATTTATGGTGAGCCTTGGGACATGAGCCGGACTCCGCTTCCGCAGGAGCGTAAGACGCTGAAGGGAACGCAGCGCGGCAGGGGGTACAGCGTATTTAACGATAATTTCAGAATGGCCATTAAGGGAGATAGTGACGGCAGTGGTGCAGGGTTTGCGACGGGAGCGCCCGGAAAAGAAGGGGATATCGCTACAGGTGTACAGGGCTCCATCCATACGTTTGCCGCCAGCCCTGTTGAGACCATCAATTATGTTACCGCCCATGATAATTTGATTCTGTGGGACAAAATATTAATAACCCAGGGACTTAAAGACGAGCTTGGTCTGCTTGAAATGCAGGACGGGAAGCTTCGGAATGGAGGTTCGGTTGCGGAGGCTGTTAACTTGTCTGAGCCTTATTGGGGAATCGGCACGGGAGAAGACATGATGCTTCATGAAGCCGTCAGACGCTCGATTCTTGCAAACGCCATCATCCTAACTTCCCTGGGTATTCCGCTGATTCACGCCGGTGATGAGATGTTGAGAACCAAGTTCGGGGACCATAACAGCTATAAAAGCTCCGACTGTATTAATCAGATCAGATGGGGCAATAAGATCAGGTTCCAGAAGGTGTTCGAGTATTACCGAGGACTAATCCTCCTTCGCCGTGAGCATCCGGCCTTCCGGTTGAGTTCAAGGGAAGCTGTGGAGAGCCATCTGCAGATTCTACGGGCAGAAGGAAATATCGTAGCTTTTAGGCTTGGAGAGCATGCAGGAGGAGATTCGTGGCGTAACATTGTCGTAATTTACAACGGAAATCAGGCCGCATGCCGCGTTCTTCTGCCTGCATACTTAGGCCAGTGGAATGTGGTTGTTGATGACAGGGGAGCCGGTACAGAGGTGCTTGCCCGGTTGGAAGCCGCGAGCGACTCGGTGCTGGTATCCGGATTATCCATCATGGTGCTGTATGATGAATAGTGAGGGTGACGACTTTGGCAGCCCGTCAAGATTATTTCAAAAAAAAAGCCCTTCCCTGTACGCCACAGCATGCGGGGAAGGTGCGAAGTTCAGGCCGTATCAGGTGCGGCAACTTCAACTTTTATCCGATCCGGATCTTCAAAATAAACAGCATAGTGCTGAGGACCACCCGCATAAGGATGTTGTCCCCTATAAAGAATGGGAATGTTCTTTTCCTTCAGCTTGGCTGTCAGGCTGTCCACATATTCCCGGGTCGGGGCATGGAATGCCAAATGATTCAGCCCTACCCTGCAGCGATGGTACGGAATATCCAAGAACCTTGTCTGTGCTTGCACAAACACGAGATAAGTCTCATGGTACTTCCAACTGAATCCTGACTCCCACTGTTGGTACAAGGAATAGCCGAGTTCGCTTAGTAACCATCCCCAGAATTCAGAACTTTTGTCTAAATCGGATACATATAGCTCAATATGATGGAGCATTAAAAAATAAGGTGAGGAGCCGTGTCTATTCTCCAGTAGTCGCCAACCTTCGCAAACTTAACCATGATATATTTGGAGCTCACCTTTGCATCCTTAGAAGGCACGTTAACCTTGTATACCCGTTTGGTGTCGGTCATGCTGATCATTTTTGCGGTTGCCCGGTCAAATTCAAGCTGGTTGCCTGCGTCCGCGTTCAGTTGGGCGAGTCTTCCATCATGTTCAATGATGTATTTCTTGATGAAAAATTCACTGGCCTGCTTCGTGTACGTCTTCATCAGATACTTCAGCAATTCTTCCTTGGTATCGATATCCGCGGATAAATAGCGGTATTCCTTCCCGTTGTAATTGAAAGCCTCTTCTTTCTCTCCCGAGCCACCGGCCATCGCGTACAAGTATCTTTTCTCAGCTTCTACCAGCAGGGGGATAGTTGTCTTATGATTAAGACTTTTGATCGAAGTAGGGTCTGTGACTTTTTGGTCTGTAACTTTCTGATCTGCCGCTTTCTTGTCTCCAGCCTTAATTGAAACCGTTGGCGCCTGCTTGGCTGAAGCCTTCGCTCCGCCTGCTGCGGGTGCAGCCATTGCCATACCGGCTGATGTCAATCCGATTGCCAAAGATAGAATGCCAGCTGTAATTTGTTTTGATTTCATGTAAATCGCCTCCATGTAGTTAAACGCAGGCGACTGGTAAAAGTTTCATAAATCGTCATTAAACGACGGGAAACGAGGGTCGTTAGGTGGGCTTCTTTGCGCCGACCTATGAAGGGCTTCGCGGAATGAGGAACAAGGAACAGGGGAGAAGGCTTGTCCAATCGGAGGAGTTTACGTCTGCCTTTGGCAGCCCTTTGCTACTACCTGGTCTAATCCAGGCAAAGGGCGGACAAGAAGCGGCCGGAGATGGACAAGGCGTTCCCCTAGACTTGTTCCACTCTCCCCCCTTATTTCCCGCACCCCAGCCAGCGGTCAACTTCCCGCCCCCTCCCGCCGCAGGCGGACTTCTTTGCGCCAGCCTGAGATGGGTTTGGGGAACAAGGAACAGGGGAGAAGGCTTGACCAATCGGAGGAGTTTACGTCCGCCTTTGGTAGCCCTTTGCTACCGCCTGGTCTAATCAGGCAAAGGGCGGACAAGAAGCGGCTGGAGATGGACAAGCCGTTCCCCTAGACTTGTTCCACTCTCCTTACTCAAAGACGCAAAAAAAGCCGCCCTGCGGCGGCTTTCCACTATTTTGAAGACAGCACAGCGAATCCATAAGCAGGAAGCCTTACAGACAGCTTGCCTCGCTGAGCTTCCAGCGTCTGTCCAGTGAACTCATCCTTCCAGGAGTTCTCATAGACATCCAACTCGATGGATTGGATCGTGCTGTCATTGTTGATCATCACAATGACCGTCTCGCCGTCCAGATAGCGTTCGTAAGCGAGCTTGGACTCACCTTCACCGGCGGAGAGGAACTTGATTGATCCTGACCGCAGAGCCGGGAGGTCTTTTCTGATCTGAATCAGACGTTTGTAGAATGCGAACATGTCATGATCCTGATTCTCCGGCTCCCAGACCATGCACTTGCGGCAGTCTGGATCAGGCCCGCCATCCATGCCGATTTCATCACCGTAATAGATGCAAGGCGTACCCAGGTAAGTGAGCAGGGTAACGGCGGCCAGCTTCATTTTGTCCTTGTTGCCGTCACATAGGGTCAAGAGGCGCGCAGTGTCGTGGCTGTCCAACAAGTTAAAGGCAACTTCGCTGGCCTGCTGCGGATATCGGGACAGCTGTACGGCGAGCGCACTAGCGAAACCGCTGGCATCCAGCGTGCCATTAACGATGAAATCAGTCACAGCGAAGGTGAACGGATAGTTCATGACCGCATCGAATTGATCTCCCTGCAGCCATGGGGACGATTCATGCCAAATTTCGCCGAGGATATAGGCGTCGGGATTGGCTTTTTTCACAACTTTACGGAAATCACGCCAGAAGCTCTGATCCACCTCATTCGCCACGTCCAGCCGCCAGCCGTCGACTCCAACTTCTTTGATCCAGTACTCAGCAACACCCAGCAGATAGTCCCTAACCTCCGGATTCCCGGTATTCAGCTTCGGCATGTGTGGTTCAAATGAGAAGGTGTCATAGGTTGGAATGTCATCTTTGACCTCAAGCGGGAAGCTGTTTACATGAAACCAGTCCTTGTATTTCGACGCTTCGCCATTCTTTTTTACATCCAGGAACGGGGCAAAGGTTCCCCCCGAATGATTAAATACAGCATCCAGCAGAATCTTGATTCCACGCTCATGACACAGCTTTACCAGCTTTTTCAGCGTTTCGGCATCCCCGAACTGTGGGTCAATCTTCATATAGTCCTCGGTGTCGTATTTATGATTGGTGGTGGCCGCGAACAATGGAGTAAAGTAAATCGCTGTGATGCCCAGCTCGCTCAGGTGGTCCAGATGGTCGATGACGCCCTGAAGGTCGCCGCCGAAGAAATTGTCACGCTCCGGTTTACCGCCCCAAGGCAGCGTTCCTTCCGGATCATTGCTGGTGTCCCCATTCGCAAAGCGTTCCGGGAAAATTTGATAAAATACAGCATCCTTAACCCAGGCAGGCGGCGTGAACACATCAGCCGGATTTATGTAAGGAATTTCGAACAGCCGATCCGGGTTAGGCGGCATTTCTGGCGTGAACTCGTATTCAGTCATCCACATCTTCTCGCTGCCCTTTTGCAGCAGGAAGCCGTATTTCAGACGCCGGTATGGAGGTTTGACGTTACATTCCCAGTAGTCAAATAATTCATCTGATGCAAGGACGCGCATAGGTACAAGCTCGCGGGTGCGGTCCCAGGCATATTTATCGCCTGTCCAAGCATATACCTGGGTCAGGTCCCCTTTCTTGGTGCGGATTCGCAGGTGAATGTTTTCCTTGTCGTAGGCATATGCCCAGTTCAGCTTTGGACGGTGATAGACAGCTTCAAGCAACATCCTGATTTCCCCCTCAATAACATAATTAATGTGCAAAATGTACAAAAAAGTACATCCCTGTCTCTACAATCGAGCCGAGGATGTACCTATCGGGTAACAGCGCCTTTTTGTTTTGAAAGAACACAGAGAATCCTTGGGTAGAAAGGCCGCTGTCTTTCAATGCTCAGGATTATAGCATGTCCATATTATTTTAAACAATATGATTTGCTAAGAATCATTCAAACCTTTGCATAAGAGATAGTAAAAAAATCCCTGAAATACCAGGTGGCACGGGCAATTTCAAAGGATAAATCAAAGTAGATTACAATGCTATTATTTTATTTGCACATGAATATAGGGATTTACAGGAATGAATATCAACCATGAATTTAGAGATATACTGTGATATCGAGAGTATTGTGAAGAAAACTAGAGGTAATAAGCAAATTAGCCAGCAAAACGAGTTGTGCAAACGTTTTTACAAAGCCTGACAAGTGATGTATGATGTCTTCAGGGATTAAGCGCTTCCAAGCAAAAGGGCTTGTGAATCACCAAATTCATGTTTAAGGCAAGGCGTGTTATTGCGTTTTGTGGAATCGTTTGCGCTGGCCTTAATTCCTGCAAACTGTTCGCCAAATATGGGAGGGTTATATTTTATGAAGATCAAGAAATTTGCGGTTTTGCTTGCTGCATTCTCCATGGCTGTATCCATTACGGCTTGCGGACCTAAGAAGGCTGCTGAGCAGGTGCAGACACCGGCTGACACAGGTACTTCAACAGAACAGAAAACTACTACAACTGCTGAAGTAAAGCCTGAGGACGGGGCGAAGCTTGTCATTTGGGAAAGTAAGGACGAAAGATCATTCACAGATGAAATTGCTAAGCAATTTACTGCAAAATACAACGTTCCAGTGAAAATTGAAGAAGTGGCACCAACAGACCAGGTAACCAAATTGACACAGGACGGTCCGTCAGGACTTGCGGCTGACGTTGTTATCTTCCCGCATGACAATCTGGGTAGAGCTGCTAGCGCAAACCTGCTTTTGCCAAACGATCTTTTTGCAGAAGAAACCACTAAAAATAACACAGAGAGCTCCATTAAAGGGGTAACCTACGACGGCACACTGTACGGCTATCCAAGAGCAGCTGAGACCTATGCCCTTTACTACAACAAGTCTCTGGTAAAAGAAGCGCCAAAATCGTTCGATGATGTGCTAGCCTTCGGCAAAACCTTTACAGATAAAGCAAAAAAGAAATACGCCTTGATGTGGGAAACGGGCAACATGTACTTTAACTATCCGTTCATCGCTACTACAGGCGGATATATCTACGGTAAAGATGGCACTGACAAGAATGACATCGGTATCAACAACGCAGGTGCTGTTGAAGGCCTGAAAGTATACCAAAGCCTGAAAGAAATCCTTCCGGTGAAGAGCGGTGATATCACTCCAGATATCAAACGCAGCTTGTTCAACGCTGGTGACGTGGCTATGGACATTAACGGTCCTTGGGAACTTGCCGCATATAAGACTGCTCTTGGCGATAAGCTCGGCGTTGCACCGATCCCAAGTATCGGCGGCAAACCGGCGATCAGCTTCTCCGGTATCAAAGCTTGGTATGTCAATGCATACACCAAATATCCAAATGCGGCTAAATTGTTCGCCGAGTTTGCTTCGTCTAAGGATGCCCAGCTTCTCCTGAATGAGAAAGTAGGTTCTGTTCCAACGAACAATGAAGCGCTTGAGTCCGATCAAATCAAGAACAATCCGTTCGTATCCGCTTTTGCTGAGCAAACTAAGAATTCTCAACCAATGCCATCCATCCCTGAAATGGGTAACGTATGGAGCCCGGTTAACGCCGCTCTTCCTGAAATCTGGGATAACGGCAAAGATCCAAAAGCAACCCTGGATAAAGCAGCACAACAAATCAAAGATTTGAATAACGGCGCTAAGAAATAATTGGAATTGTGAATTGGGGATTGAAGTATGACAAGGCCCGCCGCAATAAGCGGCGGGTCATTCCCCGATCGCCGGGAGAGGAGAATTGAAGGCACATGGATCGTCGTCACCGCACCAAAGCCGCTATACTGTCGATACTTAGCTTGGGACTCGGACAAATATATAACCGCCAATATATCAAAGGCGCCATCTTCTTGCTGGTTGAAGTTTTGGGAATTGCCTACTTTATCAATTATTTGAGCTTTGCGTTCTGGGGGATCACCACGTTGGGTGAGACGCCTACAGGATTCGTCAAAGTGAAATCGCCTTCGGGAATTATGGTCTCCAAGCTTATCCAGGGTGACCACTCTATTATCATCATGATTCAAAGCTTGATTACACTGCTCTTCTTTGTACTTTTTATAATTGCTTATTACATGAACATTAAGGATGCTTACCGGACCGGTAAGTTAAGAGACAACGGAAATACACCGAATACATTCAAACAATCGGTTAGATATATTTTGGATTACAAGTTCGCTCAGGTGTTTCTGGTGCTTCCAGCCATTGGGATCCTGTTCTTTACGATCATGCCGATTATCTTCATGGTCCTGCTGGCATTCACGAACTATGCGGCACCAGATCATATTCCGCCAGCTAAGCTTGTGAACTGGGTAGGTTTTGAGACGTTCACCAATCTGGTGTCACTGAGCACTTGGAGTCATACGTTTTATGGGGTACTGACCTGGACCATTATCTGGGCGGTGCTGTCCACGATCACCACCTACTTTGGCGGGCTGTTGGTAGCTCTCCTCGTAAGTCAAAAGGGCATCAAATTCAAGGGGATGTGGAGAACGATTCTGATCATCCCTTATGCGATCCCTCAGCTGATCTCCCTGCTTGTCATGAAGAACTTGTTCAACGGCCAATTCGGTCCGATCAATCAGTACCTCGGGTACTTCGGACTTGGCGGCCTTCCTTGGCTGACGGATCCATTCTGGGCCAAGGTTACGGTTATCGTTGTTAATATGTGGGTAGGTATCCCGGTATCCATGCTCCTGATCATGGGTGTGCTTACGACCATTCCGAAGGACATGTATGAGGCTGCGGAAGTGGATGGCGCGACCGGATTCCAGAAGTTTAGAATTGTCACATTGCCTATGATTCTATTCACTACGGCGCCTACATTGATTACCCAATTTGCGGGCAATATTAATAACTTTAATGCCATCTTCCTGCTGACCGCCGGGAATCCGGTTAACGGGGATTACCAATACGCCGGTTCGACGGATCTGCTTGTGACCTGGCTGTATAAACTTACGCTGGATCAGAATAAGAACAACATGGCCTCTGCGGTAGGCATCATTATATTCGTGATTGTCGCTTCCTTCTCGATATATAACTACCGCCGGACGAAGTCGTTCCAAGAGGAGGATATGATCCAATGATCGGACGTAAACTTGCGAACAAGCTGCGCTTGATTGCCAGCTATATCATACTTGTCATCTTGGCCATCTGTGCCTTGTACCCCGCGCTTTGGGTTGTACTCGCTTCCTTCAGACCGGGTAAATCGCTGTACAGTAAGTCACTGATTCCAGAGACCTTTACACTGGAACACTATAAAGAGCTCTTCACGTCCGATACGTTTATGTTCGGACAGTGGTACATGAACACACTTAAGATTGCCACCTTCTCGATGATTATTGGGGTATTCCTTACCCTGCTGACCAGTTACGCAGTATCCCGGTTCCGCTTCCGG
This sequence comes from Paenibacillus sp. J22TS3, assembly GCF_018403205.1. NCBI lineage: Bacteria > Bacillati > Bacillota > Bacilli > Caryophanales > Paenibacillaceae > Paenibacillus > Paenibacillus sp. J22TS3. The sequence goes on from NZ_BOSF01000006.1 coordinate 81,670, forward strand.
GCCCGGAAGACAGCGTTGTCAACGATACTTGTACTAGGTATGTTCCCTGGCTTTATGAGTATGATTGCCATCTTCCTGCTGCTTAAGGAGCTTAACCTTCTGGATACGCATATTGCTCTAATCATCGTGTATGCCTGCGGGGCTCCGCTGGGTGGAACACTCATCGCCAAGGGCTTTTTCGACACGATTCCAAGATCGCTGGATGAAGCGGCCCGGATCGACGGTGCCAGCAACTTCACGATTTTCCGCCGGATCATCCTGCCGCTGTCCCGTCCAATGCTCACTTACATGGCACTGACCCAGTTTGTAGGCCCTTGGGTGGACTTCATCTTCGCCCGTCTGATTCTGCGGACGAAGGATAACTGGACGCTTGCGGTCGGGTTATGGGATATCGTTAACACAAGCCAGAACAGCAACTTTACGTTGTTCGCCGCTGCTTCGGTATTTATCGCTATTCCGATTATCATTCTGTTCATCTTCCTGCAGCGCCTGCTTGTGGACGGATTGACGTCCGGGGCGAGTAAGGGATAACCCGGTGATTTTGTATAGATTTATAGCGTACTCGGGTTTTACGGTGTAAGAGGAAGTATAACTCCAATTGTATAGGCACAGTCCCGTTTAAGGTACTGTGCCTTTGCTATGAGCAGAAGGTTACATACAATGTAAGTTATTTGCAAATCTAGATAACATTATACAAGTAGATGGAGGGGTCGAATTTGAAGTTCGGAACCAAAGCAGGCTGGAGGTCTGTGGGAACAAAACTATTTCTGGTTGTATTTCTCACCATCGTTGCATTATCTGTGGGTCTTGGCCTGATTTCCTATCAAGTATCCAAAGGCATTATTGAAGACCAGGTTTCTTCAGCTTCTTCAGAGGCTGTTAAGCAGGCTGCGGATAAGCTGGATTTCCTCTTTACCCAGTATGAAGCGCAGTCACGCCAATTAGCGGTGGACCCGATATTAAGGTCTGATCTTGAGACTGTAAGCAAGCCCGATGTTGGCACAGTAGAGAGAACCGGAGCCGAGGAACGCATCAAGAGAAGGCTGGATGGTCTCACGGGGTCGGATGACCGGCTGACCAGTGTGAAGCTGATTGGAAACGGCCAAGGAAACACTTTGTCTTTTCAATCGGGGGCTGCAGGGGTGCGTTCAGACGATGTGGTGCAGGCCAGACTCGACCGGATCAAAAAGGCGGACGGGGAACCGGTGTGGGTTCCGACCTTAAACAAGGGATTCTTCGGGACCACCCGTGAGCCGGAATTTACGATGGGAAGACTGCTCAAGAATCTGCAGCATCCTGAGGCGGAATATATTCTGCTGATCGAGATTAAGGAATCGGCACTGGGTACGGTCCTCTCTAATATGAAGATCGGCAATGCCGGTGAGATTCGGCTTGTAACCCCAAATAACGAGATTGTACATGCCAAGAACAGCAAGCTGCTGGAGAAGCCTTCATTTATTAAGGTAAGCTCTGCCCAGGTTCAAGGGAAAGATAGATCATTCAAGGCAGCGGATGAGCAGGGAACAGAGAATCTGGTTGTATTTCAGCCGCTGGCGACTTCAGGGTGGACGCTTCTTGGCTATGCCCCTGTCAGTGATTTCCTGAGTGCAGCTGACCGCCTGCTAATGATCACCTTAATTGTAGTTATTGCTGCCGTTCTGCTTGCCTTGCTCATTGGTTATTATATGATCCGGATGGTCGGGAAGCCGCTGCGTCAATTGTCCAAGCTTATGGAAGAGGGCGAGAAGGGCAATCTTCAGGTACGGGCCTATTTCCGAAGCCGGGACGAAATCGGTCATGTGGGTCACTCCTTCAATCAAATGATGTCCCGTATTTCCAGCCTGGTGGAACAGACGAATGCGACAGCCCGGAGTGTTCTGGATACCGCTGAGGAGCTAGCGGAGGCTTCCCGAAGCACGTCCCAGGCAGCCGGTGAGATCGCTGCAGCGACCCAGGAGATCGCTCAGGGAGCGGCATCTTTGGCTGCCGAAGCGGACCGGGAGAGTCAAATTGCCGAGGATATAGGAGTGAAGATGAGCAGAGTGGACGCCGCGAACACCTCTATGGAGGCCTCGGCTGGCCGGGCCATTGAAGTCAGCATTAAAGGAACGGAGTATATGAAGGAGTTCGTGCAGAAGACAGGGACCGCTTCTGAGATGACCAGTCTGATTCAGCTCAATTCGGATCGGCTGACCAAGAGCACAGATTCCATCCGGAGCATCTTAGCCCCAATGGTCGAGATGACCAAGCAGACGAACATTCTTGCGATTAACGCATCCATTGAGGCGGCCAGAGCTGGAGAAGCTGGCAAGGGGTTCAGTGTGATTGCGGAGGAAATTCGTACACTGGCCGGACACTCGAATGAGTCCATCCAGTCGGTCTCCCGGATCACCGAGCAAATCCAGCAGGATATTGCGGGTACAGTCGAGGTACTGAACCAGGTCTCCCCGCTCTTTGATGAACAGCTTGCTTCGGTTCAGGAGGCATCATCCTTGTTCACGAATGTTAGAGAAGAGATGGAGCAGTTCTATAAGCATATTGAGCACTCTTCTCTCTCGGTTAAGGAACTAGCCGAGTCCCAGCATATTCTTGGCGACTCTGTCGCCAGCGTAAGCGCCGTGGTTGAAGAGACCAGCGCATCTACCCAGGAGGTCGCTTCCATGTCCTCTGAGCAGTATAGGGTCAGTGAGCAGCTCGTGGCCTTGTCGGCCCGGCTGGAGAGTCTTGCAGAGGAATTAAAAAGATCTCTTGCGGGCCTCACGGTCTAAGTCCAATCAAGTTCCATGAGCGACTATCGGGTGGTATCTGTCTATCTTAACGTCCCCTTGATAAGGGATAACGTGCTCTTTTTGATACTTTTTCCAAGATTACCCGTATATAATGAGTATATTGCGGAAAGGTGGTGGTTCTGCCGTATGCATGCATGGGTATTTTGGCTGATAGCTGCCGGGATTCTGTTTGTGGTGGAAATGATGACGCTGACCTTCTATCTCCTGTGGCTAAGCCTGGGAGCAGCAGCGGCTATGCTGGTGTCCATTGTGGTGCCTGACAACATATTGCTGCAGGTCATCGTAGGGTGTGCGGTCGCACTCGTGTTAACGGTGTTTACCAAGCCGCTGGCCAAAAGGTTTCGCACATCCAGAGGATTCCAAGACACCGGTACCGAGCTTGTCGGCAAGAAGGGGATTGTAATTGAACCTATTGACAAGGGCCAGTACGGCATTGTCAAGATTGGGGGCGACACGTGGAGCGCAGTGTCCGATCAGTTCATCGGCCTGAATGAACAGGTCATTGTAGTGAAGCGCGGCAATGCCATTATTGAAGTGGAACGTTGGGAGGAGACACACTAATGCCTTGGGTAGTAATTGTAATTCTTCTGGTTGTCGTCGTTATATTCATCGCTTTAACAGTCAAGATTGTACCGCAGCAGCGGGTAGGCGTGGTTGAACGGCTGGGGAAATTCCACAGGCTGCTGACGCCGGGGCTTAATATCCTTATTCCGGTGATTGATCATGTTCGCATTTATCATGATTTACGGATTCAGCAGGCGAATGTGCCGCCTCAGACGGTAATTACCAAAGATAACGTGCAGGTACAGATCGACACGATTATTTTCTATCAGGTGGTAGGTCCGGAAGAAGCGACTTACGGTATTTCAGATTATGTCTATGGGGTGCGTAATATCTCGACAGCTACCATGCGCCAGATTATCGGTAAGCTGGAGCTTGACGAGACTCTGTCCGGCCGGGAGAAAATATCTACCGAGATTCGCCTTGCGCTTGATGAAGCCACCGAGAAATGGGGCGTGCGCATTGAGCGGGTAGAGGTTATCGATATTAAACCGCCGCTGGATATTCAGGAAGCGATGGATAAACAGATGAAGGCCGAACGGAGCAAGCGGGCCATCGTGCTGGAAGCGGAAGCGGCCAAGCAGGATATGATCCTTCGGGCTGAAGGGGATAAGCAGAGTAAGATCCTCAAGGCTGAGGGGGATAAGGAAGCGCGCATCCGTGAAGCAGAAGGTCTCGGCCAGGCGCAGGAGCTGGAAGCATTGGGTCAGGCCAAAGCGATTCAGGTGGTTGCCGAAGCGGAGAGAAACCGCATCGAACTGCTGCGGAATGCGGGCTTGGATGAGAACGTGTTAGCCTACTACTCCTTCGAGGCCTTGACCGAAGTGGCCAAGGGGCCAGCCAACAAAGTGTTCCTGCCAACAAGTACAGTGGATGCACTCGGCAGTATCGGAGCAATTGGAGAAGTGTTCAAGGCGGGTAAGAATGAGAAATAAATAACCCTAGGCTGTATTAGGAAAAAGGGCCGGGAAGAGAGCGAACATGGCTCTCTCACCCGACCCTTTTTGTGTATGATGTTAAGCTTGCGATTTTTTGCTCTGCAGGCGGCGGAGTTCTTCCTCAACAGCCGAAGAGTTAACGGCTGGGCTGCTTGTGCCAAATGGGCTGCTGGAAGCCGGATAGGTGCGGCCTGAAGCATCGAGGCTTGCTTCCCACTGGGTAATTTTCTCTTCCATCCGCTCGAAGCCGCGGGCGGCCGTGCCGCTTTCCAATCCGTAGCTGAAGCTTGGACGGATATTCCCGGCTCTTTCTTCCGCCTTCTGAGCCCGTGCGGCCAGCTCGGCCCGTTTCTCTTTGAGGCGCTCATATTCTTCTTTGGCACTTTGGATTTGGAATTCCAGCTCCTGTATGCGTACAGACGCTTCTTGGTGCTGGGCTGTATGCAGTTCAGCCTGCTGCATGAACTGCAGCTTCGCAGCGATCGCTTCGCGGGCAGCGGCTTCATTGCCGCCAGCAAGTGCTTGTTCCGCAGCCTGAGCGGACTGCTCAGCTGAGCGAAGCGCCTCTTCCTTCCGCCATGCCAGCACCTTAACGGCGCCTTGTTGCTCATTCAGGCGGCGCTCGGCGATGCGAATATCTTCCTCCAGATTGCGGAGGTACTGGTTCATCAGCAGAACGGGATTTTCCAGCTTGTTCAAGGCTTCGTGGGCAACAGCTTTGGTCATATTGGCAAGTCTTTCAAAAATACTCATGGTTGATCTCTCCTTTAATATAGTGTTTATGGCTAAGTGAAATTAGTACGTATGGTTGTAGTCATGAAATCCGAAGCCTGCAGGTTCTTTAGGAACAAGAAGACTAGCGATGATGTAGATGGGAACGAAGGTACCGAAGCTGCACAAAGCACCTACCGCTGTCACCAGACGGATTATGGTAGGATCGACACCGAAGTACTGGGCCAATCCGCCGCAAAGTCCGCTGATTTTACGATCTGTTCTGGATCTGTATAATTTATTCATAATGTAAATCTCTCCCTCTCGGTATTGGATTTGGATAGTCAGCCTCAGTTCGTGTGTCGTACGCTGCACCGTTACTGTAACTTATGTCTATATCTTACCTTGCGCACGATTTGTTCAAAACGGCCCTCAGACGGTTTTTGATCTAGACTTAGGTCGGGGAACAGGTTCTGTACAAAGACTGGGTGGCGGGGAGAAATGAAAATAGATTTAATGATTTACCGGGGCAGAATGTTATTGTAATGAAGTGCATAAAGTCGTAGTATATCCATAGGATTATAAAATGGTAATTACTGGAGGTTATTAAAAAATGAGCATTGCAGTACTGCTGGGAAGTACGCGGGCAGGCGGAAATACGGAACAGCTGGTAGATCTGGTGGTAGACGGGGTTAGTCACCATAAGTACGTGCTCAGCGAGAGCCATATCGAGACGATTATCGACCAGCGGCATGACCCGGAGGGCTTTCAGCCGGTACCGGATGATTATGATCGGTTAATCCAGAAGATATTGGAGCACGATATTCTCATTTTTGCCACACCGGTGTATTGGTATGGGGTTTCCGGCACACTAAAGACTTTCATTGACCGCTGGTCTCAGAGTCTTCGGAGTCCGGATTACAACTTCAAGGAGCTGATATCGCAAAAGAAAGCCTATATCGTGGTTGTTGGCGGGGACGATCCACATATCAAAGCGCTGCCGCTTATCCAGCAGCTCAAGTATACCTTTGACTTTGTGAATCTGCCCCTGGAGGGATATCTCATAGGCAAGGGCAGTAAACCGGGTGATGTCCTTCAGGACACCCGGGCAGTGCAAAACGCCAAATGGTTGAACACCCAGCTCAAAGAGCTGTATAGTTAGTCTAAATGGGCAGCGTGCTGGTAAGTTCTTACTAAATTCGGCCGAACAAACCTCCGGGGGTTGACAGCTGCCATGCAACGCCACATCGGGAGCTGGGAGCTTCGTACGGTGTGAAAACTTCTGCTTCCTCAGATTGAAGCAGATCAGGACTTGGAGGCTGGGAGAAGTGGGCCTGCTCCGGCTTGGATGATTAATGACAAAAAAAGAGGTTATCCTGTCATGCCATATGTGGACGGGATAACCTCTTTTATTTTGATGTATGGGACTTGGATTTCCTTCAGCTTAGCGTTTGATTCTCCGGACGAACAGGATGGAGATCCAGAGCGCCGCCAGAGAAACGAGAAGAGCAGCAGCTGACAGGACGATGGAGATCGTCTGGGCGGTGGAAGATCCGCTATTATCTGTTGATGTTGAGGCAGCAGCTTGACCCGTTGCTGCTTCGTTACCGGCGCTGCTTGTGGTGTCCGTGTTGCCCGCCGTGCCGGATGTACCGCCGGACGTGCTGTCTCCGCCTGCGGCATGGTGATCGTCGTGACCGCTGTCTGCAGCGGCGGCTCCTTCCGCCGATTCACTTATCGTGGTCACTGAATGCGGGTTCTCTCCGCCATCACCAGTCCATTCCACTACACTGCCGTCTTTGTAGTATTGATAGGCATCCCAGGCGATGGATGTGTCTTTGGCGGGATTCTTCGCCACAAAGTTGAACTGCTGGAATTGACCTGGCTCAATGCCAGCACCCTCAGCTGTCCAGGTTACCGCTGTAACTTTTCCGGCATTATCCTTCGTCGTCTCCACTTTCCAGCCCGGTTCAGGCTGGTAGTTCTTGAAATCCACATTGGCTGGAATTTTGATGGCAACCTTAGTTGTTGCAATTTCTTTCTCAACCGGAATTTTAATCGTGTAGGTCTCATAAGCTTCCGGCTTCGAGGCTGAAGGCTTAACGGTAACGTGGGCGCTGGCCAGACCGGAGAAGAGCAGGGTTCCGGCTAACGCGGACGTGAAGATGGCAGCAGCTTTGGAGTAGATTCGTTTCATTTTTCAGAAGTCTCCTTATATATGAATTTTCATTTTCACGCAATGGCTGGAGCAGAATCAGCAAATCCTTATTTTGGATTCCCAACGGTGAAGTTAACCAGGCCGTCCAGGGAGTCGAGTGATTTCAACAGTACATGGTATTTGATCTGCCACCGCCCAGCCATAGTGATCAGGTCATCTTTGATAACCGGAGAGGTGTTACCCGGCATATTAATCTCCAGGGTTCCCATCTCCATTTCCAACGAGGTCAACTTAAGCGAGGTCGCCTCAATGCCGTTGACCGGTTTGCCATCAGGGTCTTGAACCGTAACTTTGAACTCGTTCTTGCCCATGATATTCGGGGAGATGTCAATCATTACGGTATGACCGCTTCGTGTCTTATCCTCTAGATGAACAGGGCCCGGATTGGAGAGCGCTGTCGGAAGGTTGGACAGAATGGCAGCAAGGACAAGCGTAACAATCCCCGCCGAGAATTCGATCCATACGGCAGGCCCAAGCTCCCGGTTCATCCGTCTTCCCCGCAGGAATCCGGTCAGGGCAAACACCAGCATAACTATGAACAGTACGATCTTGGCCAGCAGAACTTGACCATAGATCGAGGTGAACAGGGAGGACAGGGTTGGAGTATAAATCTTAATCCCGTATAGTCCGGTTCCGAGCACCAGCAGCACACATACTGCACCGGTAATGGAGAACCGGCGGATTGTCCCCCAATAGAGCTGTTTGCGCGCTGCGGTGTCTGGCTCGCCTGCACCATAAGCAGGAAGCAGGAAAGCCAAGGCAAGCAGCCCGCCCAGCCACAGGGAAGCCGCCGCAAGATGGATGAAGTCGGCTCCGATTGCCACGCTCTCAAGCTCGGCTGCCGCCGCATGTCCCATAAAGGCTTTGGCAACGAACATACAGAGGATAGTTCCGAGGGCAAGCCCTGCAAAAACCGGCTTCTCCCCCTGGCTCCATTTCGGAATCAGAGCATAGGTCAGACCGGCCAGAACAAGCAGAAGCAGCACCTGGGTCCACCAAATCGAACCGAAGCTGGAGTATCTCAAGGCTTCTCCAAGCACATTATTGCTCCACACCTCGCTCCACGTCACCCCTGCGTCAAGCTTGGCTTGAAGAGGCAGGCTAAGGATAACCCCCAAGAAGGTCAGTATAAAGGATACAATGATTGCCGTCTGGCTCCGGCCAAGGTTGTAGGAGTCCTTGCGTTTGGCTTTAGGGAGCAGGAACAGATGGAAAAAGAGTGTGCCCAAATACAAGGACAAACCTGTATACTGCAGCCAGCGGATCAGGGTCTGATCAAGCCCGGGAAGCGCCTTGGCACCGGAATCAGCCTCCTGAACCGGAGCGGTGCCACCGCTTCCTACAATGAACGGAATGACGCCGGATATCGCGTGTCCGTCTGCGGAGACGACCCGCCAGCTCACGGTGTAGATCCCGTCCGGCAGATCCTTCTTGAGTCCGGCGTCAAGCCGTGCCGGATTATTATCATCAATATGGGAGTTGTCGAGATCGACCCTTTCTCCCGCAGTATTCGTCACGGTTAGGGAGTGAAATACCTTCTCGATCGCCTCGTTGAACACAATTGTAACGGTGTCCGGGGATTGATCAAGCGCCTCATTGGCGGCAGGGGTTGATTTGACGATGTAGGCATGGGCGAAAGTACGCCCGGGATACAGAATAAAACACATACAAAGCACAAGAACTGCTGTGATCCATGTCTGTCTAGTCCAAATTTTCAATGCAAATTCACCTTCTCTACAGCTGTAGTTGAGTTCCAAGAAAGGAATGACTGCCTATAAATATCACAAAAAACGGAGGTTAAGCCATTCTGGTGTCGCTACATCCGATCCTTCCGCAGGCTAAACTTCATTCTATCCTAGTATTGCCTAATTAGCATGACTACAACGGGCTATTTATTCTAATCTAGCGGCAGCTTTTTATGTCCAATTTGTGAATCAGAGAATGTGTAAACTATTTAAAATGATTGCTCCTTAAGCTACAATAATAGAAGCTTAATAAATAAGGAGGCTACAAAACTTGTCAGACACTATCAGAGTTGGAATTGTAGGATACGGAAACCTGGGGCGCGGTGTAGAAATGGCTCTGCGTCAAAATCCAGATTTTGAGCTTAAAGCAGTCTTTTCCCGAAGAGATCCAGGGAGCGTCAAGGCCAGTGTGAAGGCTGTACATATGTCTGAAATCAAGAATTACCAAGGTGAGATTGATGTGCTTCTGCTGTGTGGAGGGTCTGCAACGGACCTGCCTGAGCAAGGCCCAGAGCTCGCGGCGCTCTTCAATACAGTCGACAGCTTTGATACCCACGCCAAAATTCCGGAATATTACGCAAGCGTAGATAAAGCAGCCCGTCAGGGTGGCAAGATCAGCGTCATCTCAACAGGCTGGGACCCGGGTCTGTTCTCCTTGAACCGTCTTCTTGCTGAGGCTATTCTTCCTGAAGGGAAGGAATACACTTTCTGGGGCAAGGGCGTAAGCCAAGGTCATTCCGATGCGATCCGCCGGGTAGAGGGTGTGAAGAACGGTGTGCAGTATACGATTCCTGTGGAATCGGCGGTTCAGCGTGTTCGTAACGGGGAGAATCCGGAATTGGCCACACGGGACAAGCACTTGCGCGAATGTTATATCGTTGCAGAAGAGGGAGCCGATCTTGCCCGGATCGAGCGGGAAATCAAAGAAATGCCGAACTACTTCTCTGATTATGATACCACGGTTAACTTTATTTCCGAGGAAGAGTTGAAGGCGAACCACTCGGCCATGCCGCACGGCGGCACTGTGCTGCGCAGCGGGCGGACCGGAGAGAGCAGCACACAGATCATTGAGTTCGGACTTAAACTGGACAGCAATCCAGAGTTTACGGCGAGCGTGCTCGTAGCGTATGCCCGTGCGGCTTATAAACTGTCCAAGGCTGGACAGACCGGAGCCTTAACGGTGTTTGATATTCCGTTCGGTCTGCTGTCACCGAAGTCGCCTGAGCAATTACGCAAGGAATTATTGTAATTTATAAATAGATATAAAAGACCAGGACGCCCGTTCAATTTCTGATTTGAACCAGGCGTCCTTTTGGCATTGACTGGAGACAGAACGAATGGCATACTCACGGTAAGCGGAGATGCCGCTTGAATACCCCTAGGGGGTATGATAAAATAAGCTTACAAACCTGATATGAAGGGTGAGGGACTATGCCAGAACAAGAGAATCCGGTAGTTGAAGACCACTGTTGTGCAGCTGGCGACCATACCCGCCAAAGCCACCATTCTGAGAAGACGAAGAGTAATTTGATTACCCGCCTGAACCGTGTTGAAGGGCAAATCCGCGGAGTTAAGGGAATGATAGAGAAGGATGTTTACTGTGATGATATCCTGAACCAAATCGCGGCGATCCAATCGGCGCTGAACAGTGTGGGACGTCTGCTGCTTGAGGGGCATCTGAAGAGCTGTGTAATCGAGCGGATTCAGGCCGGAGAGACGGAAGTTATGGATGAACTGCTGGTTACGGTGAATAAGCTGATGAAATAACCCAGGAGGAGGAATTGGTATGTCAAGCATTACTCTAAATGTAAAAGGTATGTCTTGTGAGCACTGCGTAAAAGCAGTGGAAGGAGCGCTTCAAGAGGCAGGCGCTTCAGGTAAGGTCAACCTGGCCTCCGGGACAGTTGATGTCAATTACGATGAAAGCAAGGTATCCGTGGATAAGCTGAAGGAAGCGATTGAGGATCAAGGCTACGATGTAGTCTAAGGTATTGAAAAAGCGTAATGCTTACCCCTGAAGCCGTAAGCAGCTTCGGTAAGCAAAACGAGGTTACTCGTTGAAGCTGGGAAGTTTGGGTTGAAGCTGGAATCTTGAAATGGAAGAAGAGGAGCCCTATGTCAAGGCTCCTCTTCTTCTTATTGTTGCAAGGGCGGTGATTCACTGAACCACCTGTCATCAGATTTCAAACTAAGAGCGATTAAGGCTCAATAGCCAGAGCACTGAAGGTGATCGGGCCGATGACCGTAGCCGCTGTGCCAGCGTTCAGAAGCTCAACGGAAAGAACATAGTCATGAGTTCCTGCCGCAACATTGCTATCGATGGCTTGCTGTGTGGTCAAATAGTATTTTTCGAATCCGGCTTCAAAGCCTTGCCGTGCGTAGTAGATTTCACGACCATCACGGAAGATACGGAAAAGTACGCTTCCTGTTCCCGTATCACCACGGAAACCAACAGTGGCCACCAACTCCACACGGTTATTTGCTACTGGAGGAACAGTGATTCTTACCAGGGAGATCCCTTGGCCGGCAGGGGTCAGCGGAATCGTAATTGCCGCGCCATCCGTAATTGGAGTAGGAACGTTTGTACCATAAGCCAATATCTGTGCCATTTAATCTATCAACTCCTTCTTGGAATATACTGCATTGTATGCTAGAAGACAGATTCAGTTTGGACGACTTGAGTGCTGCATTTGCTGATTTTGAAGCAGGCCGGGCCGGTTAAGAGGGAGAGGTGTGCAAAGTAGAAAAGAGAGATTAGAATTTAATTGTTGACAGACCGACGGTCGGTATCGTAAGATCAAATCAGGAACCGACCGTCGGTCTGGTGCCTTTCATCTAGAGAGAAATATCTCCCGAGACCCATCCATTGGATGACATGGTCAAGCTAGCTCAGCAGTTGGTCCTGCTGACTGTGGTTGTGCTGATCACTCACGCATTTTATGGGAAGAATGGAGTTTTAACTCCGGCGGATAATCTTAGAAGATTGTGGGGAGGGAGAGGGGCGCCGCTTCAGCTTGTACAAGAACGGAAGGCAAAAGTTAGGGCATAGGGTAGATGATGTTACCCAATAGTTCGGCATTCCATGCAGAAAAGGAATAAAAAAGTTATAATCCGACTCAGACAAACCGCTGGTCGGTATGGAGTTTGGTTTGAAGAACAATACGATAAACAAGGAGAGATGACAAATATGACACAGCAGCAATGGGATTTAATAGGATATGCGGTATGGGCGTTAATTATCTGGATGACGCTGAAGCAGTTTTTACAAACCAGAAGACCGGTTCAAGGCAGAGGTCTCAAGCTGTTGTTTGGAGACTGGTTGTTGTTTGCCCCCGTGCCTTGGATTGTCTACCGGATGATTGAACGTGGAACCATACAGCAGTTGGTATGGACCTTAGGATTCGGCGTACTGCTTGCACTGCCGTATATTGTGACCACCCGGTTCAAGGCGCTCCCGGATGGCACCGTCCGCTTTCAGTCGAATGTGTTGTTTTATATCTTTCTGTTCACACTGCCTTACATTCGTTACACAGTCCGTGACCGGGTCTTCCACAGTCATCCGATTCTGGATGCGCAGCATCGACCTGATATTGAATTGATGCTTGCGGAGTACGTTGGAGTTCTGGTGCTGCTCACCTTCCTCTGGAGGCTGTATATGTATATAAGCTATCGCAGGGTTGTACGCCGGCAGGGACAAATACAGGAAGATCAGATACCTGCCCTTTAATCAAACCGACCGTTGGTATACAATAAAGGAGAGATAAATTCGATGGATTATGTTTGGATTGCACTTCTGGTTCTGATCATTATGGGCAAAAGACAGCTTGCCCCCCGGCCTGTGTCGGCCCGCATAGTTACAGTTCCCCTGATCCTTGCCTTATACGGCGGATATTTAGCCGCCAAACTCTCGGTTGGCGTGGGTGAAACTGCCTCACTACTGATCGGTCTCGGACTGGGAGCAGCTGTTGGCCTGTACCAAGGAAGATTTGTAAGAGTGTTTGAGCAAGGGGGAGTCTGGATGACGCAGGGCTCCGTGGTGACCCTGGGCATCTGGCTGTTGTCTATTCCGCTGAGGCTGGTCATTAAATACGGATTTACGGAGCTGTTTCATATTCCAGTGAAACTAACGGGAAGTTATATGTTTGTTCCTTATCTGTTCTCACTCTCCGGCATTATGCTGGGAAGAGCAGCTTATCTTATTATCAAATATCCGGATGAATTCCAGCAGGCTGCAGGTATAAGCCGGCAGGAGAAGAATTACATTAACCGCGGTCACCGCTTCTGATTCATCCAATTCTATGGGGGTCATCTGTATGAACGAGTCTACACCACCGAACAGCAGCTTTCAGCTTATTCTTTCCGCGTCAGAGGAACTGATCCGGGAGAAGGGCTGCCGAAAGACAACCCTTCAGGATATTATTGAGCGCTCCGGATTGTCCAAGGGGGCGATTTATCACTACGTATCCGGCAAGGATGAACTGTTCGGTCTGATTTTAAAATCCAAGATGGAGTCGATGAATCTTCAGTTTGAGGAGGCGGTGTCGGAAGCGGGAGAACGGGATGCCAGAACCCCGATCCTCTCGATTACAAAGGGAATGATGGAAAGTACGGATAAGGAGAACGTGACGAACACGATCTTTACCTATTTGCTGAGCCAGGCGGATAATCCCAAAGTCTCTGAAATTCTGCGGGACGTTTATGAATTCTCCCTCAAAACAGCTGAGCGCTGGATTCTGACCGGCCAGCAGGCAGGAGCTATTCCCGCAGGCATCGATGCCGCCAAGATGGCCAGCATGTTCATGATCTTCGGGTACGGGCTCCGCGTCCAGAATGTGGTGGCGGGGGAAGGGGCGGCCTCCTTGGACGCCAAGGATGTATTTGCCCTATTGTTCCGGACCTTACAATAATTGTTTAGCTTGGCGGCAGGGACCTGGATATAATGACAGGAGTAAGATTTCTGACGAATCCGGGTGAATGAATGAATCCTGCTTCCGCTTGGCGGTCATGGGGGCCGCAACTGCTGTTTACACTTCTGCTGAATGCCGTATTGCCTTGGATGGTCTATCTCATCTTGTCCAGCCGTTATTCCAGCTTTACGGCTCTTTCTGTGGCCGCTTTTCTGCCTCTGATTGAAAATGTGATCTATCTGTTCCGTAATCGACGCTTGGACACCTTTGGCGCGCTGATGTTTGGATCATTCGTTCTTGCAGCTCTTCTTGCGCTGCTGGGTGGGGACGAGCATCTGCTGTTAATCCGCGGTTCCTTCGTGACCGGAGCTGTAGGAGCGGTCTTTCTGCTGTCTCTTTTATTCCGCAAGCCTCTGATCTACGGGTTGGCCCGGCGCTTTGTGTCTCCTGATACGGCGGCGCGGTATGAGGCCGGTTTTCAGCATCGGGAGATCCGGCGTGTTTTTAACATGATGACCGCGGTTTGGGGCGTTATACTGCTGCTTGAGGCGGCTGTCAGAACGGTGTTGGTATTTACGTTGTCCACGGCTGTGTTTCTGGGGATATCTAACTTGGTCTTCTATGGCTTCATTGCTGCCGCAGCAGTATGGACTTGGAAATATAGGCGCCGGAGCCGATCTGTTCTAACCAGATTGGACTCTTGCGGAAAGGCTGAATACCGTTGATGGGCAGCCGGTGAGCAGTAGAGTCTGAGCCGGAAGATGTTGTTCCGTGCCAGAATAATTAAATACACCTGAATACGGATAAAAAATGACCTTTAAATCAAGCCAGCAGGCGGATTTGAAGGTTTTTTTGTAAGGTCGCTTGGTTTAGGCCTGCGGTGTCATGCCTCTCCCGATTCCTATGAAGTCATCTCATTATTGAGGGAATGTAAGAAGCTGGCGGCGATTGACGGTGGCGCTAAAGACGTTCAGGGAACGAGGATTAGCGACTGCCAGTCTAGGAACAGACTGTTGACAAGCTTCCTGATTAATGATGGTGATCTTCCTTTGGCGTTCTTTGGTTATATAAGCTGAACTTAAGGATTCCCAATAGACAAGAGGATGAAATGATTCGGGAGACGCGAAGCATTCGCCTTTGTAACTGAACTTCCACCCTTGTACATCTGGTAGCAGCAGCGATCGGATGAAACATTTTCATATGGCTGCCCTACCTTTAAATCAATAGTTAAACTTATTTACATAGCTTGTCCGCTTAAATGACGAACAAGATCAGCCAGAATAGGGATACCCTGCTTCAGCTCTTCCGGTGAGGCATAGGCATAGGACAGCCGGAGACAGTCCGCCGCCTCCGGATCATACAGGTAACCAGGATTCAGAAGCAGCCCTTGTCGGAGGGCTTCTTCGAACAGAACCCTTGGCGCTACTGGCTCAATTAGCCTCATCCAAATATAGAACCCCCCGGCGGGAAGATGCCACTGCGCAAGTCCCTGAAAATGCTTATGCAAAAGAGCCGCTGCCGCATCCCGGCGCTGGGTGAGCTTCCTTCTAAGCTTATCCAGATGCTCTTCGTGCATGCCGCTGGCGAGCCATTCTCTCGCAGCCCACTGGGAGAGCTGGCTGGAGCCGTAATCCGTCAGCATCTTTAAGTCCGCCAGCCTGTCGATTACAGGCTCGGGTCCGGCGATCCAGCCGATACGCAGGCCGGGACTTACCGTTTTGGACAGGCTCCCCATATAGAGGACCAAACCTTTGTCATCGAGGGCCTTGAGCGGCGATGGCGGAGGTGTGTCCAGCCACAGGTCCCTGTACACATCATCCTCGAGCACCGGAAGACTGATCTCGGCACAGGCCTCAAGCAGCTTGCTTCGGCGCTGCTTGCTCATCACGAGCCCTGTGGGATTATGGAACGAAGGGATCGTGTAGAGCAGAGCTCCGCCGGAAGTTTTGGCATAGGGAGCAATCAGCTCGGTGCGTATTCCCTCGGCGTCCATAGGAATTCCGCGCAGCTTTATGCCTGCCGATTGGAAGACGGGGACGGAGTACAAGTAGGATGGACGCTCAAGCAGGACGGACGAGCCAGGTGGCATGAGCCCGATGGAGATGAGCTGCAGAGCCTGCAGGGCGCCCGAGACGATCAGGATGGAGCGGGGCGAGGCTTGAATGCCGAGCCCCCGAAGCCGCGCGGAGAGCAGCTCCCGCAGCTGCGGGTCGCCCCCGGGCTCGCCGTAGCCGAGGCTCGGGCTGGTGCGCCGCGCCATCGTGCGCAGCAGGCGCTGCATCCCGGCCTGCGGCAGCAGCTCTGGCGACAGCTCGCCCGTGCCGAGGCGGATGATCCCGGGCAGAAATTCTGCCCGGTTGATCTCCTGCACCGCCGGCAGGTTCGGGCGGTGGCTGCCGGAGCGCACGTAGGCGTTCCAATCCGGCGACTTCGCCGCAGCCAGAACGCCCCAAGCCCCGCTCACCACCCGCGTGCCACCGCCGCGGTTGCCTTCAAGCAGCCCGGAGGCGGCCAGCTCGTCCAGCGCCGTAACCACGGTGCTGCGATTGACGCCAAAGGCATCCGCGAGGCGGCGCTGGGACGGCAGCTTCGTGCCCGCGGGCCACTCGCCACCGGCGATTTTCTCCCGGATATGCCGTTCAATCTGCACATGAAGCGGGAGCTCGGACTGGCGGTTTGGTTTCCACGGATTTGACTGCATGTTATGCCCTCCATTTCTGATGAGTCTGGTGCGCTCATCCCCTTACGTTTTATTATCGTGGGTTCTTGAGCCTGGTCTTGTTACATCCAGTATACAATTTGGTTGGTATATGTTCCATCCAAATGGATGGAGGCAGGATCAGCAAGAAAGGGTACAATGTGGAGCAGATGGGGGACATACCCGGACATGTATAGTGCCAGGCGGTGTGGCATTGCATGACGGCTGTCAACTAGATCTTGTGTGAGGGTTTGCTCTCAGCTTAAGTATTGGAGGAACAAAAAAGTGATTGAAGCGGTTATTCACGGAATTATTTTGGCTTTGGGGTTGATCCTGCCGCTTGGCGTGCAGAATGTGTTTGTATTTAACCAGGGGGCTGCAGCCGCCAGGTGGCCGTTGGCCCTGCCTGTGGTTGTGGCCGCCTCCCTGTGCGACACTCTGTTGATCCTGCTCTCCGTGTTCGGTGTGTCTTTGCTCCTGTTGTCTGTGGCTTGGCTGAAGCTGCTGCTGTTCGCGGCCGGGGTCATGTTCCTGGTGTACATGGGATGGTCCATATGGAAGAGCGAGCCTAGTCCTTCGGCTTCCCGTGAAGAAAGGCTTCCTGCCCGAAAGCAAATCCTGTTCGCGGTGTCTGTATCTCTGCTCAATCCTCATGCGATCATGGATACAATCGGTGTCATCGGTACGAACGCCCTGGGGTATGAGGGACAGGCAAAGTGGGGCTTTACCCTTGGATGCATTGGTTTATCCTGGATCTGGTTCTCCGCATTGGCTCTGGCAGGACGCTGGGTGGGAAGTCTGGACCGGGCCGGAAAAATTCTTAAGGTGATTAATAAAGTGTCGGCAGTGATTATATGGGCGGTTGCGGTGTACCTGGCGGTTCAATTCATGGAGGCGATCGGGTAAAACAGAGATCCAACTTAGGTTCTCTTGAAATTAGCTCTAGGGCAACAAGAAGCCTGATACATATGCAAATAAATGCGATTAATAGAAGAATGAAAGCTTCGGACGGGGCTCCCCCTTAGTTCCGCGGCTTTTTTTGCTTTTCGGAGGGAATTAAGGTTCCGAGTGTACGTTTTTGCCCATATAACAGAAAAAAAAGATTTGACAGCAGTCGAAATCTGCTCTATATTTTAAACAGTTGTTTTAAATGAATGATTAAAACATATGATTTAAACATTAGATTAAATAGAAACTAAATCATTTATTTTAATCAAATCAAATTTATGTGGAGTAGAGGGAGAGAGTCAATTTATGCTGCAAACTTTCAAGGATTTACTCAAGAAGCCCCAAACGATCGTGGGCATCGTGATGGCGCTGTCGTTCCAGATTATTTTCTGCCTGGTCTGGATGACTGGATATGACGGGGTTAATGAGCGGGTTAAGGATTTCAAAATCGCTTTTGTAAATCAGGATGGGGCATTCGGCCAGTCGCTGGAGAAACAGCTGGAAGGCAAGCTTCCTTTCCGTATTGTGGAGATGGATGGTGTGCAGGCTGCTGATCGTCTGGACCGCCGTGAAGTCCAGATGGTGGTGACTGTACCGGAGCATTTCAGTGCTGAGCTTCAGACACCGGGCAAGAAAGCCGAGCTGAAATACACCATCAATGAATCCAACCCGGTTACGGTAAAGGGCGCCATGCAGAGTGCGGCGAATTCCATTACAGCATCGGTAAATGCAGGAGCCGCTGCCAAGGGAACTCAGGCAGTGCTGGAGCAGCTTAGAATGCCCGCCGAGCAGGCGGGTCAGGCTTCAGCGGCGCTAACAAGCCGCGTAGAATCGCAGATTAATTTTACGAATCCCGTAAGCGGTATGAACAATCAGATGGTTCCTATGATGCTCGTGCTGGCCTCATTTGTAGGGGCTATGATTATGGGTATGAATGTGCAGCAGGGCGTAATGATGATGAAGCCCGGCACTTCCAAATGGAAGCTGTTTGGAGCCCGCCTTTTGCTGAACGTGCTGTCCGCTGTGTTTGTCTCTCTGGTTGGCTCTTCGCTGGTTATGGCCCTTGGCGGGCAGGCTGCTCACGGGTTCCTGACTTTGTGGATGTTCCTTGGTGTGTTCGTGCTGACCTTCATGCTGTTTGCCCAAATGTTCCTGATTGTGTTTGGCATGGCTGGTATGCTCGTGAATGTAACGATGCTGTCGGTACAGCTGGTCAGCTCGGGAGCGATGGTCCCCCGTCAGCTTCTCAGCAGCACGTACCAATCTATTGGAGAGTTTCTACCGGCCTCGTATGCGGTGGAGGGATTGATGAACCTGCAATTTGGCGGGCCGGCTATTGGGCCTGAAGTGCTGGCCCTTCTGGTAATCAGCCTGGTTAGTGTGGGAATCAGCCTGCTGGCAGTTACCCTGAAGCGGGCTCCGAAGCTGGAGCAAAATAAGGAGCTGAGTGCGGAGCCTGCAGTTCCAGCCGTATAAGCTTTCCAGCAAGCCCGAATAGAGTCGTGTCTCCTATATTTGTTAGCCTGTGTTTCTTGGCCGTATTGCCTGGCCAGACGCAGGCTTTCCCTGCATACCGGCCTTGCGAAGGAGGTTTCAAAGTCTCATAATAAGATAAGAATGATTCGAGGGGACTTAAAGTGATGAGCCAAGCGGATAACGATATCAAAACAAGAATTCTATTGTCTGCCAGAAAGCTGTTTGCCAAGCAGGGCTTTGAAGGCACAACGGTAAGGCAGATCTGTGAGGATGCGGGAGCGAATGTGGCTCTCGTTTCATATCATTTTGGCGGGAAGGAGAAGGTGTTTGAGGCGATTTTTCAGCACTTCTTCTCTGGTAATATGATACCCGAGTTAGAGGACCAACTGAGCGATCCGGTGGTCGGACTGCGTACGATCATTGAAGAAACCGTGAACTTCAGCTGTGTGTATGACAAGGAACTCAGCTTTATCATTCAGCAGGAGATGACCATGAATTCGCCGCGTAAGGCAATTGTGAACAAGTATTTGAATCCGGTGTGGACCAAGGTCAAGGAGCTGCTTCAGAAAGGGAAAGATCAGGGAATCTTTCACTTTGACTCCCTGAGCTACACGCTGCTGATGGTAATGGGAGTAGCTCTTGCGCATAAGCGGGAGTACAACTATGACGCAATTATCGGCGAATCGGATATGAATCCGCTGGAGATAGCGGATCAGACTGTAGCGTTTATATTTAAAGGATTGGGTGTGCAGATGACATGAATGAAACGATATCCCTCTTGAAGCGGCACCGTTCTATCCGGAAGTATAAGGATCAGCCGCTTTCCAAAGAGATGGTGGTACAGATTATCAGCGCCGGACAAGCCGCATCCAGCTCAAGCAATGTCCAGGCCTTCAGTGTGATTGCGGTTACGGATACGGAGCGTAAAAGAGTGCTGTCCGAGCTTGCGGGTAACCAAGCGTACATCCGGGAATGCCCGGTCTTCCTGGTCTGGTGCGCGGACCTGCACCGTTTGAAATATACCGCAGAGAAACATCGTCCGGATCAGCAATCCTATGAGGATGTTACCGAGAATTTCATTATCGCTACCGTAGATACGGCACTGGCCGCACAAAATGCGGCTGTAGCGGCAGAGTCGCTGGGCCTTGGCATTGTATACATCGGCGGGGTCCGCAATAAGATTGCGGAAGTGTCCGAGCTGCTCGGCCTGCCGGATCTGGTCTATCCGGTGTTCGGCATGTGCCTGGGGTATCCCGACCAGGAGCCAGGACTTCGTCCGCGTCTTCCAGTGTCGGCGGTACTCCACTGGGACGGTTATGATGCCGAGAAGACGGCTGAGCAGGTCGGCATCTATGATGAGACGATGATCCGCTATCTCCGCGAGCGGACTGGAGGCCAAAAGGACACGGCCTGGTCCGAGCTGATGGCCGAGAAGATGACCCAGCCGCTGCGTCTGCATATGCGGGAGTTCCTGCAGAAGAAGGGCTTTGAACTGAAATAAGCAGGAGAAGCGGTGCCGCCAGGCCCGCTTCTTTGAATTGACAATCTTTTCAAATCCTTCATATAATGAAAGCTGACTTTCAAAACCGCGGATATCGAGGTAGGTACAATGAAAAGTTATGAGACAGAAGAGAATATCCCATTTTACAGACAGTTGAAAGAGATGATTGTTGAGGATATTGAGAGTGGAAGGCTGAATCAGGGGGATAAGCTGCCCTCGGAGCGGGACCTTGCAGAGCAGCACAAGGTCAGCCGCATGACGGCAAGACATGCCTTATCCTTGCTGGAACGTGAAGGGTTCGTTGAGCGCATTGTAGGGGCGGGGACTTTTGTCTCGAACCGTAAGATTCAGATGGACTTCACCTTCAACAGCTTCTCCAAATCCATGCTTGATCTGGGGATGAAGCCAACCACGGAGACTCTGTTCATGAAGGTGGAGAGAGCCAAGCCGTCTGTGGCCAAGATGCTGGATGTCGAAGAGGGCGAGGAGTTATTTTCCTTAAAAAGACTTCGTCTGGCCGACGGCATTCCCGTTGCAATTGAGCTGTCGCAAATTCCCTATCGTTACTGCCGGGGGATTGAGGATTATATGAACGAGAACGTATCCCTGTACAAAGTGCTGGAGGATGTTTATTCCATCAGGCTGCACAAGGCCACGCAGTACACCCGGATTTCCATCAGCGACGAGATGGAGAGCAGACTGCTGAAGATTCAGAATGAAAGCGCCTGCCTGCTGCTAGAGACCGTAGCCTATGATACAGAAGGCCGGAGCATTGAATTCTCCCAGTCCACCACTAGAGGCGATATCGTGAGTTTTTACACAGAATTGACACTGTAAGTCCTTATCCGAAAAATTGGTATATACCAATCACCTGAAAAGTATTGACTTTTTCGGGAGACAGGTACTATACTAAATTCATAAATGGTATATACCAATAAATATGGTATATACCATTAAAGCGATTACATGTAATCTTTATGAATGGATTGATCTATTTAAAGGAGGCAGCTGGGATGTTTAACTTTAGCGAAGAGAATTTCTTGAAGGTCACTCAAGGGGCGGTCGGGCTTAGAGGCCAAATTGAGCAGATTGTGGATGAGGTATCGAAGAAGGGATATAAGAACATCTTCCTGATAGGATCAGGTGGTTCGATTGCCATCATGTACCCGTTCGAATATATGATCAAGACGACATCTACGATTCCTGTTTTTGCCGAGATTGCAGCGGAGTTCGTCCTGTATGACCACAAGCAGTTCGGACCGGATTCCATCGTGATTCTGTCCTCATTGTCGGGAACGACGAAGGAGACGGTGGCCGCCGCCAAGTTCTGCAAAGAGAAAGGCGCCACAACCATTGGTCTTGTTGGGGAGCTGGGCACTCCGCTGGCGGATCTGTCCGATTACAAGCTTGTTAACTATTCGGAAAATGATACCGCTTCCGATTCCATCTATCTTCAGCTCTATCTGTTAGTGTTTGCTCTGATGCATAAGAATGGGGACTTCCCTCAGTACCCGCAGTTCGCGGATCAGCTTCAGACCATGCCAAGAGTGCTGCTTGATGTGAAGGCGGCTACAGAGAAGAAGGCAGAGGCTTTCGCTGAGCAGTATAAAGACGAGAAGTATCATATGCTTGTTGGTTCCGGCAGCGTATATGGAGAGACTTATTCCTATGCCATGTGTGTGCTGGAGGAAATGCAGTGGATCCACACCAAGTCGATCCATGCGGCTGAATTCTTCCACGGCACGCTTGAACTGGTGGAGAAGGATACCAGCATCATTCTGATGACTGGTGAAGATGAGAGCCGTCCGCTGATGGACCGGGTGAAACGGTTTGCGGAGAAATATACGGAGAAGCTTTCAATATTTGATACCAAAGACTATGAGCTTAAGGGGATCGGAGAGGAATTCCGCCAATACTTGTCGCCGCTCATTATTGCTTCCTTGTTCGAAAGAGTGAGTGTCCAGCTGGAAGCCAAGCGCAATCATCCGCTGAGCACCAGAAGATACTATCGTACTGTGGAATATTAAGATCAATTCGTAAATAATGAACTGCACACTCCAAGGGGAACAGCGGGAGCTTCCGTCCTTATCGGCAGCATGACGGTCCACCCCCTGTTCCCGAATGGAGGTAGAAAGAAAGAGGTAGACAGAAAGGGGAATAGACATGCGGGTGATCGGATTTGGAGATAACGTGGTAGATCAGTATCTGCATACCAAAACGTTATATCCCGGAGGCAATGCGGTGAACTTTGCCGTTTACGCCAAACAGCTTGGAATTGACTCGGCTTATCTGGGTGTCTTCGGAAGAGACACCGCGGCGAAAGTAATCCAGGATGCTCTGCGCGATTTGGAAATCGACACTTCGGCTTGTATTAGCCGGGAAGGGGTAAGCGGGTATTGCCAGGTGAATTTGAAGGATGGGGACCGGGTCTTCGTGGACTGGAATGAAGGAGGCATATCGACCGAGCAGCCGATTGAGCTGGATGGGCATTTTCTCAGTTATTTGAGCCAGTTCAAGCTCATTCACTCCAGCTGCTTCTCCCGGCTTGAATCGGAGCTTCCGAAGCTGCGGACTCTAGATGCCGTAGTATCCTTTGATTTCTCGGATGAGGATCAGTTTCATTCGGATGAATACCTGAGCCGGGTGTGTCCACATATCGACTTCGCCCTGTTGTCCTGCAGCGGCCTAAGTACAGAGCAGATTGAGGATATGCTTAAGAAAGTGACTGGATTTGGAGCCAGAGCCGCACTGGTGACACGAGGATCGAAGGGCTCCCTATTCTATGATGGCAGCCGCTTCTATGAAGGCAGCGTTGATTATGTGGTACCCGTGGATACTATGGGAGCCGGAGATGCTTTTGTAACCGCTTTCCTGGTGCATCTGGCAGCTAACGGTTGGACACGCGCCGGTTTTCCGGGAGAAGAAGTGATTCGTGAAGGCCTGCGGAAGGCTTCGAAATTCGCCGCTCAGACCTGTCTGGTCCAAGGTTCCTTCGGATACGGGCAATCTTATCAATAAACGAATTTATACCGGCCAAAAGGGGCGCATATGATGGACAATTCCAAGACGAGAAGGCTCGCTTTCAATAAAAATGCGGTTGTATATTTGGCAATTCTGATTGTATTTATCATCGTAGGCTTGTTTGCGCCGAAAGGTGCGGAAACTTACGGAGCCTGGACTCTGATTCCTCCGGTTCTGATGTTCTTATTCGTGCTTACAACGCGGAAGATTCTTGAGGGATTTCTCTGGGGCAGCATTATGGCTGTGTTTATGAAATATAAAGCACAGACGCTGACCGTCTATAATGACAAACTGGTTGACCAGCTAAAGGACCCTGATAATCTGTCGCTGATTATTATATTTCTGCTGTTCGGATGTCTGATCGCGATCTTTGAGCGAAGCGGTGTTGCGGCGGCATTTGGCGAGTGGGCCTCGAAGAAGGCTAAAGGCAGCAAGATGGGCCTGTTTATTACGTATTTGATGACCCTTGTTCTTTCTATCGATGATTATTTAAGCGCTCTCACCGTGGGCACCTGTATGACCCCGGTTAACGACAAGTTCAAGACGCCGCGTGAAATGAACGCGTTGGTGCTGAGAACCACAGCCGTACCACCCTGTACGCTGCATCCGATTGGCTCCTGGTCGATCTTCGTGGCAGGTCTGCTCGTAGCCAACAAGTTTGCCGCGCCGGACCAGGGCATGGCTGAATATATGAAGATCGTACCGTTTCTGTTCTATCCGATCTTGATCATTATCCTTACGCTGCTTGTTATCATTGGGGTTATTCCGAAATTTGGACCTATGAAGAAGGCTTATGAGCGTGTTGCGGCAGGCGGATCTGTATCCCCTGAGGCAGCAGGAGAAACCGACAGCTCTGTGGAGGCGGCAGATGCCGAAGGGAGTCCTGAAGCTCCCGCAGCCGGGAAGAAGCCGGCAAGAATCATTAACTTCTTCATTCCGATCATTGTGCTGATTGCTTCCACGATTTATTTCGACATGAATATTCAGCTTGGACTTATTACAACAGTCGTGGTTACCGCCATCGTGTTTATCGCCCAGGGCATCTTCAATGCCGAGGAGTATATTGATACGATGATGGTAGGCATGAAGGATATGCTCATGCTTATTATCCTGCTGGTAATTTCGTTTGTCGTGAGCAGCTCTGTAGATGAGATTGGCTTTACTAAATACATTGTGGGCATAACCGGAACGATGGTATCGGCACATCTGCTGCCATTTATTATCTTTGCCGTGTTCGCGGTGACCGAATTCCTCGTCTCTCTGAACTGGGCGCTGTACATTATGGCGATCCCGATTATCATTCCGCTGTGTACGGCAACCGGTGCAAATGTATATCTGACGCTGGGCGCTCTGATCTCAGCTGGGATCTGGGGCAGTAACGCGTGCTTCTACTCGGATGCGGGAATTGTCGTTTCAGCATCAGGCAAAATTGATCTGTACAAGCACGGCATGTCTACGCTGCCGTATGCGATTATCGCGATGGTCTTGTCTGCCGCCGCATTCCTGGTGGCCGGGTTCATATTCTAATAAGGAGCTGACACGGTTATGGAAACTTCAATTTATGCGGATTTTGTTCTAATCTCGAACCATATATTCACCGGTGAAGATGACGCGGTTATTCCAGGATTTGTGGCGGTGAAGGAAGGGCTTATCACAGCAGTGGGACAGAAGGAAGACCGGGGAGCCTGGGTCGGCCCGGACACGGTCGTCAGGGATTTCGAGGACGGTCTGATCACGGCCGGATTCCATGATAATCATACGTTCTTCACCGGCAGTGTGTTAACTACGCTTGGTGTTGACTTGTCTGCCTGCGGTTCTGTTCAGGAAGCGCTGGACATGCTTGAGCAGGAATCCGGGCGTCACGAGGCAGGTGCGGATTTGTATGGCCATGGCTGGGACGCCTCAGACTGGGTGCAGCAGCCGGCTTCCGAGGTTCTGGATGAGCGGTATCCAGACCGTGCCGTTATGCTGTTCAACGCAGACCGGGATTACTGCTGGATGAATACACGGGCGATGGAGAAGTACCACTTCTCGCCGGAAGCCTGCAATCCGGAGGCTGTGGCGGAGCTGCTTCAGGAGCTGGTTCGCCGCAAGGACTTTATCAAGGGCAAATTCACTGAATTCAGCCGGGAGTTGGCCAGCCGGGGAATTACCTCAATCCGGGACATCGCCTTTGATGATTATCTGGGCATGCTGGATGTGCTTGAAGAGCTGGAGGCTGAGGGAAATCTAAAACTGCGGGTTCATTTCTCCTCCCAGCCGAACGCGCGGCCTGTTGATTTTGACTTTGGCGAAACAGCGTCCCAGAAATATCAAGGGGACTTCATACGGTTCGAGGGATATAAGCTGATGACTGACGGGATTATTTCAGCGTTCACCGGAGACCTGCTTGAACCATATACGAACCGCACGGATACAACCAATCTGAAGCCGGTTGATTACGGAAAAATCCAGGATGCTGCACTGGAGGCGGACCGCCGCGGTTTCAAGGTATGCATTCATGCTGAAGGGGATGCCGCTGTGCGTAAAGCGGTGTCGATTCTGGAGGCATGCAGGCAGCAGTCCGGCTGGAAGCTCCGACACTCCATCGCCAATCTGGAGCTCAGCCATCCGGATGACTTGAAGCGGATGGCCGAGCAGGACATCATAGCGGAAGTCTACTCGCAAATCCTGCTGATGAACGATTCTCATGACAGCTCTTATATGAGAGAGTTTGCGGGGGAGGACCGGGAAGGACTGTTTTACAATTACGGATCGATGCAGCGGGCAGGTGTCCGGGTAACGATGGGCACTGATCTGCCGCTGATGTATCCGAGCATTCCTGATTCGCTGTATGCGGTATCTGCCCGGTTGTTCCCGGATGGTTCGCCTGACGGCGGATGGTTCAAGGAGAACGGCATGCCTGTGAAGGATGTGCTGAAGGCCTGGACACTTCATGCCGCTTATCATCATGGCCTGGAAGACAAAGCGGGCAGTCTTGCGGCGGGCAAATATGCCGACATCGCTGTGCTTGATCGAAATCCGCTGGAAGTACCCGAAGAGGACCTGCGGGGGCTTAAGGTGATTTTTACAATGATGAATGGGGAAATCGTGTTTGAGGCTTGAGTGAGCGGGCTGGCCTCATAATATAAGCCCGGCTTCAGCACCGGAATATCCGGCTGAGGCCGGGTTTTGTTATGGGGGCAGCTATAACGCGGGGCCTTCGGGGATGCTGCCGCTCTTATGACAGAACTGTAATCCACCGGATAGGAAGTGCTGCTTCTTCTATGGTATAATCTTTATTATCTCCATAAGGGTTATGGACAGAAGGAGTCTGCCATGAATAAGATGACATCAAATAAGAAGCAAATTCTCAATAAAATATACCGGGCTTTCAAGCTGAATTTCCTTAAGCTGCTTCGTACACCCGGCGGCGTCAAAAAAGTATCTCTCGGATTTTCGATCGGATTCGCTTTAGAGATGATTGTCATCTCTTCGGCTTGTCTGGTGTATCTGATTTTTTACCCTGTAGTTAAGCTTGCAGGCGGCTCGGTCCCAGCTGCAATTATCGGTAATGTGATCGGGAAGCTGACGTTTCTCCCCATCCTGCTGATGCCCTTTGCACGGAAGCTTGGCTCCTGGGTGTATCCGATTCATGGGCCGCGGCATAATAAAGGCGTCATCCATGAGGCTTCGCTGGTGGATATTTTCAAGGGGGATTTCACGGCTGTAAGGGATATTCTGCACGGGGGGCTTCATATTCTGATCGGTATGAGCATTTTCGGGGCGGTGCTTGGGGTTATCTCATATTATGTGATTCAATTCTTGTATAACAAGACAGCCCAGCGCCGGCTGGAGAAACGGCGGAGCAGAATACTGTTATATGAACAAATGGGATCGTGAGCGAGGGCTCCGGTCCTTTTTTTGTCTGTTCTTTTTTGTCATTGGAACATAATGTAAATTCGAATTCATTCGCGCTATAATAGGGGGGACCCTATCCTGGGGCAGCTTTTAATCCCGAGGGTTCTATCAACCTTTCGCACAGAGAGGGAAATAATGAATTTATTAAAAATCAGCCTCGTGCTTCTGTTCATCACATTGCCGCTGTTTGGGTGCAGTGATAGTCCAAGTGCTGCATCTATCTCTATACCAGAGAAGGACCAGGCTTATTTGGCGGATTGGGGTTATGCGGTTAAGGATCGGCTCGGCAACGACTATAAGTATAAACTGTCCCGGAAGCAGTTGGCTCAGCAACCGCAGATGATGATCTGGGGGCTGCAAAAGGCGGACCCCGCAGAGTATGTCGGTAACGAGGTCATCATCAGGCGATACATCGTAAGCAGCCCGGAACAGGAGCGTAAGTTTCAGCTTAAGTCTGGGGAGATGTTGACAGCGGCACTGTTAATTGTCAGGGATAAGATTGTTGGAGGATACATCGCAGCAGAAAGCCAGGGTGAATCTGATAAACCTACTGGAAATGCACTCTATAGCCTAGATGGCCGGACCTTAGAAGAGGTAAGTGGGCAGGATTTCTCTGGGTGGCGTGAAAACTGGCTGACAAAATACAGCGGGAGTGATTAAGGATGAGCATTTATGAAGCGGATGCGTATGTGAGGAGGGTGGAGCTGCTTAGAGACCAGATTCCCACAAATCAGGTGTATCCGTTCAATCTAGGGGCTGTCAGAACGTTAAGCAGCTTGGAGCTTCATCCTAAAGTGACATATATTGTGGGGGAGAACGGAATGGGCAAATCCACCTTGATGGAGGCGGTGGCGGTAGCCTGCGGATTCAATCCCGAGGGGGGAACAAAGAACTTTAACTTCACTACCCAGGCTACCCATTCCCCGCTGCATGAATATATCCGTCTCGTACGTGGGAGGAATAAGCCGAAGGACGGGTTCTTTTTCCGTGCGGAGAGCTATTACAACCTAGCGACGAACATGGATGAGCTGGACAGAGAAGAAGGTAATAGTCCGCCCATCCGGGATTCCTATGGAGGGAAGTCCCTGCATGAGCAGTCCCATGGGGAATCGTTTTTTTCCGCCTTCACCCACCGGTTTGGGGGACGCGGGCTATATATTCTGGACGAGCCTGAAGCTGCGCTGTCCCCGCTGCGGCAGATGGCCATGCTGGCACGGATTCATGAACTGGTACAGAACCATTCCCAGTTTATTATTTCCACGCATTCTCCAATTCTGATGGCCTATCCGGACTCCATCATTTATAACCTGACGGCGGAAGGAATGGAAGTCCGGGCCCTGGAGGAGACGGATCATTATGTTATCATGAAGGAATTTCTGAACAATAAGGACAAAATGATGCGGGAGCTGTTTGACTGATCAGGTCTGGTTCAATTTGCTGAAGGTGGATGAAATGAATTTAACTTCCCTATAATTGGGGTTAGGCCCGGTCACCAGATATCCCCCTGCGTTCTTCAGATGTTTATCGAAGAAATCCAGAACATAACGGTTCACAATCTCGATGGACCGCTCGCCGTCGATGCTTCCTGTAATCCCTAGCAGCCGCGTAATCAACGGGGAGAACAGCTGCTGATCCATAAAATTGTTGTGCTTGGTGCCCTGCACATAGACCACTTCGCCTCCCTGCCGAACGACATGCTGATAATGTTTGAACATCGCCTTCATATTGTCCACATCCCGCTTGTACTGCTCAGGGGTTGTGTCCAGTTCCTTTAGTTCCTGATCGGAGAAATATTGCTTGTCGATCACCCTTTTGTACATGTTGAAGCCCTGATCCGACATCATAAACATAAACGGCTTGTTGAAACCATGTTTGTTCCGGTAATTGAATAGCGAACCATCGAGATCCATTCCCGCCTTGATACGGGGGTCATAGGCAGCATCATAGGAGGCTGCTCCTCCAAGAGAATGTCCGAATACCCCCACATGATTCAGATCGATTTTTCCCTTGAAAATGCTTGGTACGGTGCCTTTATTCATCTTCTCTAGTTGATCCAGCGTAAAAAGAATGTCCTTGGTCCATTCTCCTCCCAGCTTGTCCCTATAAGTGTCCGAAGTATCCAGCATATCCTGCGAAGTGTCCGTATATGTTGTTCTTCCATCCGGAAATACGGTTGCCGCCGTACTATAGGTATGGTCGATGGATGCGACGATATACCCGTGGCTGGCCAGGTTCTCGGCATATGAAGTCTGGTACACCCGGGATGAGCTGAAGCCGTGATTTAGAATAACGAGCGGGTAGGTGCTGTTAATCTTTGCGATGGCCGCATCCTTGTAAGAATTTGAAGGAATATAATTCAGGTGATTAAGTAAAAAAGCTGGCATGCCTATGCTCTGCGCAACGGCCTTGATCATTTTGGACCCGCTGGATATGAAAGGCGCCGGGTCACCAGAGACTGCTTCGGCCGGGTACCACAGCTGGACCATCAGCTCTCTTTTTCGGTTTGGATTTCTGTCGGCCGCAAAAATTTCCTGCCTGGATTTATCAATCAGATGGAGCGTCTGTGTGCCGACACTTAGCTGCCCGGTCGGCTCGGGAAGCTGGAAGAAAGGGAACAGCACCATTAAACCACCGGATATAAAGAGAACGGCGGCTAAAATGCTGCTGATTAATGCCGTATGAACAGGCCGCCTCTTTTTAAGAGGGGGCTTTTTATAGTATTGGTATAAGGACAAGGCCGAGAAGAGCAGAACGATGAAATATAGGGGAAGCAAAGGCCAACGATAGCCTTCGGTAAGAAGATGGACTGCAAGTATGGCCAATGATACCCAGCCCGAAAGAGCTTTGATGGATAGCCTTGTTTTGCCAAAGAAGTAGATTATGATGGAAGAAGCGGTACACAGCAAGAGAATCATCTCAAATAATCTCATATTTGCGCCTCCTAGATCAGGTATATCTTATTAGATATCCCGTATTATTCGGCACTTTTTTAAACTGGATATAAACGGAATCTTACACTGTGTATAAATCGGAGATGGCCAGGACTGAAAAGAAGCCGAATAAGTTGAACTATTGAATTACAAGTGTGACAGCCGTGCGAAATGTTCTTCCGATCATAAAGACGAACACTCCGCTTCTCCAGAATCATTTCACACGCTTGCCTACTGGTAATTCTCAGGTTCAACTTAAATGGGAATGTGAATACCGGCTTCTATGTAATGTCCAGACAACGTTGATGAAGTTGCCACAGCGAATACGGGAAGTGCTATCCGTAAAACCGGCGGGTGTTCTCATACAGCAGCAGCTCTGCTTCTTCCGCAGTCAGTCCATGGATAGCTCCGTAGGCAGCAGCAACATCCCGGGTCATAGCCGGGTGGGTGATCCGCCCTTGGAACGGTCCCTCGAACGGCCACGGCCCGTCGGTCTCAGCCATCACGAGATGGCGGGGATAGACCCTGGCTAGCTCATTAATCTCCTTCTCATACAGGAGATCGGGGGTGAACGAAATGTAATAGCCTGCGTCCGCCATACGTTTGACGGTATGGGAAGCGCCCTTGAACCAGTGGAAATGCGCTTTGCTGATGCCATGCTTCTCCAGAAGATCGCAGACGAGGTCGGCGTCTTCATATACGGCATGGAGCACTACCGGCTTCCCATGCCGGGCGGCAAAAGCAAGCAGGCTGTCCAGCAGCCGGATGTATGGCTCAAGCTCGAAGGTCTCCCCGCGTTCCAACGCCTCCAGGCGGGAATAATAGGGGAGGCCGATTTCGCCGACAGCGGTCATGTCGCCTGCGCGTTCTTCCATCCAGGCCAGCAGCTTGCGGATGTCGCCTTCGGCAGGAACCGGCTGCTCGGGATGATGGCCGTACGCAGGGCGGGCTACGCCTGGATACTGCCTCGCAAGGGCCTCGTTCTCCCGGCACGATTCCAGGTGCATGGATACCGCGATAACGGATTCAATACCACTCGTCGCAAGCTCGCTGAGCAGTCTTTTCCGGTCGGGCTCTTCATATAAATCCAGGTGAATATGGGCATCGATTAGAGGCTGCATCACCCTACGCTCCCTTCGCGCATCTTGCGCTGCTCTTCCCGCATGTAGCCGGTCAGTTCCCGCTTGAGCCGGTTGAAGGCCGGGTCCTCGATCAGCTCCTCCCGGCGCGGCCGGGGGAAGGGAACCTTCACCGAATGCAGGACGGAGGCCGGCCGGCTGGAGAACAAATATACCGTATCGGACAGCAGAAGAGCCTCTTCAATGTTATGGGTGATGAACAGGACGGAGCGTTTGTTCTCCTCCCACATATCCAGCAACCAGTGCTGCATATCGCTGCGGGTCAAGGCATCCAGCGCGCTGAACGGCTCGTCCAGGCACATCACTTCCTGGCGGCTGAGCAGTCCCCGCAGGAAGGAGGCCCGCTGCTGCATGCCGCCGGACAGCTTGTGCGGGTAAGCCTGCTCGAAGCCGCCGAGACCGGCCCGGATGAGCCACTTCTTCGCCTCCTGGCGGGCTTCCTTCAGCGGTACGCCGGCAACTTCAAGCGCAAGAATCACATTGTCCTCGATCGTCCGCCACGGGAAGAGCGCAGGCTGCTGCGGCACATAGCTGATATGCCCTTTGCTACCGGTAACATCGGCCCCTTGCAGCAGAATTTGCCCTTGGTCGGGCTTCGCAAGACCTCCGACAATATGGAATAAGGTGCTCTTGCCGCTGCCGGAAGGCCCCACGATAGATACGAACTCACCCGGAGCCACGGACAGCGAGACATCTTGGAGAACGGGGAGCTGCTGTTTGCGTTCCCGGAAGCTTTTGTAGATGCCCCGGATTTCCAGCGCGGGAGTGTCTGGGCTTCCTTCTTGGATTGTGACATCGCTCATCTTCATAACTCCTTATTTATTTGTTTGGTCGGGTTTGTAACGGATCAGCCATTTCTCCAGCAGAACGATCAGCGTGAACATCAGGAGACTCATCAGGACGATGATCATAATGGCCACAAAGATCCGGTCTGTCCTGAAGGATGACTTCTGCATCATCAGATACTGGCCAATGCCTGTGCCGCTCCCAATCCATTCAGCAATAATCGCTCCCATGACACTATAAGTGGAAGCAATCTTAATCCCGGACAGGATGGAGGGAAGCGCGTAGGGCAGTTCCAGCTTGCGGAAAATCTGTCCCCGGCTTGCGCCAATCATGCGCATGTAATTCAGCATAATATGGTCTGTTCTGGACAGGCCGTCTATGGCGGCCACCGCCACCGGGAAGAAGCAGACCAGAGTGATGATAATCAGCTTCGGGGTGAGGCCGAAGCCGAACCATACAACAAGCAGCGGAGCCAGCGCAATGGTGGGAATGTTCTGGCTGAGAATAATCAGGGGATAGAAGGCTGATTTCAATAACGGAATGAAATGAAGGACAAAAGCAAGAATCAGACCAACCGCCACGCCAATGACCAGCCCTAGAACCGTCAGCTGGAGTGTGGACACCGTCTTCACCCACAGATTTTCGGGATTCACGGCCGCTTCTCTGGCGATGTCGGAAGGAGCCGGGAGCAGCCATTTGTCAATGCCAAGCGTGGAGACCGCCGCCTGCCAGACGATGATAAACAAGATGACCGCCACAAGGGGCGGCCATACAGTTCTAAACCATGATCTCACGGACGGTATTTCTCCGTCAGCTTATCCATACTCGCTCCTTCCGGCGTGTATAGAATCTTGATCTGGGAAATAATGCTTGGGCTGCCGAACTCGATAACAGCCTCATTCATTTTCTTAACGATATCCAGCAGCTCGTCAAGCTCCCCTTCCATCGTCGTCTCCAAGGCGTTAACCTGATGTTTCACACCGGAGGCTTGAATGACTTCAATCGCCCGGTCCACATAGGGGATCACGTCTTCACCGCCTGGAGTCTTCGGAATAATCTGAACACTGAGCAGTGTATTTGCCATTGTAATCTTCCTTCCTGGTTATTTATTTGGCTGCGGGCAGATAATCGTTCGTATAGGCCTTGCTTACCTCAAGCGGCTTGTCGAGCAGCTTGTGCTCATACATCCAGTCGGAATAGTTCTTCCAGACAGATTCCTTCTGCTCTCCCCAGCGCGGCGCATCATCCTTATAGCGGGGGCTGAGCCATTTCTGGCTGGCCATGACCAGCTTCTCATCCAAGTCCGGCGCGGCCTTCAGCAGAATCTTGGCAGCTTCCTCCGGATGGTCAATCGCATATTGATATCCTTTTGAAGTGGCACTCATGAACGCCTTAACCATTTCCGGATCCCCAGAGATCACTTTCTCGCTGGAGGCAATCACCGGAGTGTAGTAATCAAGCTTCTCGGAGTAGTCTTTAACATAGAGCATGTCGAGCGGTTCCCCGCGAAGCTGGGCTTCAATTCCGGTCCAGGCGTAATAAATCCAGGCGAAGTCGATATCCCGCTTCACGGCGGTGAAATAGTCAGCATCCCCCATGTTGATGTTGGTTACCTTGCTGACGTCGGCACCTTGAAGCTCCATAATGGACTTCATCACGGCTTGTTCTACTGGTGAACCCCAGCCGCCGTATTTTTTGCCTTCAAAATCCTTCGGTGACTTGATCTTGCGGTCAACGGGTGCCGCAAAGCCGGACGTATTGTGCTGAATCACAGCCGCCAGGGAGACCAGAGGCACATTTTGCGTTCGGGCCTGGGTAATGCTCTCCTGATAGCTGACACCGAACTCCGCCGCGCCCGAAGCAACCATATTATCCGCAGAGCCGCTTCCCGGCTGAATAATGTCCACATTTAGTCCAGCATCCTTATAGTAACCGAGCTCTTTGGCAACATAGAGCCCTGTATGGTTCGTATTGGGGGTCCAGTCCAGAACCACCTTGATGTTTTTCTGCTTGGCCGGTTCGGTGGATGTTGCGGTCTTGCCGGCGCTGGTGTCCGCATTATCCGTTTGTTTCGAAGCTCCGCAGCCTGCCGCGGTCATCACAATCAGACAGATCAGCAGGAGCAGGCCCCAGGTTTTCTTGTTCAATTGAATCTCTCCTTACCTCAATTTGAATCCCGACTTACTCTCCAACAGCCTAATCAATAACATGAATCTGCATATAGGATTAGAGCGGGGAAGCCGCGTCTAATTCCACATAAATAAAGACAAGGCGCCCTGGACAGGACGCCTTGTATGCGTATGAAAGAATGGGTAACCATACTTTTCTCGTTCCTACGCTGGCATTATCCAGATCAGGTATACGGGTTAGTATCTTTGGGATACACTCTCAGCCGGCCGAATTCCAGCTCCCCGGGTCTATGAAGTTAAGCGGGTGGTACTGCTAGGAGTATTATAGTCCCACCCCTGCGGTCTTGTAAAGGAAGGAAGACGGTTCAGCAGGCTGTGAACAGGGTACACTAACGTTGTGTGGTATATGGATGAAGCTTCCATAGTTATGCCATGTCTTTAATTTACTATAGAAAGGGAGCAGACAATCATGGATCGTCAGCAGTTGGAATCGAAGATCGAACAGGCATTACAGGCTAACAAATTTGGTTCACTGGCAACCGTTGAGAACGGTGGCCCCAAGGTTCGTTATATGGCCATCTACCATGAGGGACTCAGCATATATTTGGCTACTGACCGAAAGACACACAAGGTGGAAGAGCTTAAGAATAACCCGAAGGCAGCCCTGCTGTTAGGCTATGAGCAGGGAGGAACGGGTGACGTGGTGGAGATTGAAGGGGAGGCATCGGTAAGTGATGCTCAGGACTTAAAGTCAAAGGTATGGAGGGATGACTTCAAGCCTTATCTTAGCGGACCGGATGATCCTGATTATGTGGTGATTAAGCTTACTCCATCCAGGATTGAATTTGCAGCCAAGGGTTCGGACAGACAGGTATGGGCAGCGGACAAGTAATACACATAGATCCATCAAGCCCGGGACAATCTCCGGGCTTTTCTTATGTTCTAGCGCTGCAGATCTAGCCTTGAAAAAGGAGGGCTCTGTTCTTAGATTACCTTCGAAAAATAGTTGTCAAGACCTAGGTATTACGTCCTGTGCATGATATAATGAACTCGACATAATTCGGCAAAAAGTGCCAAGGGGGATTTTTATGATCTGTAGCAGCTGCAGCGTTCAGGGGCCAATTGAGGATAAGGGAGTCATTTCACTGCGCCCGGCATCAGCCGAGCTCGTTTCGTTGTTAAGACAAGACGGGTTCACCCCGATCTGTGATCCGGATGCATGCCGGGTGTCTTACTGCTCAAGAGCCGAGCTGCTTCAGCTGCTTCGGTCTGTACGCCGATCTGCGCTGGCGGACAAGACAGAAGTTTACGTGAACATTGAAGGTTCTAGTAAGCAGGGTGACCGATGGGTATGGGCATCCTTGCCTCAAATGGAGGCTCGCTTCAAACATAATGATGTCGTTGATATTATTGT
The DNA here is from genome assembly GCF_018403205.1 of Paenibacillus sp. J22TS3. Taxonomy (NCBI): domain Bacteria; kingdom Bacillati; phylum Bacillota; class Bacilli; order Caryophanales; family Paenibacillaceae; genus Paenibacillus; species Paenibacillus sp. J22TS3. The sequence continues at coordinate 117,481 of NZ_BOSF01000006.1, forward strand.
CGGCAAGCGATTCACCAGTCATATGCAGCCCATCGTAAGTGCTGCGGAAGAGGTGATTGGCTTTGAATTTCTCCTACGTCCTTCGCAAATCCAGTATCCATTCAATCCGTTCGAGCTGTTCGAGATTGCGCGGGAGACTGGGCTTCATTCCTTTCTTGACCGGGCCGCCCGTATCTCAGCCATTGAGCTGAGCGCGCAGTATCTTCCCCACGGCTTAAAAAGATTCATCAATTTTCTTCCGTCCTCCATCTATAATCCAAAATACTGTCTTACCCATACCTTTGCAGCAATCGAGAGGCTCTCGCTGAATCCAGCTGACTTTGTGTTTGAAGTAGTGGAGACAGAGCAGATCCATAATATGACGAACCTGCTGGACATTTTCACAGAATATAGGAGAAACGGGATTTCGGTAGCTCTGGACGATGTAGGGTCCGGTTATTCCACACTGGAAGAAATGACCCGCCTTAAACCGGATTACGTTAAGATTGACCGGGGGCTGGTCGGTGGCTGCAGCCGAGATCGCCTCAAACAGCAGGAGATCCTGAATATCATTGAAAGGGCCCAGGATTTTGGCGGTCAGGTGCTCGCTGAAGGAATTGAAGAACGTGAAGATTTTGAGTTCTGCTGTACTTATGGCGCCTCGCTCGCCCAGGGATATCTGTTCGGCAGACCGATGCCGCAGCCCCCGCAGAAGCTGATGCCCAGCTCTGCCTAATCAACGGAGATTCCAGCCGTATGGATAGGATAATCGCACTTCGCTGAAGGGCTCTGAACAGGAGCCTTTTTATTTCCAGTTTTTCCATAAGGTGCGGGTGATTATTTGCTTTTTGCTGGAAAAAGGATTATAATTAGGTTAAGTTAAGTCTTGAAGCGATATTCTCATATTGAAAAGAGTGTCACTTGTTACGGTTGGAACTTTTTTCAATGTGTGAATTTTTTTTTACGGAAAAAAGGAGCATATTAATTTTTTTCTACTTTTAGGGAGGCTACCCCAAATGGAAACAGGTACAGTTAAATGGTTTAATGCTGAGAAAGGCTTTGGCTTCATCGAAGTTGAAGGCGGCAACGATGTATTCGTGCATTTCAGCGCTATTACTGGCGAAGGCTTCAAGACGCTTGACGAAGGACAGCGCGTACAATTCAACGTTGTACAAGGCAACCGTGGACCGCAAGCTGAAAACGTTGTAAAACTGTAACGCAAACCATACTGCCCTTAACGTGTGCGTTGAGGGCAGTTTTTTCTTTTTTTCTTGAGAGGTAGGAAGGAATAAAAGGAGGATAATCATGAATTATCGGAAGAAAACGTTAGAAGAAATTCCTGAGGAGATCACGCCGATTTGGTCCTGTACCAATGATAGTTGCAACGGATGGATGAGGGATAATTTTGCGTTTGACTATACTCCTGCTTGCCCTCTATGTTCGTCTGAGATGGAGAAGAGCACTAAGATGCTTCCCCAACTCGTAAACAACAATGCTGATATGAAATCCCTCAAGAAGGGTGTTCAGATCGATCAATAGGTTATCGTGTGAACACAGCAAGGGGCCGTCAAGTGACGGCCCCTGTTTTTGTGCAGGAGTCCGGTTTGTGTTCAAACGCTTCGAGAGCGAACGTTGCTCCATCGCAGACATGAACGAGACCTGTCAAGCAGTTGGTTTTGGATTTCTTGAGAGCATTCCAGAGCCACCTCGTCTGCGTATTTTAATGTTGTCTCTGTAACTTACAGGTTAACTGCGCTGGAACAGCTCAATCCACTCTCGTTCAGGTCCATAAATAAAGAAGTAGCGGTGTCCGTTGGGTAGAGTTGTTATTTCCGTATCTATAAATTTAACGCCGTCGATCGCCTGAATTCTCCGGAATTCCTCTTCAATATCAGACACTGTGATTGCAAAATGGTGCACGGTTGCCTCCGAAGGCAGCTTGTCGCTATAGCCCTGGATAAGCTCAATTTCGGTCTCCTCACTTCCTCCATAGCCGAGGAAAGCAAGTTTAAATACCCCGTTCGTATGGAGTAATGTGCCCTTTAGCTCCAGCCCCAGCACACTCGTATAGAAACGGGTGGAAGTCTCAATATCCCGCACCACGATTCCAACATGATCAATTCTCCGTTGTCTCATATGTATCCTCCTCCTTGAGCTTATAAATTACTAACGATTATGAGATTTTGAAAGCTTACCTGTCAAGTAGGAATAATCAGATAAGTTTTCCGGTAACCTCTATATACAAAGAGGCGGCTTCTTTTGCTCTGATTTGTTTGTTGTTTGGTGCGGGATTTCGCCAGAGCCGCGGAGAGGCGAACGACCCGCGGTCAAGCGCTAGCGTTCACCTTTGGTTTTGGATTTCATCCGCTGGAAATAATTCGAGAAATCCGAAACCAACAGCGATGGGAGTGGGCGTTCGTTCTCGGAGCCTTTCGAACACAAACAAAACTCCTAAACACAGAACAAGGGGCTATCCATTTAAGGATAACCCCTTGTTTGTATCTATCCGTTACTCCACAGGGATTCGATCCTTGAGGAGGGTCTGATAATGTTTCCACATGAACAAGCGCCAGCGCGTAATCATTCCATAAGCAAGAAGGAAGAAAAGCGCGCCTGTCTGCGGCACCGAGACGTATTGTTCAATAAATTCGTGAAGAAGCATACGGACCGCCAGCAGGCCGAGCAGGACAACGATGAAGCTCCGCGAACGCTGGGCGTATACTTGATCCTCAATAACTTCAAATTTGGTGCTGCGGATGAGTGGGTAAGAGAACAGCAGCCAACCGACGGCAAATGCCGCAATCCCCCACAGCCAAGGAATCCGGACGGCGGGTACAATGAACATGAAGAAACCGGTGGTCATGCCAACCGGAGGCATGATGATCTTCTTAACTGTAACCGGCCGCTTACTGGCCTTAAGCCGGATGAATATAGTTAACAGGGCCATGATTAAAGTGCCCACTGTAGCAGCAATTTGTAAGTATGAAGGACTGAGTTGCATAAATTCAGGCCCCTTTCTCTTTTGGCAAGCTCATGTCTTTATATTATATCACAATCCTATGCCAGGATTGAACTATAAGGAGCCCGGATCATTTCAGATTACTGCGGTTGCTGCGGCATGCGACAGGCCAATCCGGTCACCTGTAGAGGCTTGACTGGCAGGAGCACATGAGGAACGGGCAATTTTCGGGTATATACATTAAGCAGGCAGAAACAAAGACCAGTCCGCTGTAAAGATCAGCTTCACAGCAGCAGGCCGATGGCCCCTAGGTAAGTATCTGGGCACTACTGTAAAAAATAACCTTCTTATATTACAATCACAGAAGGACCTCATGACAAACGCAGGGAAAGCCTAGGGCGGACCAACTGGGGCAGGAGACGTTATAATAGCTTTAATACCCTTGTAGAGTAGTCGAATTTATGTACAAAAAGGAGACTTGAGAAGCATGGCGATTCAGGCGAATGGAAACGAGATTTTGCTGTATGTAGGAAGCTATTCCTCAGCAGAGGATGGCGGAATACACTTGGTGGCCCTGAACAAGGAGAGCGGGGAGCTTCGTCTGGTCCACAGCACAGACGGGATTGAGAACCCTTCTTTTGTCGTGGTCAATGAGGAAGGAACGCGGCTTTATGCCGTTGGTGAGATTGAGGAAGGCCAGATTGCAGCTTACGAAATCGACCAGCAGGATGGACGGCTTCGCGAGCTTAACCGTGAAACGACGGGTGGCCACTCCCCATGTTACATATGCCATGTTCCAGGTGAGGAATCGCAGCTGTATCTGGTCAACTACGGAAGTGCGGAGATCAGCAGCTATCATCTGGATCGGAACGGAGCGATTAAGGGGCTGGCTTCCCGGGTCAAGCACGTAGGCAGGGGGCACCGGGAAGACCGTCAGGAAGCGGCCCATGCCCATTCGGTAGTTGTAGACCGCAGCGGCAAATTTGCATATGTATCAGATTTGGGGCTCGATCAAATTGTGATCTACCGGATTGAGGATGGCAAGCTGGTTACTCACAAGGAAATTAAGCTTCCACCAGGTGCTGGTCCAAGACATTTTAAGATTCACCAAACCGGAAAGTGGGCTTATGGAATTAACGAGCTCAATAATACCGTCACGGTATACTCTCTGAATGAGGCTGGCGGTGATCTGGAGATTCTCCAACACATTTCAGCCGTCCCCGAGGACTTCAGCGGCGAGTCTACCACGGCAGAGGTGGGCATTTCACCTTGCGGGAAATATCTGTATGGTTCCAACCGCGGACACGACAGTATTGTGCGCTACCGGATCGATCAGGAAACCGGTCAACTGTCCGATCCCCAGTGGGTATCCAGCGGGGGAGAAATTCCGCGTCACTTCCTCATTGTCAAAGGCGGTCATCTGATCGCCGCACATCAGAACAGCAACAACCTTGTCAGCTTCCGCCTGGATTCTGAGACCGGTATTCCTAAAAAGACCGGGTATGAGCTTCGCTTAAGCAAGCCGGTGTGTGTGGCTCTCGCGAACAATCCCCAAGTTTAAGCAGCTTTAATTGGCCGCATGGAATTATGGCTTTTGATGTGAAGGTGAATTATAAAAAACACAGTCAGACAATTCTGGCTGTGTTTTTTTGCTGTAGGAGAAAACCTGAAAATATTTTAGCGGATTGACGTAAAAAAGGTTTGACAATGAATGTGTAATGCAATTACAATTACAAACATAACTTACTAAACAGGTAGGAATAATTAAATTAGGTTCTAACCGTACGAACGGAGGAACGCTCTAATGGCCTTGCAGGCACGGGCAGTCGCTCGGTTTGACTTATGGCAAAGAGCGTTTCTTTGTCGTTCATATAACTATCATGAATGGGCAAGGTGACGCGGGTCGAGGTCATTTTTTTAGTAGAGAAGAATACAAGATTACCAAACTAAAGGGGAGTGATGGGATTGAAAAAGGCGCTGAAGAAGGGGATTGTTGTAAGTCTGGTCTTGGCTATGTCTATGGTGACAGCCGCTTGCGGCTCAAGCTCAGGCAAGGGCTCGAATACTGTGGAATTAATGAACGTGTCTTATGATCCGACCCGTGAGCTGTATGAGAACTATAACAAGGCATTCTCTGCCTATTGGGAGAAGGAGAAGGGCCAGAAGGTTACGATTAAGCAGTCGCATGGCGGCTCAGGCAAGCAAAGCCGGGCGGTAATCGACGGCCTGAAGGCCGATGTGGTTACATTGGCCCTCGGATATGACATTGATGCGATTCAGAAGAAGGGCTTGATTAAAGAGGGCTGGCAGACCAAGTTCGAGAAGAACAGTTCGCCTTATACTTCTACGATCGTCTTTCTGGTGCGTAAAGGCAACCCGAAAGGGATTAAGGACTGGAACGACTTGATTAAAGGCGACGTCAAGGTGATCACGCCGAATCCTAAGACTTCAGGCGGGGCGCGCTGGAACTACCTGGCCGCATGGGGGTATGCCCTGCATCACAACAACAATGACACGAACAAAGCGAAGGAGTTCGTCCAGGAGCTGTTCAAGCATGTGCCTGTTCTGGATACGGGAGCCCGCGGGGCGACAACAACGTTCGTGGAACGCGGAATCGGCGACGTGCTCATCGCGTGGGAGAATGAGGCCCTGTTATCGATCAAGGAGCTTGGTCCTGACAAGCTGGATATCGTGTACCCGTCGGAGAGTATTCTAGCGGAGCCGCCGGTTGCTGTGGTTGACACCAACGTGGATAAGAAGGGAACCCGTGAAGTGGCCGAAGCTTATCTCAAATATTTGTACTCTGAGGAAGGTCAGACCATTGCAGCAGAGAATTTCTACCGTCCGACGCTAGAGAGTGTGAAGGAGAAATTCAAGAACAACTTCAAAGACCTGAAGCTCTTCTCCATTGATGAATTTGGCGGATGGGCCAAGGCACAACAGGAGCACTTTAGCGATGGGGGCGTATTTGACCAAATCTACGTGCCCAGCAAATAATACCGACCGGACAACGGAGGGGATGAAACGATCATGAAGACGATAGCTGCCAAACGGGGAGTGCTTCCCGGCTTTGGGCTCACTATGGGTTATACTGTGCTTTATCTCAGCTTGGTGGTCTTGATTCCACTATCAGCCCTGCTGCTGAACTCTACGGGACTAACCTGGGGGAAGTTCTGGGATATTGCCACAGACGCCAGAGTGCTGGCCTCATTTAAAGTCAGCTTCCTGACAGCTGCGGCTGCGGGACTGATTGATGCGGTGCTTGGCCTGCTTCTGGCCTGGGTGCTGGTTCGATACGACTTTCCGGGCAAAAACATATTTGACGCTATGATTGATCTTCCTTTCGCGCTGCCAACGGCCGTAGCCGGAGTTTCGCTGACCGCGATCTACTCCGACAAAGGCTGGATCGGCTCCCTCTTGGAGCCGCTGGGAATTCAAGTGGCCTATACGCCGATCGGCATCACGCTTGCGTTAATGTTCATTGGAATTCCGTTTGTGGTAAGAACGGTTCAGCCAGTTCTTCAGGATCTAGAGGCCGAGGTGGAAGAAGCCGCAGCCACGCTGGGGTCTGGAAGGGTGAGAACCTTTATGTCCGTGATCCTTCCGCAGCTGTACCCGGCTCTGCTGACCGGGTTCGCTCTGGCCTTCTCCCGGGGCATCGGTGAGTACGGCTCGGTGGTGTTCATATCGGGAAATATGCCGATGAAGACCGAGATTGCCCCTCTCCTGATCATGTCGAAGCTGGAACAGTTCGATTATGCGGGAGCTACTGCCGTAGCTCTGCTGCTGCTGTTCATCTCGTTCCTGCTGCTGCTTATCATCAATACGCTGCAGCATCGGCTTCGTAAAACCGCACGTTAACCGCAAACAGACTAGGTGTATAGTCGTCCAAGAGAGGGCAGGCATACACTTTCGAATGAACATATCTGATAAAGGAGGAAGGTAATATGGCCGGTTCTGTACCTATGAGTCCCGCAGGCAGTACCCAAGTAAGAACCCGGTCTCTGAAGGAGACAGGCTGGGTAAAGTGGACGTTAATCGCTCTCGCTTCTCTGGTCCTTCTGTGGCTGATCGTTCTTCCCCTCATTGTTGTCCTGACAGAAGCTTTGAAAAAGGGCTGGGATGTGTATCTGGCGGCGATTGTGGACCCGGATGCGCTGTCTGCGCTAAGGTTGACCTTACTCGTTGCCGTGATTACTGTGCCTTTAAATACAATTTTTGGTGTGGCTGCCGCATGGGCCATTACCAAGTTCCGCTTCCGCGGCAAGCAGCTGCTGATTACCTTGATTGACTTACCCTTTGCGGTATCTCCGGTTATTGGAGGGTTAATCTATGTGCTTGTATACGGGGAACATGGATGGCTTGGCGGATGGCTGGATAAGAACAATATCGAAGTGATCTTCGCTCTGCCGGGGATCGTGCTGGCCACCCTGTTCATTACCTTCCCGTTTGTTGCCCGAGAGCTCATTCCGCTCATGGAGGATCAGGGGCAGCATGAGGAAGAGGCGGCAGTGACCCTCGGTGCCAAGGGATGGCGCGTATTCTGGAAGATTACGCTGCCTAATATCAAGTGGGGACTTCTCTATGGAATTATTCTGTGTAATGCGAGGGCGATGGGCGAATTCGGTGCGGTATCGGTCGTATCGGGACATATTCGCGGAGAGACAAACACCCTGCCGCTGCATGTGGAAATTTTGTATAACGAGTACCAGTTCTCGGCATCTTTTGCCGTAGCTTCGCTGCTGCTGATTCTGGCCTTGGTGACTTTGGTGTTAAAAGGCTGGTTCACACGCAAGAACGCACACTGATAGAATCAAGCGGTGATTGATATATATATATAACGAACTTTAAAAATTAACCCCTCTCAGCTTCGATCCCGAGTGATTCTGTAGAAGCGGAGCGTCCGCCTTGGTCTCCGTAATGCCTCACTGGCTACCTTAGTTCAAGCATTTCGGAGACAACAGCGGTAGTAAGAACACTCGGCATCGCAGCGCCCCATAAGGGTAACCTTTATTAGTTCATTTTATATTGAGAGAAAATTTATCGGGATTAAGGAGGCGCAGGCCATGGCTAAACCATTAAAAGTCGACGATGTGTGGCTGAACCGGATTGCCGATTTGCTAAGCGACATGGAGTTTGGGTCCCTGAATATCGTGGTTCACGAGGGACAGATTGTACAGGTGGAACGCACGGAACGTAAGCGGTATGAGTCGAGTGCCTCCTCTGGAGCGAAGGCTTCGGCAGGAGCTAAAGCTTCCAACAGAGCTTTGCGCGAGTCCGGTCCCGGTAGATAGATAAGCCGTATGAGGGACTAATTAGAAATCTATATAAAATGAACTTTAGAATTCACCGATCACAGCTTCGATCCCGAGTGATTCTGAAGAAGCGGAGCGTCTACCTTTGTCACCGAAATGCCCCTACTTGGATATCTAGTTCAAGCATTTCGGAGACAACAGGGGCCTTAAAGAACACTCGGCCTCGCAGCGCCCCTAAAGGGAAACCTACATAAGTTCATTTTATATAGCGAGCGATGAGTTCCTGATATGAGCAGATATGAATAAAGGGAAATGAAAAGCCCCGCAAGCTTCGAAGAGCCTGATTAGAATCAGGTTCCCGGAGCTGCGGGGCTTTTATGCGTTCTGACAAGTTAACTATATAAAATGAACTTTAGAATTCACCGATCTCAGCGAAGAGGACGAATGGTTCTGAAGAAGTTGAGCGTCCGCCCTTGTCACCGAAATGCCCCTACTTGGATATTTATTTCAAGGATTTTGGAGACAACGGTGGTCATAAGAATACTCGGCATCGTAGCGCCCGAGCCCGAGAAGGTAACCTTCATAAGTTCATTTTATATAACAATCCAATAATTAAGCGGCATGCTGCGCAAAGATATTATAACAATTATGGCATGCCTCAGTTCCTGCCGGTAGGCTCTTCGCTGGAAGAATCAGCCGTATCCGGTTCGGGCAGCTCATCTGCGGCTCCGGCTGAGCCGCCCGAAAGATGGGCTTGTACCACATCATCGTCATAATGGCCGGCGAAGGGCCTGGCTTTGCGGGGCTTCTTGCCGGTGAGGCTGAAGCCAAGCCCGAAGAGCATCAGCTGTACAGCAAGCACGTACAGCGCGGTCTCCAGGCCTGCGAGATGAATCAGCGCCAGCAGGGCGATGAGGATGGAGAGCAGGCGCAGAAGAGCGCCGCCCGGCTCGGGGCGGCGGCTGCCCAGCAGCACGGGGTCAAGCAGCAGCAGCGAGAACAGGATGGAGGCGAAGCGGGCCCAGATGGCCGCGCGCAGCCATCCAGCCTCACTGCTGCCGTCCGCGGGCGCGCTGCCGAGTGCCTGAAGCAGCCAGGCGGTCAGCAGGACCGCCGCGGCTGCGAAGGCGAAGGGCAGCATCGCCCGAAGCTGCAGCCACAGCGAGAGGCCCCAGCCGGGCTGTTCGGTACGGGCCAGCAGCCTGGCGCGCTCGTCCATTAGCCGGGCGGCTTCGCGATCGAACGCCCGGTGCAGCAGGAGCAGACGGGCCTCGTCCCCGTCTGCCAGGTAAGCGCTGATCTGGGCCTGCAGATCAGCGGTCAGGTAGGGCGCAGCCTTGCAGGCCTGCAGGCGGTCCTGAAGCTGCGCCCGCGCTTCCTCGGACAGGCCGCGTCCGCGCTGCTCCGCGGCCCGCTGCAGAGGACTGAGCGCGGCGGCGCTGAGCTCCAGGCTGTGCTGGAGCCTTTCCAGCCGGGCCTGTTCCATACGCCAGGTCCGGTTGCGGAACGCGGAATAGAGTGCTATGTAAATAACGACGGTCAAGGCGGACAGATAAGGCCCTGCGGGATGCCCGGTCACCCATGACCAGACTTGCGTAAGAGACACCAGAGGATCACTCCTTCAACCGGTATAGGGGACATGCTGCCATCGTCCCTCCCATACCCTATTTCTCTACCTCCACTATTGCACAAGACCGGCACATAATACAAGCGGTTCCGCATGTCTCCGTGGGTATATATATAGCAAGTACCTTGGGCCAAAAGTACACCCGGTATTCAAATAGGCTATAATGGAGGAGATCTTGTGGGTATTGAGCATATTACTTTGAAGCTTGTGATCGGTTTTATCGGACTTTGGGCCATGACACGGATTCTGGGCAAGAAAGAGATTTCCCAGCTTACCCCGTTTGATTTTGTTTCTTCGCTTATGCTGAGCGAGCTTGTAGGTAATACCGTTTACCAAGAGGATGTGAAATTCTCTTACCTGCTGTATGCGCTGGCACTGTGGGCCGTGCTTTCCTTTGCCTTTGAGAAAATCACCCAGATCTTCAAGCGGGGCCGCGGGTTTCTGGATGGCAAAGCCTCCATATTGATCCGCCACGGCGAGGTTGATTTGAAGGAGCTGCGCAAGAACAAGCTGGATTTCGACCAGCTGCGGATGCTGCTGCGCCAGCAGAATGTCTTTTTCATGCGTGAAGTGGCTTATGCTATCTTTGAAGCCAACGGTACGCTTAGTGTAATGAAGAAGTCCGACTATGAGCAGGTGACTCGCCAGGATTTGAAGCTGCCCGAGCAGGATGCCTTCTTCTCTTATTGTCTGATCGAGGACGGGGAAGTGGACAAGGAAGGGCTGAAGCTGCTGAAGAAGGACGAAGACTGGCTGCGGGCTGAGCTGCAGCAATGCGGTTATAACAATTTTGACGAGATTGCTTATGCCGAATGGACCCCGGATGAAGGTCTGTATGTGCTCGAGCACCGGTCCAAATCATTTAAGCTTCCGAATGAAGTTAGTTAACGGGAAAGGAGTGAACCGGCATTGAACATGAACTTGAGCTTATCAGAGCTGGAGGTTCGCGAACAGCCGCCCGGGGTGGAAGAGTATCTCGCACTCCGGGCTAGCTGCGGGTTGAGTCCGCGGAGTGGGGAGGGGGCCGCCATCGGCCTTGCGAATTCTTACTTTGCGGTCACGGTCTATGCGGAGGGCGAGCTGATCGGGATGGGAAGAATCATCGGTGACGGAGGCTGTCATATGCAGATTGTAGACGTTGCGGTGAGACCTGACTACCAAGGCAAGGGCATTGGTAAAATGATCTTTGCACGCCTGGTGGACCACCTGAATCAGTCAGCTCCAGACAAAACGTATGTGAGTCTGATCGCCGATGTCCCGGCCGATCAGCTTTACCGGCAATTTGGCTTCGCTTATACCCAGCCGGAAGGCCAAGGCATGTACCTCAGGATCCGGCCCTAGCTTGCCCAGTTTAAAAGCTTGGACCGCAATGCTATTACATACAAAGGAGCTGCGGAATTGACAAGTACAGTAATCGAGATCTTTTTTATTGCTATTCTGGCGGGAGTCGTAGGCTCCATTCTGGGGCTTGGCGGCGGAATTGTGGTCACTCCGGCCTTGACCCTGCTGTTCGGCGTGGACATTAACCATGCGATTGGAGCCAGTATTATTTCTGTTATCGCCACCTCCAGCGGTTCGGCGGTTGCTTATATCCGGGACCGCATCACGAACCTGAGGGTGGGGATGTTTCTTGAAATCGCTACTACGGTAGGGGCGATTACCGGGGCGTTCCTTGGAGCTATCGTTGCTCCCAAATTTCTTTACGTCATCTTTGCTGTTCTTCTGCTCTATTCGGCTTATGCCATGATTAAGAAGGGCAAGCAGGAGGTTCCCCAGAATGTCCCTCTGCATCCGGTGGCCAAGAAGCTGGGGCTTCAAGGGGAATACTACGACAAAGCTATGGGTACAACCGTGGCTTATAACGTGGATAAGGTGCCGCAGGGCTTCAGCGTCATGTACGGTGCAGGGGTTATCTCAGGGCTTCTGGGAATCGGCAGCGGCAGTTTTAAAGTTATGGCGATGGATGTCTTTATGAAAATGCCTCTGAAAGTATCCACCGCAACCAGCAACTTTATGATGGGGGTTACGGCAGCGGCAAGTGCGGGAATCTACCTGCTGCGCGGCGATATTAATCCTGTAATCTCTGCGCCGGTGGCTCTTGGCGTCTTGATTGGAGCTACCATCGGTTCAAGGCTGATGCAGCGGATGAAGAGCAAGACGATCCGTAAGCTGTTTATCCCGGTTATGATTTATGTGGCCGGGCAAATGTTATATCAAGGTTGGAGGGGTTAACATGACGGTTGAGCATCCACATCACGAAGAGACGCCCAGCCGGATTGCCGATGTAGAACTGGCGATAAGCAAAATCTTGAGAATCGGCGTGGTTGTGGCCGCGGCGGTTATCATTGCCGGGCTGGTGAAGCTGCTGGTCACTGGGGTCAGCGGATACCCGGATGATACTTATCCGCTCGGCTTCGCCGCAATCTGGGAGGGGCTGCTTGAGCTTAAGTCGGTGGCGATTATAGAGACAGGACTGCTGCTTCTGATTATGACACCGGTTCTGCGGGTATTCGTCTCTTTGTTTGTCTTTTGGCAGGAGAAGGATTACCGGTTCGTGGCGATTACAGCCACCGTATTTATTATTCTTATTCTCAGCTTTATGCTGGGGAAGGCGGGTTAAATTTAGACCTCGCACCGTATGCCGAAAGCAACGCCCACGGTGTTGCGCTGTATGACGGACTATAGAGATCCAAGCTGTAGGAAAGTAAGAAAACGACTATATCAAATGAACTTTAGAATGTACCGATCTCAGCGGAGAGGATGAGTGATTCAGAAGAAGCGGAGCGTCCGCCTTTGTCTCCGAAATGCCCAACTGGATAGCTAGTTCAAGGATTTCGGGGACAACCGTGGTCGTAAGAACACTCGCCATCGCAGCGCTCTGAATAGGGTAACCTTCATAAGTTCATTTTATATAGATGCACTGTGACAGCTCTGAACCTGGGAGGCAACTGGCACAAGCGGAGAATGGCTCGAAGTCTAATATTAATCACGTAAATGATTAAGAACATGATCCTTTTCCAAGTGGAGAGGGATCTTCTTATTTTGGGGAAAATGAATGGTATGCGTTTTGGATTCACTCTGGGGGATAATTATAATAGAAGGACTCTGCACATGGGTCTGGCCGTGAACAGTGCAGAAATTCACCTGTAAGAAAATAGAGAAGGAGAGATTACATATGCTTAAGATCGCTTTGTTTGGAGCTACGGGGACAATTGGCAAAAGCATTCTGGAGGAGGCGCTCCGCAGAGGCCATGAGGTAACTGCGGTACTGAGGGATATATCTAAGCTGGAGGAGCTGTCCAAGCAGCATGAGAAGCTGCAGCTCAAGACCGGGGATATCCTGGTTCCCGATTCCGTGACGGAAGCGGCGGCTGGCAAGGATGTGGTAATCAGCGCGTTCGGTCCTAAATTCGGGGAGGAAGATGAATTGTCCGAAGTCGCGCGGACCCTGGTTGAAGGCGTAAGACGCGGGGGCGCCGGGCGGCTGATTGTTGTGGGCGGAGCAGGAAGCCTTGAGGTGGAGCCAGGAGTCATGCTCATGGATACGCCCGCTTTCCCGGAGGAATGGCGTCCAATTGCCAGAGCTCATGCTGAAGCCTATGAAATCTACCGGAATTCTGATATTGATTGGACTTATTTCAGTCCGGCGGCAGTTATTGAACCCGGTGAACGCACAGGCAACTTCCGGATTGGAACGAATCAGCTCGTTACCGATGAGCTGGATAACAGCCGCATCTCGGTAGAGGATTACGCGGTTGCCCTGCTGGATGAGGCGGATGAGGGACATTTCATAAGAAGCCGGTTCACCGTAGGATATTGAGCCTGAGGTAGGCTGCTGCCGATAGCAGTGGAATCTAAAATATAGGAACTGGCCCGGGGACTAGCTCCCGGGCCTTTTTAGTTTGCCATATCGGCAGCCGGAGGCGCTCATATTTCACTTGGAAAGGGTATGGTACACTCAAAGAGACAAGAACTACAGGCGGCTTGCAATTTTGTGCAAGAACTGCACGGCTTGGATGAACCGCTTCCGTTATATTGAGAGTGAAAGGGGTCTTACGGTAGATGAGCTGGATTGCGAGAATGAACGAGGCTATTGATTATATTGAGCGTCATTTGATGGACGAGGTGGACTACGCAGAAGCGGCCAGGGTGGCCTGTTGTTCCGTGTATCATTTTCAGAGAATGTTCTCTTTCATTGCGGAGGTCCCGCTCGGAGAATACGTCCGTCGCCGTCGCCTGACTCTGGCGGCATTTGAGCTCCAGCATCAGGATATCAAGATCGTCGATCTCGCTTTGAAGTATGGGTATGACTCCCCAGAAGCGTTTACGCGAGCGTTCAGCAGCCTTCACGGCGTTACACCTACAGCGGCGAGAAAGGCGGGGACAACGCTGAAGGCTTATCCCAAGATTACCTTTCACATTTCGATAAAAGGGGCTGTGGAAATGAATTACCGGATGGTTGAACTTAAACCGTTTCGTATTGTTGGGATTTCAGAGCGGGTAAATACGGAGAATGCATTTAGTATCATTCCTCAAATATGGGACAATGCCCGGAGCCAAGGGGTGTTCGAAGAACTGTGGAACATCCGTCAAGAGGGTCATGAGGTCGGAGGCATTCTTGGCGTATGCGCGAACGGGGAATTCGGGGAGAATGAAGAATTTGATTATATTCTGGCAATTACGTCTGAACATGAGCCAAGGGAGGGCATGGTCAAGTTCGAGTATCCTGCCAGCACCTGGGCGGTGTTCGATGCGCCGGGTCATCCGGGAGGGATTCAGGAAATTTGGAAACGCCTGTATACGGAATGGGTGCCTTCCTCCAGCTACGATCTAGCCTACTTGCCAGCTATTGAGAACTACCTGCCGCCTGAGGAAGGACGTAATGAGCTTTGGGTTCCGGTGGTGGCTAGAAAGGAAGCAACGAGGGACTAACGGAAATTCAGCCTGGCAGTCAATCCGTTAGTCCATCAAATAAATTGGCCGAACTGCTCAACTCAGTTAAAAGAGGAGGGCTTGCGATCAAAGCTTCTAAGGAAACGAGTCTACAGAGAGAATCAGATGGCCAGCCCCTCAAACCCAACAAACCAACTGGGCAACCAGCCTGGTAAATTACCAACTAATAAACCAGTAAGCAGACAAACCGGTTGTACCAGAAGCACTGGGATCATAAACCAATAAGCAGGCAAAACGGTCGTACCAGAAACAAAGGGATCATAAGTCAATAAACTTTTTACCAATAAACCGATCGTATTAAAAACACCGAGATAAAAGGCTAATCCGTGCTACAAATCAGTTATAGCAAATTGTTCCCCTGTCACTGGGCAGCCAGAATGATAGAATCAAATCAAACGAAGATGGGGGACTACAAGATGAGCTGGGAAATTCGCGGGTTTCAAGCTGATGATATGGGAATGCTGGGTCAACTTTATCACACGGTGACCACACATAGTGATGCGGTCTTTTGGTGGGTAGGGGAGGAGTCTAACTGGGATAATGTGATCTGTGCCGTGGAAGATGGCCTCATGATTGCCAAGGGACAGGTGGGAATTATTAGTGTGGTTCCTTCGGACTTTGGCGGTGAGAGCAACCACAGTATCTATGTTAATATCAAAACGCTGCCGGACAGGCAGGAGGATTACGTCCTTCTGGATGCAATCTATACGAAATTGTATCAACGTGCCCTTGAGCTAAAAAGCACCCTGCCGCCGGAACATGGGACACATATCTGTGTGGGCAATTATGATGCGGAGACGGCCAATCTGAAGTTTTTTGAGGAGTACAAAGGCTTCGAACCTTTAACCCGGTTGTACTTGATGGGCTGCAATCTGCAGGAGCCTTCTGCTTCTGCCCCGGCTGATCTTGCGGAGGGCTTCGCCTTCTTCTCTTTATCAAAGCTGGAGAACGGTGAGGAAGAAGAGTATCTGCGTGTGGAAAGCGAAATATGGCCGGATGCCCCTCTCCGGGCGGAGAGACTCGCGGAAGTGATGAAGTATCCGCTATGGACCATGCTGAATGTGCGCCAGCAGGGCGAGCTGGCAGGCAGTGTGATGGTCTGGCAGGACGGGGACAATGGGCGGATAGAGGACGTATTCGTCCGTGAGCCATGGAGACATCAGGGAGTCGCCAGATTTCTGCTGAACCAGGCAGTTCAATATTTAAGGGAACACGGACTTGGTTACGCTGAGCTGGATGTCTTAACAATGAATGAGCCAGCCCTGTCCCTGTATGAGTCTGTTGGATTCCGGGTTGTGAAGGAAGAAATCCGGTTGTATCGGGACTTGCTCTAATGGCTTGTCTGTCAGTGAAGTTACAATTAAAATGTGAGAACCTTTATACAATGAAATGACTCATCAGCATCTAAAGACTAATCTTAGTAGCACTAGGTGATTTAGAAATAAATTTATAAGACCAGAAAGGCCGATGTTCTCTCGAATAGAGAATCGGTCTTTTTACATTTATGAAGCTTGAAAATCGATTACAGCCGTAGATTAGACAAGTTTATTATAAACACGAAAGAATATAAAAAGTTTGGTCAATGGCATGTTTAGGGATGCCTGCTAGATAATAAGGGTGACAGGCATCATTTGCCTGCTGCCCCTGTTTGCCTTGTTATATTCTGTCTTAGACGAATCAAACCCAAAGTTAAATGATGGTGAATTAGCGGGCTTGGTTCTGACGGAAGGGAAGGTTAATATACAAGTAGTGAAGATTATAGATGCTGAGAATAAGCTGTGTTCAAGTGAGAGGGGGAAGAAATTGTGCGCATCGTAAACGCGAAACAGATGAGGGAACTGGATGAGCGAGCCATTCAGGAGGTTGGCATCCCGGCGGTATCTCTGATGGAGAATGCAGGGAAGGCCATTGCGGATGAAGTGATTAGGTGGTGTGTTCGGCAGAGCTTAGGAAGGGAAGAGGCGGGTTCCCGAATGGAACAGCAGGCTTACGGGGAGTGGTCAGCCTTAGTGGGGAATGGGATCGAGGGAGTCGTGAATATCGGGTAAAAGATGACGGAGATGCTTTCCCGGGAGCACTGGCTCATTCTGGTCGGCAAGGGCAACAATGGAGGGGACGGACTTGTGGCCGCCCGGCACCTCATGAACAGCGGGGTTCGGGCTACTCTGCTGTATGCCTCCCCGCCTGGGCAGCTGACGGGGGAGGCAGAGGTACAGTACAAGATTGCAGAGGCGCTGCGCCTTCCTTCTTTCGTATTTGGTCAAGAACCGATCGATTACAGCCGGTATACCGGGATTGTGGATGCGCTGCTTGGAACAGGCTCTTCAGGGGCACCCCGGGGGAGCTATGCCAAGCTGATTGAAAAGGCTAACGCTTCCGGTCTGCCCATCATCTCCGCGGATATCCCAAGTGGACTGGATGCGGATACGGGCGAGGTTTACGAGCCGTGTGTCCAGGCCCGGATGACGGTGTGCCTGGCCTTTCTGAAGGCCGGGCTGACCCAATATCCGGGCGCTGGAGCAGCGGGCAATGTCATCGTTAGAGACATCGGCATCCCGCGCAGTCTGGCAGCAGATCCTGAGTCGCCAGGCAGTTACCTGCTCACGGAGGAAGTGCTCTCCGGTGAGCTGGGGGTTGATCTCTTGCGGAGGCGCGCCCCGGATGGGCACAAGGGCACCTATGGCCATGTGCTGCTTGCCGCCGGCCATGCCCAGATGAGCGGCGCCGGGCTGCTGGCCGCCAAGGCCGCACTGCGGGCTGGCTGCGGGCTGGCCACCTGGGCGCTGCCCGGCGTGGTTGCTCCGCACGTGCTCGGCGCGGTGCCCGAGCTGATGCTGGCCCCTGCCGGCGACGGGGCCGATGGCTGGAGCGCAGCCGCAGCAGAAGAGGTGCTGCGGCTGCTCGAGACGCGCACCGTGCTCGCCGCCGGGCCGGGGCTTGGCCGCTTCAGCGGCGAGCAGGCTTTCCTGCGCGCCCTTTGGGAGCGCGCCCAGCGCCCGTTGGTACTAGACGCTGATGCACTGAACATTCTTGCTGCGGCCGGTGGCCCCGCGGCAATGCCAAGACGGGATGCGGCGGTGGTGCTTACGCCGCATCCGGGCGAGATGGCGCGCCTGGCGGGCATCTCCACGGCCGAGGTCCAGCGGGACCGGATCGGCCTGGCCCGCAGGTACGCCCTTGAGCACGGGGTGACGCTCGTGCTCAAGGGCGCGCGCACGGTCATCGCGGCTGAGGATGGCCGCGTTTTTGTGAACATCACCGGCACCCCGGGCATGGCCACCGGGGGAGCCGGAGATGTGCTGACCGGCATCATCGCCGGTCTGCTGGCCCAGGGCCTTAGCGCCGTGCAGGCTGCGGCGTTCGGCGCATATCTGCACGGCTTGGCCGGAGAACGGGCCGCCGCCGCGAGAAACCACCCGGCATCGCTGCTCGCCGGGGACATCATCGAGCATCTATAGCGGCGGAGGTTGCGGCGCTGCATGGCGAAGCACAGACATGGCAACGGACAGAGGCTATTCACATGCGGTCAACGCTTAATAATCAGGCCAATGTGTAGCCTATCTTGCCTATCTATCTCCTACTGTTGGTTGGGCATTCGGTTAAACTTTGGCTTGAGATGAATGGGCGGAGTGAGAAGTTCCTAGGTTTTGGAGTTAGCGATTCGGTCAACTCTTAACGATCTTGTCTTACGTGTCTTGCCTGTCCTTCATGTTTTCTGCTGTTGGTTGGGCGTTCGGTTAATCATAGACTTGAGGTGAAATGCACGAAGTGAGAGATCTTAAGTTGCTGGAGTTAGCAATTCGATTAACTCCCAACGTTCTTGTCCCACGTGTCTTGTCCATTTAACCTTCATGTCTCTTGCGTGGTAGTGTCCGGATAATCGCAAGCATAAAGTAACCGGGAGTGAGAAGATTTGATAAGGCCTTGCAGATCCTCTGCCTGCTCTCTCGTTTTGCCTAGCAGCAGCCGCTCCTCAGCACTTTTCTCCACCCCGCAAGATGAGCCTGCAGGCGGAAGTGGAACTGAATTGTTCCACGGGCAACAATTAATTAATGGTATAAATTATTAATTCGAGAAATTTTCTTATTCATTAAGCCTGCATTCAGATAGAAGAGGAAAGAGGAAGCTTTGCGGCCTTCGATTGTATCCCTTTACTCTGGATGCGGGCTGTTTGATGCGCATTCTATACCTACAGGTCCTCCGTTTAGCACCGCATAGAGGTGGGCCAAGCCTGGATTTTACCTTCGAAGCTAAGCCACAGGCAGGGGCCTGGAGCTTAGCGTTAGGTTGACATGAGGAAGCCAGAAGTATTACCCAGAAGTTTTACATGGAAGACGGATGGCTTAAGAGGGCCGATCTTAGTTTGGCCTTGCTCTTCGAGGTGAGCCCACCCGGCGGATGCCGTTGGTACAATGTACAGCCTGAGCCATTTACATAAGCGAATCACCCGATCTGTGAGCTTTATGATAGGTTTTTGGTTTTTAACAAGGTCCCCGGTCTGTGAGTTTTATATGGGTCTTTAACAAGGAGATAGGATCATCCATGATCAGGTAGTGACCATATCACCGCCATTGACATGAATAGTCTCGCCGGTTACGTAAGAGGAATCCTGGCTGGCTAAATATACATAGGCCGGGGCAAGCTCATACGGCTGACCGGCCCGCTGCATTGGAGTCTTCGTGCCGAAGGTGGATACCTCCTCCGCAGAGAAGCTGGATGGGATAAGCGGTGTCCAGATCGGACCCGGTGCTACTGCGTTGACCCGGATGCCCTGGTCTACAAGAGATAGGGCCAGGGAACGTGTAAAAGAGACGACTGCCCCCTTGGTAGATGAATAGTCGATAAGCTCCTTTTGCCCCCGATAAGCCGTGATGGAGGCTGTATTAATGATGGCTGCCCCCCTGCGGAGATATGGCAGGGCCGCCTGCACCAGGAAGAAGAACGGAAAGATATTCGTCTGGAACGTATGGTACAGCTGCTGCTCTGTAATATCCATAATGCTGCTTTGAGGGTACTGTACCCCATGGTTGTTCACAAGGATATCGAGCTGGCCAAAATGCAGGATCGTCCCGTCAATAACCGAGGAGCAGTTGCTTTTAAACCTTAAGTCGGTCTCCATCAGAATACAGCGTCTGCCGAGCTGCTCAATCCGGTTTTTTGTTTCCAGCGCATCAGAGGTTTCGTTTAGATAGGCAATGACAATATCGGCTCCTTCTTTGGCAAAAGCATACGCTACGGCACGTCCAATCCCGCTGTCTCCACCTGTGATTACAGCCACTTTACCGAGCAGCTTGCCGCTGCCGCAGTATTCCGGGATTTCGGAGATGGGCCTTGGGTTCATCAGGCTCTCTATGCCTGGCTGAACGGGCTGGTGCTGGGGAGGGAAGCTCAGTTTCTGGTCTATGCACACCGTCTTTTTTCCGTAATAGGGATATACGGGGTTTATCATAGTCAAATAATCTCCTCTACAATTCGTTATTCTCTTGCTCATCCATATGCATCTGCCCATCTGAAGGTTCCTTGGAAAAAGGGAACCAAGCAGGTACAATGGGGAGGTGAAAAGTGATTTTATTGACAATCCGGAGAAAGCTTGATAGCATTTGTTTAAATCATAGTTTGTATGTCGGAATTAAAAAACAGGAAAAGAAAGGAGCATGTTATGATGTTCAAAGTCACGATTATTAACGGAAATCCGTCGTTAACTTCCCGTTTATCGGCAATCATCGGACTGACTGAGGAGATTTTGAAAAAAGAGAACATTGAGGTCCATCACGTTAATGTTGCGGAGCTTCCACCGGAGGATCTGATACATACGAAATTTGAGAGCGAGGCCATCGTTAAAGCCAATGCCCTGGTGGCTCAGGCCGATGCGGTTATTATCGCAAGTCCGGTGTATAAGGCCTCCTATACGGGAGTGCTTAAGACCTTTATTGATTTGATTCCGCAAAAGGGTCTGGCCGGCAAAGTTATCCTGCCCCTGTTCATCGGAGGCAGCCTTGCGCATCTGCTGTCGATCGACTACTCCTTGAAGCCAGTGCTGGCCGCGCTGGGCGCACGCCATATTCTGGGCGGTGTGTATGCTGTCGATAACCAGGTTGCCCGCACAGAGGCTGGCGGCTTTGATATTGCTGAGGATTTGCGTATCCGGCTGGAAGATAACGCGGCTGAGCTCATTAAGGAAACCCGTCTCCGCGTGGAGAACAACCAGCTTCCGAAGGGTCTGGCTTAAGCTGATTTTAAAGCAAGGTGTGAGGTTCTACTGTTAGGGTAGCTCATTTCCTGGGGGTTCCGGGGGCCTAGGATACCAGGGCGAGGTATGGTGTTGATGGTGTGAGGTCTTGCTGTCCGTTTGCCCGAGGCTGTAGCTCCCAGCACCCACGGTGTGCTGTTTGCGATGAGGTCCACAGCGTACCGTTGCAATAATGGTAGTTTTGTGAAGATACAGTGCAGATGTTAAACAGCAGAATGTTCTGAGGGATTTAGCAGGTAATGCTGCACAATTGAAAGGCCCCTGACTTATGTTGGAGTGCATTTCTTAGAATTGATATTCGGAAAAGCCTGGTTATTCCAATGAATTCTAGAGAGGTTCTTGAACATATGAAGACAGGGGCTTTTTGACCCTTTACAAATATTTGGACTACGTCTATGATGATGTTAGTAATCACTAACATCTGTTGCTGACCGGAGGAATTTAAATGGATACTAAATCTTGGTCCAGTAGTGACAGACTGCTTCTGGCAGCTATTGATCTGTTCGCGGAAAAAGGCTACAACGGGGTTACCACTAAGGAGATTGCGGCGGCCGCAAATTTAAGCGAGATGACCCTGTTTAGGCAATTTGGCTCCAAGCAGAACCTGCTGGAGGCTGCGGTGGACCGTTTTCATTATGGACCAGAGATGAAGACTCTGTTTCAGGAGAAGCTCGTTTGGGACTTGCAGACAGATTTGCTTTTGGTCAGCAGGACCTATCACGAAATTATGAACCGTAATACAAAGCTGATTCAGATCGGGGTGAAGGAATCCGCCCGGATTCCGGGCCTGCACGAGAGGCTGCATCAGCACCCCCGGCAGCTTAAGGAGTTTCTTACGAGATATTTCGAAGGGATGTATGAACGGGGCAAGTTGATTCAGACCTCGCCTGAGCATCTGGCACTTGCGTTTATGTGGATGAACCACGGCGCTTTTCTGGATAGTCGTAGACCGGAACGGTCGCTTAGTACGGCACCGCTGGATGAATTTATACAGGAGAGTGTACTGGTTTTCGCTAGGGGATTAACCCCCTAGATTTTTTATCGTATTGATGTTAGTTAGTACTAACTAACAGACAGATGGAGGTCCCTGATGGCTAAGGAGTTGGAGCTTTTGCCCTGAGCCTGGCTGGAGCTGTACGGAGAAGCGAATACGCTGCTCTATAGTCTTAGCCTTCCATTTTAAAGCAGAAAGAAGGAGAGAGAATGAATACTGAACTTAAGCACTCAGCGGGAGAAAAGCTGATTCGGATTTTGGCTTTTACTCTGGTTATTTCGGTTATGAATGCCTCAATATTCAATATTGTCCTGCCGGAAATTGCGCGTGATTTCCAGCTGTCCACTGCCCAGGTAAGTTGGGTAACCTCGATCTATATGCTAATGTATGCGATAGGCTCGGTGATTTATGGGAAATTAGCGGATAAATATAAATTTAAAAACCTGCTCACCTTCGGACTGATTGTATTCGCTCTGGGTTCAGCCATAGGATTGACCGCCAATTCGTATATTATGATTCTGCTTGGGCGTTTGTTCCAAGCGGCCGGTTCCTCGGTAATCCCTGCTGCCGCCATGATTATTCCAGTCAGATATTTCCGGCCTGAGGTCAGGGGGCGGGCCTTGGGTATCTCTGCAATTGGAATGGCCATGGGGAATGCGGCTGCCCCTGTCGTCTCCGGTGTGGTGATGAGTGTAGGGGACTGGCGCTGGTTATTCAGCCTGTCATTGCTGACGCTGCTGACACTTCCTTTTTACCGAAAATACTTGGATGATCAAGGTGGAGTGGTGAAGAAGATGGATCTGCTGGGCGGTGGTCTGCTTGCCGGAATGGTGGCCCTGCTGCTGCTTGCGATCACAAATGGGGGATGGATGTTCGGGATTGGAGGATTGATCCTGCTCTTGTTGTTTATTCTGCGGATTGTTAGTGTATCAGAACCCTTCGTGGAGCCCCGCCTATTCCGGAACAAAAATTATGTATTTGGCTTGTTGATGGTCGTACTTGTTAATGGTTGTGCGATCTCACTGCCTTTCCTGATTCCGCAGCTCTTCTCGCGGGTTAACCATGTTGATCCGGGAATTATCGGATTTCTGATGGTTCCGGGTGCAGCAGCTTCAGCCATCTTGGGACTGAAGGGAGGACGACTCGCGGATCAGAGGGGCAACTCCTTCGTAATCTATGTTGCCTTTGGATTGCTCATTCTATGTTATATGCTGTTGTCCTTCACCGCTGGGAGTCTGCCTTGGCTGATTGGGGCTATAATAATATTTGGAAATGTCGGGGTTACATTTATGCAGATTGGGCTGTCGAATACAATTTCCCGCACGCTGCCCCCTGAACAGACGGGGGTTGGCATGGGACTGATGTCCATGCTGAATTTTATTACGTTTGCCGCAGTCTCTGCGATTTTAAGCCGAATCCTGGATCAGGGGGCTGCAGGCAGCTGGAATCCGCTCCATCCTTACCCCGGGGCGGCGGTGTTCAGTAATATTTATTTGGCTGCTGCAGGGGTAAGCCTAATCTTAACTGTAATTTACACACTACGTAATAAACAAGCCCGGGGCATGGTCAAGGTGGCAGAAGATAAGCAATTGACTGGACGTGGATTGGCAGATTAGTGACCTAGTGACCTTCAGCTTGGGCACCGCGCTACACTTGCTTCCTTCATTGTGTTAAAATGTACAAATGAATATATCAGAACTGGAGGCATAACCATGCAAAAACTGGTTTTCTTTGTAGGAGTAGCAGGTACAGGCAAAACTACGGTGGCCCGCAAGCTGTCCGCACGGATTCAGGCTGCCTTTTTAGATAGAGATACAGTAGGTGGAAGATTTGTGGAAAAGATTTTGGAGATGAATCATCTCGATAAGAATGACCGGGACTCGGAGTTCTACAAAGAGCATCTGCGTGATTTGGAGTATGACACAACCAAAGATATTTGCATTGATAACCTGGCCGCTGGGCAGAGTGTATTCATGATCTCACCGTTCACCTCCGAGCTGAAGAACAAGGCCTGGATTGAGGAAGTGCTGTCAGCTGCCGGACTCAGCCTGGATCAAGTGGATGTTAAGGTGGTTGTGGTGACACTCAGCGATATGGACGTGCAGAAAGAACGGATTATCGAAAGAGCCACGGAGCGCGACACATGGAAGCTTAACCATTGGGATAATTTCAAGAAACGTGTGGAGTTTGTGCCTGAGGTGAACTGGAACATTCCAGCCTCGTCTATCCTGGTGTTTGATAACAGTGGCGACCTGACCGATGAGAAGGTTGAAGGGCTGTACCAATTCATCACTGTCGACCCTAAACAGGACTAGATAGCTCTAATCTCTAGCCTCTGGCTTTTGTACAATAGATTTATTTACAAAAGGCTATGTGCAAAAGGCTATGTGCAAAAGATATACTTCACATAGGTACAAAACAGTAGAGATTATACCGGTAGGTTCTATAACAGAAAGGTTATAAACAAGGGCATACAAAAACTGCATGCACAAAGTACACAAAATGCATACAAAAACTGCATAAACAAAGTCATGCATAAAATTGCATAAACAAAAAAGGCGTACAGCTCTTGCAAGCTGCACGCCTTTTTCTTTATCTATTCAGATCTGTTCAGGAGTTCATACTCCTTCTTACAGATCGTCAAATCCGTTGTCGTCACCAACTTTACCGTAGTTACGGGACTTGGCTTCGAAGAAGTCCGTCTTGGTTGCATTGAGAGCCTCATCGGAGAAAGGCTTGATCCAAGGCATGCAGTTCACATCCACACCTTGATAAGCTTTATCCAGACCCATCAGGGTCAGGCGCTTATTCGCGATGTATTTGATGTAATCAGACAGCTCGTTCAGATCGATGCCTTTTACTTCTTTGAGGGTGTAATGCGCCCAGTTGGTCTCAAGCTCAACCGCACGGTTGATAGTACGGTATGCGTAGTCGATGTTCTCCTTCGTATTCAGCTCCGGATAGTCCGCAAGCAGCTGCTTGAATACCTCTGCGAAGAAATAGCAGTGCTGGTTCTCGTCCCGCTGGATGTAAGAGATCATCTGGCTTGTGCCCATCATCTTCTGGTCGCGTGCCAGGTTGTAGAAGAAGGCAAAGGTGCTGTAGAAGAAAATACCTTCCAGGATCAGGTCGGCAACCAGGGCTTCGAAGAACGTCTGCGGCGTAGCGTTGTCACGGAAGTTCTGATAGATGTCCGAGATGAACTTGTTGCGCTCCAGCAGCACCGGATCATGTTTCCAATATTCGAAGATTTCCTTCTGCTCCTGCTCGGATACGATAGAGGACAGCACGTAGGAGTATGATTGGTTGTGCACAACCTCCTGCTGGCCGATAATCGCGGAGATCGCCTCCAGCGAGGAGTCAGTGAAATAGCGCTTCACGTCGCCCACAAACATGGTCTGCATGGAATCCAGCACAGCCAGCAGAGAGATGTTGATCTTGAACGTGCGCTGCTCTTCACTATCCAGGCGTGCGAACTGCTGCGCATCCTTGGACATTGGGATCTCATCTGCAATCCAGTGGTTGAGAAGAAGAACCTTATACAGCTTATACATATGCGGCATCCGGATATCGTTCCAGTTCAGGATACCCGAGCATTCTCCGCCAATAATGCGCGTAGATTTGTTAGGTGCCTCTGTATTAAAAATTGTTTGTAATTGCATTACAATCATCTCCTTAAAATATTGCGTTCAGCCAGCGAGATAGTGCTTTGGTGCGAGGAGGGGCTCCTTAGCAGCTTGCCACTTTGTGCGTGGTAAACGCTCCGAGAGCGTAACGATCCTCCGATCGCTGTTATCTCCAAGTTTCCTGATTGGAACCACCGCAGCGGTAGAAACTCGGAGATAAAGGCAACCGCTGCCGCTTCTCCAGATTCGTTCTGCCCTCTCCGCTCCCGCTGCAATTGAACCAACAAAACCATTCTCCGCACAGATTCGTGGGCCAATAAGTAGGCGCAGGATTTGTACGTGGTAGACGCTCCGAGAGCGCAACGATCCTCCGATCGCTGTTATCTCCAAGTTTCCTGATTGGAACCGCCGCAGCGGTAGAAACTCGGAGATAAAGGCGACCGCTGCCGCTTCTCCGGATTCGTTCCGCTCACTCCGCTCCCGTTACAGCTAAACCAACAAAACCATTCTCAGCTCTTGCTCTTGCCTCGCACAAACCTAAGCGAATCCGCAGGGAGAGCGCCTCTCAGCACATCCTCAGATCGCCCTGCACTAAGCCTAAGCGTATCCCGCAGGGAGAGCGCCTCACAGCACATCGTCTCAAGCTAAACACAAAAGCAACTCCCAGGCCGCCCTGCACCAAGTCTAAGCGTATCCCGCAGGGAGAGCGCCTCACAGCACATCGTCTCAAGCTAAGCACAAAAGCAACTCCCAGACCGCCCTGCACTAAGCCTAAGCGTATCCCGAAGGGAGAGCGCCTTGCAGCACATCGTCTCAAGCTAAGCACAAAAGCAACTCCCAGACCGCCCTGCACTAAGCCTAAGCGTATCCCGAAGGGAGAGCGCCTTGCAGCACGCCGTAAAGTAAACCCGCCCGCATTCACACCAACATCCAGCCAGGAGCTCTCAAGTAGAGCGTGCCCCGCAGGGGCGACAAGCGGCTCCTAGCACGAATCTCACCCGGGTCATAAAAGCCTGGCTCCCAAGCGATTGAAACAGGTAACTAGACACATCCAATCCGAAAGCGGGTCCCGATAGGGACGGCAAGCGATCCCAGCACGAATTCCCCACACAACCGTCTCTCACACTCTTACGTTCGCCCACCCGGGTGTCCAGAGGGCAAAGCCCTTGGGGCCCTCCCTTGGAAGGGAGGGTTTGGGTGGGTTGGAAAAAGCCTTCAAAGGCTCTTTCGGATTTTACGATGCACACGACTCACATTCTTCAATCGTCAGCGCACGGCTGCGCACATAATACGTCGATTTGATGCCCGCTTTCCAGGCATGCAGGTGCAGACTGAGGAATTCAGTAGCTTTGATGTCAGGGCGCACATACAGGTTGAAGCTTTGCGCCTGGTCCACGTGACGCTGACGGGCCGAAGCCATCTTGATGGACCAGTTCTGGTCAATCAGGAATGCGGTTTTGTAATACCAGATCGTCTTCTCGGACAGGTCCGGAGCCGGATTGGCAATTTTGTAAGTTGTCTTCTCTTCATAGGACAACAGTTCATACAGCGGATCGATACTTGCTGTAGATCCGGCAATGATTGAAGTGGAGCCATTTGGCGCGATAGCGAACATCCAGGCGTTACGCACGCCATGCTCATGCACTTCAGCCTGAAGAGCGCGCCACTCTTCAGTAGTTACATATTTGCCTTCACGGGTTCCGTCGGTGTAATGACGGTAGGTGAAGTAGTGGCCTGTATCCCAGTCGGAGCCTTCGAATTTGGCGTAGCGGCCTTTTTCCTTGGCCAGCTCCATGCTGGAGCGGACAAGCAGGTAGTTGATTTTCTCATATAGAGCATCGTTGTAGGCCACGGCTTCGTCGGACTCCCAACGGATGCCTTCCAGAGCCAGCAGGTGATGCAGACCGAACGTTCCCAGACCGATGGCGCGGTACTGGCTGTT
The DNA here is from genome assembly GCF_018403205.1 of Paenibacillus sp. J22TS3. Lineage (NCBI taxonomy): Bacteria > Bacillati > Bacillota > Bacilli > Caryophanales > Paenibacillaceae > Paenibacillus > Paenibacillus sp. J22TS3. The sequence continues at coordinate 145,066 of NZ_BOSF01000006.1, forward strand.
CGTGTATTGAGCCTGCAGCACTTCGATGTTGTTAATGTCGATGACGTTGTCCAGCATGCGGACCTGAATCGGTACGAGACGCTCCAGAACGCCGGCAGGAACCGCACGTGCCAGGTGAATGGAGTTCAGGTTGCAGACTACGAAATCACCCGGAATTTTGGAGATGACAATGCGGGTCTGGCCGTCTTTGGTTACAAGCTCTTCTTGTTCAACCACCGTAGCGGACTGGTTCTGCATAATCTCTGTGCAGAGGTTGGAAGAATAGATCATGCCATGCGCACGGTTCGGATTGGCCCGGTTCACTGTGTCACGGTAGAACATGTACGGGGTACCGGTCTCCAGCTGGGATTTCATAATCCGTTTCATAATATCGATAGCCTGTACGGTAATACGCGGAAGCGTTGGATGAGCCACCGCTTCTTCATATTTCTCACGGAAGGAGCCTTCACCGAAGGACTCATCGTAGAAGTCTTCAAGTCCCAATGGGCGTCCGTTCGCGTCTTTCCAGCCCATGGTCTTCTTCACTTCATGCGGGCAGAACAAGCTCCACTCGTCACGGTTCTCTACTGCCTCCATGAACAGGTCGGGAAGGCAGACCCCGTGGAACACGTCATGCGCGCGCATCCGTTCGTCCCCGTTGTTCAGCTTCAGATCAAGGAAGGCCAGGATGTCCTTATGGAACACATCCAGGTATACGGCGATCGCGCCTTTACGTGTGCCGAGCTGGTCAACGCTGACTGCGGTATTGTTCAGCTGGCGGATCCAAGGGATAACGCCGGAGCTGGTGTTCTTGTGGCCGCGGATATCCGATCCGCGGGCCCGGACTTTGCCAAGGTATACGCCGATACCGCCGCCCATTTTGCTCAGACGGGCCACATCGGTGTTGGAGTCGAAGATGCCTTCCAGGGAATCATCGACCGTATCGATGAAGCAGCTGGAGAGCTGTCCGGCTACTTTTTTACCGGCATTGGACATGGTTGGCGTCGCTGCGGTCATGTAGATGTTGCTCATGGCCCAGTAAGCTTCTTTGACCAGTTCCATACGCGTCTCAGCCGGTTCCTTGTGCATCAGGAACATCGCGATAACCATATAGCGTTCCTGCGGAAGCTCCATAACTCGTCCGTCAAAATCGTTGGCGAGATAGCGCTCAGCAAGGGTAAGCAGCCCGATATAGTCAAACAGCAGATCGCGCGAAGGATCAATCGTTTCGCCGAGTTCTTCAATCTGCTCTTTGGTATAGACTTCGAGCAGTTCCTCTTTATAAATGCCAGCCTTGGTCAGCTCGCTTACGAGGTGATAGAACGATCCGTACGGTTCTTCCGGATACGCTTTGTAGCGGCGGTTGAACGCAGCTTTCTTATACAGTGTCGTAAGCAGGGAACGCGCAGCGGCGAACTTCCAGTCCGGCTCTTCCTTGGTTACAAGCTCCAGCGAGGACATGGTAAACGCGTTGCTGATCTCCTCAGCGGTGACTTCATCACGGCGCAGCTTGGAGGTCACTCCGCGCAGCAGGCGTTCTTTATCCAAAGAAGGGAGCCCTTCGAGAATGCGGTCCGCATAAATACCTAGACGGTTGTTGTCGAAAGCGAGTTGACGGTTGTTCGGTTTAGTGACAAAGGATGGCATAGAAGTAAATCCCTACTTTCTTATTGAAATATAAATTTATAGAGTAAAATTGCAGATTACATCGTTTGAAACTGGCTGCAATGGATCGTCTGTTTTTGGCTGGTTAGGTTTGCCGCTCAAAAAAGGACCACAAGAAGCAATTATACTAGAAAGAGTCATGGCGATAAAGAAAGAATTAAAGACTTTGCTGCCGTTATTTGTATTCATTTCAAGGTGAAAATGGCTCTAAGCCAGAGCTGAAGCGGCTTTTCCAGAGAACAGCTTTTTCTTGGGCAAGACTCTTCGGAACATCAATCAGCCGCTGATTGGAGCTCCCGCAGTAACGCAGGGAAGGATCGCGCAGCTCCTCCATGAAACGCCCGTCGACAAGCACTTCGCAGCGCGACAGCAGTGCGTATTCGGCCGAATCGGGCTGGGCGGTTAACTCCTCAAACGTATAACCGCTGTAAATCCATACCGGGATGGGACCGGCTTTAAGGCGCAGCAGATCCAGAAAGGCGCTGACCTCCTCCGCAGAGAAGAAAGGATCTCCGCCAAGAATCGTGACTCCATTCAATAACGGATTGTTCTTAATTTCATCGATGATCTCAAGCTGCCTGGCCTCCGTGAAGGGCTCGCCGTAATTGAAATTCCAGGTCTTCGGGCTGAAGCAGCCCGGGCAGTAATGCCGGCATCCGCTGATGAAGATGGCGGCCCGGAGGCCCTCGCCCTCATTAATGGACTCCGGGGAATATCCGCAAATATTCATGGGGTATGCTTAACCCGGTCTCTGACTTCGGCCTGCTTGGCCCCGTTGAACCGGGTCTGGAAATCCCCGGTTAGGTAGCCGGTGACCCGGCGAAGCCTGCGGATATGTACATCATTCTCATGGCTTCCGCAGGAAGGGCAGGTGGCCCCGATAATGCCTTCATGCCCGCAGGCGGAGCAGCGGTCAATCGGATGATTGATGCTGAAGTAGCTTACCTGCTGATCCAGGGCATATTGGACGATGCGCAGGAACGCTTCCGGGTTGGCCCGGGCATTCCCGTTCAGTTCAATATAGGAAATGGCGCCAGCGTTGCACAGGTCGTGGAACGGGGCCTCAAGCTTAATTTTGGTGGCCGCGGTCACCGGATAGTACACAGGCACGTGGAACGAATTCGTGTAATATTCCCGGTCCGTTACACCGGGGATTGCCCCATAGAAAGCACGGTCACGCTTGGTGAATTTGCCGGACAGCCCTTCAGCCGGTGTGGCGAACAGGGTGATGTTCAGGTTCAGCCTGTCGCTGTGGCGGTCACAGTAGCTCCGCATGTATTGGATCAGCTGCAGCGCCTTTTGATAGACCTGCTCATCCTCGGCATGATGTTTGCCGTACAAGGCTTTCATGCACTCTGCCAATCCGATGAACCCGATGGACAGGCTTCCGTGCTTGAGCAGATCTCCCACAGGAGCTTCCGGATCAAGCTGCTCGCCGCCCTCCCATACCCCTTCACGCATCATGAAGTCGGATGCCTTGGCTTTCTGGGAGGACTGAATCTCAAAGCGGTGAAGCAGCCCTTCCAGGGCGATATCCAGGCAGCGGTCCAGCTCCCGGTAAAAGCCCGCTTCATCGGCTTTCTTGCGCCGCCCGAGCGCTATGCCATGCTCAATCCCCATCTTCACCAGGTTCAAGGTGTTGAAGGATAGGTTGCCTTTGCCGGACAAGTGATTGCGGCCGAAGCGGTCGGCCAGCACCCGGGTGCGGCAGCCCATCGTGGCGAACTCGGTATCCGGGTTGGCCGGATCGTAGTAAGCCAGGTTGAGGGGCGCATCCAGATTGGCGAAATTCGGATACAGACGATGTGCCGAGCATTCCGCCGCTTTCAGGAAGAGCGGGTAGTTCGGTTCTCCAGGCGCCTGGTTGATGCCTTTTTTACACTTGAAGATTTGGATAGGGAAGATCGGAGTCTCCCCGCTGCCAAGTCCTCTTAAGGTAGCCGCCAGGATGGAACTGATGACAAGCTGCCCTTCAGGTGAAGTGCAGGTGCCGTAGTTAATGCTCGTAAAAGGGATTTGCCCTCCTGCCCGGCTCGACATCGTATTCAGGTTATGGATAAGGCTTTCCGCGCCCTGCAGTGTCTCAAGCTCCGTCTCCTTGAGAGCATAACGGAAGGCCTTTGGATAACGTTCCTGGAGATCCAGGCGGCTCATGTGGACTTCCCCAAGCTCTGCGCCTGTAATGTTTGGATCCTGCTCCTCGAAGTAATCCAGGCCTTTAAGAAAATACTTCGAGAAGGACTTGGCCACATAAGGAGCCAGGTCATGGTCCAGCTTGTTCGCAGATACGCCGCCATACTGGGAGTTCTGCTGGGACTGGAAAATAATCGCCACCAGCGCCATAGCGGTCATGATGGAATTCGGCGGACGGACACTTCCGTTGCCCGTATTGAAGCCCTGCCGAAGCAGTTTAGCAAATGGGATGAATATGCAGTTCGTTGTGCCAATGGCGTATTGATCAAGATCATGAATATAGACCCAATTGTCTTCATAAGCTTGCACAAGCGGTGTTGGCATCACAAAATGCTTTGCATACCACTTGGCATATTCACTGCCGAATTTGCTCATTTTCCCTGAGAAGCTCTCTCCGTTCAAATTGGCATTCTCCCGCAGCATCTCCAGATCGAGGCTGCCCCGAATGTCATCTCCAAGCTGTATAACTTCACTTAGCATACTTTCTTGTCTGCCAAGAACCGGATTCAATAGTGCCATTTACAACTTCTCCCCTCGATATACTTGTATATACGGATGCGAAAGAAGCTCCCATTCCAGCAACACTGCTGATACTTATCGTGCAGGTAGGAAAGCAATCGGGCTTTCGAATTGTTGTATGTAGTGCATCCGGACTCCCGTGTCTTCCCAAGAGAAGGAGGGCGTCGTGAAAACAGGCATATCCTGAAAGCCGAACACTTGCAGAAGAAGTCGGGGAATACGTGGTTTCGGGTAGAATCATGAGATCCTCCAGAACAATAAGCCCACAGAAGCGTCTGGCTTGCCAAAAGCCTGTTCACACTATATTTGGTTTCGATTTATTTACATTACCACAATATATAGTGTTTGAATAGGGTTTGAAAATCCAAAACGCCAAGAAAAAGGGGCTTGACTTTTCGAGAGATAACCGCCTTCCCGCACCCTGCTTGGGATGAGCCGATTCAAAGAAATTTCACAAAAATTTTTTGCGGGATTTTGAAGAAAATTGGTTGTATTTGGGGTGTAAATTTTCATGGTTTTCAGCTTGGTCTTTGGAAAAATGAAAGGGGGATGTTAAAATTAAATAAGAACAAATAGCGGGATAATTCAAATGAGAAGGGAGAAGTTGATTGTGGCTATTGCTGAGGTAACTATTATTCCTATAGGCACAGGTTCCACCAGCCTGAGTGCTTATGTGGCTCAGATGCAGCGGGTGCTGCAGAAGCAGGAAGGGGTAGAGTATCAGCTCACATCCATGAGCACGATTATCGAGGGACCGCTTGACCGCATCCTTGCGGCCATAACGGCGCTTCACGAAGCGACTTTTGAGGCTGGAGCCGGTCGGGTCTCCACATCCATCAAAATCGACGACCGTCGCGATAAGCCTTCCTCTTCAGAGCAGAAGCTGCGTTCGGTGAGAGAGAAGCTGTAAGGGCGGCTCTCTCCTTTGGTTCATCCCTAATAAGGGTTGAAAAAAGGAAGTCGAAGTATATAATTATAAACATAAGCTGGTGTAGCTCAGGGGTAGAGCAACGCACTCGTAATGCGTAGGCCGGGGGTTCAATTCCCTTCACCAGCATGCTTAGCAAGCCTTACAGGACGCGGATTTCCCGGTTTCGGGAACCGCGTCTTTTTGGTGATTTCGGCTGATGTTTTACTATTTTTCTAACCTTTAGTCAAGTGAAAGTGGGTTTTTCGCCATCTCGGGTGTTCATGATGTTTATAAATTGATTACAGTTTTCTCGGGCTTAAGAATGCTAAATGAACGCGTCTAAATATAAATTAACTTAAATAAAGAGGAACAGCTTTCTATAAGCTTGTTCTTTTTTTTGTAAAAAAACAGAGGAAGTGTAGTTGATATGAACATCAGAGTCATACCGATAGATCAAATTAACGAAGCACCATACAACCCTCGGGTGAGACCTTCAGCCCGGAGATCCGAAGGACGAGAAGCTAAAACGTAGTATTGAGGAATTCGGTTATGTGGAGCTGATCGTTTGGAATGAGCGTACAGGGAACATGGCCGGCGGCCATCAGCGGTATAAGATCATAGTTCATGAGATAGAGGTTCTATGGTCACTAATCAAAATGTGAGAGAGCTCCGTTGTTACAGAGGTGGTTCATTTGAGGAAATTGAGCGATTTGATCAATCATTTGTCCATATCCATTAAATTCAGGGACTCATATATATGTTAAAGATTCGTTGATAAAAAAGGAGGAGGCATGAAATGCCCAAAAGAACAGGACTAGGAAAGGTAAATAATACGCTCAAACAACTACGAACAACTAGAAGACAGAACGGAATCCGGGCGAGTAGCGTTGCAAAGGTAATGAGAATGATGATTGCCGCACAAAGATCATTGAATGCACAAAATCAGGTTGTTATTAGTCAAAGAACTAGGAGAATAAGTACGAATCGAAATTGGGTAAATGCACTAGAAATCGAGCGAAATCCGGAATGGGTGGCGCCGCAAGCTGGTGAATCGTACGTTTGGGGAAGGAATGACCCTAACGGTCCTGCTGCTGTGGTCGCCAGAAGATTTACGATTAGAAACGATATTGAGAGAGCTAGTTTGTTCCTGTCCGTGGATAATTTTGCAATCGTTTTAATCAATGGACGGCCGGTAGTTATAGACAATCCGCAAGGCAATGTTTCATTCTTTAATCCGGGAAGAACTTTTAATATTAGACGCTTCCTTCGGAGAGGTAGAAATGATATTGTGATCGCCGCTTTTAACTTCCCGTCAAATGCAAACAGAAGCGGAAATAATCCAGCTGGTGTCCTTGCACGTATCGAAATTGAACTAGAAGATTAGTCCCTTAGTAGCTCTAAGTTCAATCGGTTGCGAACTCGATAACGTTGCCGACGTCGCAATCATCACCGTATTCGACTTTAATTCGCCTTCTGCAGTATGAGCTCGCACTCGTAATGCGTAGGCCGGGGGTTCAATTCCCTTCACCAGCATGCTTTTAAGCCTTTTTCTATTGGCTTTTTCAATTAAAACAGACAGCCGTCTCCAAATTGGAGGTGGCTTTTTTGCGTTCGCCCCTTGGTTGCTTAGGCAATCCCATTGCTAGAAATAGTCATTCTTAGAATTTATAGGACTAAGGAAAGACGGATCTGCCAACCGCTAAAATAGAATCGTTTTAAAACCTAGGACAAAGGTCAGATTAAGCGGATTTATTCGTTGACAAAAACCGACTAAACCTATAAGATATTAAAATAACTGACTGACCAGTCAATCTGGAGGGAGTGATTTCCATCGCAAACGCAAATCAGTCTAGTCTCCGGGATACGAGAAAATCTCAATTAATGGATATAGCGGTTGAGAGATTTGCTAGATATGGATATCAGAACACTAAAATTTCGGACATTGTTAATGATGCCGGAGTTGCGCAGGGCACATTCTATTGGTATTTCAAGAGCAAGGAAGCGATAGCCCTTGAGATCATTGAGGCTGGCCGGGAAGATTTGCTTGCAGTGATCAAGAGAGGTTACCGGACTGGGGGCGGCTCTGTCCAGGAGATGGTTCAGGGTTCGCAGCGCCTGCTGGCGGACATTTTTAGATTTGCACAGGAACACCGGTATTTCATGCAGCTGCTGCTCATGGATAACGGGGAAGAGGAAGCCATTCGAAATGCGTTCCGGGAAACACGCATCGAAATGGAGGATTCGTTCAGGCGAAATATTGAACGGGCGGTCGAGCTGGGCATGCTGCCGAAATCGTCAGACATACATATACGGGCAGCGCTCCTGATGAGTTTGATTGAGGGAATTGTTGCAAGGTGGCTGTTCGGACCTAACCCTTCGGATTCCAACCTGCCTGAGCTTGCGGTGGATGAATTGGCAGCGCAGGCCGTTCATTTTGAGTTTTTTGGATTGCTTGGGATATGACAGGTTGAAGACAGCTGAGAAGGAGGATCATGTGAGTTGTTAAAGTATGCGCTTCGACGATTAGCCATGATGATCCCAAGTATCGCGGGGATCGTCATGATCACGTTCATCTTAACAAGAATTTTACCAGGGGACCCGGCGCTTATGATAACAGGGGAACAAGCGCTTCCCGAGTTTGTGAACAAGGTACGGGAGGAGTACGGATTCAATCAGCCGCTTTATATTCAGCTCTGGGACTATATCAAGCAGTTGTTCAGGGGCGATTTAGGGTTTGCCTGGCATACGGGGCACTCGGTCGTATCCGATTTTGTGTCCCGTTTCCCGGCCACCTTGGAGCTTACGCTTGCAAGCATGCTCGTAGCTTTAATTATAGCGATTCCTCTTGGCATTGCAGCAGCCTCCCGGCAGAACTCTATTTTTGACCATATCGCGAGAGTGCTGTCTTTCATTGGATCATCGGTGCCTATCTTCTGGCTTGGATTGCTGCTTATTACGTTATTCTACTCCAAGCTTGGTTGGTTGCCCGCGCCAATCGGCCGCATTACCGGTGACCTGAATCCACCGACTCACATCACAGGCTTGTATGTGCTTGACAGCTTGCTGAGCTGGGATATGGCCGCTCTGAAAAGCTCACTGCAGCATTTAATCCTGCCAGCGGTCTGCATGAGCATGGGCACGATGGCTATAGTCACGAAGATGATCAGGGCGAGCATGCTGGAGGTCATCCGGCAGGATTTCATGAGAACGGCCAAATCCAAGGGATTATCGCACAGAGCGGTCATTTACAGGCACGGTCTTATTAATTCCTTAATACCTTCCCTGACGGTAATCGGACTGCAATTTGGCGCACTGCTTGGGGGAGCGGTGATTACGGAGACGATCTTTGTATGGCCGGGAATCGGAAATTACGTAACGGAATCGATTCTCTCGGCAGACTATGCGCCTATCCAGGCGATGACCCTGATTAGTGCCGTATTGTATGGATTCATTAATCTTATTGTTGAGTTGTTATATGGGGTGCTTGATCCCCGGGTGAGATATGAATAGATCATTAAGGCAGCCATGGATAAGCTTCGTGAGGAAGATTACAGCGAAGAAATTGTTGTTAGTCGGTTTAATCATAGTTTTGGCATGGGTTATATTGGCGTTGGTAGCCCCATGGATTGCTCCGTTTGGACCTGATGAAATACGAACAGAAGACAAGCTGCAGTCCCCGAATATGGTGCATTGGTTCGGTACGGATAATTTTGGCCGGGATATTTTCAGCCGGATTCTGTACGGGGCGCGGGTCACAATCTGGACCGGGATGGTGGCGATAGGCATAGCAAGTGTGGTTGGAATACCGCTCGGCGCTATCGCCGGTTATTTTGGAGGTAAGACCGGGAATCTCATCATGAGATTTATGGACATTTTGCTTGCTTTTCCATCGCTGATCCTGGCCATGGCGCTTGCAGCATCGATTGGACCCGGTTTATTTGGCGCCCTGCTGGCGGTCGGCATCGTGGCTATACCGGAGTTCGCCCGTCTGATGTACGGTCAGACTGTTGTGATCAAGGAGAAGGAATTTATTGAAGCCAGCAAAGCGCTGGGGGTACGGCAGTCTGCGATTATTTTTCAGCATATTCTGCCGAACGCCTTGGCGCCGGTCGTGGTACAAATTACGCTTGGCCTGGGATCAGCCGTGTTGATTACCTCAAGCCTGAGCTTTCTTGGTCTGGGGGTCAAACCTCCAACAGCAGAATGGGGAGCCATGATCTCCTATGGCCGTGATTATATTATTTCGGGCGAATGGTGGATGACGGTGTTCCCGGGAGCTGCGATTGCTACAACGATTTTCGGATTTATTTTACTTGGAGATGGACTGCGCGATATTCTTGATCCGCACCGCCAATCTTCCAGACATAAATAGAAATATAGCGAAGGAGTGGAAGACATGATTAAAAGTAAATTTCTTATTCTTATTTCAGCATTGCTGGTACTGGTGCTTGCATCGGGCTGCGCGCAAAGCTCCAATCCGAGCGGAACCGCAAGCAGCAATACGGCGTCTAAGGCTGATTCTGCGGCTGGAAAAACGATTGCGATCGCTTATTCGCAAGGTGCAGGCCAAACGATGGACCCGCATGATGCCGGAGATTTGACTTCAGCCTCCTATTCATTTGCCCTGTATGATCAGCTGGTAACAAGCGCAACGGAGGAAGCCGGTGGCAAAACGGTGGGACGTACCGACAAAGTCGTTCCTTCACTGGCTGAATCCTGGAAGGTTTCCGATGATTTGAAGACTTATACGTTCACCCTCCGGGATGGGGCCAAGTTCCAAAGCGGTAAACCTGTCAATGCCGATGCGGTTGTATACTCATTTGAGCGGGTTCAAACCAAAGGCGAAGGCGGAAGTCTGTATAAGCTGGCAAATATTAAGTCTGTGACCAAAATCGATGATAAAACGGTTGAATTTAAGCTTGGTGCTCCTAATCACTTGTTCTTGAAATACCTGGCTACCTTTACGTTCTCGATCGTCGATCCATCTGTTGCTAAGGGCCAACCGGATGATTACCTGACTCAGCATTCCGCAGGCTCCGGGGCGTTTAAGCTTGAGAAATGGGACCCTGCTACCGAAGCTGTCTTTGTAGCTAATAAAGACTACTGGAAGGGTGCTCCAAAGGTTGACAAGGTGATCGTTAAGTACGTGGCAGAAGCTTCTAACCGTGAATTGTTCCTTGAGAAAAATGAAGTTGACGTAGCGCTCGACATCCCGGCTAAAGACGTGGAAAGCTTGTCGAAGAAAGACAACCTCACGATCAGCTCGGAATCCTCCAACCGGATTGTATACCTTGGCATGAATGCGAACTTCAAGCCATTCGACCAGCTGAAGGTGAGACAAGCTATAAACTATGTGATTGATCAGAACAAGCTGATTAAGGATGTGGCCTTCGGACAAGCCTCACCGCTGAAGAGCTCCATCTCCAGCAAATCTCCGGATTTCACATCCGAGGGATATGAGTATTCCCACAACCTGGACAAAGCTAAGCAGTTGATTAAGGAAGCGGGTTATGAGAAAGGATTTACCTTTGAATTAACCGTAAACTCATCAACTCAGGACTATGAAGATATTGCCGTCCTGCTTAAATCGGAGCTTGAGAAAATTGGAGTCACCTTGAACATTAACAAAGTAGCTCCAGCACAATACCGCGAGCTGATTAACAATAAAAAAGCAGCAGCTTATCTGGGCAAGTATACTTCGCTGGTCAATGACCCATCGTATCACTACGGTTTCCTGCTGGACAGCAAAGGTGCTTCCAACTATACAGGTTACAACAGTAAGGTCGTTGATAATCTGTTAGCACAGGCTAATGTCGAACCAGACGATGCGAAGCGTTCGGAGTTGTACAAGCAGGTCCAAAAACAGGTTACGGCGGATTCACCGTGGGCGTACCTGTATGAAAGCAATTTGATTGTTGGCATCAGCAAGGATGTAAAAGGGTACATCTTCTACCCGGATGAGATTATTCGCTTTAGTTCATTGTACAAATAAGAAGAAGGACCTCCGAGCCGAAGGGCGCAGGGGGTCTTACCTACTTTAATTCATCATGGGAGGCCGCTATGACCAAGCTCTTGGAAATAGATCAATTGTCTATCGACTTCTCCAGTGGTTCCGGTCCGATTCGGGTAGTAAACGGGGTGCAATTGGAATTGGAGGCAGGAGAAACGCTTGGCCTTGTCGGGGAATCCGGCAGTGGAAAAAGTGTGACCTCGCTGTCCATTATGGGACTGCTTCCCCAGGGGCTGGCCAAGGTGGCGGAGGGAGATATTCGTTACCGTGGACAGAGTCTGCTGAACATGTCCGAGTCCGAAATGCAAAAGGTGCGGGGCAATCAGATCGCCACGATCTTTCAGGAGCCGATGACGGCTTTGAACCCAGTCTTTAAGATCGGCCGCCAGGTTCGCGAGTCGATACGGCAGCATTCGAAAAAGAGTAAAAGAGAAGCCCATCAAGATGCGGTTGCCCTGCTCGGGGAAGTAGGCATATCCGCACCGGAGCAAATTATGGAGGCCTATCCGCACCAGCTGTCCGGAGGCATGCGGCAGCGTGTGATGATCGCGATGGCGATGGCCTCCAATCCGGATATTCTGATCGCGGATGAGCCGACAACCGCCCTAGACGTCACCATTCAGGCGCAAATTCTTGAGCTCATGAAGAAGCTCCAAAAGGAGCGGGGAACCGCAATTATTTTTATCACGCATGATCTTGGAGTTGTGGCTGAAATGTGTGACCGGGTGGCCGTCATGTATGCCGGTCAAATTGTGGAGCAGGGGGATGTCCGGACGCTGTTCAAGGAAGCTAAGCATCCTTATACAATCGGCCTGTTGAACTCGATGCCCAAGTTCTCGGGTGAGATGAAGCGTCTGAAGGCGATACCCGGCCAGGTTCCCCATCCTTCGGAATATTTGCCTGGCTGCCGGTTTGCCCAGCGCTGCCCTTCCAGAATGGATTTATGTGAGAACATAGAGCCGGCGCTTTACGACTTCGGCAATCAGCATTTATGCAAGTGCCATCTCTATAGGGGGGATACGGATGCAGCCCATTCTTGAGGTTAACGATTTAAAGAAGCATTATCCTGTAAAAACGGGTCTGTTCGGCCGGATTACTGGCGCCGCCAAATCACTCGATGGGGTATCCTTTGCAATTGAAAAAGGGGAAACGTTCGCTATCGTGGGGGAATCGGGTTCAGGGAAAACCACTCTAGGCAAAACCGTGCTCAGGTTAATAGAGCCTACCTCTGGAGGCATCCTGTTCGAGGGAGCAGATATTACAGAGCTCGGTAAGGAGGCCATGAGAAGGCTCAAGACGGACATGCAGATGGTATTTCAGGACCCGTTCGGCTCCCTTGATCCGAAATGGACCGTTCGTCGCATTTTGGAGGAGCCGCTGCGTACCCATTATAAATTGGCGCCTGCAGAGCTTATGGCAAAAGTGAATGATATCCTCGAGGTTGTAGGGCTGACCGCCAAACATGCTTCAAGGTATCCGCATGAACTGTCGGGCGGTCAGCGGCAGAGAGTAGGAATCGCCCGGGCACTGATTCTTGAGCCTAAATTCATCGTTTTTGATGAACCGGTGTCGGCACTGGATGTATCGATACAAGCCCAAATTCTGACCTTGCTGGAGGATCTGCAGAGCCGGCTCTCCCTTACCTATCTCTTCATTTCCCATGATCTGTCGGTTGTCCGGTACATTAGTACCCACGTAGGGGTTATGTACCTGGGGAAAATGATGGAGATCGGCCCCTCGGAGGAGCTGTTCACGAATCCGCTCCATCCCTATACACAGGCGCTGATCTCAGCCATACCCGAGCCGGATCCGGACAATCGAAGAGAGCGGATTGTTCTGTCCGGGGAGGTGCCGAGCCCGCGCAAGCCGCCTTCAGGCTGTGTATTCCATACCCGCTGTCCTCATGCCATGCCGCAATGCGGCAGCGTAGAGCCAGAATGGCTTAAAGTATCCGAGAATCGTTATACAGCTTGTCATTTATATCAAAAATCGTAATAGGAAAGTAGGTTATCCATATGCAAGTAACCACAACATGGCAGGGTAAAAAGTTTTTTCAAGCAGCAGGTCCTTCCGGCTACAACGTGAACATGGACGCAACTCCGCAATGGGGAGGGGAAGGTAATGGCGCTTCGCCCGTGGAAGTCCTGCTGGCAAGCTTGGCGGGCTGTATTGGTATTGATGTAACCATGATTCTGGAGAATTTCCTGTCTTCCATCGATAAATTGGAGATTGTAACGAACGGAGTCCGCAAGGAGGAACCTCCAAAGGGATTTGAATCCATCGAGCTGATCTTTAAAGTGGACGGCGATATTCCCGATTACCGGATTTGGAAGGCCATTGAACTTGGAACGTTGAAGTATTGTTCCGTATCGGATTCGTTGAGTGCGGCCATTACACACAGACTTATTCTGAATGGCGTAGAGGTGTTTAAATAAGAGAGAGGGCGCAGGTTCCGGTTGTGGGACCTGCGCCTTTTTCTAGCTAACAGTTCAAGTTACACTTCAACTTGTTTTATAATTCTAGCCGGGTTGCCGCCAACAATCATGTTGTCCGGAATATCCTTAGTCACCACCGCTCCAGAAGCAATAACGACATTATTTCCAATCGTTACGCCTGGATTAATAATGGCCCGGCCACCAACCCACACATTGTTGCCAATGGTTACTGGCTTGCCGTATTCGGGTCCTTGTATCCGTTCATATGGATTCACAGGATGTGTGGCCGTATACACGTGAACACCGGGTCCGAACATACAATGATCCCCGATCCGTACTTCACACACATCCAGGATGGTGCAGTCAAAATTAGCATAGAAATTCTCGCCAACGTGAATGTTGGAACCATAGTCAAACCGGATATTCGGCTCCATGCTGACGTTTTCTCCCGTGGAGCCCAGCAGCTCTTTGAGGATCTGGCTCCGGCGTTCTTCATCCATCTCGGTGGTCAGGTTATAAAGACGTGTCATTCGTCTGGCATAGGCTCGCTCACGTGTCAATTCAGGGTCGGAAGCAAGGTACAGTTCCCCATCCAGCATCTTTTGTTTTTCTGTTTTCATGGTATCTCTCCAATCCTCTCTTATCATGGCAATCCGTTGTCATATACTTCAGGTTATCTCCGTTTCTCCACAAGCTGAAGGGAATAGGAGAGACTTTCCAGTGTCATTGTGATCAACCCGTACATATAGTCCTCTTCTGGATGCTCCAGCAGTGTAAGGTGAGGCATATGCATCTCTGGAATATACTTCAGACATTCCAACCGGATCATCTGTACGTCAGGCGGCTGGATAAGGCTTCCCGTCAAGGCAATGGTCTCCGGGTTCATAACTGCAATTAAACTGGATATGGCCCAAGCAGACAGATGGGGGAACGTGTCGCGATTGTGCAGTTGTCGCAGTTGCTCCTCGCGTGACATGCCAAACGGCAAAAAAGAGATCTCTCCTGCAAACCGCGTATTCCCTCTGTGAATATGCCCATCGACCATAATCCCTGCTCCCGGAAAAGAGCCTTCGACGAATGTTGCAACGGCTACGGACTTCTCCTCATCGTATTCCTGTTTCCGGTAGAAGCCATATACCGTTGAGTTCATGTCGTTCTCTATAAGGACTCCGATATTATGTTTCTCATGAAGGTGGTCCATCAGAGGGACATTGACCAATTCCGGAATATCACAGAGATTAATAACCCCCTCATATACAGCTCCCGGGACACCGATTCCTACAGCGCGGATCTGCGGATAAAGTGAGAGGAGTCTATCAACTTCCTTTTCAATCACTCCTGCGTTCATTTGGGCCGCTTCCAGGCTGCCTTCCGAGATGGTCTCCCCCGCCAGATTGGCCACTCTATAGGTGAGGGAATGTGCCTCCACTCCAGCTTGGATCATCATGCAGGCAATATAACTAAAGTTCACATTATATTGGTACAGCTTGGCCGGACGGCCGCCACTAGATTCCTCCAGGTCCAGCTCGAACAGTTCACCGGTATCCAGCAGCTCATTAAGCATGTTCCCACAGGTGGCTACGCTTAGGCCCGTAGCCTGTGCCACCATGGATTTCGTGCCCTGCTTCATCGATTTAAGCGCCTGCCGAACCAGTTCCAGGTTCATCTGTTTCACTCGCATTGTATTGTTTGTAATTGGACTCATTTAGTTTGTTATCACCCCAGAGCACTTGTAATAATACTTTTAATAAGTAATAAAATATATGATTTATGTCCTTTTGTCCACCCTGAGACTGGGCAGCAGAACGGTGAGTCCGATTATGTTAAGGGGAGCAGCCTCATTATTCCTCCTGGAACTCAAGAGTCCAATCGTTTCCATAAGTCTCTCATACTATGCAAATATAGAAGGGAGGTAGTAATCATGGCAGTTATAATAGACAGAGGAAGTTCAGTTGCGTCCACGGGCACTGAGACACTCAGCATCCCCATTCTCAGTCCATCCGATCCGGTGGGACTGGCTAACTTTGGACTGTATACCATCAATGGAGGCAGTGCGCTGTTGAATGCAACGGTAGGTTTCCAGACCACTTTGGGAGTCCCTAATGTGGTATTTACGATCTATAGAGACGGACAGCCTATTTTTAATGTGGGTGCTTCCGGGTTATCCGCTCTGGCCATAACTCCGGTAAACATATCTTATTTGGATAACGCCCCTCAGGGATACCATTCCTATCTGCTGGTGGTCACAAACAACAGCACTAATGTTCTGCTGAATACAGCAAGCGTTACAGGACCGGTATCGTTCTCTGGAGTGTCGTTCGGAGACTTTTAAGAAAAAAAGCAGCCCTGAATGGCGATACGAACTGTGATCCAGATGGTGGACAGTTCAATATCCCAGCAGGGCTGCTTTGATCATCAACATGGGCCAACGCCGCCGACCTACGGGTTTGCTAGTTTAGTTCATTTGGATCTTTAAAGTTGGAGCGGCTCATAGAAGACGTTTAAACCGGATTTTAAAATAGAGGGCAGAACAGAGCAGGTAGGAAGCCAGCTCTATCATAATACCGTAGGGTGGGACCAGCCATTTATAGCTTCCTATACAGAGCAAGGCGAGGGCTGCAAAAAACACAATGTCCCGAGCATATAACGCTAAGCGGGTTTTAATATAGCTGAAAAGCTGTAGTACCTTAAAGTTCCACAAGGTGGATACCAGCTCAAGGGTGATTGTTCCAAGAGCTATGCCCGCATAACCCATCCCCGGCACTGCGACAGCCGCATACAGGATCGTAAAGTTAGCTGCAATTCCTACAGCCAGTCCCAGAAATGGGGCTTTTTTTTGATTTTTGGCCCATAATATGCTGGTGGTCACCTCTCTAAGCCCTGCCAGAAGCGGAATCACCGCAAGCATCTTGATGGACGGCTCGGCACTGGGAACACCAAATAGCAGCGTGGATATTTCCGGTGAAAAACAAAAAATAAAACAACTGGAGGCCCATCCCCATACCCAGGCCAAGTCTATTGTATAGTTCCTTCTTTTATTGAACTGGCGGTACTTCCGGTTGGTCCAGTCCGATGAGATTTTCATCGTGGAAATATGTGTGATTGCCCCGGTGAACAGCGTGGGCATATAAGCGACCACAAGAGCGATTCCAGTGAACACCCCGAGCATCTGCACCGCTTCAAGTGAAGAATAACCCGCAACTCTCAGCCGCTGGGGAATCAGGAGAGAGTCCACAAAATCAGAGGCGGGGACAAGCAGACGGGTCAGACTGATTATGCATGAAACCTTGGCGATAGTCATAAATCCGGTTCTGTAATCCATTGATGGTGAAGGGGACTTATCCGGAAATTTGAACAGGATGGCTGCGGTAAGAAACGCAAAAGCAGCTATAGCTCCAAGCGCGGTACCCAGTACTGCCGCACCTACAGCCAACTCCAGGCCTGAGGGAATGAACAGGGGGATGAGCAGCATTAAAGAGCCAATGCGTACGGATTGCTCAATAATCTCAGACCAGGCAATGATCCCGTAACGTTCAAGCCCTTGAAGATAACCCCGGAGCAGACCGAGTAACGGGACGGCAAATAAAGACGGGGCCAAGCAGCGGATGACCACATCCAGCTGGGGATAACCGAGCAGGGAAGCGATCCAAGACGACTCCAGAAAGGTTATAAGGCTGGCCCCGCCTCCCAGAAGCAGCAGAACCATCGAGAAGCCCTTAAATTGGCCCCAGCCCGCATTAGGGTGACCGGAAGTGTAAATGGCAAGTGCCGTGGGCACTCCGCCAGAGATAATCATTAAGATCAGGGCATAGAAGAAGTAGGACAGTTGATAAAGTCCTAATCCTTCCATCCCCAGGCTTCTTGTGATGAAAACTTTACCAGCCAGGCCAATAGTTTTGACAGCTACTAAGGCTCCGGCCCTCATCAGGGTTTGTTTAACAAGCAAGGGTAATTTCAACTCTTGTCCTCCCCACCCAAAAGGCTGTCCAATAAATCTTATGACAGCTGTAGGACGGTTAAGAACAAGCTATAGCTATTTAATCGCGAATGTGAATGACTTGGTATTTGGTATACTTATCCCATCCTAAGTCAAAGGGGACACGGTAACGGTCCGCGGTATGTGAGTTGACTAGCGGATAACCGCCTTGATCAAATCCGACAATGACCGAGAAGTGGTCGATATCCCCATTTAGTTGGTAGGCAATAAGATCTCCCGGCTGAAATTTATACACTTCAGTTCCATGCTGCTGAAGCTTGTTCGAAAATTTAACAATTTTCGTGAAGTCTCCATGGGCAACAACCGTTCCATATCCAGAGTGAACCAGGAAGCTTTTGAAGCTGTCCGTCCTTACCCATGCCTGACTGCCGCCATTACCATAGAAGTAACGCCAATCCCTCCACATGCGCAAGCCTCCACCTTCCTCCTTGTCGCCAATGACCTGGGAAGAGAAGTTGGTGCAGTCTCCACCCTTGGACGTATAATCCAAGTACTTCCGGTTGTATCGATGCTCATTTCCGGCTCCCCAAGCGAGGCCGGCATATTTGTTAGCATATTCAACCGCACGGAGCCGGTTGTACTTCGTATGGGACCGTACGCTTACAGGAGCCTTTCCGGGAACGAAATCAGTATCGCATTGCTGGATGAGCTTCGGATTCTCTTCAAGAGGATCCGAATACCACTCACGTTCCAACAGCCAGTTTTGGTTTACTTTCTTAAGCCGGATCGCGTGCCGGGTTCCAATTCCGAAGTCATGCTGGCCAGGATATTTCCCCTTATACTCGTAACTTAATTTTAGGGACTGCGCCAGGGAGACTTTAGCTGTGTCCCCGGTAACGTTGAGGCGGATAATTCGGATTGAACATTCAGCGTTCACGAACTTCATTCGCCGGTGATGAGCCCAGGTCTGCAAATATTCAGCCCGGTCAAGCTCATGTTGAAATGCGTGACGGCTGTAGCGGTCACTTGGAAGATAATGGCCCTTAATAAGCTCTTTGTTCTGATCCAGAAGCAGCTTGGCCCGGCTCTCAAATAAATTCTGAAGCATCAGGGTTATCGGTTCTTTCTCAGATGATTCCGCACGGGCAGCTGGCAGGTTGCTGATACCATAATTGTGACAAGTAACAATTGCAAAAATGAGGAGAGATTTCAAAATCCTATACACGATGTCTATTCTCCCTGGGTATTTATTGGGTTAGGTTTCAAAGTCCCTTTAGTGTCTCCGGTTTGTTGATTGCAGGCGGCTTCCACCCCGGACAGTTCCGTATAGACCACAAGTCTTCCCTCATGCTCGCGTCGGCTTCTGCTGTATCTTCCTGCACAGGTAATCAAGTTGAGTTGACGTTTTAACGATGGCCCGAATATAGCTTCAGTGGGTGCCTCCGAAGTAGCATAATAGTTCACGGATTTAACGATAAAACGGATTTTGCACCCTCTGTTATTTTTTATATATACAAAGTCCCCCTGCTTCAGCCTTTTCAATGGAAAAAATACGGCGGGGCCTGTATAGGTATCCACATGGCCATCCATAACAGCATTTCCCACATTGCCGGGTAATACTCCTTTTAGGAAGCCGACCCGGTCGGTGTTGTGGGGAACTCCCATTTGTCCGTTTTTCAAAAAGCTTACGGGTTCGATCCTGGCCTGCAGTTTTACAGAGGGAATGCTGATCTCGTAAGGAACAATTCCCTTAAAGGATTCAAAATTAAAGTCCCGGGTATTATCCGGTTTTGGAATAGGCAGCTTAGTCTCGGTTTGTACCTTAATGGGTCTGGGTTCAGATTGAGATTGAGAATTCGGTGTAGTGGAACAACCCGCACAGCACCATACATAAAAAATTCCGGTCAAGAAACGAGTTATTCTGATCTTATTCATTTTTAAAAAAAGAGAGGACTAACCAAAATCCTCTCTTCCGTCCTTCCTATTCCATTTGTTCGCTTGCGCCGCCAAAGCCTGTTTTAGGCATTTGTGTACCTTTGGCTTTTATGCTCTTGGTGTGCATCCCACCAATTTTTTTGGCGTGGCTTGAACTTTTACCGTGAAGTGTCCCAGCTTTGCCATGAGAGCTTTTGTGCAGAGTATGCTTCTTGTGGGTGCTTTTAGCATGAGTCTTATGGGTGCTCTTTGTCTGGGTCTTATGTTGTGCCGGTTTTTTGTGCCCATCTGTTTCTGCGGAAGCTGAAGATACAGCTAGACCTGCATTAAGCATCAAGGCAAGGGATGCGACTGCCACGATAATCTTTTTCATTTTGTACTGCCTCCTTGAGTTGTGTGTTTTTTTTGGGTACGATACTAAAATGCGCGTTTTGGAGACAATTATTTAAACATTTCTTACCATCACCCAAAAAGGAAATGAGGGGGAAGGGATTTCACCCAAGAATCTGTGAACCTCTGAACATATACAGAAAGACCAACGTAACTAGAAGAGTCCTTAGCCGCTTCCGCGATCTTATGAAACTAACGGAATCAGCTGCCCAGTACCCAAGCTGGAGTGGATGCACGCAGATGAATGGGGGGCTTCGGCTCTCATGGAGATCTTACTTTCTCTGACAGCGACCTGGGGCCTTGTTATTCAGGTTAATTTTCAGATGTTCAGTGATCACACAGGTATTCCTGCCTGTTTATCCTAAAGAGTGATGGTTAAATACATAGTACAAAATCGTATGAGCCCTTTATCTCATAACTGGTCCATACTGGAGGGGAAATATACTATGACACAGAAAGTTGTAGGTGTATTTGGCAGCGAGGGCGAAGCAACAAATGCGATAACACAATTGAAGGACATGGGCTTTAAGGCAGAGGATATCTCGATTGTTGCAAAAGACACAAGACACGCCGCATCAATCTCCGAGGAGACGGGTACGAATTCCTCTGAGGGTGTGGCTGTCGGTGTGACCGCAGGCGGGGTGCTTGGGGGAGTGACCGGGCTGTTTGCCGGACTTGGCGCACTGGCTATTCCCGGAGTTGGTCCGCTTCTGGCAGCCGGACCGATTGCGGCAGCTTTAACGGGAGCTGCGGTTGGAGCGGGAGCCGGGGGCTTGGCCGGAGGGCTTATTGGTCTTGGTGTGCCTGAGACAGAGGCCAAGGAGTACGATACCCAGGTGAATGAAGGCCGCATTCTGGTGCTCATTGACGCCGAGCCGGAGCAGATGAACGATATTTATCACGTGTTCCACAGCAACAATTCCTTGAATCCACAGTATTTCAGCCGTAATGACGAGGCCGACCAGGTAGGAGATCAGGACGTTCTGGGCACGCACGTAAGTGCAACCGATCAGGGGACCCTGCCTTGGTACAATGAGAAGGACGTTCCAGCCGAACCGGAGGATACTGTCTCTATTGCCCAGAACAAAGAGACCGAGCTTCGCCGTCTGCATGATGAGCAAGTAAGCAGACACAGATAAATGTTAGTGGCA
The DNA here is from genome assembly GCF_018403205.1 of Paenibacillus sp. J22TS3. Classification (NCBI taxonomy): domain Bacteria; kingdom Bacillati; phylum Bacillota; class Bacilli; order Caryophanales; family Paenibacillaceae; genus Paenibacillus; species Paenibacillus sp. J22TS3. Next base: position 166,190 of record NZ_BOSF01000006.1, read on the forward strand.
TAAGAGCAAGTGACAAGTGAAAGGAAAGTGAATTGGAAGCAGCTTATCGAACGAGGCCGCCTCAACCGGGTGGCCTATTTGGGTTGTTCAAAAGGCTGTGGGAGGTCCTATAAGCAGGGTTGGAAGTGTCAGAAAGGGAATTTACATAGAGTCAGTTCAACCCACCTGGGAATAACTTCATATTCTCAAAACATACGAATATCCTGTTTATCCATCAGGGGGCTGGTTAATTACATATTACGTTTCGCAGGATGAACTACAACATGACGAACAACTTGGAGGGAATCAACATGACTAAGAAAATTGTAGGCGTATTTAGAAACGAACAAGAAGCTACGAATGCGATCGAGGAGCTGAAGCGTCAGGGTTTCAGAGCAGACGATATCTCCATCGTGGCCAAGGATAAGCGTGATGTGTCGGCAATAAGCGATGAGACAGGCACTAAGGCTCCTGAAGGTGTTGCAACAGGTGCGGCAACCGGCGGAATTCTGGGCGGTGTTACGGGACTGCTCGCGGGGCTTGGGGCGCTGGCCATTCCCGGCATCGGCCCTATCGTAGCAGCTGGTCCTATTGCCGCCGCGTTGACCGGGGCAGCCGTTGGTGCGGGCACAGGCGGACTGGTAGGCGGGCTTGTTGGACTGGGCATCCCAGAGGATGAGGCTGAGGAATATGACACCATGATTAACGACGGCCGCATTCTGGTTATGGTTGATGCGCAGCCGGGCCAGGCAGGCCGAGTGTATCAAATCTTCCGTGACAATCATTCGCTGAATGCGCATTACTACAGCCGATATGATCAGGCGGACGCTGAGGTACAGACTCAGGACAGAGTAGGAACACACTTAAGCGCCACGGACACAGGTACATTGCCGGTATATAATGAGAAGGATACAGTTGGGCCTTCCTCTAGAGCCGATTCTGCATATCCGGACAAGGAAGCCGACAAGCTGCAGCTTCGTGAGGAGCAGCTGTCTGTGGACAAGAACCGGGTTAAGACGGGAGAGGTTCAGGTCCGCAAGGAAGTTGTGGAGGAGCAGAAGACGATCAATGTTCCTGTGAGCCATGAAGAAGTTGTGATTGAGCGCAAGCCTGTCCAGGATGGTGCGTCTGATCAGCCGATTGGCAAGGAGGAGACCATCCGCATTCCGGTGACCGAGGAGAAGGTGGAAGTGAACAAGAACGCGGTTGTAACGGGTGAGGTAGAGGTCCATAAGCGTGATGTTCAAGAGACGCAGCAGGTTCAGGATACCGTTAGAAAAGAAAAAGCCCGCGTCGAGCGCAGCGGCTCTCCCGAAGTGAGGGAGGAGCAGCTGAACAGCCGCCGCTAATTATATAATTACTGGCAGAAGCCGCCCGGCTTAGGGGCGGCTTCTTTAGCATATTAAGCGGTCTGCTGATTGGTTTGTCCGCTATAAGCTCAAGGAAATGAGACCGGGGATAACCCAGACTTGAGGGGGCGGAGCGATTCAAAAGTGTACTCAGAAGGTAATAAAAGGGACAAAAGAGTACATAACGAGAGGTGATAGGTATGGAACGGAAGAAAGCGTCAAGCTGGCTCTACCAGCTCATATTTGTCGGACCTTCCGCGGTGTTTTTCCTCCTGATTGTGGCGGTCCCTTTCTTTCTGGGACTCTACTATTCGTTCACAAGCTGGAATGGAATTTCCAGACATGCCACATGGGTTGGGCTTAATAACTACATTCATATTTTCACAAAAGACCCCGACTTTCTAAATTCCTTCTGGTTCACCGTGAAGTTCACGGTGCTCGGCGTGGTGCTGACGAATGTGGTCGGTTTCGCGCTTGCCTACCTGCTTACGAAGCCGCTGGCCACCCGCAATGTGATGCGGACGGTCTTCTTCATGCCGCACGTTATTGGCGGTCTGCTGCTCGGTTTCATTTGGCAGTTCATCTTCGTCCGGGGCTTCCAGTCCATCGGGGGACCGTTCTTCAATCTCCCGTGGCTTGGAACGGAAAGCACCTCCTTCTGGGCGATCGTGATCGTATTTATTTGGCAAAATTCGGGGTATCTGATGGTGATTTATATCTCCTCGCTTGGGGCGATCCCGGGTTCTTTAATTGAAGCCGCCAAGGTGGACGGGGCGGGCCGCAAGCAGGTGCTCCGGCATATTATCGTACCGCTCATTATGCCAGGGGTGACCGTGTGTCTTTTCCTGGCCATTTCCTGGTCGTTCAAGCTGTTTGATCTAAATCTGTCACTGACCAAGGGCGGACCGTTCAAGTCTACGGAATCCGTGGCGCTCAATATTTATAACGAGGCCTTTAACATCAGCCGTTTCGGAATGGGGTCTGCGAAGGCGATCATCTTCTTCATCATTGTCGCGATCATCTCGATTCTTCAGGTACGGGCTACGAAGAGCAGGGAGGTGGAGGTCTAATGAATACGATTAAGCGCTACCGCTCTTCCTATGTGGTGATTGAGGTCATCCTCATCCTGCTTGGCCTTCTGTTTCTGGTGCCTTTTTACTTCCTGCTGGTGAACTCGGTGAAAGAGTTCGGTGAGATTCTGACAAATTCCGCAGACTGGCCAAGCGCGTTCAAGTGGAGCAACTACTCGGAGGCATGGACCAAAACCATGTTCCCGCAGGCGTTTGGCAATTCACTTCTGATCACCGTGCTCAGCAATCTGCTGCTCGTGCTGACTTGCTCCATGGCAGCATACCGGATGGTGCGCAAGCCCACCCTCTTCAACCGTCTTCTCTACGGGGCGTTTGTGGCGGCGATGGTGATTCCGTTCCAATCCTTGATGATTCCGCTCGTCAAGGTGGTCAGCCTTCTTGGCGTGATGGATACACGCACCGGGCTGATCCTGTGTTATCTAGGATTTGGCGCTCCGATTACGGTGTTCCTGCTGCATGGTTTTGTTAAGACTGTGCCTATCGACATCGAGGAAGCCGGCAGGGTGGATGGCAGCTCCACCTTCGGAATCTTCTTTCGTCTGGTGCTTCCTCTTATGCAGCCGATTATTGTGACGGTCATCATTCTCAATACGCTGTGGATCTGGAATGACTATCTGATGCCGTCCCTGATCCTGCAAAGTCCAGAGATGCGGACGATTCCTATTGCAACCTACGCCTTCTTCGGCCAGTTCACAAAGCAGTGGGATCTGGCCCTGCCTGGGCTGGTTCTGGGCATTGCGCCAGTTGTAATTTTCTTCCTGGCGATGCAGAAATATATTATCGAGGGAATTGCCCAAGGCTCCGTCAAAGGATAAGCCGCTTCACGATTACAGGATAGGATGGTTGAAAAGGAGGTTGTTACGATATGAAATCATGGGCGAGGGGTCTTGCACTTCTGCTTCTCACGGCCTTGACGGTCACCGGTTGTGGCCGCAGCGGGGCGGAGAGCGGCGGGGTCAAGACCGTACACATTTTTCAGTTCAAGGTGGAAATATCTGAGGCCATGGCCCGGCTTAAAGCAGAGTATGAGAAAGAACATCCTGGCGTGAAGCTGGACATTCAAACTGTAGGTGGAGGCAGCGACTATGGAGCTTCGCTCCGGGCGAAGTTCTCCTCCGGTAAGGAGCCGGATATCTTCAATATCGGCGGATACCGGGAGCTGGATATGTGGCAGGATTATCTGGAAGACTTGTCGGATGAACCATGGGTGAAGGACGTAAAGCCGATTGCCAAGGAGCCGATGACCAAGAACGGGCGGTTATACGGTCAGCCGATGAACCTGGAGGGTTACGGGTTCATTTATAATAAAGATTTATTCAAGAAAGCCGGGATCGAGAAGCCACCGGTGACCTTGAGTGAATTGGAAGAAGCGGCCAAAAAGCTGAAGGCGGCAGGTATTGTTCCTTTTGCCAACGGGTATCAGGAGTCGTTCGTGCTGGGGAATCACAATATTAATCTGGCTTTTGCTTATCAGAAAGACCCTGCCGCATTCATCAAGGGGCTTAACGATGGAACCGAGAAGTTTGCGGGGAACAAGGTGGTTAAGATGTGGTCGGACCTATTCGATCTGACCTTGAAATACGGGAATGATAACCCGCTGACCACGGACTACAATACCCAGGTGACCATGCTTGCCAGCGGCAAGGCGGCCATGATGCAGCAGGGGAACTGGACCCAGGTGCAAATTGACGGGATCAATCCGAAGCTGAACCTGGGCATCCTGCCCATGCCGATTAACAATGAGCAGGGTAACGATAAGCTGTTCGTAGGAGTGCCGAATAACTGGGTGGTAAACAAAAACTCGCCGGTCAAGAAGGAAGCGAAGGAGTTCCTGAATTGGCTGGTATCCTCGGAGACGGGCAAGAAATATATCACCAAAGAGTTCAAGTTCATCCCGGCCTTTGACAATATTAAAGGCAAGGAGGAGGATCTTGGGGCGCTGGGTATGGAGGTTCTCCGGTATACAGATGCAGATAAGGCGCTGACCTGGAACTGGTTCCGGTTCCCGAACGGCATGTCACCTGAGTTCGCAAGCAGCATGCAGGCTTATATTGGCGGCAAAATCAATAAGGAAGAGATGTATGAGCAGTTCCAGCGAAACTGGGACAACCTGAGTGCGCGGTAGACGCCAAGTCATCCATCACCAGGGTAAGCATCAAGAAGGGTGCCCCAAGGTCTCGATAGACCTTTGAGGCACCTTTTGTCTGTTGATTTCCGGAGGCGGGTATGCATGGTGATTCTAGAATCTTACGAACGGTTGGCACAAGCATGAGTTCGCAAGGGGCGATCTCTTTTTTGCGAAATGGTAAGATTGGGTAATTTGGTAGTGATCAAATAAGTAGGAAGTAGGAAATTACGTTCGCTATGTTAATTGTCATTGTGCTTGCCTATTAAATCAACTCTTCCACCTATATAGCCATTTATATAATCCCTTGCAGCGAATGCCGACTGCCCATAAGGGATTTTTTTATGCTGAATTTCTGGTAGTCGACTATTTACTACAAAATCCAACATTACTTAATATATAAAATATGTTACTTATTAACTATTTACGCAAAGATTAGATAGAGTTATTGTGTAAATGGAAATGATTGGATTCATGAAATTTCCAAATTGATTCAAAGAGTGTTGAGAAAGGAGGGATAGGGGAGCCATACAGTATACAAATTGTATCTTCTTTGTCGGCGGATTGTGGAGCAAAATACTAAATTTAGAGGAGTGAAAACAGTGAAAGCAATGAAGAAGTTATTTGCTGGATTGATGATGTTTACTCTGATTTTTGGTATGTCTCTTACTGGATCGGCATTTGCCAGCAGTAATGAGGTCAAGCTTATCGACTCGGATGTTAGCGTTATTTATAAACCTGGATATGTCGGATTCAGCGGCAATATTGAGGTTGCTAATCTGGGACCCGTGAAGAAGGTGACTGTTCATTACACAACAGACAACACAACTTGGTATGATACGAGTGCGTCTTATGTAGGACCAACGGATGCAAACCATGAGAAATGGCGTTTTAGCATTTCCACAAATGATGCTACTGCAGATCACTCCGAGTTGAAGAATCTGCATTTCATAAAGTTCGCCATTAAATACGAAGTGAATAACCAGACCTATTGGGATAACAACGGGTCAGCGAATTATTACAATGAAGTGAATAATTCATATCCCCTGACCTCCATCATTTTGGGCGCACCCAATGTGCTTAACGCCAATAGTGCTTTAAACAATGGTACATTCAGCGGCAACATCTATGTGAAAAACCTGGATCCGACGAAGACAGTAAAAGTACGGTACACTACGGATAACTGGGCAACGAGTCATGACGGCTATGCCACTTATACTGGCCGCTTGAATAATTTCAATACTGTTGAGAACTGGAGCTACAGCTTCAACGTTCCAGGTGCTACAAATGTCAAATATGCGATTTCGTATACAACTGGCGGGCAAACGTATTGGGATAATAACTATGGTCATAATTACGAGGTACAATAATCTATTTTAAATATAAAATGGACGCGAGCGCCGAACAGGGAATCCTGCGGCGCTCGCTTTGGTTGTGCGTAAGTTATATTGTAACCTATGCCTTTATGTACACGGTAAAGACATGGCAATGTTCCTGCTCAGATCATAACTGACATTTTCCAAAACAACAAAAGCCCTACCTCTCTCTTGTCCTTGCGGCTCCAATGACCGCGCCAGTGTGAATCAGAATTACTCCAAAATTCTTACTCTTAGGGTTAGTTCAAATAGGAATTTCTACCAGGTTATAAGGAGAGTTATCATCTTTCTGAGGAACTACATATATGAGGATTTGCAACTCAAATATATATTATACGTCATTTGAATGGAAAATGCAAACTCACTTATGAAAAGCGGCTTTTTAGGTTAGAAATAGACTAGGATGTTTATTTAATCATACGGTGTTTTTTTAGCTGTCGTGGAAACTTGGAAAGGGGAGAATGATGGTGTTCAATATGACAGAAGACGAGCTGTATACCATTGGATTCTATATTCTGTTGGCGGTAGGTATCCTTGCCCTTGGCGGTTGGCTGCTGTGGCTGAATAAGAAAGCCAAGAGTAAAAGATAAGTTGATCGGGGGGGGATAATTCCCCATAAAGATAGGGTATTTTTCAGCGTAATTAAAATAAGCCCACCCCGGGGGTTTCCCTTAGGATGGGCTTATTTGCTTTCAGAAAGTATTATTCAGTATCCCTGGAGTCTGGAGGCTTAGGCGGGCTGTTATCCACCTTGCCTGGCTCGGGGTGGCCCGGAATCAGCTCGGGTTCTGGTGTCGCAGGTGCCAGCGGCATTTCACGGAACCGGAAGACCTTCTTGATGCGCTCTCTGTCTGCCTTTGGACCGAGAATATAGAGGGTGTCCCCCTCCTGGATTACAGTATTTCCTGTAGGAGTAACAATATCTTCGCCGCGGATAACTGCGGTGACAAGAACATTGGGTGGAAGATTCAAATTACGGATTTCCTCCCCTACGCAGACCATGCCTGCGTGAACATGGATATGGTTGATCTCGGATTTGGTCTTGCCAAGCGAAACAAGCTCCAGAAGTGAATGAGACTGCTCGCTCCGTTCATCGACAAGCCCGAGCTTCACCGCAAAGGGGGTTATGGTTGCACCTTGAATCAAGGCGGAGGTCAGAATGACAAAGAACACTACGTTAAAGAACATCCGGCCATCGGGCAGGCCGCTGATCAGGGGATAGGTGGCCAGTACAATCGGTACGGCGCCCCGAAGTCCCGCCCAAGACAGAACGAGCTTCTCCTTGAAGCTGAACTTGGCTAGAAGTGTGCTTGCGAACACGCCAACTGGACGGGCAATGAACATCAGAATGAGGGAAAGTGCGAGTCCGTGGAGCATAATCGCAGGGAGCTCTCCCGGAAATACCAGCAGCCCGAGGAGGGTGAACATGGTGATTTGCATAATCCAGCCGAAGCCTTTGTTGAAATGAAGAATAGACTGGCGGTAGGTTAAATCACTGTTCCCAAGCACCAGAGCCATGACGTAGACAGCGAGAAGTCCGCTGCCGTGCAGGGCTGAGGTCAATCCGTATGTCAGCACGGCAAAAGCAATAGCCATAACCGGATACAATCCGGACGAGTCAAAGTTGATTCGGTTAATAACTTTAACGGAAATCCAGCCCAGGAGCAGGCCGAAGAGAAGTCCGAGCCCCATCTCCATGACGAACGAAAAGACGAGTCGGAGAAGATTGTGCCCCTCCGGATGCTGAATCCACTCGATCAATGTGACGGTCAAGAAGACGGCCATCGGGTCATTGCTGCCGGACTCGGCCTCCAGTGTGGAAGTGAGCCGCTCCTTGATGTTCTTGCCACCCAGGACAGAGAATACTGCGGCGGCATCCGTCGAGCCGACAATTGCCCCGAACAGGAGACCGTCTGCAAGAGGCACATTCAAAATAAGCATAGCGCTGACGCCAATGATTGCCGTTGTGAAGAGCACGCCGACCGTTGCCAGCGACAGGGCGGCTGGAAGAATTGGCCTAATCGTAATGAATTTGGTCTGCATGCCGCCCTCGAACAAGATGACAATCAGGGCGAAGGTGCCGACAAGCTGGGTAATAAAGGCATTGTCGAAATAGAGGAAGTTGCTAAGGATCATCCCCGCGGCAATGAAGAAGACCAGAGCGGGCAGGCCGAAGCGGCTTGAGAATTTGGTGGCAAATACGCCGATCAACAATAGGCTGGCCAGCAGGATGATGATTGAGCTGGTTAAGGCAGTGAGTTCCATGGCCACCTCCTAAAATGTGTTGCCTCGCGGTTTAGTTTACTTAATTCCTACTAAATTTATTAGACCATCTCCCCACCTCTTGAACCAGCCGGATTCTGACCAGGGGGTCAGGGAGTGCACGAATGAATAAGTCAAATGCTGCTGTCAATTTGTTGGCAGAATATGCCGATAATGACTTAGTAGTCCTTTGAGATGAGAAAGGAGCGGCGAAAGTCTTGACGATATACAGAACGTTCATTTCACGTCTGATGCTCAATTATTTTATTGGATCTGTTACGGCCGTCGCTGGAGTTGGAGGTCTGATAATCTTTACCACGCTGGAGATCTCCCCAAGAGAGTACCTCTGGTTGGTTATTGTTCTGGGGGTTTCCCTATGTTCCATGGTCAGCTTGGAATGGACGTCCTTCTCCAGGCACATCCGGCCGATCAAACATGTGTTTCATCAGGATGTCGCTAGCCACAATGAGCTGCAGCAGGTGTATATCCGCCTTCATCAGCTTCCTTCCCTGGCAGTCAAAAGAATACTGGGGCCGCATTTTTTCGGATTAACTGTGCCAGCGGTACTGCTAACCTTGTGGCTGATTCATACCAGAGTGCTCTCGTTTCCACAGGGTTTTCTTGTCCTTGCTGTTCTGGGCGCGCTCTTGGTGGCGGCGATGCACGCGATGATCGAATTTTTCCTGACCTCCTATGCCATAAGACCGGTGCTGGAGGAGCTTCAACGGAGAAGCATAGGTAAATTCGGCAAGGAGTTGTCGCTTGGCGGGCAAGTGCTTATCTCGATCAAGCAGAAGTTCCGCTGGGGCGCATTTCTGATTGGGGCTTTCCCCTTGCTGCTGTATGGACTTGCCGTACAGCTCAGAATCGGCAATCTGGATGGGGCTGGGGGAGAGTATTGGAGATGGGCAGGATATATTTTGATCGTGGCGCTAGGCTTCGCCTTTTTTGGGGCCTGGCTGCTGACAAGGGATGTGGAAATTCCTATCCAGCACTTGTATGAGCGTATGGCTGAAGTGAAGGAAGGCAACTTAAATACGCATGCAAGCGAAATGTTCTCGGATGAGTTCTCCAAGCTGGTGTCCGGCTTCAATCATATGCTCAGCGGGATCAAAGAGCAGTCGGCGCTGAACAACCAGCTGATCGAGAGTTATTTTGCAACACTGGCGGCTGCACTCGATGCGAGAGACCCTTACACGGCAGGCCATTCTCTACGGGTTGCGGACTATGCGGTGCAGATTGGAGTGCTTGCCGGCCTGTCTGTGGAGAAGCTGGATGCGCTGCGTAAATCGGCTCTGCTGCACGACATCGGCAAGATCGGGACACGGGATTCAGTTCTGCTGAAGGAAGGGCGTCTGACCGAGGAGGAATTCGATCAGATCAAGCAGCACCCTGCCATGGGAGAGAGCATTCTACGGCAGATCGAACCCGCTGATGCCATGGCACCGTTCCTTTCCGGAGTAAGATCCCATCATGAACGGTATGACGGGAAAGGTTATCCTGACCAGCTTAAGGGGGAGGAAATCCCGCTGTTTGGACGGATTATTGCTGTGGCGGACGCTTTCGACGCGATGACCTCCAATCGTCCCTACCGGAGAGGGTTGGACGTGGAGAAGGCCATTCAGATCCTTGAAGAGGGCCGGGGAACCCAGTGGGACCCTTATTATGCCGGTTTGTTTGTGGAGGACTATCGAAACAGGCAGAAAGACAAAACTGAATTTGCGGGTTAATGAACAGGGGCTCCCATGTATGGGGCCCTTTCTTCATGTTGACCTAAGCAAGCCAAGGATTCACAGCTATGCTGCGAGGGTAATAAGTACATAGATTTTTCATCTCTAAGATAAGGCCGCGAGCTAGATAAACAATAGATGATTAAGGAGTTGATTAAGATGGATAGCAGCGTATTTAAGGGTAAATGGAACCAACTGAAAGGTGAAGCCAAAATCCAGTGGGGCAAGCTGACAGATGACGATCTGGACAAAATTGAAGGCGAGAAGGACAAATTGGTCGGGAAGCTTCAGGAGCGGTACGGCCACACCAAGGATGCGGCAGAGCGCGAGTTCCATGAATGGGCCCGGGGCCGCGAGTAATTAGGGGCAAAAGTTGCATAGCCTGAACGAAAGGCGCAGACCATCTAGGTCTGCGTCTTTATCTGGCGCTGTGAGCTATCTCTAAGTCTAATCTTCATGCTATGATAGACAGGAAATGACAGCGTATTCCCAGCTATATTATTCTAACTTTGAAGGTCTAGCACCAACAGGAGTGAGCAAATGGGCTTTAGGGACATGTTCCTGATGAATTTGGGGATGTTGATTAGCGTAGCGTACCTGGCCAATATCGTGTATAAGTATTTATTTAATCGGACCTCAAGCAAAGTTAAATATGTCTCTTCGGTAGTTCTCATGATCCTGGCTGGCTGGATTTGTATGCGGTTCGGATTTCGGCTAAGCGATAATGTAATATTCGATCTCCGGTTTGTGCCTCTGCTGATATCAACCGTTGTATACTCTCAGCCCTGGACAATTATGATTATCGGGATAGGAATCGGCCTGGTCCGGCTCACCTTCGGAGTGAATGAGGCGGCACTAGCAGGGCTTTATAATCTTGCGCTGCTGGGTGTCATTTGCGCGGGGCTTAATATATGGATGCGGCGGAGTACGGTTCGACTGGTGGTTAAAGCTACAATTACGATTCTGATAGTGAACATATTCAATACAGTGAATGTGAGTATTTTTGGCGTTATTCCTTTTAAGAAGTACATGCTGGAATTAGCGCCGCTGCTCTTTCCGCTTGGGGTCATTCTCAGTGCCTTGTTCGCAGTAATGCTGAGGGACTTTCAGTTGGAGCAAAAACGGAAGTTGGAATTGGAGTATACCAATGAACTATTGAAGAAGCAGACAGAAGAGCTGCAAAGAACCAAGATTAAGCTGGAGGAGCGGGCCAATCAGCTGCTGCTGGCCTCCCAATACAAGTCTGAATTTCTTGCTAATATGTCCCATGAGCTGCGTACACCCTTGAACAGCATTCTGAATCTCGCCCAAATTATTAAGGAATCCGAACCTGCGCATGAGGAAGACGAGAATCCCTCCTATGGCGCTATTATCCATAAGTCAGGCGAAGAGCTGCTGCAGCTGATTAATGATATTCTTGATTTATCCAAAGTAGAGGCCGGGCGTCTTGAGATCGTGATCGATGAGGTCAGCATCCATGAAATTGCCGAGGTGATGGAACTGCAATTTCAGCATCTTGCGCAGCAGAAGGGGCTGGATTTCGAAATCCGGTTTGATCAAGACCTTCCGGAGTCGATTCAATCGGACTCTCTGCGTTTGCAGCAGGTTCTGCGGAATCTGATCGCTAACGCGTTTAAATTTACAGAAGCGGGTAAAGTTAAGCTGGAGATCCGCAAGGAGCGGGGAAATGGCCAGGACCCTGGACATTGGATTGTATTCGCGGTGACCGATACTGGAATTGGAATTCCGGAGGACAAGCATTCCCTCGTTTTTGAAGCCTTCCAGCAGTCTGACGGGTCAATCAGCCGCAAGTACGGAGGGACGGGACTCGGTCTGTCCATCAGCCGTGATCTGGCGGCACTGCTTGGAGGTTGCATCCGGCTGCAGAGCAAGCAGGGAGTTGGAAGCACATTTTCACTGTATTTACCCGTTAATTATGAAGCAGAGAGGGAAGGGAGATTATCATGAACAAACAAGTGGTATCCACTACAAATGCGCCGGGCGCCATCGGCCCGTATTCTCAGGCGGTTGAGGTCGGAGACTTCATCTACACTTCAGGGCAGCTTGGTCTTGATCCGGCGAGCGGGGAGCTTGCCGAAGGGGTTGAGAGACAGACCGTGCAATCCCTGCGCAATGTTCAGGCGATCCTGGAAGCGGCGGGAACCGGAATGGACAAGGTAATTAAAACGACTGTGTTTCTTAAGGATCTCGGTGATTTCGTTAAAGTTAATGAAATCTACAGTTCCTTCTTCACAGAGCCTTATCCGGCACGCAGCGCGGTTGAGGTAGCCCGTCTGCCCAAGGATGGACTGGTTGAAATTGAGGTTATTGCACTCAAGAAATAAGCTCAGGAAGACAATAAGACAGCCCGAAGATCCGGGCTGTCTTATTTAAATTGGATGGAGCTTCGGGTTCTGCTTGGATTAGAGGCTCGGACTTGGATGAATGTGCCTTGTACATGGGAGCATTCTGAGGAAATGGTTCATTGGGGCCAAACCCAAACCCAAACCCAAACCCAAACCCAAACCCAAACCCAAACCCATCTCCTGGCCTGTGGCCGGTGATTTTATCTACTACCTCATTTAAGACTTTCCGCGAATCCCGAGCGCCAGCTTGGATATATTGGCTGCCACCCGTAGTGCAACCGGGCTTTGGTATTCAGAGCTCCCCGTTCTCCGCGGGCGCTTCCGGGTTCATAGGTGGGGGCCGGAGCGCCTAGAAGATCAGCATAGACCGGCAGCCATTCGCGGCTGGATGCAGGCTCATCGTCAACAATATTGACGGTTCCCGGGGGCCAGTCCAGCGCAAGCACGGCAGCCCGTGCGGCATCTTCGACGTGGACAAAGGAAGTAATCCCGTCTTGGGCAGGAATCTGCCCGAGGCGGACTTGCTCCGCCATCCATTCATTCTGCTCAAACCAAGTGCCTGGTCCATAGAACTTACCGTATCTGAGAATGACCGGTTCCGGCATCCTGGACACTTCCTCTTCCAAGGCTGCTACCCCCTGGATGGTTCCCTGTCTTGGCAGGGGAGCATCCAGATCTAGTGGAACTTCTTCAGTGGCAGGCGAAGGACCCGGTTCATAGGCCCAGGCAATACTCTGGGCAATCATTTTACGGGTTCCCGCCTTGAGGGCTGCATCCACAAGGTTCCGCGTGCCTTCGATCCTGATCCGTGAGTTCGCTGCGAAATCGCGGTTCCCCAGTGAGGTAAGCTGATGGATTACACAATCGGGCCGGGCTTTAAGGACCTCCGTCTCAAGCTGCTCCCGGTCGAATACATCAGCCACCACGGGCTGTGCCCCCAGCTGCCGGATCGTGTCAACGTGCCCGGGGCTTCGGGTCATCCCCACGACGTCATGTCCGGCCCGGACAAGGGCGGGCACCATCAGCCGTCCAATCGCTCCGGCTGCCCCAGCTACAAATATACGCATAACAACTACCTCCGCTTCCTAGGATCATAGGAAAATTCAGAAACTTATGAAATTTCCAATATATATAAAACGAACTTTAAAAATTAACCTCTCTGGGCTTCGATCCCGAGTGATTCTGAAGAAGCGGAGCGTCCGCCTTTGCCTCCGAAATGCCCCTACTTTGATATCTAGCTCAAGCATTTCGGAGACAACAGCGGCCTTAAAGAACACTCGGCATCGCAGCTTCCCATAAGGGTAACCTTCATAAGTTCATTTTATATACATAAAGACAGGATAGGAGACGGAATTGTGACGGTATCCGCGTACAGGAATGTAGTTAATCCCGTTCCCGTGCCCGAATGAACAGAAGCCATACCGCATATACAAAGAGGATAAGGGACAATGTGCCTGCGGTCAGATACACATTGCTCGTATCCTGCTGCTTAATGGCAATGGCAATGTAAGCCCAGACGAAGACCAGCGGGAGCATGCCATCCCGGGGCCGGTAGCTGAGAATGACAGCCAGCATTGCCCCGACAGCCAGCATAATAATGGCACGTTGTGGACTGGATAGACCAAAGCCATTCCATTCGTTTTTTGAGAGAACAACCATGATATTGACCAAGGTAGCAACACTGATCCAACCGAGGTAAATGCTAAACGGAAGCCGGACGAACCAGGTCTCTCCAGGTGTAGGAAACGTAATGGAGCGGGTTCGACGGTAAATGATAAACAAGCTGATGAATAGACCCAACATGGCAATTAGAGACCATTCTATGTACAGATTGTGCCATAATATAATCCAGGCCATATTAAAAAAACATGACACCGCAAACCATATGCCTATAGCCTGCACGGAGTCGCGTGTCTCAAACGTGCGCTTTGCCTGATAGAATATGAACCCGGCAAGAAGAAGATAGATGACGGACCAGATGGCAAAGGCGTACCCGGCTGGAGTGATCGGAGTAGGATACATATCTGAGATATCCCCGGTGGTGTGGCCACCAAGAGGAAGCGTCTCGGCAAGGAAATTCACAGCAAGAACGCCTATGAAGAGCAGGATGTTCCACCATTTGTACTGATTTCTTGTATACATGAAGGGCCCTCCTGTTAAATGGTTACTATAATGAATATACCCAAGTAGGGAAGAAGCACACGCCGGGATGCTCTTGTCCCGTAAGATTGTGTAGGATTTGCTCTTGTCCCCTCTTCAGATTCATATGCGGGGCTTCACCCGGCAAGACGGATTTCATGACAATTTTTACAAGAGGAGTAGTCAGGATCATTTTTAAAACTATGGTTTTTCGTATAATATGTTAGTAATGCAGGTGTATCGGTTATGCAATCGTGAACAGACAGGAGAAAGCAATGAATCAACCTCTGTATGGAATTTGGCTCGGTGATATATTCTTCTGCTTCTCGGGAGAGGCATCGGAATCAAGGGTGGATGCGTGGACGGCTTCGCTAAGAAGGCTGGAGCTGTCCTATGGGGCGCGTCCTTTCCAACATGCCGCACTGCGGCTTGCCGAATTGCGGTGGCCCGCGCCTGCCCTTCGCGGTGCTGTACGCCGGGGAGAGCGGAAAGGGCTGTTCGGCAGAACGCTGGAGGGTCTTGCGTTATCGCCGGAAGAGGCTTGGCCGATGCTGTTGAACTATGAGGAGGCCGAGCTGATATCAAAAGGCGTAACTCCAGGGGCCGAGATGAACTATTGGAGCGGTGCAGCGAAATTCGCGCTGGAGCTCATGCTCCGCGGCGCTATCGCTCCGTCGGCGAGACCAGCGGTGGTTCCTGGGGCACGGAGGCGGGGTACCCAGTCAGCGCTGCGGGCCGTATGGGCCCCTTGTCTTGATGATGCAAGGGACGAGGAACGCTTCAGGCTGCTGGCTGGCGCAATGCCGCCTATCGGGCTGACCCCGGTCCAGCATGGGGCTCAAGAAGAGCTCTCCGCTGAGGGCCGGCAAATTCAGGTGCTGTACTCGTTTCTCACCGCTTTTATCGATTATGAGACCCGCCAAGGGACCAAAGAGCTTGGCAAACAGCTGAATGCGGTCAAGGGCAGATACCGCAGAGGGGTCTCTCCACTGACAGAGTTATGGTGGGAAGGACTGCTGAGCGGCGACCGGGCTGTGGACATTCAAGGGACTGCACCGGAAATCGAGCAGCTGACTGGCGAGATCATTGAGGTAGGCGGCGAGCTGCCGAGCGCTTCGGCCGAAGACGAACCCGCCCCGGGAGGCGGATTCCGGCTCTGCCTAAGGCTGGAGCCGCCTCATGAGCAGGCTGCGGCGGACAGCTCCAGCTCCCCGGGCGAATGGAAGCTCTCCTTCTGGGCGGAAGTGCCAGAGGATGCTTCCTTGCAGCTCCCAGCCGCATTGATCTGGAATCAGCCGGATCATGAAATGGTTATTCGCGGGAGAACGTACAGCGGGGTGCAGGAGAACCTGCTGATCAGACTGGCTAAAGCCGCAGAAGTGTCTCCCGAAATTACAGGAGCTATGCAAGGCCCACGTCCGGATTGCGCCCGGCTTCGTCCGGAAGAAGTATATTCGTTCCTGAGCAAGTCGGTACCGCTGCTCCGCAAACAGGGAGTAACTGTACAGATGCCATCCCGGTGGACCAAGGAGGGCCGGCGGAGAGCGGGAGTACGGTTGAAGACCGCAGGCTGGGACCCTGCTGAGGCAGGGAGCACAGAGAAGCCGCAGCTTGGGGTGGAGCAGGTGGTCCACTTCGAGCTGGAGGCGGTGCTGAACGGACATAAGCTGACTCCTGAGGAGTTAGCGGAGCTGGCTTCTTCCCGGGCCCCGCTGGTTCTGTTCCGCGGTGAATGGATCGAGATCGACGTGAAGGAGATCAAGCAGGTTCTCCGTTACATGAAGAAGAATGAACAGGGAGCCATGACCTTCAAAGAGCTTATGCACTTGACCAACGACGGGTCTAAGGAAGGGCGGTACGAGGGGTTATATGTGGAAGAGGTCGAGACGACCGGCCTGCTGGCCGCCTTGATGGAAGGCGGGATTCTGAAGACTCTTAAGACCCGCCCAGTGCCCCCTTCTCTAAAAGGAACCCTTCGTCCTTATCAGGAGAGAGGTTATCAGTGGCTCACCACAATGAAATCACTGGGGTTCGGCGCCCTGCTGGCCGACGACATGGGTCTGGGTAAGACGGTTCAGGTCATCACCACCCTTCTCAGCGATCATGTGGAGGGAACCAGGCTTATCATATGCCCAACTTCGCTGCTGGGGAACTGGCAGCGGGAGCTGCGCAGGTTCGCGCCCCAGCTTAGCTTATACATTCATCACGGGACGGGCAGGCTTCATGGCGAACCGTTCCAAAATGCCTGCCGGGAGCACGATGTTGTGCTGACAACCTATCATCTTGCCGGAAGGGATGCCAAGGAGCTGCGGGAGACGCAGTGGGAATCGATTATCCTGGATGAAGCCCAATATATTAAAAACTTCAGCACCAAGCAGGCCCAAAGTGTAATGAAGCTCAGTGCGCCCCACCGGATCGCCATGACAGGCACACCGGTGGAGAACAGGCTTAGCGAGCTGTGGTCGATTTTCCAATTTCTGAACCCTGGATATCTCGGAACCTATGCTTCATTCCGCAGACAGTATACGGGGGGTGGGGAGGAGCAGGCAGTTGAACTGCTGCGGCTTAGAAAGCTGGTGGCCCCTTTCCTTCTGCGCCGTCTCAAGAGTGATCCGGATATCCGCAAGGATCTTCCGGAGAAAATCGAGATCAAGTCTTACTGCCCGCTGACCGTGGAACAGGCCAATCTGTACCGGGCGGTAACCGAAGATTTGATGGCCCGGATTCAGGAGAGCACCGGCATCGCCCGCAAAGGGCTGGTGCTGTCTTCGCTGACCCGGCTCAAGCAGATCTGTGATCATCCCCGTCTGGTGGGTCCCGCTGGAACGGGCGCCGCCTCGGTACGGTCCGGCAAGCTGGAACGCCTGCTGGAGCTGCTGGATATTATCCGGGAGAATGGCGAAGCGGCACTGATCTTCACCCAGTATGTGCAGATGGGTGAATTGCTGGTGAAGCACTTGACTGATCAGTACGGAACAGCCCCGTTCTTCCTGCATGGCGGGGTAGCCAAGAACGAACGGGATCATATGGTGAACATGTTCCAAGAGGGCAAGGGGTCTCCCGTCTTCATTCTTTCTTTGAAGGCTGGGGGTGTTGGGCTGAATCTTACCCGCGCCAACCATGTGATCCATTTCGACCGGTGGTGGAACCCGGCCGTCGAGAACCAGGCAACAGACCGGGTGTTCCGGATCGGGCAGGAGAAGAATGTGGAAGTCCATAAATTAATCTGCCAAGGGACGCTGGAAGAGCGGATTGATGAACTGATCGAGAGGAAAAAGTCGCTTTCGGAGCAAGTTGTGGGTTCTGGCGAACAGTGGCTGACCGAGATGACAAGCGAGGAGCTGCAGAGCTTGATTACACTGCAGGCTGGAGACTGGGGTTAACAACGGCTGGATTCCAGGACTTAGGCTGAGTGAGTTGCCGTGGGCGGAAAGAAGCTGGCAATGAAACCAGCAAGTATCCAGCAGGAGACTAGCAAGAGATTTGCTAAGAAACCTGTCTGCCTGGGCGAAGCTCTGCCCACATGATCTTAACACCGGATGAGATTATAACTTGGCATACAGCTAGAGTCCGTTGACCGGAAGGAGGGGGTTCTGATGAAGAAGGCGTTACAGCAGGAAGATCGGGTAGAAGCTTCAGAAGGCGAGCTCCGTGTGATATTTCCGGCTGAGGAGCAGCGGGAGAATAAGAAGGCGGCGGCTTCCAAAGGCCAGGAGCCCTGCAGGGTTACGCTACCGCTGGAGGCTTCGGGAGCTGATCTGGAGGAGACGCTTGTGAACTATTTCAGCTCACATCCGCTGGAGCTGGCTGTCCTGCTTCAGGGAGGCGAGCCCTCCCTTGCGTCGGACCTGCTGCCGCCCGAGCCGCCTTGGGCGCAGGGCCGCGCTCCCGAGTGCACCTGCGGCGAAGCGGGCTGCACCCACGCTGCTGAGGCAGCAGCACTTGCCGCGGTGCGCTGGAAGGCCTCGCCGTCCCTGCGGCTCACGGCGCTCGGGCTGCCGCCGCAGCGCCTGCGCAGCGCCGTCTTCGCGGCCTGGGCAAGCTCCGCCCCAGCCGGCGGCGCCGAGCTGCCCGCGCCTGCAGGCCGCCGGGGGCAGGGCGGCTCCCCGGCGGAGCATACGGGCCCGGCCTTGGCCGAATGGCTGGCCGAGGCAGCGGAGCAGGATCGGCTGCATGTGCCCGGTCCGCAGTTTCATGACGTCAAGATCACCTTGACGCCAGAGAAGGACGCTGCGCCTGAGGCATCACCGGATGCCGGGGCTTGGGCCCGGCTGCTGCCGGGTATTCCCGGAGCGGCCGAGGCGGTGCAGCGAATCCGCAGCCATACGGCGGAGCGGGCCCGCGGCCAAGCGGCTCATTTGTCCGGCAGCCGCAGGCTTCGCTCCTAGGGAAGCCAGGAGGGAAATGGAATTTCCCGGACATGCAAATCACCGGGTCCACTTCAACTACTATTGAAGGTGACCCGGTGATTTGCATTTTTTAATATATGGCTTACTTATTCGTCGGGGAACCCTCGCCGTATCCCGGATGGTCATAGTCCGCGTTCTCGAGCTTACCAAGCACCCCAAGACTTTCAATAGCCTTCCGTGTCCGCTCATCCCCGATCTCATGTAAGAATGTATACACGTCGATAATTTTGTCATTGTAGTCATCGGTTGCTTGGTCCTTGTCAGCTGATTTATACGGGACAGGCGCACGTTTGAGCGTATGCTCGTCCTCCTTGGCCAGATCATCCAGCTTATCCCGGAGTATACCAAGCTGCTCGTCGCTCAGATCCACTTCATACTCGGCCGATTCGTTCGGCACGTCTTGGATTAAATTATGAGTGACCGATACATAATAACGGGTTTTAGCATGATTCATCGCATTCACTCCCGGCATTTTTATACTTTAATACACTCTGCCCGCAGCTTTTGAATCAGCCGTTTTCCCTGAATGGGGGAAATCTGGTATGATATACGGGATGAATGATATACTGGGTTAATTATTTATAATTTAATGTAATTAACGGTTTGAATGAAGTAAGTTCCTGGAACAATACGGATAGGTGGGATGAGGAGCCGGAGCAATTACTTCGGATGAAATTTGACATGGATATCCGTTTCATTTCATAGTGAATGATATAAGACATTCAGGTACCAAATGCCGCCTTTCAATTCGGGAAGGTTTAAAGGGAAATGGGAGGAGAAACGTTTATGGATTTTTTGCAGCGGATTAAAAAAGGTGCTGGCAAAGCGACAGAAAAGGCCCAGAACGCGGTTGAGATCAGCAAGCTGAATAATCAAATTTCTAATATTGAGCGTGAAATGGGGATATACTTCCAGCGTATGGGCCAGGTTTTCTACGAAGGATACCGCGATTCGGACATGTCGAAGGCAGAGAAGGAAATGATGGATCTGGCCAAGACCTGTGATCTTCTTAACGAGGAGAAGGATGAGGTCAGACTGAAGATCGCCGCTCTGCGCAATGAGCGTCTCTGTGTGTGCGGGAAAGTAGTTCCTGAAGAAGCGGTCTTCTGTCCGTTCTGCGGGAAGAAACTTGAGAATCAAGAGCAGGGAGCTCCAGCCCGGAAATCGGCTGGGGAGACAGAGACGGCTGCCAGTGAAGAAGTAGCTTCCTCGTACCAAGAGAAGGCGGTTCATATCGATCCGATTATTCTTGAGCCGGAATACGCTCCCAAGCAGGAAGTGATCAGTCCTGAAGAAGAAGAGCGCCGCCGGCGCGAGCTTGAGAGAGAGCGCGAGCGACAGCTTGAACTCGACCGCCGCATCCGGACCTGGAAGGAGAATGTTCTGAGTTCCGAGCCTGCGGAGGACCCACGCCTTGATGTGGAAATACCGGTTCAGCAGGCGAAGGAGCGCTATCCGGATACCGACGAGATGACCAAATGTCAGATCTGCGCTGCTCCGCTTGCCAAAGGGACCAAGTGGTGTCCTCACTGTGGATCTGAACAGATCTAGGTTAACCGGCTGGAGCCCTAATAGGCTCAGCCCATTTGTTCAAGTTCAAGCTATAGAGGATAACGGTTAAGGAGTGTTAGCCATGGAATGTATCGTACATTTTGATGTGATTCATCCGGAGAAAACAAAGGAACTGCGTGGACTCATCCTGCTTGCTGAAGGCAAAGCGCCGACGGAAGAGGATTTCCTAAGCATGTTCTCGGACATGGGGTACCAGCTTAGGCTGTCCGACCGGGAAAAATTGATCTTCAAGCCGGTAAATGGAGATGCTGATTATTCAGAAATCCGTATCCGGAGCCTGGATACTGGGGAGGAGACCTACGCGGATGATCGGAATTTGAAATCGGTGATTTCCAATCTGCTTCCTCCGCAGTCGAAGCCTCTTTAAGCAGCGCAGCTTCTTTAGTGGCTGGGTGCAAAATAATCAAAAAAGTCTGTCCGCGGGCATGGTATGCCTGCAGGCAGACTTTTTTTGATTCTCCTGTTCCTTGATCTTGATGACCTAACAGTTAACGGTCCACATGCTGCCCCTCTGCCTCAACGATGGAGGTACAGTGCGCGCATCGCGTAGCCTTGGCGGGAATATCGGACAGACAGTAAGGACATTCCTTTGTCGTCTTTTCCGGCTCGGGCTTAGCCTCTTCCGTGCGACGGATGAAGTTGATGCCCTTGACCAATAGGAAGATACAGAAGGATACGATCAGAAAATCGATTAATGTATTAATAAACTGTCCGTAGGCAATGACGGATTTGCCTTTTGCGGTGACCGCAGCCAGGGATGGCCAGGGAGAGCCTACGTCATCCAGCGGATAGTAGAGATCCTTGAAGTTCACGTTGCCCAGGATTCTGCCGATTGGAGGCATAAGCACGTCATTAACCAGGGAGGTTACAATTTTGCCGAAGGCGCCCCCGACAATGACCCCGACAGCCAGATCAATGACATTGCCCCGGACAGCGAATTCCTTAAATTCCTTGATAAAACCCATAATTCTTTTCTCTCCTTTAGCAATCCAATGAGATAATGTCGTTTATAAGGTATAATTCCGGTTCACGCTGTCTATTGTACATGAATGCAGGACAAGGGCAACAGTTTTTCTATATGGAAGAATGCGGCTGATAAGAATCAGTTTGTCGAAATTTGATTTTTTTTGGGATCGCCACGAAATACCTCTTTATTTCTAGGCGGTCTTTAGTTATACTTTTTAACATTGAATGAAACCAAATTACTATTTTCATTTCCCTTTCATTAGGGGATGATGGATATCTTCTCGTATATGTGCAGGAATGGGCCTGCACGTTTCTACCAGATCACCGGAAATGATCGGACTACGGGGAAAAACGTTGTATCTATTCCTTCCATATGGGTGGAATGGATCATTTCGTTGATTTAACGGCCCATTCCCCAACTGCGGGGGATGGGCTTTTTGGGTTCAACCGGAGAAAGATGGCTTGCAGTCCAAAGAACATGAGGGGGAAGTGGAAATGAAGCTGTTGAGAGATAAGGTTATGCAGGAAGGGATTGTTCTTAGTGACCAGGTGCTGAAGGTGGATTCATTCCTGAATCACCAGATGGACCCGGTCTTGATGAAAGAGGTGGGGAAGGAGTTCACGCGCCGGTTCTCCGGTGAGCGGATTACTAAAGTGCTGACGATTGAATCCTCAGGTATAGCTCCGGCCATTATGACGGCTCTTGAGCTGGATGTGCCTATGATTTTTGCACGAAAGCATAAGTCGCTCACCCTGCGGGACAACATTCTGGTCGAGAAGGTGTACTCCTTCACCAAGCAGGAGACCAATGAAATCACGGTGTCGAAGAAGTTTCTTTGCCCCGAAGACCGGGTGCTGATTATCGACGATTTCTTGGCTAACGGGGAAGCCGCCTTCGGTCTCGCCCGCATTGTGGAGCAGATCGGCGCTACCGTGGCCGGCATCGGCATCGTTATTGAGAAGGCGTTCCAGCCGGGGGGAAGACTGCTTCAGGAGGCGGGATATCAGGTGGAGTCGCTCGTACGCATCGCTTCGCTGGAGAACGGAACGGTCACTTTTGCAGAAGAGGTAATTAATTCATAGGGGGAACTTGGATCATGGCAGGAGAACGGATTTTTCAGAAGAACAGACACCCGGTTCAGACACTCTCACTGGGTATTCAGCACGTGCTGGCCATGTATGCCGGAGCGGTCATCGTACCGCTGATTGTTGGACATGCACTCAATCTCTCGCAGGAGCAGCTGACGTATCTTATCGCTATTGACTTGCTGGCGTGCGGGGTGGCATCGCTGCTGCAGGTATGGGGAAACAAATATTTTGGCATCGGGCTTCCGGTGATGCTCGGCTGTGCATTTCAATCCATCTCGCCAATGATTGCGATTGGGACCGAGAAAGGGATGGGCGTGTCGGCCATTTATGGGGCGATTCTCGCTTCAGGGCTGTTTGTGTTCTTGTTCGCAGGCGTATTCAGCAAGCTGATCCGCTTCTTTCCCCCAGTGGTCACCGGCTCTGTGGTAACGATCATCGGGGTAACGCTGATCCCTACTGCGCTTAGTGATCTCGGTGGCGGAAGCCCGGGTCAGAATCCAGAGTTTGGGAGTCCTCTGAATCTCGGACTTGGCTTCGGCGTATTGCTGCTGGTCATTCTGCTTAACCGCTTCGCCAAAGGCTTTGTCCGTTCAATCTCTGTCTTGCTGGGACTGATTATTGGAACGGTGGTTGCCGCGATTGCCGGCAAGGTTGATTTCACGGCCTTGAAGGAAGCCAGTTGGTTCCATGCGGTTCAGCCGCTGTATTTCGGAGTTCCAACCTTTCATCTGTCCGCGATCCTTACGATGATTCTGGTCGCTATTGTCAGTGTGGCGGAATCAACAGGCGTATTTCTGGCCCTGGGCAAAATCGTGGGTAAGGACGTTACTTCCAAGGACCTTGCCAAGGGCTACCGGGCCGAAGGCTTGGCTATTATGCTTGGTGGATTGTTCAACTCGTTCCCGTATACCACGTATTCGCAGAACGTAGGTCTTGTCCAGATGAGCCGGGTCAAAACCCGTGATGTGATTGTGGTGGCTGGCGGCCTGCTGGTGGTCATCGGTTTCGTTCCGAAAATTGCCGCCCTGACTCAGATCATTCCAACCTCAGTGCTGGGTGGAGCCATGGTGTCGCTGTTTGGGCTCGTGCTCTCCTCCGGCATCCGGATGCTGGGCGATCAGGTCGATTTGAACCGGTATGAGAATCTTCTGATTATTGCCTGCTCCGTGGGTATGGGGCTGGGCGTGACCACGGTGCCGACGCTGTTCGATCAACTGCCAAGCTGGCTTCGTATCCTGGTGGACAACGGGATTGTTGCCGGCAGTGTGACGGCAATTATTATGAATCTGCTTTTTAATGGACTCCGTAATCCAGCAGATCGTAAGTCCAGTGCCCAGAATGAGCCGGGGGATCAGGATATTTCCGCCGCGTAAAATGCAGTACAATAACGCTAAAGGCCGCATTATCCCATATTCGGGATGATGCGGTTTTTTGTGTTTGGCCTTGGTCTGGGAGATAAGCCTGTTTTGCATTACAGCTTGGTACTTGCTGATACTGCCGGTCCTCCCGGTACATATGAATGGTAGATGAAGGGAGCGAGGTGAAGGGACGAATGCTCAAGACCAAGGTCACAACCTACAAATATAAAATAGGAAAGAATCGCTACATCGTGATCAACATATCACAAGCGGCGCGGGCCTCCGCGGACAGTGGAAATGTGCTTGCCAGCAATGCGCTGAATGTAAAGATTTTCGAGGGCAAGGGTGATAACAAGACAAAGGCAGGTCAGAAAAAAAGGAGGTGAGCCAAGATGGGTCAGGTGAAACGGAGTTTTAAAAACAAACGGATTTCTGTAACTGTTCGTCAGTCCTCTTCAGCCAAAACCGGGCAAGGAGGGAATCCGATTGCGATTAATGCCTCGGATATCGGCGTAGTACGTACGGATGTCCGCAGCGGAAAGTAATCAAATAGGGGCAAGGGTACTACATCTGGAAGTCCGCCACAGATTTTATGGTAGCTCACAACTTGCGCATTTGATCTTCAGCGAAGTCGCCAATATAAGGAACCTTATAGAACCTGCCCTGCAGGGAAGCCAGCATCAGAACAATCCATAAGACTACGCCGGTGAGCTGCAGGATCAGGATAGCAAAGGCTCCGATTAAGGGAACGAATCCCGCTGCTGTACAGCCGACAATAAGAGAACCAAACAGCATAATGGACTGAAGCGCGTGAAACATGACGTAGCGGCTTCGCTTCTCCAGTGCGAGCATTACCGCGCCGCCAACCAGTGGGATGAAATAACACAGAAAGCCGGCCAAATTCTCGGGTATTCCGGTAGAGGATCTGAATGGTGACAAGGCAACGCACCCTCTTCCATAGTCAGTGAAGGAAGCAGCTACCGCCACTTGTCCTTCCCTCTACAATGTATGCAGCTGCGGCAAATCCAGAACTTGGGGGAGAGAAACCGTGTCTAAATGCACACGAAGCCGTTAATGGGCCCCAACAGGCAGAGGCCTGGTGTCGGATGGAGCCCAGGTTGTCGTTCTGGCGTCCGTAGAGAACCACATCTCCAGAATATCGCCTACAATACGTTCCGCGGAATTGGGTTTACGGAGAGCATCGATCTTCAGCTTCCATTCTTCAAGCTGCTCCTCGCCCGCAAATAGCGATTTGATCTGTCCGGTTAAGGTCTTCGGATCATAGGAGATCGAGGCAATGCCCTTGCTCTCCAGATACAGCGCGTTGTTCCGCTCTTGACCTGGAACCGGACGATACAGGAATACAGGAAGCCGGCTGGCAAGCGCCTCTGACAAGGTAATGCCTCCAGGCTTCGTAATAATGCAGTCGCAGATCTGCATCAAGCGGGCAACCTGATGAACGAAGCCGTATACCTGTAGTCCCGGGTGTCCGCCGAACATGCTCTTCAGCCCCCGCTCCAGCTCGGTATTCTTACCACAGATCGCGATGACCTGAAGATTCGGACTATCCAGCAGCGGTTGGATAATGTCCCGGATGCCCTGCATAACCCCATAAGCTCCAGCCATAAGAAGAACGGTCTTCTTCGTGGGGTCCAAGTGCTGAATGACTTCAGGATCGGGCTGATGGGTCTGGTCAAAATCAGGCTTGATTGGAATTCCAGTGGCAATAATCCGTTCAGCAGGAATGCCCCTCTCCATTCCCTCCAGACGCAGATCCTCTGTAGCAACATAATACCGGTCGATGTCGGGGTGAATCCAGCGGCCGTGCAGATCGAAGTCAGTCACGATATTTACGATCGGGAGGGAAAGCCCGGTCTTTTTCATTAATTTGGGCATGGCCAGCTGTGGGAAGGTGTGAATAATCAGGTCTGGCTCATGTTCCCGGATCATTTCCTCAAGCTTGCGCATACCGAAGGAGTGCAAAATATTAGCAAAGGGCTTATCCGGCTGCATATCCTTGGTGATGTTATACACCCAGCCATAGACCGCCGGGAGGGTTCTGAAGCTTTGAATATATATAAAACGGGTCAGGTTGTTAATCAGAGGATGGGCTAGCGCCATAAGATCAATGAGTACGACATTGTGGACCCCTCTATGATGAAAACAGGCTTCGATCGCCTTGGATGCCTGATAATGGCCATCCCCGTAGCTGGCATACAGAATCATAATTTTCGGTGAAATTGAATCCATGACGTTCATTTCCTCCTCTTGGCATCTGGCAGCTTATTTCCCTTGGCGGCTCATCTTCATGGCTGGAAGCACATAGCTTCCAAGCAGCTGACGCGGGTTCCTGAAGCGGCTCACTTTACTGTCGGCTGTAAATACGACCACGGCATCCAATTACGGGGATCAGAATGATCTGCTGTCCCCCATGTCCATGGGCGTAGATGAAGTCTACGCCTTTCTCGGTGTCGGTCCACCATTGATAGCCATAACGTCCATAACTGTAGTAAGGCTGCGAACGGGGGGTCCAGGATTCCTGAAGCCAGGCCCCGGGTACGATACACCTGTCTTCCCATGTTCCGCCCCTTAAGCACATCAGTCCGAACTTGGCCATGTCACGTGAGGTGAGCGACAGACCGATATGGCCTGTAGTATGCCCTTCGGAACAGGCCGACCATCCGGCATGCTGTATGCCGAGCGGTCCGAACAGATGGAACCGGGCATACTCAAATGCGCTGATTCCGGTATGTTCCGTCAATAAGATGGACAGCATGTGGGAATCCGGGCTTCGGTATATAAACTTTCCCAGCAGATCCTCCTGAACGGGAAGGCGCAAAATGAATTTGGCCCAGCTTCGGCTCCGGTGGAAGCGGTGGATGAATTTCTCCCCAAGCTTAGAGCCGGTCTGCCAATAGAGCCCCGAGGTCATGGTTAAAAGCTGACGGAGGGTAATGTTGCTCCACAGCGGGTCCGGCCGGTTGGGGGCGAATTTGCATATTTGATTCCATACGGGATGGTCTAATTCCTGCATTTCTCCCCGTGAAATTGCAATTCCTGTCAAAATAGACATGAAACTCTTCGTTGCGGACCTGAGATCGTTCAGGGAAGCGGGATGATAATTATTATAATATTTCTCATAAATCAGCCTGCCGTTTCTAACCACGAGAAAGCTGTGCATCCGCGGAAACTTTCCACATATCGCCTGATGTGCTGCATCAAGGAGGCGTGTGTCCGTATCAGTCTCCTCTGGCTCCCCGATGGGGAAGCTTGGAATAGAAGCTGCGGCCGAAATTAGAATAGGGGTATGCTCAGTATTCAAAGGGCCCTCCACGGTTAGACGAGATTAGGTTAGACAAAAATAAGTTAAATATATTTTTTCTTACCCGTTTAGTCTTATCTTAACCCAGTGCTTGCCCGATAAATAAACTATATGGAATAAACATTAGATTTAAACACTTCGTTATATTAAGGGAGTGTAATAAATATTGTGTGGATACAGGGAAAGCTGAAACGCTTTGGTGAATATGATACAATGGAAACGGATAGGAGGTAATTCGATACCCGGATCCATTACCAGACAGACCGCCCTAAAGCACCCAAGGGGCTGCCCAGCTTGTTTCAGCAGGGTTGTGATCGGGTATTTAAAGTGTCAGATGCCTGCCGGAAGGCAGAGTTATGTTCCTGTGAACCGCGGACGGCTGGGGCTTATTTTTTTTAGCCAAAGCTTGCCTGGTGGCTGTAAGATTCACCTTATGACCACAATCGCCGGCGCACACTAACCACCATATGATGTTACTTGCAGATCTTTTCGGCATTCTCAAAATCGGAGCATTAACTACAAGCGTTCTGGGAGGGAATTACTATGGCAACGAAAGGTCATAACGAAGTAAAAGAAAGTCTGCTGGAGATGACACGGATATTCCGGCCCAAAGATCCTAAGAAATTTGTGAAGGAATATGTCCGCAAATACCGCATAATGGGTGGATATGAAGAAGAACTGACACATCTGGTTGAGCACGAAATGGGAAAATTGGATTCGTCCGTTTCGTAACAACCGGAGTTAAATGAAGAAATAAAGCCTTACCAAATATAAGCTTAAGCCTAAAACCGCCTGCAGACAGGCGGTTTTTTTTCATGTCCGGCATACATATAGATAAGTGCTCCCAAGAGGAGGCTGGTAAGGGAGGTTGTTCATTGAAGGGAAAGCTGAAGACGGATGAGGAAATTAAGCGGATACGTGAAGCAGGCAGGATCCTGGCCGAGTGCCACCGGGAAATCGGGAAGCTGCTCGCCCCCGGTATTACCACACTGGAAGTGGATGCTTTTGTGGAAAGTTTCCTGAGCAGGCATAAGGCCACACCGGAACAAAAGGGGTTCCAGGGATTCCCATACGCTACCTGTGCATCGGTGAATGATGTGGTATGCCACGGATTCCCGGATAAGCGTCCTTTGGAGAGCGGTGATATTGTGACCATCGACATTGTAGTGAATAAGGATGGCTGGCTGGCCGATTCCGGCTGGTCTTATGCCGTGGGACGCCCGGCGCCGGAAGCCGGGAACCTGCTGGAGAAGGCACGTGATGCTCTCTTTGCAGGAATACACGCAGCCCATGCCGGAGGCCGGACAGGGGATATTGGCTGCGCGATTCAGCGGGTAGCCGAGGCTGCGGGACTTGGAATAGTGACGCCGCTTGTGGGCCACGGAATAGGTCGGCATCTGCACGAGCCCCCGAATGTGCCGAGTGTCGGCACACCGGGAACCGGGACACTGCTGAGGCCCGGTATGGTGATTACCGTGGAACCGGTGCTGACCATAGGGGAGACAGGGGCGGTATTCTGGGATGATGACGGCTGGACGATCCGAACGGCCGATGGATCCTTAGGGGCTCAGTTCGAGCATACGATTGCCATACTCAAGGACGGGGTTCAAATATTGACCGATTAAAAGAGGGGCAACTCTCTTTTTTTCATATGTTTTCATAGTCTAAGAGATGAAATTTTAAAAAATATGTCATAATTTGAAACTAGCAATTTCAGACCTTGAATATGGGACGAGACTCCCTGTCAAATCATAGACATGGGCAAAAAGACAGAGCTGAAATCGCTTGCAAACCCAGCAGCGGCGCGACTTTTCTCAATTTTGAACATTCTGTGAACTACCCTTGAATCATTGACAAAAGTGTGTACTAATCATATATTTAATTAGTGATTGTTCGAATTGACAGGATAGCAGTTTCCGTGATAAAGCAGGTCGATTGGTTCCTGATTTTGGGGAAGAGGTACTTGTGATGAATCGGAAGACAAACGTTAAAGTGGGGTAGATCAATGATGAAACGGTGGCAGGCTGTGAAACGGCTCCTTCCTTTGTTTGCGGGGCTGATGCTGTTGTTGTCCGCTTGTGGTCGCGAGGATTTGTCGGCACTTAGACCTCAGGGACCCGTGGCACAGGGGCAATTTGATTTAATGAAGCTTTCCATAACCATTATGATTGTCGTTCTGCTTATTGTATTCGGTATTGCGGCTTATGTTTGGATACGTTTTCGCCGCAGATCCGGACAGACAGACGTCCCGGAACAGGTGGAAGGCAACTTCAAACTTGAGGTGCTCTGGACGGTAATCCCTTTGATTTTGGTTTTGATTCTGGGGATCGCAACCGTGCAGAAGGTATTCGCGTATGGGGAGAACTATTGGAATGACAAGAACGCGGTTAAGGTCAAAGTAACTTCGCACCAGTTCTGGTGGGAGTTCAACTATCCTGAATACGGGGTAACCACCGCACAGGAGCTTGTGATTCCAACCGGCAAGAAAATCGCATTTCAATTAAAGACCGCTGACGTGCTTCACTCGTTCTGGGTGCCGTCACTTGCGGGCAAGACGGATACGAATCCGGAGGGAGCCATCAACAATGCTTGGTTTACTGCGGATAAGGAAGGCGTGTACCTGGGCAAATGTGCCGAGCTTTGCGGACAATCCCACGGTCTTATGGAATTCAAAGTCAAAGCGGTTAGTCAGGCTGCCTTCGACAGCTGGGTGAAAGCGATTAAGGAACCGGTGGCTATGCCTGCTGAACAGGCAACTGCCGAAGTGCTCAAGAACCAATGTCTGACCTGCCATGCGATTGGCAGTGAGGGTGGACCTTCCGCACCGAATCTGACAGGAATCGGCGGACGCGAATCGGTTGCCGGGATTCTGGTCAACGGTGTGGACGGAACGGTCAAGGAGAATCTGAAGACATGGCTCGAAGACCCTCAGGCTGTAAAGCCGGGGAACAAGATGCCAAATCCGAAGAAAGACCTGAAGCTGACCGATGAACAAATTGACGCCATTGCCGATTACTTGGCAAATTCTAAATTAAAGACCCAATGATTTACCGCACGGCGCATTTCGGATAGGAATTTTTAAAGGGGGTACAAACCTTGGCTCACGCTCACAGTGTCAAGCGCCATACAGGGCTGATGGATTGGTTAACAACGGTTGACCACAAGAAGATCGGTATCCTGTACTTAATTGCCGGGGCTTTATTCTTCGGAATCGGCGGGATCGAAGCCTTGATGATCCGCTGGCAGCTTATTAAACCAATGAACGATTTTGTATCAGCTCAGACCTTTAATGAGTTGATTACCATGCACGGTACGACCATGATCTTCCTTGGCGTAATGCCAATCATCTTCGCGCTGATGAATGCGGTTATCCCGCTTCAGATCGGGGCGCGTGATGTTGCTTTTCCATTCTTGAACTCGCTTGGCTTCTGGACCTTCCTGTTCGGGGGACTTCTGCTCAACATCAGCTGGATCATGGGTGGGGCGCCGGATGCCGGCTGGACGGCTTATGTGCCACTGTCCTCTACCATGTACAGTGAATCGCACGGGGTAGACTTCTATACGGTAGGTCTGCAGATAGCAGGTCTCGGCACACTGATCGGGGGGATTAACTTCCTGGCCACGATCATTACGATGCGCGCACCTGGCATGTCCTTCATGCGGATGCCAATGTTCACCTGGACGGCCTTTATTACTTCCGCTATCATTCTGTTTGCATTCCCTGCTGTTACAGTAGGTCTTGTACTTCTAAGCTTTGACCGGATACTCGGCGCCAACTTCTTTGAAGTAGGCAATGGGGGTAACCCGGTACTTTGGCAGCATATCTTCTGGATTTTCGGACACCCTGAAGTGTACATACTTATTCTTCCGGCGTTTGGTGTCATCTCAGAAGTTATTCCGACGTTCGCGCGCAAGCGCCTGTTCGGTTACAGTTCAATGGTGTTCGCAACGATCCTGATCGCCTTCCTGGGCTTCATGGTATGGGCTCACCATATGTTCACAACCGGTATGGGACCGGTGGCTAACGCCCTGTTCTCCATATCAACGATGTTGATCGCGGTTCCGACAGGGATCAAGATCTTCAACTGGCTCTTTACGCTGTGGGGTGGACAGATCCGCTTCACCGCAGCGAATCTCTATGCTTCCGGTTTCATTCCTACCTTCGTTATGGGTGGGGTTACCGGGGTCATGCTGGCATCCGCCCCGGCGGACTATCAGTTTCATGATACGTATTTCGTAGTAGCCCACTTCCACTACGTTATTGTAGGGGGGCTGGTGCTTGGTTTGTTCTCGGGTCTTCATTATTGGTGGCCTAAAATGTTCGGACGTGTGCTTGATGAGAAGCTGGGTAAGGTTGGGTTCTGGTTCTTCATTATCGGCTTCCATATGACCTTCTTCGTGCAGCATTTCCTGGGTCTTCTCGGAATGCAGCGCCGGATCTTTACGTACCGGGGGGATCAGGGCTTCGATACGATGAACCTGATCAGTACGATCGGTGCGCTGTTAATGGCCGTTGGGGTATTGGTATTCCTGCTGAATGTCATTATTACATCAACCAAGCCGGCAAATGCGCCTAACGATCCTTGGGAAGATGGCCGTACACTGGAATGGTCGATTCCTTCACCTCCTCCAGAGTATAACTTCAAGCAAATTCCGCTTGTTCGTGGTCTGGATGCATACTGGAAAGAGAAGATGGCTGGACATACGGAGATGACGCCAGCCGAACCGGTTGGTCCAATTCATATGCCATCCGCATCCATACTGCCGTTTGTGATGTCGGTAGGTATCTTCGTAGCTGGTCTTGGATTTATGTATCATCAATATGTTGTATTAGGCATCGGTCTTGTGGTCACTTTCGGTTGTATGGTGATCCGTTCGCTGTACGACGATCATGGCTGGCACATTGATCCGGAGGAAACTACTGAGAAGAAGGGGGTTAAGGCATGAGTGCACCCCATGCTGAGCAAGTAACGTCGGCACTTCCCCATGAGCCGGAGAAAGCTACGCTGGAAGGCCGCAATAAGATTCTCGCATTCTGGTTGTTCCTGGGCGGTGAGTCCGTTCTCTTCGGTACATTGTTCGCGACATTCCTTGCTCTACGTGAGCAGGCCGCGGATGGGCCAACGGCTAATGAGCTGTTCCAGCTGCCTACGGTTGCCGCAGCTACCTTCATCCTGTTGGTAAGTAGTTTGACAAGTGTATTTGCTATTCAAGCCATGCACAAGGGAAATAGGAAGGCCCTCTCCCTGTGGCTCGGAATTACTGTGCTTCTTGGACTTGGATTCTTGGGACTCGAAATTTACGAGTTCTACGAATATGTGAATCATGAGAAGTTCGGTATGACCACAAGTGCATTCAGTTCGGCGTTCTATACGCTGGTTGGGTTCCACGGAGCCCACGTATTGTTTGGTGTCGTATGGATATCCCTGCTGATCGCACAGCTTGCGAAGAAGGGCCTTACGGTGGTTACTGCGCCTAAGGTGTATGTGTCCGCTATGTACTGGCACTTTATCGACGTGGTTTGGGTATTTATCTTCACCGTCGTATACCTCCTTGGAAAGGTGGGTTAAGACATGTCGCAGCATAACACGAACCAGGGGAGCGCGGTAAGACACAGACACCGCACGGAAGGTCCCCAGAAACATATTATCGCGTTTATTTTCTCCATCGTGCTAACTCTGATTGCATTCGCTACGGTCGCTGCTGGTGGTGTGAATACATCGTTCACCATCATTCTGCTTGTGGTCATGGCCATCCTCCAAGTTCTTGTCCAGCTTGGATACTGGATGCATATGAAGGATAAGGGACATCTGATTCCAATCCTGTTCCTGGCATTTGGATTCTTTGTAGCCGGGGCAACAGTATTAACAGCTTTATACTTAGTTTGGTGGTAAAATAGAGGGGAGGCTGGCAGACAGCCCCCTCTTTTTTGTACGGTGAGACATTTGTCACACAATCGACAGTAAATACGTGCCAGCAGAGATGGAGGGTTTGGTATGCTGGGATTAGAGTATTTTAACTTCAGAGACTTATGGAGCCCGTTGTTCCTGGCTGTAATTCTCTTAATAACCGCAGGATATCTAATGTTGGTGGGGCCACTTAGTGAACGCTTTAAGGACGCCAAACCCGTTCCTGTGGGCCGCAAGATGGCCTTCGCAGCCGGAATGCTTGTTCTGTATCTGGCTCAGGGCGGACCGATTAGCCTGCTCGGGCACATTATGTTCAGCTTCCATATGCTGAGCATGGCGCTGACTTATCTGATCGCTCCGCCGCTCTTGATGCTGGGAATTCCAGATTGGTTGTGGAGAGCAATCCTGAGGGTGAACCCGCTGAAGGGCTTATCCTTTCTTGCGCGCCCGATTGTAGCCGCTGTGCTGTTCAACGGATTGTTCTCGTTCTACCACATCCCGGCTGTACATGATTATGTCATGCTTCATTTTGGTGTTCACCGGCTGTATTATGTGGTTCTGTTCATTGCTGCGGTATTGATGTGGTGGACACTGGTAAATCCGCTTCCGGAGCATTCCGAGATCAAAGGTCTGCGGAAAATGGCTTATATCGCAATCAACATGGTCTTGCTTACGCCTGCATGTGGTCTGATTATTTTCTCTTCAACCAGCCTGTATGCAACTTATAATGATCCGGCGGTATGGGCGAAGGCAATGGGCTATTGTGTAACGGGAGATCCATCTGCTCTGCTTAAGACCTTTGGAGGCCCGGGCTATTTCGCCTACCTTGACACCCACGTGGATCAGCAGGTTGGCGGGATACTCATGAAGTTTATTCAGGAGATCATTTTTGCCTCGATGCTGGCCTACGTGTTCCGGAGCTGGTACAAGCAGGAGAATAAAGATGATGGGGAAGACGAGTTGGTATCCGGTCCGCAGGGAACTGTAGGACAGGGCCAGCCGTAAGTCGAACAGGAGGATGAACTTAAGATGGATATGTTTACACTGTTTCCAACAATCAGTACTTCCTTTATCGTAATTAGTGCGATCTTGGTGGCTATTGGTTGGGGACTGATTATTAAGGGCCGCAGGGAGGCCCATAAGAAGGTGATGATTGCGGCGGCGGTCGCAGCGTTAATCTTCTTCATCATCTATGCATCACGAACAATTTTTGTCGGGAATACGAACTGGGGTGGCCCGGCTGATCTGGAGATCTACTACCGGGTGTTCCTGATCTTCCACATTGTGCTTGCAACGGTGGCCGCTGTATTCGGCTTGACCACTCTTGTGCTGGCCTTTAAGGAGAAATTCGCCAAACACCGCAAGTGGGGAAGAACGACTGCTGTGATTTGGTTTTTCACTGCTATTACAGGGGTAGCTGTATATATCCTTCTGTATGTGATGTATCCAGGAGGCCACACCAAACCGATGATTGATGCCATTTTTGGGACCTAAAATGAGTAACAAAGAGAGTTAACGGATTTGAAGAGACCGACGGGTAACCGCCGGTCTTTTTTTTATTTTTTGGCGGCATGCCGTTGACATGGTTAATTATGGACATTATACTGTGTATAAAGACATACACACTAAGCACACATGAGACATGTGTATACACACTCAGACAATCACTATTGAATCAACATAGAGAGAGGTTGATTAACCTTGGGTACTTGGAGAGACGGTTGGTATATTTTCTTAAAGGATTTGAAGACAGGGCGGTATTACCTCATATGGAACGTACTCTTCATGCTGTATATGGGACTAACTACGAGCTTTATCTTTAGCTCAGATGATCGCGCCAAACACGTTATAAATCCGCTGGGTGATTTCATGCTGCTCCTGCTTGTTCCGCTTGCGGGATTCACGTTTTGCAGGCGGTCTTTCCGGTATCTGAAGGATGATTCCTATACTCAAATGCTGTACTACTACAGAATGCTACCGATTCCCCTTAGCGCTGTAATTAAGGCCAGGCTGCTTCAGACCATCTTTGCCTTCTCGTTTAACAGCTGCTTTTTCTTCGGGCTGATGTTATGGCTCTCCGCCCCTTTTTGGGGAGATGCAAATTTCAGTGCATACCTTGCCTTCGCCTTAACCTGGATAGGATACGGGTTAATGATCACGAGTGGATACATGTACTTTGAGTTCTTGAAGCGCGGCATTGTATATATGTGGGTGAGCTTTATTGCTAACGGCATTATAGCCAGCCTGGCCTTTATTGTTGAAGCATTTAGCGGTAATTTGGTCAGATTTGTGATGGACTATGCAAAACAATACGGGTTACTATCTCCGGTGATGTGGGGAAGCTTGATCATAGGAGGCTTGCTGATTGGCATCAACAGCAAAATCATACTTAGAAAGCTGGCAGTTCGAGACTTGGCATAAGACGTAAACGGGATGCTGAATAGATCAGCTTACCTTGGAAACCCGCTGTCAGCGGCTAAGAAGTGCAAAATGGACATAGGGATGAACCTAAGGAGGCTTTATCGTGCACGTATGGATTGACCTTAATCCGGATTCGCATCATATAGAACTCTGATAAGAAGAGAGATTACAGTAATCTTTGGTTCACTCCAGTTGATATAGAGAACTGAAGGTGAGGTGCGGAAGGTGTGGATTCCCATTCAAATTAATGAAAATAGCGCTGAACCCCTGTACCACCAGATCAAGACACAGCTCCGTTCTCTCATTGTCAGTGAGCAGATCGAGGAGGGTACACTGCTGCCTTCCATCCGGGAATTTGCCGGCAGCTTGAACTGCAGTGTTATCACCATCCGGCGGGTGTATCAGGATCTGGAGAATGAAGGCTTCCTGCGCACCAGGCAGGGAACGGGCACGTTCGTAGCTAAGGTGGATCAGGGGGAACGGACGGAGTACCGCAAAGCTGTGGTGCAGGAAGCGGTGGAAGCGGCGGTAGATGTCGGACTTTCCGTACAGTATGGGGAAGATGAGCTGAGAGCGTTATTTTTACAAATATTGAAGAGAAAATATCACGGTGAATCTGGAGGAGGAGAGGGCAAATGACAGAAGGCTTGGCGGTACAGCTGAACGGAATCCGCAAGAAGGGCAGAAGGAAGCCGATCGGTCCTCTGAATCTGGATATCCCCTGCGGCTATGTGGTGGCGCTGGTAGGGCCCAATGGGTCAGGCAAAAGCACGATTATGAATCTGATCTTGCAGACACTCCACCCGGATGAAGGGGAGATCAAGTGGTTCGGAGAGTCGGTCGCCGGGGTACTGCCCACGCAGCTTAGGCAGTCCATTGGGTATGTCCCTGAAGCCCCGATCGTTGATGAAAATTCCCAAACCGTAGAGGAAGCTGCCGAATTCCGGGCACGCTGGTATCCCAATTGGGATCAGTGGAAGCTTGAAGACCTGCTTCGGAAGTTTGAGGTGCCGGAGAAGGGCAAGCTGAGTAAAATGTCCAAGGGGGAGCGCCGCAAATTTGAAATTGCCGCCGCAATGGCCTGCCGGCCGAAGCTGCTGCTGCTGGATGAGCCTTCATCTGGACTAGACCCCTTTGCCTGGAAGCATATGATCGAAGTGCTTCGCAGTGCGATGGAGGAGGATGAGCTGACGATTCTGCTGTCCACGCACATTGTAGATGAGGTCAAGCGGCTCGCGGATTACATCGCACTGGTCCACCAAGGCCAGGTCAAGGGCATGGTGGAGAAGGATGTCCTCTTAGGAAATTGGCGGGAGATCTGGGTCCGGGGAGACAAGGAGAACTTTGAGGGACTTAAGGATATCCTTGAGGCTGAGGAAGATGGGCCATCCACCTGGCGGCTCCTGGTTCAGAACCAGACCACGCTGGAAGATCAGCTTGCAGAGCGCGGCATCACTATCGTGAGAAGCCGGGGGCTGGAGCTTGAGGATATTTTGTCCTTATGGATGAAAGGCAACCTGCCTGAAGAGATCAAATGGAAGAGAGGAGATTTATAATGGCACAACCACTAGTTATTGATAATCTGGTTAAGCAGTATGGGGAGAAGACAGCGGTTAACGGGGTGTCCCTGGATGTGAAGGAAGGCGAGATTTACGGGCTGCTCGGCGGCAACGGGGCAGGCAAGACGACGACCATGCGTATGGTGCTTGGTATTATTTATCCGGACGGGGGGCGTATTCAATATCACGGGAAGGACTACAGCAGCGAGCTTCAGCACGGCATGGGTTATCTTCCGGAGGAGCGCGGTCTGTACCCGAAGGTGAAGGTGAGCGACCAAATTATTTATCTGGCCCGTCTTCGTGGAATGTCCGCCAAGGAGGCTGACAAGAGCTTGCGTTATTGGCTGGACCGATTCGAGGTGCCTGAGTATTACGACAAGAAGATAGAGGAACTGTCCAAAGGGAATCAGCAGAAAATGGGCTTTATCGCAGCGGTGGTTCACTCTCCGAAGATTCTGATTCTGGATGAGGCATTCAGCGGTCTGGACCCAGTCAATGTGGAAGTGCTGAAGTCCACGGTCAAAGAGCTTCGGGATAACGGCACCAGCATCCTGTTCTCTACTCACCGTATGGAGCATGTCGAAGAGCTGTGCCAGCGGATCACAATCCTGCATAAGTCTAACACCGTGCTGCAGGGGAATATCCGGGAGATTAAGAAGCGTTATCCACGGGAGCAGATTGTGCTGAATACGATTGGCGAAGTTAGCGGGCTGGAGAGCATTGCCGGTGTGAGAAAGGTGGAGAAGAATGAACGCGGTTATCTGATCCATATCACCGAGACAACTGCCGCGCAAGAAATTCTGTCCCATGCCATGCGCCAAACTGAAGTGGAGCATTTCGAAATCAAGGAGCCAACACTAAATCAAATCTTCATTAAAGAGGTGGGTGAGTCCAATGAATAAGCTGGGTACGGTAATTGGCTTTACATTTTGGAACAAGGTGAAGACCAAAGCATTTGTCGTCACAACGCTGATCTTAGCCATATTAATGACAATCGGGATTAATTTGCCTTATTTGATTAAATTGTTTACCGGGGATGATGGCGGCAGCAGCCAGACCAAGATCGGGCTGGTCTACGGCAGCCAGTCGGAAATCGCGTTAAGATTTGAACAGTATGCTTCGCAGCAGAATAAAATCGGCTTTAAGATTGTTAAATACGAAAAGGCTGATGAGAAGCAGTTGAGCAAGGATATTCAGGATAAAAAAATTGACGGATACCTGCAGTTCAAGGATGCACCGGCAGGACAATTTCCTGAAGCCGTGTACACTTCCAAGGACGGCGAGCTGGGCATGAGCCTCCAGTCCGCGCTGCAGGGCGGGCTTCAGATCGTGAAGACCCAGTACATTACCAAGGGATTATTGACTGAAGACCAGGTAGCCTCGCTGAATCAGCCGATTCAGATTGACACCCAGCAGGTCAAGAGCGAATCCGGCGGGTCACAGGCAAGCTCTGGTAAAGGGAAAATGAACACAGCAAATTATATTTTTGTATACATCATGATGGTCTTGT
Organism: Paenibacillus sp. J22TS3; assembly: GCF_018403205.1. Lineage (NCBI taxonomy): Bacteria > Bacillati > Bacillota > Bacilli > Caryophanales > Paenibacillaceae > Paenibacillus > Paenibacillus sp. J22TS3. The sequence goes on from NZ_BOSF01000006.1 coordinate 204,722, forward strand.
TCTGGATGACCACTGTGACCACAGGCAATATGATCGCATCCGAGGTCACCTCTGAGAAAAGCTCGCGGATCATGGAGATCCTGATTACCAGTGCAGCCCCAGTCACACAGATGTTCGGTAAGATTATCGGCATGTTCCTGATCGGCATTCTGCAGATCGCTGTTTTTGCAGTAGTAATTACCGTGAACATCATGCTTCCACACAATAAAGGGGCATTCAGTCAATTTGGCATTAATATTAACGAACTGGATTTGAGCGTGCTGGTTTACGGGCTGCTGTTCTATATACTGGGCTATCTGCTGTTTGCAACCCTCTTCGCGGCGATTGGTTCCATGGTCAGTCGTACCGAGGATTTGGGTCAGGCAGTTATGCCTATCACCATGATCAGTCTGGCCTCCTTCTACATCGGAACGTTCAGCGCTTCATCGCCGAACTCGATGATTCTGAAGGTAGCGTCCTATATTCCGTTCACCTCCCCGGTATCGATGCTGGTCCGGGCAGGACTTAGTGATACACCTATGTGGGAAGTCGGTCTGTCGCTGCTGATTCTTCTGATCTCGATCTTCTTCTTCGGATGGCTGTCCGCAAAGATCTACCGTACCGGTGTACTTATGTACGGGAAGCGCCCGACTTGGAAGGAAGTCCGCAAAGCTATGCAGGCTTACAAGTTCTAAGGGCGAGTGTGCGACGGACTTGACTAGCTACCAGGAAAGGGAGAGCAGTATAGTGAAGCCGTTTGAGGGGTTCATAGGCTAGGTACCCAATCGCTGGAAATAAGGAGGAGCACCTATGAAAAAGACCTACGGAAGCGGGCTCGCTTTAGGGATTGCAATTGGAGCCGCACTCGGAGTATTGATGAAGAATATTGCAGCCGGAATAGGGATTGGTGTCGCTGTAGGAGCGGCACTCGGGGCTGCTTTCGACCGGAGAAACAAGAGATAGTAGCACTTAGTATAAACTGGCGTGACCACAGTTTTATGGGTTAAGCTGATATGCTCCTCTTGCAGCAGGAAGGTGAAATACAGTAACCTGACTCTGTAAGAGGAGTATTTTTATGCGCAAAAAAGCCTGTTCTGCGCTTCCAAACCAAGGAGGGTCTAGAAAATCCATACGTCAGTGTGGTATAAGGGACAAATCCCTTATTTACAGTTCTGCCCGACCTCTTCCATGCCGTTAAGTCGTCCCCGCTGCCCTATTGTGCGGCGAATTACGGATATGCTTAAATAACAGAAAAGGTTGGAAATCCGATCGCCGAGAAGCTCGGTAGAAAGAAGGAGGGAGGGCAATGGCCCAGCTGGATTTTGATCCAAGCGGATACACGGTCAGCTACGGGGAAGAGCGTATTCCTCTGCTGGCCAAAGAATATGCGCTCCTGCAATTTTTATACAGCCACCGCGGTCAGGCCTTCAGCCGGGAACAGCTGCTGGACCGGGTATGGCCGCTGGAATATCCGGTGGAGCGGACGGTCGACGACCATATTTACCGTTTGCGTAAAAAGCTGCGTCCTTGGAGCACCCGCATCTTTCTGAACACGGTGCGCGGTTATGGCTACAGCCTGACAGTCAAAGAACCGGATCTCCGCAATCCTTCGATGCAGGATACCGAGCTGCAGGCTCAAATGCGGGAGCTGATGAACAAATACCTTCTGTATGGCCAATGTAAATCGATGATTACGATGGCGGGCCAGCAGGACCTGCTCGGCTTTGAGCTGCCGCCGTCTCACCTGATCTTTATCCGGTACGTACAGGCGGATATCGCCTGGTTTTTGAACGATACCAAATATCCGCTATCGAGCAAGCTTTACTATTTGCTGCACTTTTATTTGTATTTTTACCATGAGCCGAAAAGATGTCTGGAGTACTTCGAGCGCACCATCGCTGCAAACATCGGTCCGGAAGACCATCAGCGGGAGCTGAAGCTTCTGAATATTATCGGGTTGTACACCGACAATGGCCGGGTCGAAGAGGACTTGGCCCGGGTTAAGGCGGCATACGAGGCTGTTCGGGAAGCTGAGGGAGACCTGGACATTTTCAACGTCCATATTAAAATGTCGGAAATATATGTCCACCTGGGGGCAGACAACGTGCCTGAAGCCGAACGCTGCGCGGACGAAGTCGAACAGATGTTGACTGAAACCCCGTATTTGCGGGAAATCTGCGCGTATCACGGCCTTAAAGGGCGGCTGCTGCTCCGGCAGGGAAAACACTCCGAGGCCGCGGTTGCCCTGAACTACGGCATTGAGGTCGGTGAGATGACACATAACGTGCCGCTGATCGTCGGCTCGATCCGGGAGACGCTGGTTTTTCTGGAGCAGCGGGTACAGGAGCCCAGGCTTCAACGCCAATTTGCCGCGAAATACGCCGAATATAACCGGAATGTTCAACTGGATACTTATAAAGCGCTGATTGAACAAAAAATTGAAAGCATTCTGGACGCTGTCTGATGTTCCTCTGATATTCCTTCGTTACAGTGAGAGTACCACACTCTTACTTAACGGAGGAATTTTTGATGTCTCAAGCCCTTGTTACTGAGCCGCAGCCGTCCGCCAAATCGGTTTGGGCCAACCGTATCTATGCCAAAATGTTTACGGCTTACGCCATCTCCTCGTTCGGCGAATGGTTTGATGCTTTTGCGATTGAGGTTCTGGTCGCCTACCGCTGGCAGGCGGACCCCTTAATGATCGCGCTGATTCCAGTGATGATGGCCCTTCCGGGCATCCTTCTCGGATCGCTAGCTGGGGTCGTCGCGGACCGCTGGAAAAAGGTCAACCTGATGCTGTTCACCGATGCTGCCGAGACTGTCCTGACGGTCCTGCTGCTGTTTGCTCCCGGCATGTCCTGGCTGCTGCCGCTTCTGGCGCTGCGTGCCGCCATGGGCGTATTCCGCGTCCCGTCACATCAGGCGCTGACACGCCAGGTGGTCCGTGAAGACCAGCTTTTGAAGGCGACTTCCTACAATGGCCTCGTCAACCAATTTTCCAAAATCGCCGGCCCGCTGCTGGGGGCAGTCGTCCTGACCGTGCTTTCCCCGCAGCTGTGCATTCTAGTGAACGCTGTGACCCGCCTGATATCCTGTCTGCTTCTGTTTACGCTGCGCCGTATTGAGGAGAATCTTACGGCTCCACAGGCAGCAGTCGGTTCGGATGAGGGTGCCGGTCCGGAGCACAGACTCAGCTTCATGGAACAATGGAAGATGGGCTGGGCGGTGCTGCTGCAGCGCCGGATTCTGCTGAGCACGCTGATCGTGAATATGACCGTTATCCTGGTTATTCTTATGATTGATTTTCAGTTTCCCACGCTTTACAGGGAAATTGCACCGGATAACGAATCCCTGCTGGGGTGGATGGTCGCTTCCACCGGAGTGGGTGCCGCAGCCACCATTATGATTTTGAACCGCCGGAACCGGATCAGTTATGGCACTGGGATCGGAGGTGGCATTGTCCTGATAGGGATTGCCATCGGCGCAATGGGGCTGCTGAGTCCCGGCTCCCCGGAGATCTGGAGCCTTGTGCTGGGTTTTGTGATCGGGATCGGCAACGGTCTATTTATGGTAACCAACAATTACGTGCTGCAAAAAGAAACGCCGGAAGACATGACTGGCCGGATTTTCGGAATCCAGAACATGATGTCCAGCACGATCATGATCGCGGCTCCATTGACCGGTGGTTTACTGATCAGAGGATTCGGCGTGGAAGTAGTGTTCTTTGTTCTCGGTCTCCTCGTTCTGCTCTTTGGTCTTGTCTGTCTTCTTCTGCAGCGAGTTCTTTGGCCGTCTGGCACCAAGAAATGCGCTCATGAAGAACCTCTGCAGCAGGTATCCGGGTAGACGTGCTTTCTTGAAGCGAACAGCTCGTTCAAGAACTTAGCTGTACTTGTCCTATGGGTGGAGAGTCTTGCAGCGGGCAAGGAATCGGTGCCGCCATTAGAGCGGCATTCGGGGCTGCCTAGGACAGTAAGAACAAGGGATAGGAATATGAATAAAGCGTGACCCCAGTATGATTGAGGTCACGCTAATACACTCCTCTAACAGCAGTAAGGTGAAATATAACAACCTGACGCTGTTAGAGGAGTGCTTTTATATAGAGCATTCGTTAAGCAAACGGGTAATCCATAACGACAATCCCTTCAACAAGTGGTCCAATGGATTGCAAAAAATCTTGATGCAGAGGGTGCTGAATATAATTTCGGCAAGCCTGCTGATTTTCAAAAGTGACTCTAATCCCTAGCGTGAAGCCCTGCATGTGCTCTGTTTCCTCTGTCATGTTAATCCCGGCGCTAAGATCTACGATACCCGGAATGTTCTCTTTAAAGTCCTGCGCGCGATTCACTGCATTTTCTTTCTCCGTATCGGAAGCCTCGGGCTTGAACTTCAAAAGCACAATATGCTCAAACATCTTTCTTCCTCCCTGTCTTATGTTTATACTTGATTTTCCAGCTGTTTCATCTGGGAAATTTCCTTCATCCATTTCACGAAATTTTCAGCTACGAGGTCAAGGTACTTAATGGTAGGCTCATCTGTCAGCTCACCCGACTCATTAAACTTCTCATGAACAAGGCCGATGTACACTTCATTTCCCGGCAGTAGCGGTGAGGAAATGCCGGATGCAAACAGAATGTCGCGCAGATGGCCCTGCGCTTTTACCGATCCCAACAATCCCATGGAGGACCCTACAATCCATGAGGGCTTCCCGATCATGACCTGGTTGACCCGGGATAACCAGTCAATCGCATTTGCCATCACCCCGGGAATGGTCGAATTATATTCCGGAGTGACCCATAAAACTGCGTCGGCAGCAGTGACTTTGTCCTTAAAGTCGATAACTGGCTGCGGCGGAGCAGACTCTATATCCTGATCGTAGAAAGGTAGATCCCGAATATTTAATACATCCAACTGAAACAGGTGCTTATAACGGTTTTGAATATAATAGGCTAACTTTAAGTTAAAGGATTCTTTGCGAAAGCTTCCGACAATTGCAGCTACTTTCATTTTCATCACCTCAGTCATATTGGTTAGAATGGATATGAACAGGCTTTAGCCGATCACCATTGTCTCATCCATTCTTGCTATTCTCCCTAAGGAGAACATAGACTAGTGTATATGGACCTGACGAGGCTAGGAAGAGATCTGGTTATCGTAGGATTGCGAATCCTATGTTCATCAATAGATAGGAGGCATGGGGATCATGTCGAACAGATTGGACCGTTATGAGGAATTGTCCCGCTTTTTACGCATGCGCCGGGAACGAATGACTCCTGAGGAAGCGGGACTGCCGGAGAACGGGCGTAGACGGACACCGGGGCTTCGCCGCAGCGAGGTGGCTTATCTTGCAGACGTGGGGTTGGATTGGTATACCTACCTGGAACAAGGGCGCCATATCAACGTATCCGCTGAGGTTCTTGATCGAATTGCAGAAGTGCTTCGGCTTGATGAACCGGAACGCAGGCATTTGTATTATCTCGCCCGTAAGCAAATCCCCTTGATCGAAACAAAGCAAACCTCTGAGGTAACACCTGAGCTTCAACGCTTTTTGGACAGCCAAAATTTGTCCCCGTCAAATGTCATGGATGCACGGATGAACATTATTGCTTGGAATGATGCTTATTGCGCGCTGAATGGGGATCTCGCGGCTATGTCTGAAAGGGAGAGGAATTTTGTGTGGATGACGTTTACTTCTCCCCGTTTTCGTTACATCAAAGGGGATCAATGGGAACTGCATGCTAGGCGGATCGCCGCAAAATTTCATGCTGAATATGCCAGGCACGCTGACGACCCTTGGTGGTCTGGGCAGTTCGAGGCGTTGTGCCAAGCTAGCAGCGAGTTTCAGGAATATTGGGATTCTCAGGAGGTTCTTGATGCCATCGATGCACCAAAAGCGCTGCAGTGTCCGAATCTCGGGATTTTGAATTTTGATTTTGTTTCATTTCAGGTTTTGAACGATACAAGTTTGACCGTTTCCCTTCATGTTCCCCATCAAGACGGCACGGTGGAAAAAATGCAGCAGCTGGTAAGTGATTATCAGACCGGGAACTTGGAACCTTTTGGATCTTTCCAAGGAGTTTAGGGTGCTAAATAGGACAAGAAGCCAGGGTGGGCTCTAATATTTGGCTGTCCAATTATTCAAGGAGACCAAGTTCTTCATATACTTTGGATGAGATGACTCCGTTCTGCACAAGCTTGTGATCCTTTTGGAACTTTTTGAGGGCTATGGTTGTATCCGAGCGAAATTTGCCATTACAAATACCGGTAAAATATCCGGCACTTTTCAGTCGGGATTGCACTAATTGAACGTCTGCGCCGACGTCTCCCTCCGCAAGTGTTCTTGCATCCTGCAAGGGATCACCCAGGACATGACCATAGATCGTGACTTTTGTTCCGACAGGAACCATATCGAATAATTCCATGATGTCACGGTTACGCATACGTATGCATCCGTGACTGAGGTGTTGTCCAATGGAATAAGGCTTGTTCGTGCCGTGTATGCCATAGGTTCCCCAAGGAACATTCAGACCCAGCCAGCGTGGCCCGAACGCAGCACCCCAGTCCTTGCCTTTGTATACGATCTGGTATTCTCCAATGGGGGTTGGAGTTGATGGATTTCCGACTGCGATCGTATATTTTTTAATTGTGCGGTCTTTCATCCTTACAACCAAACGGTGGTTAGAAGGATAAACCTCGATAGCGAAATCCCCCTGATCTGCCACGATAGGCAGGGAGGGATCGGGAAATGAGTTTTTATTTTCAAAGGGGTTAAGTGTGAGCAATAATACAAACATATAAAAACGGAGCATTTTCCACAGCCCCCCTTTTCGTTAGTTTTGGCTATTTTATAACGATTAAGGGCATTTTATACGTGGGTATACGTCCGATAAGTATGTCAAAAAGGAGCAGCATGCCATGAGGCAACTGCTCTTTTTCGTGGTTTTCTTTTATTGACGAGCAATGGTTGTTGTAGCTAAACATATCTGTATGTTTGGGAGAGGTGTAAAGAAAGCTGGGTTAACTGAGCTGGTCCACTTTTTCTCAGGAAAATATAACCTTTTAGGGATCTCATCCATCTAATCTTATGGAGGGATCTATCGTCCTTCCAGAGTTCAACGGAAAGGAGGTATTTCTATGGCAATTAGCGCCGTTGTTGATGGAAAATTTACACCTGAATTTGCCGCGTATACGAAATTGACAATTGTGAATCGGGTACAGAATGAAGAGAGGGGAATCCCGACTCGTTCGTCCCAATCTATGAGTTTTGAGCAGTTTATGAGCGCGATGGAGAGAAATCAAGTGCTTCACGCTAATCTGGCCCGCCGCACACCGTCTGAGGAAGTGGACTATAATAGAATCTACGAGCAGCAAAATGGGGCGAGCCTATTCGCGCGCCAACGTTATGAAGCGATACAAAAAGCCTATCATTTAGGCTTGGTGGATCTGAATGGGGTTCTTAACTTTAATTAATTTACAGCTTACGTCGTTTTCGTCTAGTAACTGGAGCCGCAGAGTCCTTATATAAGGAGCTGCGGCTTTTCGCATGATTCCTTCCAACTCCCGCCCAGTTGACTTGAATTTAAAGGTATACTAAAATGGCACTAAGTAAACTTATAGTTTACTTAGTGTACTTAGAGTTACTGAGGAGGTGTTGGTTATAGGTACGAAAGAACGGAAAGATAGAGAGAAACTGGTTCGCAGGAATGAAATTATCGATGCGGCGGAGAGAATCATTTTTAGCAAAGGATATCATTCAGCCACGATGGACGATATTTCTAAAGAAGCAGAGTTCAGCAAAAGAACGGTTTACGTTTATTTCAACAGTAAGGAACAGATTTATTTTGAAATTATGACCCGGGGCTACAAGCTGCTGGATCAGATGCTGCTCCCACATACGACAACCAGCAGCGAATCAGCTTTGCAGCAGCTGCGGCAAATTGCCAGCACTCTGTATGAATACAGCAACAAGTATCCGGCGTACTTCGATGCCATTATGGAATATGAGAACGGGGAGATGGATTTCGACCAGAGTGTCCCAGAGGATTCCAGGGAGGAGTGCTATCGGCTGGGAGAGCGGATTCTCGGTTATTTGACCGGCATACTTCAAGATGGCAAGAAACAAGGTGTGATCCGTGCTGATATCGATCCAGTGAATACAGCTCTCGTTCTGTGGGCCTGTGTGCTTGGTGTCTTTAGAACCGCGAAGAAGAAGCGTCGCTATATCAAGACTTACCACCAGGCAGACCCGGAACAGCTTGTATCCGGTGCTTTTGATCTGTTGATCCGGTCTATTGAGCGATAGATCCAGAGGAAGTGAGAATGATTAATAAAGCGGTGAACAATAAAATGTTAATGATCTTGATTATAATTCTGTCCGTGGCTGCCATCTGTATGGCTGTCCTGTTTATTACAAGTGGGATTTTTGCCCCATCCCGATATTTGGAGCCCTGGAACAAAAGCTATTCCAAGCAATTCGGCGACCCAAGGGTCAAGCTTGTCTCTCATGGCATCTTGGCTGCCAACGGACACAATATGCAACCATGGAAGGTGGTCCTTGATCCGAAGGATCACATGGTCTTCCGGCTGTATGCTGATGCGAAGCGTTTAACCCCTGAAGTAGACCCCTTCGCGCGTCAGACGATGGTCTCCCAAGGGACTTTTCTGGAGTACATAAGGATCGCGGGGGCCGAGCTTGGATATAAGACTACCATTGCCCTATTCCCAGAAGGGGAATATGATGAGCGGGACCTGAAGGCAAGCATGAGCGCCAAGCCCGTTGCCAAAATCACACTGGCGAAAGCTCCGCCGCAGGAGAATCCGCTGTACCCGTTCATGTACCTGCCTGACACGAACCGGGAGCCGTACGAGGCCACCCCGTTATCACCAGGGCAGGCGGATGCTCTGCAGAGGGCCCGGCAAGAAGCAGGCGTTGCTCTGCATATTTTCCAGGATTCAAGTAACGTAGAGCGCTTAGGACAATACGCTGTAACAGGAGCAGCGATTGAGGCCGGTGTACACCGGATTAACGAGGAATCCCGCCGGATATTCCGGGGGAATGAATATGAGAAGAACCGATACCGTTATGGTTTTTCCCTGGAAGGACAGGGAACGACAGGTTTTATGAAGCACATGATGCAGGGCTTGATTACGATATTCCCTTTTCTTAATAATGAGCAGGCCTCTTCGGATATGATAATCAGATCCACCCAAGCCGCTGCCGGGCATACTCCAGCCTATGCCATGATCCTTACCGAAGGCAACAGCCGAACCCAGCAGGTTCTTGCTGGAATGCTCTACAGTCGTCTAATTCTAAGTGCACACAGTCTCGGCCTCGTCATGCAGCCGGTCAGTCAAGTGCTGGAGGAATACCCGGAGATGGAGCGGCAGTACTACAGCATCCACCGGGATTACGCTGCCCGTGGGGGCACGATCCAGATGCTTGTGCGTGTGGGCGCACCCACCAAATCAGCCGCACCAACGATGCGGAGGGATGCTCTAGACTTCCTTACCCAGTGACCATTCCCAGTCTTTTTGTTGAGCCATATAACTTTTGCGAGTACACATCCATCTAATCTTATAGAGGGCCCTCAGAGAGAAGAAGTACTAACCATTAGGAGGAACTATAAGATGAAAACCATATATAAAGTGATGACTACCGCTGTACTGACTGGAGCTCTTGTGGGAGGTGGCGTGTGGGGTGCGGCGCAAGCTGCGCCAGCTCAAAAATCCACGGCCAAAACTGCTCCCGCCTCTGTCAACACGAACAAGGCTGGGGTTAAGAGTGTCAGCCACCAGAATATTTCACTTGGAATTTCCAAGGTAACATATGACGGCAACGTGGTGCTTCTTGAAGTGCAAAGGGATGGAAAAGGACTCATTGGCGGTATCACCGATTCGAAGTGGGATGATCAGAAGGACGAGCGCATCCTGGAAAAGGGCGCAATTTCAACAATTGAGTTGTTTATTAACGGAGTATCGGTAAATACGTATGGCGGCAGCAATCTGTGGGAGCGGCCAAGCTTAAGCTGGGAAGCCGGTTCCACAAAGGACAAGGTGCTGATCAGTATGGCGGATGCCACCTGGCTTGGAGAGAAAGCCAGCCTTAAAGCGCTGCCCGATCAGTTCAAGCTTACAGCGAAGATTAAGCTGGAGGGTGTGAACGAGTTATATACCCTGGACATTCCGGTGCAAAAAGAGGCCGGAAGTGCCCTGAAGCTAAGCCCGAATCTGACCAAAAAGTCAGGCGACCTCTCCATGACACTCAAGAAAGCCAGCGTAACCTCTCAATCAACACGCCTACAGTTGATCGTAAAGGGGCAGGAAGCGAACTCGACTATCCTGTATGATTTCTATGATGATCAAGGCAAGCGGCTCGACACGATCTCCGGCGGAAGAGGCACCGATGAGAACGGAGCTAAGGGAGTGATGTACAACGACTTCCTTCTGAATACGCAAGGAAAAGCCCTGAAATCCATTACGGTCAAGCCGTTCAAGCCAGTCTTTGCTGAGCCGGGGGCCACGAGTGGGCAGTTCAAGGTAGATGACAAGGGTGATGTGGTGAAAGAGTATATCCAAGACCTGGAGATGAATCTGAAGATAAAATAAGCAACTAAATGAACATCCCGCTGCGAGGGGATTCCGCAGCGGGATGTTTTGGGTCTTTTAAATGAACTGCTGCAGTTGATTCATGTAGAAGGAAAGCTCGCTTTCAGCTTCGAGATCGCGTATCAGAGCCCGCAGCAGGAAGCTCCTCGGCTGCTCTTTGGCGAGTTCGTCCTTCAGCATGGAGGCAACCTCAAGCAGTTCTTTTTTTCTCTGATTCGGTGCTGCTATATCAGGAATGATGGACAAGACCATATCTATAAGGGCCTCACTCCGAACTTTTAAAGAGATATACAGCCTCTTAAGATCAACTTGGAGATATTCCGTCATAAGGTTGTCTGTCAGTATGGGGGTGGACGAACGGGCTTGCAGACCCTGCATAAGATCGTCCATCCTTTCGGCAATAAACAAAGCGAGCTGTTTCTTCTTCATCGGTTTATGGCCAAACAGTAAATGAAAGGTATACTCCCGTATCAAACCGCTCAGCATAGCGGTCATATCCCATTTCCAATCCTCGATAACCGGCCCGTAGTGGCGGCTCAGAATGTCGCCGTAATACAGGAACATGTTTCTGCGGATCTGATTAATGACGGTTTCGATCCTTTCATTATTGACGGGTGGAAGCTCATTGTGATCCCTTGATATATAGTATCCGTGCTCGACATAGAAATCGAACTGATATGCGATTTCCTCCAAGAAGGTGTCTCTTGGAGCCAGCTGCATTCTCCTGATCCGATCCACAGCCTCAACCATCGCCTGTTGGCGTTTCTCCAATATATTAATGTACAGTTCCTCTTTCGAGCTAAAATGCTTGTACAGAGAGCCTTTGGCGATGCTGCAATCATCGGCGATATCCTGGATGGACGTGGACTGATACCCCTTCTCGGCGAAGAGGCGGATGGCGGATTGTAGAATCTTTTCCTTCAGCATACTCATGTATTGCTGCCTCCTTTGAAAATCGTATCTATCATACAGCTTTTTGCCACAGCCATCCACCATAAACATATCGTCTTCTAAGATGAGTACTATTTTCCGCTGGCGGTCTGAGTCAGATGAATTTCCGGGTATTTCTTGGACAGGTCTGACATGGATATAGCGCTGCCGCCCTTCACATATCGATCAAAGAAAGCCAAGCTTACCTCATTGACGATGTGATGAACCTCCCGCGGCTTCTCGCCTTTCTCTTGCAGAAGAGGGGAGAACAGATGGAAGTCCGTATAGCTCATATGGGAGGTATGTGGAATAGTCATAGAATACCCTCCGCCTTTTAAGGCATTAGTCCTGCGTTTCACCGTCTCATTCCACGAGTTTTCATACGATTCCCGGCTTCTTCCACTCTTGGCGACAGCTTGGTCCAGCGAGCTTTCAAACACGGCTCTATCGATGCTCTTGGCCCCACTCATCTGCAAATAAGGCTTACCCAAGCCTGTCTCCGGCATCGGCTCCCCATATAGCGTCCCGTCCATATTAAGAGCAGCCTGGATGCGGGAATCCTTCATCAGCATTTGTGCCGCCGTTGCCCCCCCGAAAGAGTGCCCGAACATACCGATACGGCCCAGATCAAGGCGGCCGGTAAACCGTCCTGATGTATCCTTCTTATTCAAAAGCTCAAGTTGATCCAGCACAAAAGACACATCGCCTGTCCATAACGGCATATGTCCGTCAAGCTGATCGAAGCCCGTCAGGTTGTTTGGTTTCAGCAGGACTTCCCTTCCATCGGGATAGACTGTCGCCGCTGCGTCATAAGCATGGTCGATGCCCACCACGATATATCCATGGCTGACGAGCTCCTCGACCTGGAACGTATTCTGATTGCGGAAGCCCGTCATGCCGTGGGAAAAGATCAACACTGGATAGCGCTTCTCGGCATTGGACAGAACGGCATCGTCATAAGCATGCGTTTTGACCAGGCCCAAGTGGCTAAGCGTCCATGCCGGAAAAGATAGTGCGTTCTCGAGGCCTTTCGTAACTGCTCCCACATGGCGGCTATAAGGCTCAGTCGGTCCAGCGGTAGCTGGGCTGGCAGGGTACCAGATCTGGACCATCAGCTCGCGGCGGGCCTTCGGATCGGACGAATATTCATCGGCCCGCTGTGAATCAACCCAGTGATATACCGTGGTTCCCACTGGATAGGAGCCGGTCGGCTTCTCAAAGGTGAACACGGGCAAAAGCACAGGCAGTGCAGTCATCAGTGCGGCATAGATCAGGAATAGAACAGACCCCAGGGAGGCAGCTCCAATTCTCCGGCTGCGTTTGGTTCCTTCCGGCTTCCCCCATAGAATGCAGGCGGCCAGCACGACTGCCCCCACATAGGCGGGGATCATCTGCCATCTGCAGCCTTCGACCGTCACTTGTACAATTCCCGCAGCACCGAGAAGAGGGGCTGCGTACATCCGCAGGCTTCGAATCAGCCTGGGTCTCCATATGAACATGAATGATAAACCTACAATAAGCAAAATAAGAACGAACTCCCACAATCTCAAACAAAAAACCTCCTAAATATTCTCTGTAACTTTATAAGTTTGCCTTCAAATTAATGCATTGTAAAGCAGGTAGAGATGGAGCGCGAAACAGATATATACTGCCCAGGCCGCTTTGTATTTCATCTTGTACAGTGCCAGCCCCAGGATCATCAAGACTGGAAACAGGAACAAGCCGAGATATTTATTGACGAATCGGTCCGCTTGTCCCCCATTAAAGTGAATGGGAATGTTCATGGGACATAACCCGACTGCGATAAGTGACAGCAATAAGGACAGGACAAGGATCAAGACCAGTGTATTGGAATGAAATAGCCACTTGATCATGGGGCTTCCTCCTATAAATCAGTGATGAAGTTACGCGCGAGCGGATTCTTGAACCTCAGGTTTGGGCTTGCGGATAAAAAAGCTCAGCACAAGTCCCGCGCAAGCAACACATGCAGCAAGGAGAAAGGTATCTCCAAAGGCGGCTATCCCGGATTCCAGCGGATTTATCTTTGCGCCAACACTATGCATTTGTGTAGTCATCCGGGACCCCAGGTAGCCGGTAAACCCTGCGATGGCAAATGAAACCACCACCTGCTGCAAAGCGCTGGTAAGCGGAGTGACCCTGCTCACCAGATGGCGCGGAGTCGCATTTAATACATGCGTATTCAAAGACATCATGGACAGCCCCATGCCGGAGCCGAGCAGAAATAAGATGACCATCAGAATCGCAAGTGGCGTGTCGGACTTCAGGCAAGACATAGCGAACAACCCGCCGGTGATGAGTGTCATTCCGGCGATAAGTGGCGGGCGTGCCCCTACTTTATCGAAGAGACGGCCGGCCAAAGGCATAAAGATCATGGATCCTGCCGCCTGTGGCAGCAGGATCAGCCCTGTGGACAGCGGCGAGTAATGCTTGACCTGCTGGAGCAGGAGCGGGAACAGCAGCACGGTGCCGAACAAAGCGGCCTGCATAATCCAGGATGTCACAATGCCGCGTGTGAAATCGGAGGATCGGAATACCCTCAGCTCAAGCAGAGGCTGCTTCTTCCACAGACAGGAAAGCACGAACAAGATGAGTGCGGCTCCCCCAGCGATCAAGCCGGTTAGGGTCCGGGTTGAAGTCCAGCTTACGCCCCCTTCGCTAACGCCAAAGGTAATCAAGGCAAAGGCAAGGGGGCCCAGAATTATGCCTGTAATATCCAGGGACGGAGCCTCGTGTCCTTGGAACGAGGGCAGATGTTTTTTTCCAATCCATATGCCTAAGATGCCGATGGGAAGGTTGATCAGAAATATCCACGACCAATTCACATATTCCACCAGCCAACCGGAGAGTACTGGCCCCAGTGCTGGCGCAAGCAGCATAGGAATGCCGAACATTCCGATAATGGAGCCCCGCCGATCGGCAGGAGCAATACGATAGACCATGGCCATTCCAATAGGGGATACCATACCGCCTCCCAGACCCTGCAGAATCCGGAAAAAAATCAGCTGCTCCGGAGTTTGGGCGAATGCGCATAGAACCGATCCAATGGTGAACAGGCCAATCGAAACCAGGAATACCCGCTTTGAGCCAAATTTATCTGACATCCAGCCGGCCAGGGGAATTACGGCGGACAGTGAGAGTGTATAGGCGGTTACAGACCATTGAATCGTATGGAGCGAACTATGGAAGTAATCAACCAGCGTGGGAATCGCGACATTAACGACAGTGCTGTCCAGAATGACCATGAAGGTCCCAATAATGACAGCAAAAAGCGGGGCCATGACATCCTTCATAGAGAATGGCTTGTCTTCATCGTTGTTGGGTGCTGCAAGAGCGATAGACATGTTGTTGCAACCTACTTTCTTAGAAAATATGAACACAAATGACCAATTAGTTCTTGAAAAAACCATATGGTCATTTTAGAATACATCATAACTAGGCCGCTCCCGTGTGTCAATGATTCAACTTGTTTGTTTAACCCGGGAAGTCTTTCGGATTATCGGTTTGCACCGAAATATAACATTTCAGGCTGCCAAACCATCTAATCCATAGAGGGCCCTTCTAAAGGAGATGAACGCAACAGTGTGGACGATGGAACTTGAAGTCAAGAAAGCGCAGCGGGGAGACCTGGATGCATTTGTCCGGATTATACGGGAATTGGAGCCCCGGCTGTACAGCTTGGCAAAGTCCATTCTTAGACGTGATGAAGACTGTGCAGACGCTATGCAGGAAGCAACACTTAAAGCATATAAGTCGCTGACCTCATTGAAAAAACCGGAATTTTTCAGAACCTGGATCATCCGGATACTCATTAATGAATGCAATCAATTGCTGCGGAACCGGCAGCGTACCGTAGTTATGGACGAGCTTCCAGAGGCGTCTGGCGAAGCTGGTGCTTATTATCAGGACTATCAAAAGATAGATCTTGAGGAGGCGGTCAACCGGTTGGACGAAAACCTGCGGATCGTCATCCACTTATTTTATTATCAGGATCTGCCGATTAAACAAATTTCCGAGGTATTGGGTATTTCGGAAGGCGCTGTAAGGGCCAGGCTGCACCGGGCACGAGGCATCCTGGCGGACTGGGTGAAGAAGAGAAAGGAGGGCGGTTTGTCCTATGAGTCTATTTGAAATGGAGAGGGAGCTGCGGGAATCAGCCAAGGCTCAGCAGAAAACCCCGGTTCCTGATATTATCCGCAAGCGGCAGGATCAGGTCTATGCTTCTTTAGCTGAGCTTGCCCAGCCTGCCGGACAGAGAACCCGAAAGCTGGTACAAAGACCAGGAAGGGTCGCAGCGGCCGTTACGGCAGCAGCGCTGATCGCCATCCTAGGCAGCGGATTCGTATCCCACGCGATGGCTCAGGCATTCAAGCAACTCCCTGTGGTTGGGGGAATCTTCAAGCTTGCGGATGAATTAGGATTGCGGACGGCCGGGGATCAGGGGCTTGTCGCGGTTTCCAATGCTTTTGATACCCATGAGGGGGTTACCTTGAATATTCGTGAGGTAGTGTTTGACGGAACCCTGTTGTCGTTTCCTGTTGAGCGGGAAGGCGGAAATTTCCAGGCGGGAATTACCGGATCGAAGGATACATCTAGTGATAACTCACAGGAGTCAAGGAATAAGGCAGGAGCTATCCAAGATGTGGACCTGCTCGTGAACGGTGTTTCCACAGCGGATTATCCAGGAGGATACAGGCCGGAGATCCAGTGGGGGCCGTCCTCTAATCCGGATGCAGCGTTGTTTCAAGTGTTAAACAACAGTGATCTGTCTAATGCGAATTCGGCACATCTGCCTGATGAATTTGATCTAACGGTAAAGATCGCTTTGAAGGGCATCAAGGAGCCGTATGTCATTTCGCTCCCTGTCCACAAAAATTCCAATCGGGTCACAGTACAATCCGGAGATACGAAGCATTTGAACGGGCTGGATGTAACTCTTGAACAGATAGAGTTCTCCCCAATCTCGACCATTCTCAGAATGAAGATTCATGCCGATCATGAACTTACTGCAGCGGAGAAGAACAGTCTGTTCTTTGAGGTTGAAGGGAATCACGGAGAGAAAGCACATCTTATCGGAGGTAAAGGTATCTATCCGGACCGAAAGACAGAGACCGTGGAACTGGTGCTGGACCGCTTCAAGGAGGCGCCGGATTCAATTGCGATAAGGCCGTTTAAAACGGTACTCGAAGACTCTTCGGCTTCTTCGGGCAAGTTCGCAATTGACAAGAACGGAGAGATTCTGAAACAATACATCGATGGATTGAATATCAAGGTTCCGGTGGACCGTTCACGAATTGAGAAGTTATACAACCCATAAACGTGTGGAATGGAGATGAAGCAGAGTGATTTTAGAGCTGCACACTAACAGATTAATGCTGAGAAAGATGGAGCTATCAGACTCAGCGCATTTATTCGAAATTTGGTCTGATCCTGAAGTAACCAGGTTCATGAACATTGAACCTTTCACGAATGAAGCTCAGGCCAAGCAGATGATTGCACTGCTTGACAACCTGGCTAAGGAGAACCAGGCGATCCGTTATTCTATCATCGAGTCCGAATCGAATACAATTATTGGATCTTGCGGCTTCAATGCCTTGGACTTTGAGAATGCTAAAGCCGAAATCGGCTATGACCTTCATAAAGATTATTGGGGCAAGGGTTATATCCCGGAGGCTCTATCATGCCTAATCGAATATGCTTTCCATGGCCTGAGCCTTCATAGAATGGAGGCCAAAGTCGAACCTGAGAATGTCAACTCGATTAAGGTGCTTAAGAAATTGCATTTTACTTATGAAGGAACCCTAAGACAGTCGGAGAAATCCAAAGGGAAGTTCATCGATCTCAATCTCTATTCGTTGTTGGCTACGGATTGAAGCAGAACTTGGGCTCCATTCATTCAGAGGGTGATTGTACGGAGCCTTTGTTAATTCACTTTTTTATATTTCTTGTATGCTAGTGGTGTCATATTCATCGACTTTCGAAACTGATCAATGAAATAACTTGTGCTGTTAAAGCCTACTTGATAAGCAACATCTGTGACACTAGATTCGGATTGCTGCAGTAGAATTAAGCTCTTTTGAATTCGGTAATCGGTTACGTAGTTTAAGGGTGTTTTCTTCAAAATTCGTTTAAAATATCTACAGCATTCGGAACGGCTCAGCTGACCGGCACGTGCAATATCGTCCAGGAGAACCTTCTCGGCGTAATGTGCGTGTATCCAATTTAGCATTTGTTTCATTCGATGGTTCTTTAACACTTCCGCTTGCTCGTACTCTAATTTAACCCCATTGATTATTAAGTTTTTCCAAATTAACGATAACTGAGTGCTTACGTCGATTTCATAGTAGGGTGGCTTTTGCTGTATCAATTGATTGATCTTTACAATAGCCTCTAAAATGTTTATCTCCCAGTTGTCCTCTGCGCCTAAGTGTAAGAAGGGGAAATTGGTCGCTTTAATATAGGGATTCACATAGGTTGTATAAAGCTCTTGTGATAAAACAAAATGTGGAGAAACATTTAGACAAATATAAACACAGCCCGAATCACCTTTATCTATGGCCATGTGCAGGCAGCCGCTGTTTATGAACAGTCCCTCGCCTTCTCGAACCGTGAGTTTTTCTTCATTGATTTGAAAGATGGCTTCTCCTTTTACAACTTGAACAAATTGAATTTCATCATGCCAGTGAAGGGGGATATATCCACTAATATTATGGTTAATCCTTGTTTCGTAACACGCAACCGGTAACACAACTGTGCGGTGTTCTGTTAATTCTTTTAAACTTTGGTCAATCATAAAATCTCTGATTTGCATAATGCTACCTCAATATTTTTATACTTTTTGATTCGATTCAAGTATCGGTTCGTGGTTGTTCCACTTAATATTACAATATCACAACACGATATTTATATTTAAGGTGGAGAAATCAATCATGAACAGAGGAAAAGGTTTATTTCTTGTTATTACAGGAGCGATATTTTGGGGGATTGGGGGTACGGTTGCAAAGAAGCTTTTTCAACAATACTCAATTGATGTAAATTGGCTTGTAACAACCCGGTTACTCATTGCAGGTATATTACTCTTAACGGTTCAATTCTTTGGCAAGGACCGCTCCCAAATCCTTGGGGTCTGGAAAAATAGAAGATCAGCCGTTCAATTGTTGATTTTTGGATTGATCGGTATGCTTGGGGTTCAATACACCTACATGGTCTCCATAAAAAGTGGCAATGCTGCGGTGGCAACGCTGTTACAATATTTGGCACCTGTCATGATTATTATTTACTTAATATTAAGCAAGAAATCTGTTCTAACAAGAAAAGATGTATTAACTGTGTTGCTTGTTTTAATTGGCTGCTTTTTGTTATTAACCAACGGCTCTTTCTCTCAGCTGTCTGTGCCGTTACTTGCAATCATATGGGGAATACTCTCTGGCGCTGCATTGGCATTTTACACTTTATATGCCGTCCGCTTATTAAAGCAATATGATTCACTTGTCATTGTTGGCTGGGCTATGATTATCGGTGGTTCTGCATTAAGTTTTATTCATCCGCCTTGGCAAATGGACTTTAATAGCTTAACGCTAGAAGCGTATTTATTATTAGTTTTTGTTATTATTTTTGGCACGATGATTGCATTTTGGTTCTATATAGAAAGCTTACAGAGCCTTTCACCTCAAGAATCAAGCCTTTTAGGAAGCGTAGAACCGCTAGCTGCCGTTATAACAACAGTCTTTTGGTTAAAAGTATTCTTTGGAATTTTCCAATGGATAGGTACCGCTTGTATCATTGTAATGATTTTATTATTGGCTTTGAATAAAGACTCTTCTTCAAGGACTAACCAACTTTCTAACAATGAATAGCTCATCAGCTGGTCGGAGATAGAAGTTTTATTGCCTAATCTAAAAAGCTGGAGCCACACGAAGATTACCAGAAGCATCAAACATCACTGATATCGAATTTCAGGTAAATTCGTTCAACTAAATCTTTGCTGGCCCCTTATCCAGCCCTCATTTTACTGTTAGAATTTACATTAGGCATTCCATATGCTGGAACAAACCTCTAAGATTCACGTAATAAACTTTAAGAAGTTTAACGTTCATTTATTTATGAGGAGCTGGAGTAAGATGGGGTTATTTGATAAGATCCGCGAGAGCTTTACCGGGCAGAAGAAGTGCCCGATCGAACATCTTGAGAGTTACAAAAGATTGGGTGAACAGGTCTACGAGCTTCATGTTGAGCTAGCAGGCTGTACATCCCCGCTTGCCTTGGCCTATATGCAGGCCGCCCGAAGCAAACAGATGATGGCGGATGCTATGCTGGGGGACGCCCTGTCCGGCCCGGAAGGGGCGCGGAAGGCGATTCCCGTGATTACTCATGACCAGGCGGACATCTGGTATGGGGCGATCCCGGATCTTATCATAGCTTCAAGACAGGAAGCAGCCTTCCCGGGCTCCAGCCGTGTACTGCTGCCGATCCGGCTGGGTGGGCAGCTGGAAGGGCCGAGTCCCTGTCCAGTTGAACACTTAGCAGGTCTGCGCCGTGCCGCAGCTGTGATGGAGGAGTTGGTCGCTGATGAGGTCGAGGCGGTGCGTAAAGAGAAGGACCGCTTCAAGAATGTAATCCTCCTGTATGAAGAGGCCCGTACCCGCAAGCAGTCCGGTGATGCAATTGTGGGCATTATCTCTGGCGGCAGGCGGGTATCCGTGGAAAGCCATGAAGATGCCGAGAAGCAGTATTGGATGGCTCTATCCAACTATATTGTGATCGCTCAGGGACTGAAAGCCCCGGAAATTATTCAGGATACTCCTATAGAAAATTACCGCACCTGCAAGCTCGATTCCAATGATATCTGGAAGGTGACCTCCAAGAGGGCGATTCCAGAAATCCGCCGGGCCGGTGAATGGGAGCAGGCAGTTGAGGATTTAACCGAGCATTGGCAGGGTTGTGTGATTACGGAGATCGAAAGAGAATATGAAACAACCGTGGAAGATCTGCTCAGCAAAGGGCTCATCCAGGAGACCTCATACTGGTACTGCTGTCCGTTTCCTTCTGTCTACCAAGTCGGGGCGCACTCCGTCAAGATTCTTGGGCGGGTCATTCCGAGCGGTCATCACTTTGTATACGAGTATGGTGATGATGGAGCCCCTGGGGAATTTCTGACCAGTCCTTCCTTCGAGAAGGCGTATGAACGTCAGTATTGCGAAGATTAATATAGTTGAAGGCGGGTAGCGGCATGGAAGTGTTTAGGCATCTTAAGGGTCTTTTCTCCAATCAAAAGTCAGAGGACAGCCCAGAGGAGATGAGTCTCAGGTATATTGAGGCGGTCCAGGAACAACTGCGGGAGCTGGACATTCACGTAAGCCGTTGGGAGTCCGAGCTGTTAACGCTGACGGAGCGCCAGAAAAGGCTTGCTCTTGAACGGGGACTGGCGAGGCAGCAGGCGGAGCTGGCCGTGCAGCAGGACAATCTGGAACTGGCACGCAGGCTTCTGGGCGAGGCACACGAGAGTGAGCGGAGAATACAGGAAGCGGCCGAGGAGGCTGTGTCTCTCAAAGGCCGCTTGGATGGGCTGAAGGCACGGTATGCACGTGCGAACCAGGAGTTGAGAGCCGCGAAGGAGAAGCGCGATGAGCTCATCTCCCGTTCAAGGGCGGCGCTGACCCAACTGAACACGAATCGGACCATGTCCGAGGACCGTGACTTCGTAACAGCGGTAGACCGCATCAAAGACAGGGCGATTTGGGCCGAGGCTGAGCGGGAAGCGAAGATGGGGCGCCAGTCGACAATCGACGAAGAGATCGAGCTTATGTTGAAGAACAAGGAGAAGGAAGAGAGCAAGGAAGAGGGCAAGGAGCAGAAGTAGTGAAGGTTTGGTGTTAGCCTCAAATGCCTGAGGCAATTATCCCGGTAGAACTAGGTGGTTCCTGGTTCCTGGTTCCTAGGAACGCTAGGCCTCCTTAGCCTCCTTCTAACACTAAAAGATAATTCATATTATCCAGAGATAACCACGATGGGAAGCTGCATCTATCCAGAAGTCATTTAAATACAAATAGTACTTTTAAGATAAAGTCATAAAACAAAGTGAGAGGCCGTTCGGCAGGAACGGTCTCTTTATCTTTTGTAAGATTACCTTTCCAAATTCCAAATCCTCAATCCAAAATCCAAAGAGTCAAAATCTCAGGCCCTCTGATCTCAGCTCCTCCAAGATCAATCTCACCTCAGACAAAAGAAGGTTTCTTAAGCGAGCAGTTCATCGCCACATTCCGCAGCTCGGGAGCGAACGCGCTAAGCTGAATAATGAAATAACACGTTTCCGGAAAATGGTGCTCCAGAAACCGTAGGGTTGTTTTATTCAGCACCTCCGAGTTTTGATAACGGGACACCACCATGCTGATGAAGCTGTTCATCTCCAGCACCGTGACCCCCACTTCATGAGCCATGAGCTGCTGCCGCCGGATTCCGGGCGGGGAGAACCGCAGATAGCCTTTCATCTGATGATTCTGAACTATGAAGCTCTCAAACTTAGCCGAGTATAGGTCGATGCGCTGGATGATCTCCTGCTCGATAGGATCAAGGGAGTTCCGCAGCAGAATCGCATGGCCTAGCTGATCATCCAGCCACAGATCAAGCAGTTGTACAAGGGATAGGGGAGGTGCGGTTTGGCCTTGCATATAATAAGACAGCAGGCGAAGATACTCCTGGTTCTCATTTAGGGTACCGTTAAAGTAGGTGGGCGACAGGCTGACTTGAACCGCATTATTAATCCGTTGGCTCTGAAGGTTTCCTTCCAGGTCGTAATAACCTTTGGCGACCGGCCAAGCCTCCTTGGCAAAAGCGATCATCCGCTCGGATGTGACATCCTCGTCCTTCGGAATTTCATTCAGCCTGTCGATCAAGCCTCCAAAGGACCTGATGTAGTGCTCGGCCGCTGAAATCCACTGCTGCTCGTAAGGGGCTAGATAATCAAACACAAATATAGCATGGTCTTGTAGAATGGGAAGCCAGAAGGCATGCTCCTCCCACACGGTAATGGGTCTATTCACGGTCAAATTGATTCACTCCGATCCGGCAGTATCCTGCTTATGATGAATCCGTCTAAAATATATGCGGCCCCATCCGAATAAAGAACGTCCGGTTTCCCAAGATTCACCTTTACACCGCACTATAGTACTTGCTATAATGACCATGAATTTTATAACGGAGATTAACCGGAGGAGCCTGCCAACAGCGGGCTCCTTTTGTCTTCTTTTGTATCGGTGCAGACCCGCTGTGACCTGGCTCCAAAGCGGCAGGCTTGAACTGCCGCAGACTTGGTTATGATAAAATATACCGTTCCTTGCCAATCGCTTTCCGTTTGCAAGCAGGGAACAAGGGGGCTCTCATATGCATATGTTCAATGAAATTTTCATCCAGCTTCTTATTCTGCTGGCTATTTCCATGTTCGTTATTGCCATTGCGAAGAAGATTAATATTCCCTATTCGATTGCTCTCGTGATCGTGGGTCTTCTGCTTGGGATGACACATATTCCCGTGCTGGAAGAGGCGGAGACTTACGTGACGCAGTCTCACATTTTCCAGGCGATCATTATTTCGCTGTTTCTGCCCATTCTCTTAGGAGACGCTACGCTGAAGCTGCCGTTCCCCCACCTTAGAGAACAGAGCAAGCCTGTGTTGGCGCTTGCGTTTGGAGGCACGCTGCTCTCTTTTCTAATTATCGCGCTATCCAGCTATTATCTGCTGGGCCTGCCCCTGATAGTAGCTTTCACCTTCGCTTCCCTGATGAGTGCGACCGATCCGATCAGTGTCATCTCGATCTTCAAGTCACTGGGAGTGCCGAAGTCCGTTGTCACCATTATCGAAGGGGAATCTCTGTTCAATGACGGGATTGCGGTGGTGCTGTTCCAGATTTCCTCAGTATACCTGCTTTCTTACATGGAGATGGGGTGGGCTGGTCTCGGAAGCGGCCTGCTGCTCTTTTTGAAGTTCTCACTCGGTGGCATCGCGGTGGGAGCCATCCTGGGGTATCTGTTCTCCCAGCTCATCCGGTTCTATGACGACTATCCGCTCGAGATCGGATTCTCCATGCTGCTGTTCTTTGGAAGCTACTTCATCGCCGAGCATTTTCATGTATCCGGGGTTATCGCTGTGGTGGTCAGCGGGCTTATCTTTGGCAGCTATGGCGCGAGAATTGGCATGTCGGAGACGACTGAGACCAATATCAACTCCTTTTGGGATGTCGTGACCTTGATTGCTAACTCCCTGATCTTCCTGATGATTGGTCTGGAGATCAAGAATATAAATTTCTCGGACAAATGGGGCATGATCGCTCTTGCGATCCTGATCGTACTTGTGGGAAGAACCTTGGCGTTGTACACAAGTGTCTCTATGATGAAGAGCTTCCCCAGAGCCTGGAAATCGGTGCTTAACTGGGGCGGTCTGAAGGGCAGCTTGTCTATCGCATTGGCCCTGAGCTTGCCTCCGGGCTTTGAGGGACGAGACAGCATTCTGGTGCTAACCTTCAGTGTGGTCTTATTCTCCTTGCTTGTGCAGGGTCTAACGATCAAGCCGCTGGTCCTGAAGCTTGGTCTTGGAGGTCCGAAACAAGAAGCTGCGCAGGATTAACCTTTACAACTTCAAGCTGCCCTTGTTATAATTACGGGGACTTAAATATCGGAGATCACCGGAGGAGCCTGCCAACAGCGGGCTCTTTTTGTCTTTTTTCGGTATAGGAGAGCTCAAGAAGACAGGGAACTACTCTACTCCGTGGGAGGGAATTATGGATCAGCAGGCTTATTGGGCAATTGGCATTTTTCTAGTTATTTATGCACTGATTATTTCAGAAAAGATTCACCGGACCATCGTCGCCATGCTGGGCGGCGTGCTCATGGTCGGGTTTGGGATTGTCAACCAGGAGACGGCCCTGCATCATATTGATTTCAACACACTGGGACTGCTGGTAGGTATGATGGTCATGGTCAGCATCACCGCAGAGACCGGGTTGTTCAGGTATATTGCCATTTGGGCCGCAAAAAAAGTCAAAGGCGAGCCGGTGCGCATCCTGATTGTACTCGGCCTCATCACCGCATTTGGCTCCGCCTTCTTAGACAACGTTACGACCGTTCTGCTTATGGTGCCGGTCACGTTCAGCATCACCCGTCAGCTCAAGGTGAATCCGGTGCCGTTTCTATTCACCGAAATTATCGCTTCCAATGTTGGGGGCACTGCAACGCTGATCGGGGACCCGCCGAATATTATGATCGGTTCTGCGGTGAAGGAGCTCACCTTCATGTCATTTATCTCCAATCTGACCCCGATCGTGGTCATCATTATGCTCGCGTATATTCCAATTCTGGTCTGGATGTTCCGCAAGAAGATCCAGACCACACCGGAACTGAAGGAAAGTCTCATGAAGCTCGACAATTCGGAGCTGATCACCGATCATAAGCTGCTCCGCAAGTGCCTGGTCATTCTCGGGCTGACGATTCTCGGATTCTTCCTGCATCAGTCCCTGCATCTTGAATCTGCTACGGTAGCTTTGGCTGGCGCATTTCTGCTCCTGCTGCTGACCGGAGAGCACACGATGGAGAAGGCGCTCAGTCGGGTGGAGTGGACAACGATCTTCTTCTTTGTTGGTTTGTTCGTGCTCGTATCTGGCCTGGTCGAGACGGGGGTCATTGCACAGCTGGCGGCAAGCGCGATCAAGTGGACGGGGGGAGACCCGCTGGCCACCTCCATGCTGATCCTGTGGCTCAGCGCCATAGCGTCGGCGTTCCTGGACAATATCCCATTTGTGGCCACCATGATTCCAATGATTCAGGAGATGGGGCAGATGGGAGTGCAGAACCTGGAGCCGCTCTGGTGGAGCCTGGCGCTGGGGGCATGCCTCGGGGGCAACGGAACCTTGATCGGGGCGAGCGCGAACCTGATCGTAGCTGGCCTGTCCGGCAAGGAAGGGCATCCGATCCGGTTCATGGACTACACCAAGATGGGGCTGCCTTTAATGCTGCTGTCTATTGTGCTGTCCAGCATTTACATTTATCTTCGTTACTTGATGTAAGGAAGGGAGTTGTGTCTAATGATAAATTATCAATTTGATGCTGAGGTTCTGGATATCACGGAGACTCGGGACGGAAGTGACACCGAGTTCAACATCAAGCTTCACCAGGAGCAGCCGTACCTGGATCGGCTTAGATTGGTCCAGCATGTGTTCGATGATAACAAGGATTATACTGATGTGCTGTTTTACGCTTACGCGGGCCATGAATACAAGGTTATTGTACGCCAGGAGCATTATGTGGATTTCGTGACCGAGATGTGGAAGGCACGCCTGCTCCGGAGTCTGGAATGGAGGGAAGATTAATTCGCCGGTCAATTGATTAATTTCAACTTCGGCGCAGGGATTAGGTGTTGAGATATGTGGAATAACCTCATTTAGAGGAAGTCATTAAAATTTTATATGTATTGCCTGGAGGAGCCTGTCACCAAGGGATACCTGTGTCTATTCACAGTTCCCGTGGTAACGGGCTCTTGTTGTATCCGCAAGGGACTGTATGCTGCAAAA
This sequence comes from Paenibacillus sp. J22TS3, assembly GCF_018403205.1. Classification (NCBI taxonomy): domain Bacteria; kingdom Bacillati; phylum Bacillota; class Bacilli; order Caryophanales; family Paenibacillaceae; genus Paenibacillus; species Paenibacillus sp. J22TS3. The sequence continues at coordinate 230,811 of NZ_BOSF01000006.1, forward strand.
TGTTCAATACTGTGCTCGATGATAGGGAGGAATTTATCATGTTAATTTTTGAAATTGCGTTAATCCTGCTGGCCTCCAAGCTGGCTGGAGATCTGAGTGTGAAGCTCAGACAGCCGGCTGTGCTTGGGAAGCTGCTGGTCGGCATTGTGTTAGGCCCAGCCGTATTGGGGCTCATTAAGGGAACGAATATTTTGGAGGAAATCAGCCAAATCGGCGTGATCCTGCTCATGTTCATCGCGGGGCTTGAGACAGATACCGACGAATTCAAGAGAACGGGGAAGGCATCGGCCTACGTGGGGATAGCCGGAATTGCAGCCCCGCTTGCTCTGGGCTATGGAGCCGGATTGCTTCTTCATATGGCTCCCCTTCATGCTATATTCCTCGGTCTGCTCCTGTCGGCGACAAGTGTAAGCATTTCCGTACAGTCCTTGAAGGAGATGGGCAGGCTACAGACCCGGGAGGGAACTACGATCCTTGGGGCGGCCGTCATTGATGATGTGCTTGTCATTATTGCGCTGGCTTTTCTGATGAGTCTGGCGGGCGGGGATGTGAACTTGAGTCTCGTCATATTGAAAAAGATAGCGTTCTTTGCAATTGCTATTCTGTGCGGTTGGAAGCTTGTCCCATGGGTTATGCGCCGCTTTGCGAAGCTCAAAGTCTCGGAGACGGTCATCTCCGCTGCGCTAATTCTCTGCTTCGGCTTTGCCTATTTGGCCGAATATGCCGGAGTAGCCGCCATCATTGGAGCCTATATCGCAGGTGTATCCATCAGCCTGACGGGCTTTAAGCATGAAGTTACCGGGAAAGTGGAGACGATCAGTTACGCCTTTTTTGTACCGGTTTTCTTTACAAGTATCGGGGTAAATGTGGATTTTGACGGAGTTTCCTCTCAGCTGGGCCTTATTGCGGGATTAAGTGTGTTGGCTGTCCTAACCAAGCTGGGAGGGTCTGCTTTGGGTGCCAAGGCTGCCGGCTTCGGCTGGAGAAGCGCGCTGGGGATCGGGGCAGCTATGGTCTCCCGCGGTGAAGTCGCCCTCATTATTGCGGCAATTGGTCAGGAGGCAGGGCTGCTGGCTCCTGAGATGATGTCGGTTCTCGTGATTGTGGTGCTCGTTACAACCCTGGTCACACCCCCGCTGATGAAGCTTTTCTTCCGTGAGGAGAAAAGTGTCCGGCCCCTCAGCAGCCGTGCTAAGGAGACGGGAGCCAGCTGATTCTAATCATCCGAGACCAATTTAGATGGAGCTCTGGTCAATTTATAGGGGGAGGCTTGTGTGGGAACGGCATTTTGTGCACCTGTCCTGTCTGAATCTGTCTCTGCTATGAATACCGCAATGCTTCCTCCAAGTCTTGAATCAAGAGCTGTGCCGGCTCATGCCCGGCAGCCAGCCGGACCAGCGACAACGGCATTTGCTGTTTCGTTAACGCTGATTCATTGTAGCCGTAATTTGGTGAGATAATCTGGCTCTCCATAGCTCCCCACGATACACCGATTCGGAACAGCTTGAGCTTGTTCATGAAGGAGCGTATCCCCCCATAGCCGGGCGCTTTCAGCTCGAAGCTGAACAATCCCGAATAACCACGCAGAAGCTTGCGTCCTAGCTCATATTGCGGGTGGGAGGGGAGACCCGGGTGATTTACCCTGGAGACAGCTGGATGGCTGTCCAGGTAACGGGCAATTTCAAGCCCGTTCTGTTCATGGGCCTTCATCCGGAGCGGAAGCGTACGCAGTCCCCGAATCAACAGCCAGGCTTCAAAAGGAGCCATAGATGCCCCCATCAGCTGGAATTCTTCAGTGAACATGCGGCTAATGATGTCGCGGGAGGCGATCATGGCCCCTCCAACCAGATCATTATGCCCGCCAAGATACTTGGATACCGAATGCACCACAATATCAACACCGAGCCGCAGCGGTTTCATATAGAGCGGGGTGGCCCAGGAGTTGTCAATGATGGTTCGAATGTCTCTGCTCCTTGCCAGCTGTGTGATCTCTGGGATATTCACTAAATCAAAGGTGTATGATGTAGGAGATTCCATCAGGATAACCTTAGTCCGGTCCTCGATAGCTGAGGCAACCGCCTCAACTGACACGGAGTGGATTGTCGTATATGTGATATGGAATTTGGCCAGATATTGGACGAGCGTCGCCGAAGTCTCATAGACATGTCCAATCAGGATTACATGGTCTCCGGCACCGACACTGCACAGCAGGGCAGCGCCGATCGCGGCCATCCCTGATGCAAAGCATTTGCCAGCTTCTCCGCCTTCCAGCTCAGCCAGCATATTCTCGGCAATTTGGACCGTTGGATTCGTTCCCCGCCAATAGACATAGTGATTCATCTCATTATTGGCTGCTTCGGCGTAAGCATCATAGGAGTCAAAAAAGAACGGGCCTGTCTCGTAAATGGGAGGTACGGCGGCATGCAGGAAGCGGTGTTCCTCATCTGTGAATCTTAGGCACGTCATTATATCATCCGGGTTTTCCATAAGCGTCACCTTTATCATAAGCTGGACCGTAGCGGTCTTATTTTAGTAAGAGTGTCAGCTTATTCCACGTGAATTATTCGGGGGTATTCATCCATTTGAGCAGAACCGTGTCAAAAAGCACCGCCTCCTCAAACATCGGGTTATGGCCGCTTCGCTCAAAGACCACTTTGGTAATCTGCCCCAGCTTGTGCTCGATTCCATCCCAAAGTGTCAGTGGAGCGACCAGATAATCATACCTGCCAAGCCCAAGGAATACAGGCTTAGAGATCATAGGCAGCCGGTCATACAGATTGATGTTCGCAAAGGCTTCTCCCCATAAATGGTCAATTACCGGCATATTGGTGTATACACCTTCCCACATGTAGGACGCGTCAAAGTGGTAGTCATAGAAGCTTTGAGCCCCCATTCGGATCAGAAGGTGGGCAAAGCGTCTTTCCGGCTCCTGTTCCAAATCCTTCGCGAGCAGCGCCATATCCTTCTCAAATTTGCCCAGTCTGCCTGGATCGGCAGTCTGCAAGAAGAAGGATTGGCTCTCTTCCTGCCGCGCCGGGCTGTTCGTCGGGGCCGAATTCAACAAGATAACCCTATCGATATACTCAGGGTATTTAACTGCATACTCCGCAGCCAGAAAGGCATGTCCAGAATGGCCAAGAATGCTGAAGCGCTCAAGATCAAGCTCCTGCCTGAATCGTTCGATATCATCCAGGATGCGGTCTATTCCGTAATCTTCAGGTTTCATATCCGCCGGGGGCTTCACAAATCCACGGTGGTCGACAAAGATCAGCTTCAAGTGCTCACGGATAGCTTTGGAGAACAGCCGGGGATAATACAGACTGCTTCCGACTACGAGCACGGGATGGCCGCTCCCCTCAATACGGTAGGCAAGTTCAAACCCATCGGCAGTAAGGATTCCGTTGTTTTTCATATGTATAGCCCTCTCCTTTGGCAGATCAGCTTGTTGTGATCTTCCGGTATTTTCAAATTGATCTTAGCAGATGAGAGACAGGGCGTACGGGAATATTCAGCTATAACCGATTATTCCGCTTCCGTACTAGGTGAGGCAGCTAGCACAGCAGCTTTAGAGCAGCTGATCTTATGACACAGGAACATAAAGAGAAGGGACCGCCATTGAAGACGGCCTCCTAATTCTGTTCAAGAGTTCGGTTTGCGATCGAAAAAAAAAGCTCCGGGAACGAGCGCCCGCTCCCACCAGCCTCTAAAGTTCAATTCATCTGCACGCAAATGGCCTCAATCCCGGATTGGCGCGCTTGGATATACTCAAGCTCCCTGTCGTCCAGGCTTAGAACTACGCCAGGGGCAAGCTCCCGGTCTTGTCCTCCGATCTTTGCAAGCCCTGCCCCAGATAAGATAATCCACAGGTGTTTGGCGCCGGTCTGATGTCCTGGAAGAGACTCGTAGGTATACCGGCAGCCGGGTAGAATCTTCAAGCGGTAAAGGTAGCGTTCAGATTGCCCATCAGTCTCCTCCGGGCTCAGCAGTTCAAGATTTCCCCAGCCGAAGGGCGTCCCTTTTCCGTGTGCTGAGTCTCCCGGAAGAATTTCTTTAATGCGGCTGCTGTCCGCTTTGGAGGAGACGAGAATGCCAGCTTCGCTTGCGGCCACGATAAGGTCGGATAGTCCGATAATGTGGATCGGCCTGTCGAGCTCGCTAACCAGATGTGTATTCAGGGAATCAGTAGAAACGCTCCCGATACCGAGCTGCCTGCCGCCCAGATGCCGCGTGAACGCTTCCCAGCTTCCAAGGTCTTCCCAGCTTCCCTCGTACGGAACAACAATGGAGCCAGGTGTATGCTCTACAATCTCCTTATCGAAGCTGGTCTCAGGCAGGCTCTCATACCGCTCTAGCAGCTGCTCAGGGTCGATGGGAAGCCCGTATTCCTGCAAGGTTCGGGTGATAAATCCGAGCGTAAAAGCAAAGATACCGCAGTTCCACAGCGCCCCCTCCTGGAGCAGCTGATCTGCACGCTCAGGCTCCGGTTTCTCTACGAAGCGGGCAACCGGATAGTAGGGGAGACCGGGCTCCCCAGCCTGCGGCACGATATATCCGTACTGTGTTGAAGGAGAAGCTGGCCGCGTTCCGAGAAGGGCCAGGCTTGCGCCGGAAGTCCGCAGAACGGTAGGAAGCTCCCGAAGCCGGTCATAGAAGGAGGCTTCCACATAGGGGTCGACCGGCATAAACAGCAGGACCTCCTCCGGGTCGGCCCCGGGCTGAGCTTGCAGCTGCGCACAGGCCAGGGCAATCGCTGTCAGGGTTCCTCGTTTATGGGGTTCGGTCAGGATGGGGACCTTGTCCCCGGTCTGGCTTCGTATGAGCTCAAGCTGACTGTAATGTGTGATAATATGCGTAGATTCCAGCAGGCCCGCAGCCGTGAGCTGCCGGACCACCCGCTCCAGCATGGATTCCCGGCCCCCATCCGGGGCAGGGAGCAGCTTCAGGAAAGCTTTGGAGCGGACTTCACCGGACAAAGGCCAGAGTCTTTTGCCGGAACCGCCGGAGAGCAGGATTAGCTTCAAGTGTAAGCACCTCCCATAGTTATAGTTGAAGAGGTAGGATAGGCGGCCTTACAGTTTGTTTGGTCGCTTTGGAACGCAGGGAGTACCCGCCTCGCTTATGAAAAGACAGGGATCGGTACGATCCGGACAGCTGCTGCCGAAGTGAGGCGGGAACGGCATGAATGGACTTTTTGAACTCTTTGTTCAATGAGGGCTTTAGCAGGACCGTTCCGGGATAGTTGGTATATACGAAATTGCCGTAAGTCTCAAATTCCGAGAAGCCGAACTGCTTCTTCCGGTTCAGCTTAGCCAGAATGGCTGCGTGCCAGCTTACGCCGCACTTGGATTCAATCTTTCTTTTCATACGGGCCAGCTTGACGGAATCATACAGCATATAGTGATTGACAAAGGACTTCGGTGAGGCGGCCTTCTGACCGAGCAGCCGGGTATGAATGCGGAAGTACTCGGGGTGGCTCCATTTCCGGTAGTAGAATACGGTCTTTCCGTTGTGGAAGAAGGTGTGGGGACGGATCAGTACCGTGTCCGCGTCAGTCACCAGGAAGTGCCGGTTCCGGCAGATTTTATCCCCGCTGAGCTTCAGCAGCTGCTGGAAGAGCCAGCCTGAGCGCTCCCAGGTTTTGGAGCGGTAATGAATATCCTTCTTTGTAATTGGCAGGACGGTGTTCTCATTTACGAAGGTGCAGTTCTTCTTCCGACACAACTGGCGGATGGCAGTGCTGGATGGGGACACGATGTAGATGGTGCCGATCGGATGGTTAACATATTTACGCAGGCCATCAATGACAAAAGGCAGGGTACCCAGATCCTTCTCAATAGCCGGGATCAGCACATCGATGTGGGTCTGCGTGTCACGCAGGGCAGTAGTCACTCTAGCTCATTCCCTCCTAAAATTGGATGTGGGACTTTGGATTTCATATAGTCCAAGATATGCGGCGAACCCGCCCCCCGCTTGTGTATTTGTCTGCCGGGCTGCCGGATATTCATCCAATTCTCATAATTCTCTCATCTGGCTATAAGATTGGGATGATAGGCTTATCTTTGCGAAATGAGTGAATTAGAAAAGAGGCGGCTACCTGTGAATTTGGATTATACCGTTTTTGAGAAGATCAACCATTTGGCCGCAAGTGCGCCTATGTTTAACCCAATCATGAAATTTCTTGCGGAGGATGCGCAGTATATATTAATCCTGGGGGTAATTGTATATTGGTTTATAAGGGTGGAATCGAACCGGAGAATGATCACGGAGGTGCTTCTGGCGGCTTGTATGGGCGTGGGGATCAGTGCGGTGCTCGGGCATTTTCTGTACCGGGACCGTCCATTTGTCAGCCACCATGTCATCCAGCTCATTGCCCATCCTGCCAATGCTTCGTTTCCAAGTGACCATGCCACGTTGGCCTTTGCTGTCTCGGCCGCAATATGGGGCTACCGGAAGAAAGAAGGGGCCATATGGCTCGCTCTGTCCGCCCTTATTGCAGTGTCAAGGGTATGGACGGGGGTTCATTACCCAACGGATGTTATTGCAGGAGCTGCTCTAGGTATAGGGTTGGCGGCATTTGTTCACCTGATTTTCCGTAAATTCAAGCTGATGCAGGCTCTTCAGACTTTAGCCATTCAGGTCTATGAAAGGTTTGAAATAAAAGTCTGGCCCAAACCGGCTTCGGACAAGCCGTCAAGCAGAGCCCAGATTACGCGGTAAAACCCAAGGAGGATGATGGCCGGAAACGGCCCGTATCTATGACCAATAAGCGTAGTATAAAAATGATCCTGTCATTGCGCGGGGATTCTGCCCGGCAAGTACTCAGGTAATGTCAGCCACTACCGTGTGCTGCGCACCATAGAGGACATGTATGGTCTGTCTCCACTTGGGGAGAGTAAGAATGTGAGCGCCATTACAAATATATGGAAGCATTAAACATGGATCAATCAGCATGGACCAATCGAATAGAACCTCACATACCATCCTTCCGCTCTCAAGGCGGAGGGATGCTTGCACATGTATAGATATAATGCAGCTATTCCAGGGTAAAGGATGACGGTTGATGAAAGAGACAGTGTTGATTGTTGAGGATGAGGACAAAATTGCCCGTCTGCTCGAAATGGAGCTTGGTTATGAGGGGTACGAGGTGGCTAGGGCCTCCACAGGCCGGGAAGGTCTGGCTCTTGGGCTAAGCGGCACCTGGAGTGTCATTCTGCTGGATATTATGCTGCCGGAGCTTAGCGGGACGGAAGTCCTGCGGAGATTTCGCCAGACAGACGAGGTTACCCCTGTTATATTGTTAACCGCACGGGATGCTGTGCCGGACAAGGTGAGCGGGCTTGATTCCGGGGCCAACGACTATATTACCAAACCCTTTGAAATTGAGGAGGTCCTTGCCCGAATCCGGGCCTGTATCCGCAACCGGAGAATCGGGGAGCCTGCCGGGCAGACAGATGCTCAGGAGGAGTTCCCTGAGATCTCCATCGGGGACCTTACAGTAGTCCCTTTGATGAGAAAGGTGACCCGCGGGAAGGACAGCATCGAGCTGACCCCGAAGGAATACGAGCTTCTTGTATATTTGATGGAGAACCGCAATCAGGTTCTGACCCGGGAGCAGATTATTAGCAAGGTGTGGGGATATGATTTCGTGGGAGACACGAACGTGATCGACGTGTATATCAGGTATTTGCGCAAAAAAGTGGACTACCCCTATAGCAAAAAGCTGATCCATACCCATCGCGGGGTAGGTTACTCTATCCGGGAGACGGAAGAATGAGCATTAAAAAGAAGGTTGTTCTGCTTACCACCTTATGGCTGGTGGGGATTCTGCTGGCTTTTAACGTAACGGTATTCTACTCTTTTATGCGGATTACAACCCAGAACGAAAAGGAACTATTGATGGAAAGGATTGAGAATATACTGAGCAAGGCGGATGCGGCGGAGCTTCTCAAAGGCGGGGAGGGCGGCTGGCTGGAAAGCTATTTGCCTGACAAGGGACTTGTCCGGGTATTGGACAATGAAGGGAAGCAGCGCCAATTGATTCAGAACGATAATGACATTCTTCCCTTTGAGAAAGAGGCTGTAGGCCAGCCGGAGTCCGAATTGTATTATCAGACCACAGGGATTGTCCTTGCAGTTCGTACTCCCATCATATCTGCTGGTCAGGTGGCCGGTACAATAGAAATGGCCGAGAATCTCAGATCAATTCAGAATAACATCAGTATTCTGATTTGGATTTTGGCGCTTGCCAGCCTGGGGGCGATAGGCTTGAGCCTGGTGGGAGGCAGCTACTTGTCCAAGTGGATATCCAGGCCAATCTCCGGAATGGTCTCCACTATGGAAGTGATCGAGCAAAGTCTGGAGTTCCGCAAAATTCCCGTTAAGCCGGAAGCTAGGGATGAACTGAGCATGATGGGGCGTACATTCAACCGGATGATCGACCGGCTGGAGACGAGCTTTATGCGTCAACAGCAGTTCGTCTCGGATGCATCGCATGAGCTGAAGACACCGCTGACGATTATTGAGGGATATGCCAATATGCTTCGCAGGTGGGGGCTGAAGGACGAGGCCAAGGGCAGGGAAGCGGCGGATCATATTTATTCGGAAGCCGTCCGAATGAAGGGATTGACCCAACAGCTTCTGAATCTCGCTTCAACCGAGAACAAAACCGGACATGCTCCAGAGCGGATGGACCTTGTGGAGCTGGCCCAAAGTACGGCGGGTCATCTTAACAAAGTATACAACCGGCGAATAAAGGTGGAATACGAGGCAGAGGATCTTATTCTTGAGGCCGATCCTTCCCAAATTAACCAGCTGCTGCTGATCCTGCTCGATAATGCGCTGAAGTACAGCAGGAATGAAGTGGACTTGAAACTCGCAGCCCATACCGAATCCGGCACAGGCAGGGCGGGTTGTCTGATCACGGTACAGGATTATGGCATAGGGATTCCCAAGGAGGAGCTTAACAAGGTATTCGAAAGGTTTTATAGAGTGGATTCCTCAAGACACCGGAAAACAGGAGGAACAGGACTCGGCCTGTCCATCGCCAAAAATTTGGTTGAACGCCACAACGGGACCATCTCGATTCATAGTGAAGAGAATATAGGCACTGTAGTTAACGTGTTTCTTCCGTTGGCTTCACAGTCGCAGTCATAGGCCAAAGCCCCAGCCCCTATTGTATTGACAATACGGGGCTTTCTCTTTTATAATTACCTTCGTAATAATGAGAATCATTATCATTTAAATTTTGGAAATCGAACGATTGCTATAAACGGGGAGCTGGGGACATGAAGGACACAGGATGGCGCATACATAGAGTACTTCTCATGGTGTTCAGTGTCTGTGTTGTATTGGGAAGCGTACTGCTGCCTGTGCATCCGGTATCGGCCGCAGCCGCTGGAGCCAAGACGGGAACCACGATTGAGGATGTGCTGAAGCACACGGATGATCTTAAGACCTATCTTGAAAAGGGAGATCTGGAGCAGGCCGCAGCCGCTTTCAGTCCCATCAAGAAATGGTGGAATGCGAACAAGGCTGAGGTGAAGGGTAATTCGCTGAATATGTCTCTGGAAATTGAAGGGCAGATCGCGGGGATCTCGCTGGCCATTCTGAGCAAGGACAGCGGCAAAGCGCTGGAGAAGGCGGGAACCTTGGAGTTCTCCCTGATCAACTACCGCGATGGGGCTTATGTTGGCAATGACGGCAAGCAGAAGATGACCTTAAGCGCGTATATTTTGAAGCTTAGAGGGGCCGCGGATCTGGTAGAAAAGCAGAAATGGACGGAGGCCGCTTCGGAAGTGAAGCTGCTTCAGCAGCAGTGGCTGACGGTTGAAGGCGATATCGTCAGCAAATCGGCCACGGTGTACAGCAACACCGAGAGAGATCTGGTTCTGCTGGACGCTTATATCGCAAGCCCGGAGCAGCGGCAGCAGGTGAAGACCGTCATCGACCGTATGATCGATGGACTGGTTCCGCTTGCGGATGCCCAATATACGTGGGTTGATGCGGCGTTGATCCCGATCCGAGAAGGCCTGGAGGCGCTGCTCGTAGTAGGAGCGCTGCTGATGTACTCGAAGAAGGCAGGGTCCAAACAGGCGGGCCGCTGGGTTATCGGCGGATCGGCCGCCGGGCTGCTGACCTGCATCGGCGTTGGCTTCGCCGTTGCTTTCTTCCTGACTTCCAGCGCATTCGGGAGAAATAACTCCCTGATCAACGGCTGGACCGGGGTTCTGGCCAGCTTCCTGCTGCTCTATGTGAGCTATTGGCTGCACCGGAATGCCGATGTGCAGCGCTGGAAGCAGTTCCTGGCGGGCAAGAGCTCCAAGGCTCTATCCGGAGGGAAGATGTTCTCCATAGCCTTGCTTGCGTTTTTTGCTATCGTGCGTGAGGGCCTGGAGACGGTCATCTTCCTGATCGGCATGGTTGGCAAGATGCCGGGCACGGCCCTGGCTGGAGGGATAGCCGCTGGCTTTGGGGTACTTGCACTATGTGCCGTGGTGATCGTAAAGGCGGGAACCCGTCTTCCGGTAAGACCGGTTTTTCTGGCTTCAAGTGTGATTGTCTTTTATCTGTGCTTCAAATTTATGGGCTCAGGCATCCACAGCCTGCAAATGGCGGGCGTTCTGCCATCAACGGTGCATGAATATCTGCCGGAGTATGCAGGCATCAGTCTGTATCCTTCCTGGTACAGCACATTTCCACAGCTGATCTTTGTGCTGGTTGCCGTAGTAGTGCTTCTGGCTCATCGCACATCCAGTAAACGCACAAAGGTTCAAACTATATAATCGGTGCTTCAGACACCACTAATAACGGGGGATTCTAATTATGTTCAAACGTCTTACTACAGCAGCTTCAATTTCAGTAGCCAGTGTGCTCCTGCTAAGTGCTTGCGGCCAGGCCGACACGAAGGAAGCCGCACCTGCAGCACAGGTTGCGAGCCAGCAGCCAGCAGACAATTCTGACGGCAAGAACGCGGTTGCAGGGGATGCCGGGAAGCTGCAGGAGGAAGTGGCCAAGCTTCAGGAGGCGATCGGGAAGAAGGATGCCGCTGAGGTTAAACGGCTTGGTAAATCTATTAACGACCTGTGGCTGAGCTTTGAGAATACGGTCCGCCAGACCTTTCCACTCGAATACACCGAGGTGGAGAAGTATGAAATGCCGATTTTCTCAGCCTCTGCTTACGATAAGATTGACTTTGATTCGCTGAAAGGTAACGCCGACAAGCTGAACACAGCACTTGAACAGCTTAAGAATGCCAAGCCTAGCACAGCTAATACGTCCGAAATTTTGAACAAAGCTGTAGATAATTATAAAGCATTTGTGGATGAGCAGGCCGACAACCTGGCCGCAGGTACCAAAGCGTTCGCTGCTGCAGTGAAAGCTGGCAATGTGGAACAGGCCAAACAGGAGTATATCAAAGCACGTGTCTACTTCGAGACCATTGAGCCGATTGCGGAGAGCTTTGGCGATTTGGATCCGAAGATCGACGCGCGCCTGGCTGATGTTGAAGATGAGAAGACATGGACAGGGTACCACCGTATTGAGAAGGCGCTGTGGAAGGATGGTTCCTTGGCCGGTCAGGACAAATATGCCGATCAATTGATCAAGGACACGGAAGAGCTTCAGAAGAAGATTAAGGAATTGAAGCTTGAGCCGAAAATGATGGTTGCTGGAGCAATTGAGCTGCTTAATGAAGCGGCGACCTCGAAGATTACAGGGGAAGAGGAAATCTATTCCCGTACCGATCTGGTCGATCTTGCCGCCAATGTGAACGGGTCCAAGACCGTATACCTGGCTATTATCCCGGCTTTGAATGAGAAGAATCCGGATCTGGCCAGCCAGATTGATAAGCAATTCCTCGCTACGGAGGAGCTTCTGCGCGGGCACCAGAAAGACGGACAATATGTAACTTACGACAAGCTGTCCACGGAACAAATCCGCAAGATCAGTGACCAGCTGAGCCAGCTCTCAACCTTGATGACCCAGACGGCAAGCATTCTGTAAGCGGCGGGGGAGAGAATATGAAACACAAACCAAAGCAGGAAGGTGTGTCACGGCGCGATTTCCTGAAGCTGTCGGCAATCGCGGGGACAGGAATTGCTCTTGGCGCGGCCGGTGTAGGGGCGATCGCAGGAATCGTCAAACCGGATCAGGCGAAGACTGCTTCCGCCGAGGGTGAGCGTATCCCCTTTTATGGAGAACATCAAGCCGGAATTGTTACACCTCAGCAGACATATATGTACCTTGCCAGCTTCCAGCTGACGGGATCGGACCGTTCATCCGTGATCCGTCTGTTCAAGGACTGGACCAAGTTCTGTGACCTCAGCACCTCGGGAGGAACGATGAAGACGGGGGACAATGCCCTGCTTCCGCCAAGCGATACGGGGGAGACGCTGGATCTTCCGGCGGCGAAGCTGACTATTACATTTGGCTTTGGCCCTTCCTTCTTCCGGGAAGAGGGCAAGGACCGTTTCGGCATCGCAGCCAAAGCTCCGCGCTATCTGAAGGATATTCCGCGCATGCCCCGCGAGAGCCTGGATGCTTCCCTGTCCGGCGGTGATGTGTGCATTCAGGTCTGCGCGGAAGACCAGCAGGTGGCGTTTCACGCTGTGCGTAATCTGATCCGCATGTCCACCGGATATGCGACGGTGAAATGGCTGCAGGAAGGCTTTATCAGCGCCACACCTGGCAAGACTCCGCGCAATTTGTTCGGCTTCAAGGACGGCACAGCCAATAGTGAGCATGATTCATCCTCAGGCTATGATGAGGTTATATGGGCCGGAGAAGGGGAGCCTGCCTGGATGAAAGGCGGATCGTATCTTGCCTACCGGAAGATCCGGATGCTGCTGGAGGTGTGGGACCGCACTTCTCTGAAGGACCAGGAGGATACGTTCGGAAGATACAAGGAGTCCGGTGCAGCTTACGGGAAGTCCGGTGAGTTCGACGCTGCCGATGCCTCACAGATGCCGGCTACTTCCCATGTTCACCTGGCTAAGATGAGCAAGCAGCGCATTCACCGCAGGGCATATTCCTATACCAACGGGATCGACCCGCGTACAGGGAATGTGGATGCAGGGCTGCTGTTTCTGAGCTACCAGAAAAACCCCGATCAGCAGTTCATCCCAATGCTGCGCATGATGCAGTCCAGCGACAAGCTGAACGAATATACATCCCATGTCGCAAGCGGGATGTTTGCCTGCCCGGGCGGCCTGCGCGAAGGCCAGTATATCGGGCAAAGCATTCTTGAAGGATGAAGATTATCTCCTATCCAGGAAATGGGTAGGGGATTTTTTTTGAGTGAATATTGACAAAGAGAACGAACACGATTATATTCTAGGTAAGCGTTTACGTAACAGGCTGCAACCCTCCTAGCTTTAGCCATAAAAAGCGTGGAACTGGTTAGATGCCATTTTTTTATTCGTTAAGAGTAAACGTTTACTTTATTAATCCATGAAGGCGGTGTTGGATCAAGGCAGCTTCTGCTCTTAATTTGATGAATACGATTTGAGCCCTGGATAGACCGTCTTTTCAAAGCGAGTTGTGAAAGCGGTTTAAGTTCACAAGCTGGGGAATAGGAACGAATGTTAATAAAGGGAACACAGGTAGGACTTCCGAGTATTATTTTTTTAAGTATAAGGTAAACGTTTTCTCTGTCACACTCTCAGTCATACATCAACTATATACAGGGGGATCTCATGATGAAAATGAAAAAGGTAATTTTACCACTGGTAGCTAGTGTTCTAGCTGTGTCTATGCTGAGCGCCTGCGGCTCCAAGAGCGATGACGGAGCCTCCGGGGGAACGGTCAAAATTGAGTTCTTCCAGAATAAGACCGAGGCCAAAGCGACCTTTGACAAGCTGATTGCAAAATTCAATTCTGCGAATCCAACCATTAAGGTAACTCAGGTTAATCCCCCCGATGCGGAGACCGTATTGAAGACCCGCGTGGCCAAAAAGCAGGTCCCGGATGTAATCGGACTGGGTGCGACGGATACGTATTCCACACTGGCTAAGAGCGGTCAGTTTGAAGACTTTACGAGTGATCCATTGACCAAGAACATTCAGCCTGCCTATCTTGAAATGCTCAAGGCTCAGACCGGGCTAAGCACGCTGAACGGAATTCCGTTCTCAACGAACGCGAACGGGGTCATCTACAACAAAGCTCTGTTCAAAGAGCTTGGTCTAGAGGTGCCTAAGACGTGGGATGAGTTCATGGCGGTGGCTCAGAAAGCCAAGGATGCGGGCAAAACCCCATTCTACCTGACCCTGAAGGATTCCTGGACAACGCTGATCCCATTCAACGGATTGGAGCCGGGGGTTGTTGGACTTGATTTCTTCAAGCAGCGTAAAGAGGGGACGGTAACCTTTAAAGACAAATTCCGCGAAGTGGCTGACAAGCAGCTGCAGCTGATCTCCTTCGGTCAGAAGGATATGTACGGTAAAGGCTACAACGACGGTAACGTGGCTTTTGCTAAAGGGGAGTCTGTCATGTATCTGCAGGGCGTATGGGCCATTCCGGAAATTCAGAAGGCGAATCCTGGCATTGAGCTTGGCGTATTCCCGTTCCCGGCTACCAATGATCCGGCCAAGAACAAGCTGGTGTCCGGCGTGGACACTTTGCTGACAGTATCCAAGAGCTCAAAGCATAAGGAAGAGGCCAAGAAATTCATCGACTTCCTTCTTCAGCAGGATAATGTGAAGCAGTACATCACGGAGCAGAAGGCATTCCCGGCTGTGCAGGGTGTGACCCAGGATGACCCAAGTGTGGCCGATCTTAAGCCATCCTTCGAGCAGGGCAACCTGGCCGACTTCGCCGACCACTATATTCCGGGTGCAATGAAGGTGGATACGATTATCCAAGGCTTCCTGCAGAAGAAAGACGTGGATGCGTATCTGAATTCCCTGGATACCGAGTGGGACAAAGTCGCTAACCGTAAATAATTGAGCATACATGAGCGGAGAAAGGTTTAGCAGTTCCTTTCTCCCGTTTTTTCAGGGGAGGGTCCTACTTATGGCAAAGCGCCGAATTGCTTTTTATCTGATGACTATACCGGCTCTCGTGCTGTTCTTTGTCTTTCACACGTTCCCGGCCATCCGTGGGATTTATTACTCCTTCACGAACTGGGACGGCTTCAGCGACAGCTTCGATTTCGTCGGCTTTAAGAATTATGCGAACATCTTCAAGGACGAGAATGTGCTGAACTCCTATCTGTTCACATTCAAATACGCCATTGTGGTTACCATTCTGATCAATGTGCTGAGCCTGCTGATTGCGCTTGGGCTGAACGCCAAGATCAAGTTCAAAAACTTCTTCCGCGGTGTCTATTTCCTGCCGAATATCCTGAGCGTCCTGATTGTCGGTTTCATCTTCAACTATATCTTTGCGAATGTGCTGCCTGTTCTGGGCAGTAAGCTGGGAAGCCCATTCCTATCCAGCAACATTCTCGGGAATGAGAATTGGGCCTGGATCGGGATCGTCATCGTAGGGGTATGGCAGGGAATCGCCTTTAATACGATTCTGTACCTGGCTGGCCTACAGACCATACCCAAGGACTTGTATGAGGCCTCGAGCCTGGATGGTGCAAGCCGCTGGAGAGAGTTCTGGAGCATCACCTTCCCGCTGCTGGCTTCCTTCTTCACCATTAACATGGTGCTGGCAATGAAGGGAGCGCTCATGGTCTTCGACCAGATCGTAGCGCTGACAGGCGGCGGCCCGGGCCGGGCAACCCAGTCTATCTCGCTGCTGATCTATACAGGCGGATTTCAGGGCGGAGAATTCGCTTATCAGTCCGCGAACGCGGTAATCTACTTCATTGTGATCATCGTTATCTCCGTACTGCAGCTGAAATTTCTACAAAAACGGGAGATGGAAATGTGATGAGAAAATCAACGAATTGGCCGGTAACTGCCCTTATTGCGCTGGGATCTCTGCTCATTCTATTCCCGCTCTATATTACCGTCAGCATTGCACTTAAGAACCCGGAGGAGATGGCCCGCTCGCTGTTCGCGCTGCCGACTGGGCTGCACTTCGAGAACTTCAAGAACGCGATTGAGGCAACGGATTTCTTCACAGCCTTTAAGAACAGCGCTGTGGTTACAGCTGTCTCGGTTCTGTTCATCCTGCTGACGAATTCCATGGTCTCGTATGCTATTGCGAGAAACATGAACAAGAAGTTTTTCAAGGGCTTGTACTTTTACTTTATCAGCGCGATGTTTATCCCGTTTCAGATCATCATGCTTCCAGTTGTGAAGGAAACCACTGACCTTAACATGAACAACATCCCGGGCCTGATTGTTCTGTACGTGGTTTATGGTTTGGCTTTTAACGTATTTGTGTATGTAGGTTATATCCGCTCCATTCCTTATGAGCTGGAAGAAGCGGCTACGGTAGACGGGGCATCGACCTGGGGAACGTTCTGGAGAATTATTTTCCCGCTGCTGGCTCCAATCAATGCCACCATCGGAATTCTGTCCTGCCTGTCCTCCTGGAATGACTTCCTGCTGCCGCTCGTTCTGCTGGGGGATCAGGAGTCGTATACCCTTCCGCTTGTGCAGTATGTATTCCAGGGACAGTTCAGCACCGACTTCAACCTTGCATTTGCTTCTTATCTGCTGGCACTTGCGCCGATGGTGATTGTATACTTATTTGCCCAGAAATGGATTATCAACGGAATTACCCAGGGGGCTATCAAATAAGCCTGCTAGGGTGTTGAGAGAGACAACTATATATGGATAGAGGAGAATGAACGATGGAGAGACAATGGTGGAAAGAAAGCGTTGTGTATCAAATTTATCCCCGGAGCTTCATGGACAGCAACGGAGACGGGATCGGCGATCTTCAGGGGATTATCAGCAAGCTGGATTATTTGAAAACGCTGGGAATCGACGTGGTATGGCTCTCCCCGGTCTATGAATCCCCGAATGACGATAACGGCTATGATATCAGCAATTATCAGGCTATTATGGATGAGTTCGGCACGATTGAGGACTGGGAGGAGCTGCTGCACGGGCTTCATGAACGCGGTATGAAGCTGATTATGGATCTGGTAGTCAATCACTCTTCCGATGAACATAAGTGGTTTGTGGAGTCCCGCAAGTCCAAGGACAACCCTTACCGTGATTATTATATATGGCGCCCCGGCAAGGATGGACGGGAGCCGAACAACTGGGGCTCTTTCTTCAGCGGCTCCGCCTGGGAATATGACAAGACGACGGATGAATATTATTTGCACTTGTTCTCCCGCAAGCAGCCGGACTTAAACTGGGAGAATCCGAAGGTCCGCAAGGAAGTTTACGACATGATGACCTGGTGGCTGGATAAAGGCATCGACGGCTTCCGTATGGATGTGATCAACCTGATCTCCAAAGTGCAGGAGCTGCCGGATGCCGAGGGGCCGGAGGGACAGTATCATTTTGGCGGCAAAAACTTCGTCAACGGTCCGCGCATTCATGAGTTTCTGCAGGAGATGAACCGTGAGGTGCTCTCGAAATATGACGTGATGACCGTCGGAGAGACGGTTGATGTTACACCGGAAGATGCGGCCTTGTTCGTGGGCAAGGACCGGGGAGAGCTGAACATGGTGTTCCAGTTCGAGCTGATGGGCATCGACAGCGGGCCGACCGGCAAATGGGAGGTCACTCCGTGGACACTGGCCGACTTCAAGCGGGTAATGACCAAGTGGCAGACCGCCCTGCAGGGCAACGGCTGGAACAGCCTGTACCTGAACAACCATGACCAGCCCCGGATGATCTCCCGCTTCGGGAATGATTCAAATCCGCAGCTTCATAACGTGTCCGGCAAGATGCTGGCAACCCTGCTTCACACACTCCAGGGCACCCCTTATATCTATCAAGGGGAAGAGCTTGGGATGACCAATGTGCGTTTTGAATCGATTGAGGATTACAAGGATATTGAAATTCTAAATATGCACAAGGAATATGTCGCGGCTGGCAAGGATGAGAAATCGATTATGGAATCCATCTACAGCAAAGGCCGGGACAACGCACGAACTCCGATGCAGTGGAACGGCGGGCCTCAGGCTGGATTCACTACAGGTACTCCATGGATTATCCTGAATCCGAATTACAAGGAAATTAATGCGGAGAAGGCTATGGCTGATCCGAATTCGATCTTCCATTATTATAGAAGGTTGATTCAGCTTCGCAAGCAGCATGAGGTCATCGTCTATGGCGATTACCAGATTCTCTGTGAGGAGGATAAGCAGGTTTATGCTTATCTTCGTACGCTGGGAGGCGACAAGCTGCTGGTTGTGTTGAACTTCTATGAAGAACCGGCTAAATTCGAGCTGCCTGAGCAGATCACCTTCTCAAGCCAAGAGCTGCTGATCAGCAACTATGATGTTCAACCGGGTGCAGATATCCGGCAGTTCGAGCTGCGTCCTTATGAAGCCAGGGTCTACAAGCTTCAGGGATAGAAATGGTTGACTTATAGCTGATACGCCTGCGCCTTTAGATGTCTTCGGATGGATAGGGCGCAGGCTTTTTTTATCATAGAAATTCTACCGATCCAAATGCAGAATAGGGATAGTCTATTCTCGTTTATCACAAAATGAGGTATGCTGAGTAGAACAGGAGAATTCAGGGTTTAGGCCCGTATCATCGCTGGCTGGGATGAATGAGATGAATAGAGATGAAGTAAGAAGGAATGCATATATGAATCCAACGATTAAAGATGTGGCCAAGAAGGCGAATGTGTCTATTGCGACGGTATCCCGGGTTCTGAACAACTTGACAGGATACTCGGACAAGACCAAGCAGAAGGTGCTGCGTACTATTGAAGAAATGGGCTATCAGCCGAACGCTATTGCCCGGGGGCTTATCAATAAACGCACCCAGACGATTGGTGTTCTGTTCCCTAACGTATCCAGCTCCTTTTCCTCTGCAATTTTGCACGGGGTGGAGGAGTTCGCCCATATTCATAATTACAGTGTTGTGGTATGCAACACAGATGAAGACGGAAAGCGGACACTGAAATGTCTGCAGGTGCTTCGGGAGAAGCAGGTGGACGGAATTGTATTCTCTAGTGAGGTGCTTAAGGAAGAATATTATCAGGCTATGGAAGCGATGAGAATTCCTGTGGTGCTGGTCTCCTCGGAGACAGAGATCCCTTCTGTGCCCTATGTTAAGGTGGATGACCGGCGTGCCGCTTACGAGGCTGTGGAATATCTGATTCATAAGGGCCATAAGCATATCGCCATGATCAGTGGCAGCGAGGCTGACCCTATTGCAGGGCTTCCCAGAATTGAAGGATATATGAAAGCGCTAGCAGACTACAATATCCCATTCCGGCAGGAATATATGTTTTATGGGGATTTCGGGTTCGACAGCGGATGCGCAGCTGCGGAGCAGTTGTTCGTTAAAGCGCCCGGCTGCACGGCGGTGTTTGCTGCGAGTGATGAGATGGCTATTGGGGTGCTGTCCATGGCTGCCCGGCATGGGGTCCGGGTTCCCGATGATTTATCGGTAATTGGCTATGATAACGTAAAACTGGCGGAAATGGTTGTTCCGCCGCTTACAACCGTGAACCAGCCGCTTATTGAGATGGGAAGTGAGGCCTGCCAGAAGCTGATTTATATGATCGAGACCGGGGAGGCTGCCAAGCATACAACGGTTTCTCACCATATCGTGGAGCGACAGACTGTGCGTGCGCTTGATTAAAAATACCCATGCTCTGGTACTGGCCTAACCTGCCCTATTGGTGTATGGTTGTTACCAGAGGTGTTTAATATCATGAATTATTTAATTGGTCTCTTATGTCTGATTTGGGGTTACAACTGGGTATTTATGAAGCTGGCGGGGGATGTGTTCCCTCCGGTGCTGTTTGCAGGCTACCGTTTTGCCCTAGGAGCCGCAGTGCTTCTGTTGGTATGCTGGTTCAAGAAAGTGCCGCTTCCGCGCGGGAAAGACATGCTGTGGTACTTGATCTGTGGTCTGCTGCAGACGATGTATTTCAATCTGGCTATCCAGCTGTCTCTGGTAGATCTCAGCGCAGGCTTGACTTCTGTG
The DNA here is from genome assembly GCF_018403205.1 of Paenibacillus sp. J22TS3. Lineage (NCBI taxonomy): Bacteria > Bacillati > Bacillota > Bacilli > Caryophanales > Paenibacillaceae > Paenibacillus > Paenibacillus sp. J22TS3. The sequence goes on from NZ_BOSF01000006.1 coordinate 250,832, forward strand.
CTTACGTACAGCATGCCGCTCTGGCTGACGCTGATGGCTCACTACTGGCTGCCCGGCGAACGGCTGCAGCTTCGCAAGCTGGTGGGCGTTATCGTGGGGATTGCCGGTCTGTTCATCGCCATGGATGCGCATCTCGGGGGAACCACGGGAGCCATGCTGCTCGCGGTGTCTTCCGGATTGTCCTGGGCGCTGTCCAATCTGATCATCAAGAAAAAGCTGAGCCAATGCGATATGCTTCAGTTTACGACTTGGCAGATGGTGGCTGGGGCCGCAGGGCTGCTGCTATATTCCTTCGCTTTCGAGCATGGAGAGAGCCATTGGGGTCTAATGCCTGTCGTATACGTTGCGTTCGCTGGGGTGATTGGGTCCGCTCTCGCTTTTGTCATGTGGTCGTATATTTTGTCCAAGGTTGAAGCGAGCAAGGCTTCTATCTCGCTGCTGCTGGTTCCGGTCGTCGGCGTTATCTCCGGGTGTCTGGTGCTGCATGAAAGCCTTACCTGGTTTATGGTGGCTGGCATGGGGATGGTGCTGATGGGCATCTGGCTTGTTAATGGTAAATCCAAGAAAGCTGCAAGCGCACTAGCAAGTATCGCGGATTAGCCTATAGGCAGATCCAATTGGTGCAGGGTATATTGAATGTACGAAAGAAGCCTTCCTTTGTCATGGTTGCCAGATACCTCCATGTTCCCAAGGACGGCTTCTTTTTAATTCAAGAAATCGTTAAACCAACAGCTCCTTATTTTTTTAAATCCATATTGTGGGATGCGCCAGTGGAGTGTTAAGGTTAAAAGAGCGGGTATTCCATAGGAACAGGACGGGGAAATATTGAGTAACAAAGTGCTTTTAGTTGAAGATGACCTGTCGATTAGCGAGATGGTCAGAGACTATCTGCTGCGGGAGGGGTATGACGTTACCGCAGTGTTCGACGGGATTGAAGCCGAGACTGCCTTTAAGCAGGGCAGCTATGATCTCATTCTTCTGGATCTGATGCTGCCGGGGCGTAGCGGTACAGATGTGCTCCAATTGATCCGGAACCAGAGTCTGGTGCCGGTTCTGATCATGTCTGCTAAGGATGGCGATGTGGATAAGGCCCTCGGTCTCGGTTTTGGAGCCGATGACTACATTACCAAGCCGTTCTCGATGATTGAGCTGGCGGCAAGAGTGAAGGCGGCCATTAGGCGGGCAGGCTACCCTGCTGTGGCGGAACGGCAGAACGCGGCTGCTGGCCGGCTCGTTCATCTGGGGGAGCTTACATTGGACCTGGACAATTTTGCAGTAACGAAGAAGGGGCAGGAAGTCAAGCTGACCGCCAAGGAATTTGGCATTCTTAAGCTGTTCGCGACAAACCCTGGCAGGGTCTTCACGAAGTCCCAGGTCTATGGATTTGTCTGGAACGAAGACTACTACGGGGATGAGAACGTCATTAATGTACATATGCGGAGACTGCGGGAGAAGATTGAAGACGATCCTTCACATCCGAAATATATCGTGACTCTGTGGGGAATCGGCTACAAGCTGGGGGAATTCTGAGATGGTGGCGCTGCTATCTGTATTTGTGGCGCTTCTCTTAGCCGGGCTTGTTCTGCAAATGATGAAGAACAGGCAGCGCTCCAGGGATTTAGTCAAGATTCATGAAGCGCTTAGCAGCCTGAAGGAGTCGGACAGTAATTCGAGTCTGCTTGTGTTCACGAACGATAGGCATCTTCAGCAGCTTCTTAATGATATGAACCGGCTGATTAATGACACCTATCAGGTGAGCATCACCCAGAGAAAATTGGAGCAGTCTATGCGCAAAATGCTCTCCAACATTTCACACGACCTGAAGACACCGCTTACGGTCGTACTCGGCTCCATTGAGACTGTGATACAGGACGAGCGGTTGACTGATGCAGAGCGGGACAAGCTGCTGCGTAAGGTCCATGGCAAGGCAGAGGAAGTGCTGGAGCTGATCAACAAGTTCTTTGATCTGGCCAAGCTTGAATCGGGAGACAAGCAGCTGCCGTTATCCCTGGTCAATGTGGGAGAGCTGTGCCGACGGAGTATTCTCTCCTTCTACGACCTGATTGTGACGGAAGGGATGGAGGTTAGTCTTAAGATTCCTGAGAATCCGGTAGTCGCATTGGCTAATGAGGAGGCCCTGAACAGGGTCATGAATAACCTGATCTCCAATGCAATCCGCTATGGAAACGAAGGAAAGATCATCGGGCTGAATGTGGAGGCTCTGGAATCTGAGATTGTCATTGAAGTATGGGACCGGGGAAGGGGCATCAAGGAGAGCGATCAGGACAAAGTGTTCGAGCGGATGTACACCCTGGATGATTCGAGAAACAAGTCCTATGAGGGAAGCGGATTGGGACTGACAATCACGAAGCGGCTGGTGGAACAGATGGAGGGGAGTATCTCCCTAAGGAGCAGACCGTATAAGCGCACAGTATTCAGTATCCGAATCCCCAGGATGAGAGTGTAGCTACCTATACTTAAGAATTATGTAAGAATCGATTAATAAAAAAGAGAATTCCGCTCCTTAAAATGTAAGTATAGAGACCGGCGGCTGCGGTGCTGCTACAGTCTAAGAGAATCAACGAAGGAGACAGGAAAATGACATATATTCTTAAGACCAGCCATTTGACCAAAACTTTTCAAGGCAAAGATGTTGTCCAGGATGTGAGCATGAAGCTTACACAAGGGGAAATCTACGGATTTCTCGGGCCTAACGGAGCAGGCAAAACAACCGTTATGAAGATGATTACGAACCTGATCAAGCCGACAGGGGGAGAAATTGAGCTGTTTGGGGAGAAGCTAAGCGAGGACTCTTTCCAGGTTCTTAAGCGGCTCGGGAGCATTATCGAGTATCCGTTCTTCTATGAGCGGTTAACCGCTCAGGATAATCTGGACCTGCACTGCGAGTATATGGGATTCTACGACAAGAAAGCGGTGAAGGATGCGCTGGAACTGGTGAACCTGCAGAACCTGGGGAAGAAACAGGTCAAGGATTTCTCTCTAGGGATGAAGCAGCGTTTGGGTATTGCCAGAGCGATTATTACCAAGCCTGATCTGCTGATTCTCGATGAGCCAATCAACGGATTGGACCCGGTGGGAATTAAGGAAATGCGTGATCTATTCAAGATGCTCAGCCAGCAGTTTGGAATAACAATGCTTGTATCCAGCCATATTCTGGGCGAGATTGAGCAGATTGCCGATACGATCGGGGTCATCCGTTCTGGAAGGCTCGTAGAGGAAGTGGCGATGAGCTCTATCCGGGATATGAATACGGAATATATCGAGCTGACGACGAGTGATTCCAGAAAGGCAGCCTATGTGCTGGAGAGCAAGCTGAACATTCTCAATTACAAAGTGGTTAACGAACAGCTTATCCGTATTTATTCGGACGGAGTGTCCCGCGGGGAACTGGCCAAGGGATTGGTGAACGAGAATGTGGATATAGAATCCCTGACTATAAAGAAGAATTCACTTGAGGATTACTTCATGGAGCTCGTTCAAGGAGGTGAGGGCGTTGCTTAAGCTGATCCGATTAGAACTGAAGAAGAACAAAATGGGCGGTTATATCAAAGGTGTGGTTATTGCTAATCTGGTGATCATTGCTTTTCTCTCCTTATTCTATTATGGTGAAATTGAAGAGATGGACCCCTTCTTCCATACGTATAAGGGAGTGTTTGACATGGTGGGGACCTTGGTCAAGGTAACCTTTGTGGTGTTCGCATCCGCAATTATGTCACGGATGATTATCGACGAATATAAAGCGAAGACGATCCAGCTGATGTTCATGTATCCGATCAGCCGCAAGAAAATTCTTGTCGCCAAGCTGATGATCATATTTGTCTTTACGGTGGTTACCATACTTCTGTCCACTGCATTTATAGATGCCCTTATCATTGTAATAGACCAGTTCTTCAATATTATTGAAGAGCCGCTAACGTCCACTTTACTTGTCCAAACCTCAGTGAAGGCATTGATCACTTCGTTGTCTGCTGGCGGGATCAGCCTGATTCCCCTATTCTTCGGGATGAGAAAGTACTCTACTCCGGCGACAATTATCTCATCTGTTCTGGTTGTGGGATTAATCTCTTCAAACAACGGCGGTTTAACCCTTAGCGATATTATTGCGATTCCTATAACTCTAGGGCTGGTAGGGGTGATCACAGCGTTTCTGACAATCAGGAATGTGAACACCAAAGATGTTATATAAGAAAGGAACACCTGGATGGTTAATAAAATAAGCGGTTATAAGGGCCTGATTCTGCTGTGCCTGATGAGCCTGCTGCTGAACTATCTTATTCTATACCCGCTTGGGCTCGGACAATATGACGGGCCCGAGCATCCTTATTTGTTCGGGATTATTAATCTTGCGGCAGGTCTGCTTGAGCTGGGCCTGATTACCTTGTATCTGAGGAGGGTCGAGCGGATGCCTGTGCGCTTGGTTGGGCTTGGGTGGAACCGCAAGCATCTGATCTATTCGGTAACAGCGGTCGTTATGACCCTGGTGCTTCATTTAGTTTATTTAAAAAGCCTGGACGAAGGCGGTGTGCTCAAGGCCTACTTCAATGTGCATTATTTCGAGAATGCCCAATTGGTGCCAATGCTTCTGTGTACCGGAGCAGGCTGGTTCGTGAATGCCTTCTATGAAGAACTGCTGCGTGGATATTTTGCCATTAAGCTAAAAAGTCTCGGGCCTCTCCCGATGTTTCTGATCACCGGTCTGACGGCGATCCTAATGCATGCAATTAACGGACTGGATTGGATATACGCGATTCTGATCTTTATCATGAATTCCACGTTCCTTTATGTATACCTGAAGAGCGGATCGATTTACCCGGCGGTTGCCGCTCATTTTATTTATAATTTCACTTTGGGGCATTTATTCGGCAGCGGTGCGGTGGCCTTCCTCATTGTTGAAGGTGAACTTCCGCTGTGGTATACTCTGACGCCAATTGCTCTGTATGTGATTCTCATCCTTGTCACAGCCAAGCTGATCTATGGGGACGCCTCTATAACCCACTGCCTGGGCAATCTGGGCCGGGGAGACGTGGGTTCAGCCCATGCGCAGAGTTCCAGGCGCTCCAAAGTCATGTGACTTAAAGCTATTCTTGACTATAAAAAGCCATATGACCATAACTATACCAGAAGCCCGCGAGCCATCTTGGCCGCGGGCTTCTGGTATGAAGTGATTAGAAATTAACTTTGAAGCTGCTCAGCCTTGGGAACAGAAGGCTTCCGCTTCAGCAGCTGCCGGAGTGCCGGAGCATTTACAAGTATGAGACCGGTCAGGATGACAAGTACGCCTATGAGCGTAGTCAAGGATACCGGTTCCTTATACAGAACGGCACCAATCGCCAGTGCGATTACCGGAGAGATATAGAGCCATGTGGAAGGGAAGAGCGGAGTGGTCTTCACAACCAGCCAGTAAAAGAGGCTGTGAGCCACCATAGAGCCAATGACAATCAAGTAGAGCAGGGAGTACAAAGCATGGGGATTCAGCAGAGAGTCTCCATGAACCTTTTCAGTAAATAAGGAGATCAGCAGCAGACCTGCCCCCCCATACATCATTTGGGCTGCATTCAGCGCAATGGGGGACACCTCCTTAAACCGGTTCGCAACCTGCTTGGAATAGAGCGCCCCGCCCGCATAGAACACCTCGCCAACCAGAATGATAAGACAAGCTGAAATCCAGAGCGGGCCAATCGGGTCCGCCACTCCGGGAAGCAGCAGAAGCAGCACCCCTCCGAATCCAAGCAGGCAGCCGGCTAAGGCGAGGGGATTGACCCGGGTACGGAGGGTAACGGACCCGAGTAGCAGAATCATGATGGGGCCTGTAGCGGACAGGACGGCGGCTATTCCTGAGGACACATACTGCTCTGCCCAATACAGGGAAGCGAAGGTGCCGAAGGTTAGCCCAAGTCCGGTCAGCATCATCTCTTTGCGCAGCAGCAGGGACAGGGTGGCTCTTCCTCTCCACAGCATGAAGCTGTACAGGATCAGACCGGCGAGGAAGAATCGTAGTCCCCCTCCGAAAAATGGGGGAAGTCCAGCATCAATCCCCCATTTGATTGCGAGAAAAGTAGTGCCAAAGATCAGGCACATAACCGAAAAAGCCAAATAAACCATAAACATATCCTCCTTTTGTTTTATTATAGAAGACAAAAGATAGAACAGATTGAGATGAATAGACCAGATGTAGGCTGGCGTAACGTTAGAATATTCTCTAATGGAGGGAGGAGAGGGAGCGTGACATCTAATTCTCAGAGGGGCAAGCCGTCGGAATTGTTACGGAGCCGGGTATCAAGAGCTTCAAGCATTGAAAAGTCTGAACAAGGCCGTATACCCGACGATTTAACGAATCGGGCGGCAGTTATCGTGGATGCCGGGGCTAAACCGCGCACCCAAACCGGTGCCAAAGCTCCTGCGACAGAAACCAATGCTATCTTGGCAGGACCAAACGTATGGCAGGACCAGCTTCGTATACAGGCGGGGGAGCGTTCCCCACAGCTGTTTCGGCAGGTGCACGATTACCTGCTGGGTAAGCTGTCCACCGGCTTCTGGGGGGAGCATGAGAAGCTTCCATCGGTTCGATTGTTGGCCGAAGAATTGGGAGTGCACAGATTAACTGTGCTGCGGGCTTACCAGCTGCTCAAGGATACCGGCCGCATTTATGTGAAGGAGAAATCAGGTTATTATGTACTCCCGGTGAATCAGCGTATACATCAGGCGGGTTCAGGTGAAGGGGAGCAAGTCTCCTCAGCCTCCTTAAGGCAAACGCCTCCTTCCTTCGCACAGGCCCTCGTCGATCCGGGACTGCTGCCGAACCGTTATTTCTCAGAGTACGCCAAGAAGGTGTTTGACTTATACCCGAAGGTGCTGGGAACCTATTCCTCGGTTCAGGGGGATGAGGAACTGAGGTCAATCCTCTCGGCTTACTTAGCTGGAACCCACGGGCTGCATATGGCTGCCGAGGATCTGCTGATTACAACCGGGGCACAGCAGGCGATTGACCTGGCGGCGCGGGCTTTTGTGGATGCGGGGGACTACGTGCTTATGGAACGGCCAACCTACCATGCGGCCATTCCCATCTTTGAAGGCCGGGGTGCTCAGATTGTCCCTGTCGATATCCGTTCGGATGGATATGACTTATCCCGTCTTGAGGATCTGATGCAGCGCTATCACCCCAAGGTATTTTACATGAATCCGACCTTCCATAACCCTACCGGATACACGGTACCTGTATGGCAGCGCAAGCTTCTGGTCGAACTGGCAGAGAGGTACCGGTGCCTGATTGTAGAGGATGACCCGTTCCGTGATATCTATTTCGGTGAAGCTCCGCCGCTGCCTGTTGCAGCCTATGATACGGAAGGATGGGTACTGTACATTCGAAGCTTCAGCAAATACGCGGCGCCGGGCCTCCGGATCGCCGTGATGTGTGCGCAGCCGCCCCGGATGGACCTGATGCTGCGGTACAAAATGCAGATGGATAACGGGGCTCCGCTGCTCAATCAGAAGGTGTTTTTGCTCTATCTGGCTTCTGAGCGGCTGACCGGCCATTTAGAGAAACTAAGAATAGCCCTGAATATACGTAAGACTGTCATGGAGGAAGCCTTAGGCGCAACAGATTGGCAGTGGGAGAGCCCGCTCGGCGGATTAAGCTTATGGGTACGGCTTCCTGAGAAGGGAATTACGGTGGAGAAGCTCTTGTCGCGATGCCGACGGGAGGGGATCGTCTTCTCACCCGGTAGCGCCCATGACCCGCTGGGTAAGCTGCGAAGCCATATTCGGCTCAGCTATTCCTTCGTCAATGAGGGAGAGATTCGCGAAGGGATTCGCCGCCTCATCCAGCTTGCCCAAGCTTTAGAACCACCTGCATCCGGGTAATTGTGGAAGTCATCCCACCTACAAACAGAATCAAGATTGAGAAGAAATGGCAGGGCGGGGTTCAAGGCTGGGTTATCTATATAAAATGAACTTACGAAGGTTACCCTTTAGGGGCCTGCGATGCCGAGTGTTCTTTAAGGCCCCTGTTGTCTCTGAAATGCTTGAACTAGAGATATCAAAGTAGGGGCATTTCGGAGACAAAGGCGGTCGCTCCGCTTCTTCAGAATCACTCGTCCCCTCCGCTGAGAGAGGTTAATTTTTAAAGTTCATTTTATATAGTTTGAAAAGTTTGAAGCCCTCTAACTATGAGGCTGTCTGTGCAGGTTTAGTACCCTGGCAGGCGGCCTTCTTTTGTTCCCGCATATTCCCACCCAGTAGGCCCTTGTTTCAGACCAATCCGTACAGCTCCGCATACGATACTTTTGATATTGATTTTGCTCTGTACGAAATTGATGGGTAGGGCAGCCGGCAGGACGCGGATGTGATCCGGGCAAAGACAGAGGAGGATGGCAAGATGAGTGGTAAGAAAAAACTGATCCGGGCGATAAAAAGTAAGTGGGTCAAGACCCAAGTGCTGTTGAAGAATCCCCAAGTAAAACCTTTCGTTCCTGATACCCGGAGATTTAACGAGAAGAATCTGAAGAGTATGTTAAGCAGCTTTCATATGGTCTATGTCAAGCCGGAGAGCGGTACTCAAGGGAATGGGGTCATCCGGGCCGAATTGGAGGGGGCAGGACGGTATAAGTACCAGTACAATTTCTCTACCAAAAGCTTTAGTTCATTTGACGCTTTTTACAAGAGTCTGAAAAAACTCGTCGGCAGCCGCAGCTATCTTATCCAGAAGGGGATTCATCTGCTCAAGCATAACAAGAGAAGGTTTGATATCCGGATTATGGTTCAGCGGAACCCATCGGGCAAGTGGGAGACTACAGGGCAGATTGGAAGAGCCGCACATCCAGGTAAGATCGTAACCAATTATCACAGCGGCGGAACGCCGATGCCGACGAAGGTGCTGCTTGCCCAGCATGTGTCGGGACCGAAGCTGACTTCGCTTATTCAGGAGCTAAATCAATTTGGGGAGAAGGTGGCTAGAGCCTACAACTCCACATACCCGCATTTCAGACAGATTGGCGTGGATGTCGGACTCGACAAGTCATTGAAGCCTTGGATCATTGAGGTAAATACGAGCCCGGACCCATATATCTTTAATCAGCTTAAGGACAAAACGATGTTTCGTACAATTATGCGGTACAGAAGGGCCCAAGGGATTGGGGTTAAGTAGCTTCTGTAAGGGCTTAGGACTGCCAGTACCGGCAGTCTTTTTTTATTTTCCGAATCGGTCTAAAAATGAAAATATTGAAACTTTGATTCTCGGCTTTTCGTCTATTATGATGAAAAAGAACATATTTCCAAAAAAAATAGATAGGATGCATAGAGAGGAAGAATTCAGGTGGAACCAAGAACATTACCCAGCCGTTCCAGTGCACGTGTACAAAAGAAGGCTGCGGGCAAGCGGAGGAAGAAGAAAGCGGGCTTTTTCCGTGTGTTTTCAAGAATTGTGTTGGCTCTGCTAGTACTGATGATTGCAGGGGGAAGCTGGTTATATTTTGCCCCATCAGCCCAGAATCTTAGATATATGATTGCAGATACCCTGATCACCACCCAACACAGAAGCTGGGCCAAGTTTATTATTGGTGAGGATGAACTGAAGAAGCGCGTGGCGGAGTACAACAGCCGCTTCGAGCACATGGGGGATGAGAAGGACACGCACCAGATCGTCCGTACAGGAATCGACAAGAACAAGCCGCTTGTGGAGATTGAGAATATTTCGGGCAGCGGCTACAAAGGTTACGTCATGATTGTTAACGATCCGACTAAGATCCGGCTAGGAGTACCCGGGAAGGTTGGTTCAGGGGAGAAGGTCTCCAGTATGGTGAAACGCACAGGAGCCATTGCCGGCGTGAACGGCGGCGGATTTGTGGACCCTAATGGACATGGCAACGGCTTCAAGCCCATCGGTGTTGTCGTGGTGGATGGCAAGCTGTATTACAATGGCAACGGTTCGAAGTCCACGCAGATTGTGGGTATCGACAAGCAGGGCAAAATGATTGCGGGCAACTATACTTTGAAGGAATTGTCCCGTCTGGGCCTCCAGGAGGCGGTAACATTCCAGCCACGCATGATTGTTAACGGTAAGGGCCTGATCAAGAATGCGGCAGAAGGCTGGGGGATTGCCCCAAGGACGGCTATGGGCCAGCGCAAGGACGGAGCAATAATTTTTGTTGTCATTGACGGTCGCCAGCCGGGCTACAGCATCGGGGCGAATCTGTACGATGTGCAGCAGATTATGCTGGAGCATGGGGCAGTGATTGCCGCGAATCTGGATGGCGGCTCCTCCTCGGTGCTGGTGAAGGACAATGAGGTTGTGAACAAGCCTTCGTCCCAGTATGGTGAACGCTATCTGCCGACGGCATTTCTGGTGTTCGAGCATCCTGAAGACGTGGAGATGCCGAATATCTGGAAAGGCCTTGATGTGGACAACATCAACGCCGGGAAGAAGCGCTCCCGCTGAAGGCGAATGTCCGCTCACCTTTCTTTAGGATTACTTATCCCTTATGTATTTAATATGGAGCGAAAGCAAATAAGCAAGCCGTCTTGAGATGATCAAGGCGGCTTGCTTATTTGATGATAACGCCCCCGAACGGAATGACCTCACGCAGGATGCGCTTGATGAGGCCATCATCCTTCAGTTCCTGTTCCAGGCGGTGGCTCTGGCGTCCGGCCTGGAGGATGACCTTTCCTAGGCCGGTCATTTTCCATTGGTAGCTCATATGCTGGCTGGCCAGATGGTTGCCATACACGGACAGCTCCAACTTGGCATTCTCGGGATACGCGATCACACTGCCCGCATCCACATACAGCGGCTCAACGGGGTCCAGGGCTACTTCGCAGACCTGGCCTTCCGTCAGAATGCCGATCTGTCCGCTGCCGGAGAATTTGATTTTTACCGCATCCCGGGTAATCAGCATATTCTTAACGTTCAGAATCCGGGTCTGCATCGTAATTCCTTCGGAATAAAAGAAAAGGTGGCGGAAGTCATACAGCAGATCGTCCCCCTCCGCTAGGGCAATGGGCTTCATGCTGTAACCGGTGGGAAGGGCCGCAATGAATTCACAGGTTCCCCGCAGGTCGGCCTGGATCAGCTTCTTCTTCCGGTACATGCCTTTCATATTCATCAGGCGGTCACTCCGGTTCGCGGAAGGCCCCTTAAAAGCAATAATCTGCTGGGGATGAAGCACGTGTACCTTCTCATCCTCTTCAAGCACGAACCGCACGGCTTGTCCACCGGAGTGTCCGGTCTCGGTTTCATTAATCAGCTGCATGCCACCTGGGCCTCCTCTTATCTATTGTAAATGGCGCGGCTGCTGGCTGCTCTGCTGCACCTTGGCTTTTCTATCGCCGGAGAACCACCCGCAGAACACGCAGCAGAATGAAGTAGCCCAGCAGCAGAGCGGCTCCTGTGATTACCAGAATGCGAATCCGTTTGGAACTGGCCTCCCGGTCCTTTTCTGCCTCAGTCAGGGCTTGTACGGTCTGATTGAGCTTTTTGTTCTGCTCCATTAACGCTTCGTTCTGCTTTCGGTAAGCCTCCACCGTACCCTGGGCCTCTTCAAGCTTATTCACTGTTTTCTTATATTCCTGCTTCAATTGGTTGACTTCGGCTGGGATTTCAGTAATTTCCTGAACGCCGCTGAAGAAGTCATCAAGATATCCGGCATGGGCGGAAGAAGGGCTGTAGAGAGCTCCTAAGGACAGCAGCAAGAATAGAACAATAGTTATTTTAGTATGGGGCAGGGATCTCTTCACCGGATTCACCACCTCTGAATTTGTTGGTTGACAATCTCTAATACGTACAGATGGCAGATAAAGTTTCCAAGGTCTCCCTCTTAGGAAATGCGACTGTATAAGTTCAACTGCTGGATTGAGAAGTAAGGCAGCTGGTGTAAAAGGCCCTTTAAGGCCGCTGTTGCTCTACTGGCAATCCTTAAGTCCACTTATATAGATAGTATTACCCGATATCTTAATTTTCGCATAAGAGATGGAGGCTGCTAAAGCAGCTGCTCAGGCAGATGTAAAGGTTTGGAAAATATAAAATATATCAGGAGAAATGCTGCCTGAATTTACGCGGCGACAACCCCTCCTGCTTGACAAAAGAGGAGGTGAAATAGGCGGGGTGGTTAAATCCCACCTCTTCAGAGATCCGTGTAACCGACAAGTCGGTCTGCAGCAGCAGCAGCTTGGCCCGGGCAATCCGGTACCTGAGCAGGTAGGCTGCCGGGGAGCAGCCGAACACCTTTTGCATGCAGCGTGCGATATATACCGGGTGGAAATTCATAAACTCCCCGAGCGCTTTGGATGTAATCTCCTCCTGGTAATGAGCTCTTAGAAAAGCGGCGGCGCGTTCAGCACAGGCTGTCTGGGGAGACGGCGCCTCCGTCGTAAGGGTGTCCGAAAGCTGCTGGATGACGTCCTGGAAAAGTGCCTGCTGGCGCAGTCTTACACTGGGCAGATGAATGCTTTGGTTCATCTGGGTAAGCTCCTGCATCGTAGCATACAGCTTATCCGGCTGAAGAAGCTCTGTGAACTGGGGGACCCGGATCGAAAAGGGTGTAATGGAATAGAAGGGGAGAAACAGAGGAGGCTCTGCGCTCTTGTCCTTCATATCCGCCCCGCCCGTCTCATCCGCGGCGCTCCACTCCCCGCTGGTATGAAAATGAATCCAGTAATAGCGAGTCACCTCGGTACAAGCCATGGTGGGGTAGTGATAGGCGTCAGGCCGGAGTATAAGCGAGTGGCCTTCCTTAATTTCATAGTGACGACCCTCCTCGCCCACATACAGACAGCCCTCCACCACAACGAGCAGGTCGAATACACCGATGCTGCGTCTTGCCGGATGCTTGCTGCCCGGAGCCAGCTCGGCTAGTCCGCTGACGATGAAGTAGGGAAGCGGAGGTATATTAAATTGCAGAAGCGGCATATAGAGCACCTCATCTCGGCAGAAATTCAGGTTGGAAAATTGATACTTTGAGTTTGAATACTGATACTTCCATCCCAGTATACCATCTATAATTTTGTTTACATACAGAACTTACCGGGAAGGTGTTAACACAGTGAGCAGTTTGCAAAAAGACAAATTTACCCTATGGGCCCTTTCATGGCCCATATTTATTGAGCTGTTTCTCCAGTTTCTGCTTGGAGCCGTGGATACGCTGATGGTCAGCCGACTGTCGGATGACGCCGTGGCAGTGGTTGGATTCTCGAATCAGCTTTTCAACGCGCTGACCACTCTTTTTGCGACGGTGGCCGGCGGGGCAGGAATCCTGATTGCCCAGAAGCTGGGCTCCGATCGGGAGGAAGAAGCGCGTACCGTTTCCATCATTTCATTAAAGGTGACCGCTTTAATCGGTGCTGTGCTTAGCGTGATCCTGATTGTTGTGCCGGGACCGATCGCCCGCGTGCTGCAGATGCCGGAGGAACTGGTCCCTCTTGCGAGAGTGTATATTTCCATAGTGGGCGGAGGCATGGTGCTAACGGCGGTTATGTCTACGCTCAGCACAGCAATCCGTAATACCGGGAACACCAAAGGGCCCATGTATACGGCTGTTGGGATGAACATCATTCATATCGTGATGAACTATGGGTTTATTTTTGGCGCGTTTGGCTTTCCGCAATGGGGACTTACCGGAGTGGCCATTTCAACGCTGGTCAGCAGATTGATCGCCACCCTGGTACTGCTGTTCATCTATGTAGGGACCTTTCAGCGTCAAATTACCGTTTCCGACCTGCGGATTTTTGACCGGAGGCTGTTTAAGGAAATTATGCAGATCGGATGGCCGCTGGGTGTGAATATGGGCTGCTGGGTATTCTCCCAGCTGGCGATTTTCTCTTTCCTGGCAATGCTCGGCACCCAGGTGCTGGCGGCCCGGACTTACATGAATACGCTGGAGTCGTTCTGCTTCCTGCTTGGTTATTCGGTTGCGCTCGCCACCCAGATTCAGATCGCCCATCTGTTCGGGGGCGGGCGTACGAAGGAAGCCTACTCAGCGGCATATCGTGCCTTGAAAATTGGTATGCCCCTCGTCATGCTGAATGCTCTGGTGCTGCTGTTGGCTGGCAAGTACTTGTTGAGCCTTTTCACCTCAGACCCGGAAATCTTAACGATCGGCGTGTCCCTGCTGTGGATGAATTTGCTGCTGCAGCCGGGAAAAATGCTCAATATGGCGCTGGGCGATGCGCTTAACGCACTGGGTGACACCCGCTTTGTCATGAATATCTCGCTGATATCCATGTGGCTGATCGCGACAGGCTGTTCTTACTTGCTTGGCGTGTCCCTTGGCTGGGGTGTCGTTGCCATCTACGCCTGCATGATTACGGATGAGTACTTCCGCGGAGCCTTGTCCCTTATCCGCTGGAGGGGCCGTAAATACCTGCGCAGCAAGGAAGCGGAGATGGAGCGGGAACGTCTGAAGGAGAGCCCGGCTTGCCATGCGCTGCACCCGGAGGAAGGCTTAAGCTTCAGTTAGGTTTCTTCCGGGTTGACTGAGGCAGAGGTTGCTGTTAAATTATAGGAGTAGGATGGACGCTGGCGAAAGCTAGGCGTGTATTCTACTCCATTCTCTAAAATAAGGGGAAATCTTGATGTTGGTGAATGTTCTTAACTAATTAATTTCATAAGACTGTGAGAAGAACGATCTGGCCCGGCTTTGCTCTAAGCGGGGGCCTGGTTTCCTGCACCCTTCTGCGGTCTGTGACTTAGTTAAGAACACGCGGTACATCAAACGGCGCCTTATGGCTGTTTATTTCCCATGTATGTGAACCGTGCTGTCTTTCAGCACGGTTTTTTTGGCTTTACACACAGGGGAATAAACAGGTATTTACCGAGGGCAAAGAATGACACACGTGCATTCTTTGCCCTCTTTTTTTATTTTATAAAACATTAGGAGGTACACTCATGGAAGAGTACACATTGACCACACTCGAGTATGATCATATCAAGCAGGACATTATGGGCTATGCGGTATCCTATGCGGGGAGGGAGAAGGTCAGCGGGCTGCAGCCGATGAGCCAGCTTCCCCAGATTTACAGGGCGATGCAGGAGACTCAGGAGGCCAAGAACATCCTTGAGAAGGGGGCGAGCATTCCGCTGCCTTCGCTGGAAGGGATTGAGTTGGTCATGTCCCTGATGGGAACGGGATACCTGTTCAGAGAAGACGACCTGACGGCTGTGTACACCTTTCTGCACAGCTGTACACAGCTTCGCAAGTATATGGCGGGCAAGGGGGATCTGGCTCCAACGATCAGTTCCTATGCCGCCTCGCTCAGAGAGCTTCCCGCCGTGCAGAGTGAGATACTTCGCTGTATCCGGCACGGGAGGGTAACCGATGAGGCCAGCCGGGAACTGGAGAAGGCCCGCAGGCGCATCGGAGTTGTGAAAGAGCGTATCCAGAAAAAGATCCAGGGCATCATGTCCAGGCATCAGGCGATTCTTCAAGAGAACCTGATCAGCGTAAGAAACGGGCGTTATGTAATCCCGCTCAAGAAGGAGTACTACCGTCAAGTGAAGGGCAGTGTTCTTGATTATTCAACCAGTGGGCAGACCGTGTTTGTGGAGCCCTACGAAATTTCGGGCCTTCAATCCGAGCTGGAGGCGCTTCAGGGAGATGAGGCCCGTGAAGAAGCGAAGGTGCTGAGCCTTCTGTCTGAAATGGTCGAGAGGGAATCCGCGGAGATCGGCATGAATATTGAGATCACAGGCACGTATGATTTTATTTTTGCCAAAGCCAGGTTTGCTGTGTCGATTGGCGGCATTTCGGTAGAACTGAGTGAAGAGCGGCATACCCGGATTCGCGGCGCTAAGCACCCTAAGCTGCTGGAGAGCATGATTCCGTTGGACATCGAAATTGGACGAAGCTTCAGAACCCTTATTATTACCGGACCCAATACCGGAGGTAAGACGGTTGTGCTCAAGACTTTGGGGCTGCTGACGCTGATGGTGCAGTCAGGTCTGCTCATTCCCGTAGAGCCCGGAAGCCGGTTCGGCATCTATAACCGGATTATGGCCGTAATTGGAGACGGCCAGAGCATTGAACAGTCTCTCAGTACCTTCTCGGCTCAGATCAGCAGCCTGGTCCGGATGCTGGAGGCTGCTGACCCGGGAACACTGCTGCTGATAGATGAGCTTGCCGCCGGGACTGATCCGGGGGAAGGCATCGCACTTTCGACTGCGATCCTGGAGGAGCTCAGCCGCAAAGGCGCTTCGGTGCTCGTGACTACGCACTTTAACGAACTCAAGACCTTTGCCGCGGGCACTCCGGGATTCGAGAACGCGCGGATGGAATTTGATCCGTTGACGCTCCAGCCTCTATATAGGCTGACCATCGGCCTGGCCGGTCAGAGCTACGCAATTGAGATTGCCGAGAAGCTGGGCATTGCTTCCCAGGTTCTGAAGCGCTCCAGAGAGCTGCTCCTAAGCCAGCCGATGCGCCAAGAGAGCCCGGAGACCTTTGCGCAAAACGTGCCGTCGATAGAGCCTGCCAGCTTTCAGAATGCTGATTGCGCGGAATCGGAGGGGCAGGATGACGTGGGAGCGAAATTGGGCCAGCAGGAGGAGTTGGAGAAGCGGCTGGAAGGACGGACAGGGGAAGAGGCGGATTGCATAGGGGAGATACAAGAGCATTCCCCGGATGAGCAGGCTGTGGACGATGAGGCCATGGCTGGTTCCGCAGGAACCGGTGCCCATGTGTCAGAGAACGGTGTGGGCACAGCCCATGCAGGGGAGAGCGCAGAGGACGATCAGGGTCGTTCCCAATTCGCCCCCCAGGAAGAACCTGCCTCCGAAACGCAGAAGCCGCCTGTTTTGAATGCAAGGAAACCTTTTGAAATCGGAGATGCGGTCATGGTGACCTCCTTGGGCCGCGTTGGTATTATCTGCGAAGCCCAGGACGGACGCGGGATGCTAGGGGTAATGGTGCAGAAGCAAAAGCTGAGGATCAACCATAAACGCCTGAAGCCTTACATTGCCAAGGAGGAGCTGTACCCGGAGGAGTACGACTTCGATATAGTGTTCGAGTCGAAGGAGAACCGGAAGAAGAAGAAAATCATGAGCAAGCGCCATGTCGAGGGATTAACGATTACCCATCGTCCGGATGATTACAGCTAGCTTAGAAGGGATTGAGTCTGTAGGCTGCTGCAAGGATTCAAAAGATTAGCGCAGTGCTGTCCGTTGGCCCCCGGGAGGCACGGCTCGATTGGAGATAAATATACGGTCAGCGGTCGGCTGCCTGAGCAGCGATGCCGACCATTGTTGCGTTCGTTCTCGGAGCTTTTCGAACACAAACTGAATTCCTGAACAAAATCAGGGGCCGTCCTTTTTGGGGACGGCCCCTGATGAATAGGGATGTCAGCAGCACCGCCGCAAAAGCAAGGACTGGTTGCTGTTAGATGAAAGGTGATATAGCTTCAATTGCTTTAGCTTCAGTCAGGCTTAGAGTGCGATTTGCAGCTCCCCGGCCAACACTTGGACGAATTGCTCCAGGTATTCGCGGTCCGTATCATCAAATCGGCCTTTAAGCGGGCTGTCAATATCAAGTACGCCGATAAGCTGACTATTTTTGATAATGGGCACCACAATTTCACTATTGGAAGCGGCATCGCAAGCGATATGGCCCGGAAATGCATGGACGTCCTCAACAACGAGCGTTCTTCGCTCCCCGGCGGCGGTTCCGCATACGCCTTTGCCCAGCGGGATGCGGATGCAGGCCGGAAGGCCTTGGAACGGCCCGAGCACGAGCTCGGTCCCGTCATAGAGATAGAAACCTACCCAGTTCACATCTTTCAGAAATTGGCCCAGTAGAGCCGAGGCATTGGCCAGATTGGCGATATAGCTTGGCTCTCCTTGAATGAGCCCTTTAAGTTGGGTAAGCACAGCTTCGTATTGTTCGCGGCGTGTGCCGCTGTATTCACTTGTTTGAAACACAGGAACCCCTCCTTTGTGCACATCTGATCATATAATTAGAGCTTTTTTGAGCTTGATTGTCAAGGCTGTCTGCAGCCTCAGAGTGCAGGCCCGGTAAGGCTTAAGCCGCAGTGGCGTGTTTCCAATTCCTCAATTGGGGGTAAGTACAATCTGAATTATCTCACACCGGAAGGAGAGGTACATATGCGCGCAGATGTGCAAAATTTATTTATCCGTATCCATATGCTCCATAATGCCAGTCTGGAGGATATTAATATGGGGGATACGCTGCTGATCCTGGAGAAACACGGTTATAAGGTCGCCGAGCGAGAGGTGAAGCAGGAGTTGGAGCGTCTGACGGAGGAGAACTTTCTGACCCCGCATGATGATCAATACTCCATTACCGGTGCCGGACTTGAGGAACTGAAGGAGATCAAGGGCGTGCTGAAGGAGCTCTGCAGTGAAGTTCTCCAGCCTGAGGCGGAGCAATCAAGATAAGTTTGAGCCGAGGAGCCGAAGGGCATCAGAAAATTTTTTCGATCTGAAAAAGACATCCCGTTTATTCTAAACCGGAAGGATTTCCTAATTTATCCGGTGAATAACTAGTAGGGATGGCTTTTTTTTGTTTTTAATTAACCAATTGTCAAATATATGTAATTTTGCTATTATTATCAATACAAATCACAGGAGGTGTGGAATGGAGTCTATGAATGCAATTCGTTCAGAGATCAAGGATCATCTGCTCAGCTCCGGTTATACACTCACCTCATTTGGACATCTTTCCGGAATGAACAGGGGGAGTCTAAGTGCGATTCTGCACGGGTCTCCCCCTAAGCCTATAGCTATAAGACAGTTGGATATCATCACAGAAACGCTGGGATACCCGGAAGGGTGGTTCTATCATTTATATTTGGATGAATGCTTTGCGGGTGGCAAGGTATCACGACGGCGGCTTGAGCCTTACCTGCTCCGATGTGCAGAGCTTGGTAAACGGGACTGTATCGATGCCGCGATATCCAAGCTGCTTGAGACCGCTAAGCCCCTTGCTCTGTTATTCGAAATAGGTGAGAAGCTGTACCATCAAGGCAAGATTAAAGAATCTGCCTTATTCTATGAAGCTGTTGCGGAGATGGAGAAGGACAGTCACTCCGAGCGTCTTGCCATCAGTCAATACAGATTGTTCATGGCTCATCAGGGACCTGATGCGGAACAGAACTGGAGAGCGGTTATCCGGTTCGAGCCCTTTCGCAGGAGACTTCCGGAGAACTATCAGCTCGATGCGATTCTGAAGCTTGCGAACGTTTGCTTTACCCTCCATAAGTGGAAGGAGGTTGAGAAGTATGCCGATGAACTCAGAGCTCTGGCACAAGCTGTATATCGCGAACAGTTACAAAGGAAGGTCCGTGAGAGGGAGCCGCAGGTGCTTGGCACCGAGCGACATTTGGTTGTCTACTACGGACAAGGCTATCTCTTGAAGACGATTGCACTTCAGAAGCAGGAACTGTATGACAAGGCAAAAAAATACGTCACCGGTTACGCCGATTTAAGCTGGTTCGAGGATCTGAATGAAATTGGCTGGATGGAAGTGAAGAAGTTCAGGTTATGGGCACAGGCCAATGCCTATACACTCGAAATGCTGACAGGCAATATTTCCATTCTGCCTGAGTACTGCAGCTTCCTGCTCGAACACCCGGGCGAGATTCTTCCAGGCATGCTGACCATTATTGAGTCAGCTAACAAATATGGCTTCTATGCAGATGATATTATCGAGCAGATCTTTCAGGTCATCTATGATTTCAATGAACAAGATCCGATTGAAGTGGACAGGCATTTCTCACTCCGTTACGAGCTCGCGGTATACCAGTTCAGGAAGAATCAATACGCCGAAGGCATATCTAGCACCTTATTCGCACTAAGACTGGCCCTTATTCTGAACAATGACAGGGACGTTATTCAGTGTATCACCCTGTTTGAAGCGTATAGGGCGTACGCTTCCGAGCAGCATAAAAGCGAGTATCAATATATGATGGAGGAATTAAGAAACAAGGACAAGAACAATCCCTTTAGCACCCGCCATTTCAGGATTGTATAAGGACCCTATGAAATTTGCTTTACAAAAGTAGAGTCTACTTGTATGATGATCCTATCAGGGAATATTATCCATTTTAGTAAACCCTGATCTTCCATCTTTGAGAGCTAGTCATCATTTGCTAACTTAATAAGGTGTTAACCGGGGGAGGTGAGTCAGGATGAAGAAGATTATTCTGTCATTGATCTTGGCCGTTGGGGTATTTAGTGGCGTTGCTGCTACTGAACAAGTTTCCCAAGGTGGCATTCAGGCTTTGCACAACCATGGTGTTGGCGGATAGACCTTACATGTCTAAAGAGCACTCGAGAGAGTGCTCTTTTATTTTTGTATATGTTTAGATACAATTATGTGATAGTCTGACATTTACTTGAAGTTAAAATATACCGACAAAGAATGCTAATTTTTTTGAATTTTGTAAAATATGTTTTTTTGGCATCATGGGGTATGATAGTTTTGTAATGATAAGAGAGAAGGTGAGAATTATGGCATCCAAAGCTTATCAACCGCATGAGCAGCATAACAAAGGAAGCGGCAGGGTAAACGAGGAACTTCTCGCGATGATCGAGAATCTGAGATATGAGTTGGCGTCCATGGCTGGAGATCGGGACTTTACCAGCGCGAATGTGCTGGAACTTAGCCAAAGATTGGACAAGTATATCGTTATGGCCCAGCACCAAATGATCCGTGGATATGCTGTTGAGTGACCACGAATGGAGAATAGAATTCATATAAAAGCCGCCCTGAGCTTGGATATCAAGCAGCCAGTGCGGCTCTAAGTCGTTTTTCCTCATTTAGGAATGGTGTCAGCGGGAATGTGTTAGCGCGGAAGTCTCCCTTTCGGTAGGATACGCCTCCGGGGCGGGAGCGGCTCTTAGAACCTCATCGATGAAGTGCTGCACCTTCTCGGTATAGCCTTTGGGATCAACCCCGTAAGCGTTGGCATGTACAGCTCCTCTTACAATAAGCAGGTCCTTGGGACCTGGCTTGACCGCATACATATCTTCACTCATATGAGTAGGAACATAGGTATCTTCAGAGCCATGAATAAATAAAACTGGTAGAGAGCTTGATCTTACCGCCTTAATCGGGCTCACCTGGGCCAGCCGGAATCCAGCCTTGCGCTCCAGCTGCTGATCAATGAGCGGCATGAACGGGAATGCCGGAACTTTGTTCAGAACCGTCATTTGGTGGCGGATAAGCTCGGTTAGATCAGAATAAGGGCAATCGGCGATAACGAATTTGACGTTGGGGTGGGCGATGCTTAAGTATTCCAATACGGTACCCCCACCTAGGGATTGGCCATGCAGCCCAATGGTGATATCTTCCCCGTAATGATCGGTGACCCATTTAACCCAAGTCTCAATATCATACTTCTCCTGATACCCGTAGGTGGTATAGCTCCCTTCGCTCCGGCCGTGACGGCGCTGATCAATCAGCAGAATATTAAAGCCTTTGTCCTCGAACATTCCGATGAATTGCGCCGCAACCTCAAGTGAGGCCGTATAGCCGTGAACAATGATCATCCAGCGCTTGGAGTCCGGATGCGGCTCAAGCACGTAGCCATGAAGAAGCAGGCCGTCGCGGGAGGTCACCCGCGCCTCTCTTTTCACCAAGGCATGAAATTTCTCTCTTGAGTACACCCCCATCTGTTCCATGAAGCCAAATAAGCCATCTGAAGTCTGAAGCTTCATCTGGGTAATCTGGCGGAAGCCGAACCGGGTTATGCCGCTGACGGCGAGCAGAATAATCAGCAGCACAATAATTAATATTGTGTATACCATGATGGTCCTCCAAACTATTGTTCTTTATTGAATTAGTTGATGCCCGAAGTCCTAATTTGCTGTGACTCTTGTCCGTGATACTCTGACTTTCACCTGGATTCCACCATAGTATCTCCGTATAGTGTCTATAGTATCACCTAAATTGTTCCAAGCAAATCGCAGCTTGAATATTGTTGTTTGTTTCATGAAAAGGCTTTGACTTCTTGCACCGGAATATGGTTACCTTATGGATAATAAATGGTGAGAACGTTCGGGTGAGGGAGGTAGTCAAGCCGTGTACAGATGTAGAGGGGAAATCCCTGATTTAGAGACAAGCCGGCTGAGGCTGCGGAAGCTGGAAGATCGCGATGCCTCAGCTCTTTTCCAGATTTGGGGAAATTCCGATGTGGTGAGGTTCTTGAATATGGCCCGGCTGGAGAGCATTCAGGAGACCAGGGAGATGATTGATCTGCTCAACGGATTGTCTGAAAGCGAGGATACCCTAAGATGGGGAATTGAACTGAAGGAAACGGGCGGATTAATTGGGAGCTGCGGTTTCAACATATGGCAGCTGTCCGGGGCAGACCGGGGGGAAATCGGTTATGACCTCGGCAAGCCTTATTGGGGACAGGGTTATATGCCTGAGGCACTGTCAGCCAACCTGAAATTTGGTTATTCCGTTATGGGACTGAACCGGATTGAGGCGCTCGTACTGGAGGAGAATAAGGCCTCCCAGCGGGTACTGGACAAGCTGGGCTTCAAACCGGAGGGGCTGCTGCGGGAATATCAGAGAAATGAGCAGGGAGAAGGTTATATTGACCTGCAGCTGCATGCTTTGCTTAAGAGGGAGTATAGAGAATGGGGGAGCAATTAGCTAGATAAAATGAACTTTAGAATTTACCGACGATAACCATCACGTGATATTCTACTGGATGGTTTTTTTGTAATTGGGGCATAGACGTACTTGCGATCGTTGCTTATAATTAAATTTTATAGGTTTCACACAGAAAGGAAGAACTAGCCAGTGCCATCTTCATTAAAACGCAGTTATATTCTGGCCGGTCTGCTGCTCTCGACATTTCTGGCGGCAATTGAGGGAACGGTTATCGGACCTGCGGGTCCAAGAATTGTTGGGGAGCTGGGCGGTGCGCAGCTGCTGAGTTGGGTGTTTACAGCTTATCTGCTCACGATGTCCGTAACGACTCCTATTTTCGGGAAAATGAGTGATTTGTACGGCCGCAAAATGGTATTTGTGGTAGGATCGGTCCTGTTCCTGGGTGGCTCGCTGCTTTGCGGCTTCGCCACAAGCATGGAGCAGCTGATTATATTTAGAGCGATTCAGGGAATTGGAGCCGGAGGGCTCATTCCGGTGACTTTTACAATTATCGGGGACATCTACTCTATTGAAGAAAGAGCCAAGGTTCAGGGCTATATCAGCTCGGTATGGGGAATTTCCTCCCTTGTGGGTCCGCTGCTCGGGGGCTATGTGGTGGATGCGTTCAATTGGAGATGGGTGTTCGGTTTCAACATCCCTTTTGGACTTCTGTCCGTGGTCTTTATTATTAAATATTTGGATGAGAATATTGAGAAGAAGAAAGTCAAAATCGATATAGCGGGCGCGATCACCTTCACCATCGGGGTGGCCGCACTGCTGTTTGGGCTTGCGGCCGGGGGACAACAGCTGGCATGGGACTCCCCTTTGCTTATCGTGATTTTTGCGGTTGCGGTAGTGTCGCTCGTGCTGTTCTTTGTAGTGGAGAAGCGGGCCGAAGAGCCGCTTGTTCCGCTTAAACTGTTCAGGTACAGGGACATAGCTTACTCCAACATTGCCAGTCTGCTGGCGAGTGCGCTGTTGATCGGTCTTACCTCATACTTCCCGCTATGGGTTCAAGGCGTGCTCGGGGAGAATGCAACGCGCTCCGGTCTGCTGCTGGCACCGATGTCGGTATCCTGGCTTGTTGGATCGGTGATCGGCGGACGCTGGATCGTCAGCCATGGCTCACGTATTACCTCCATCATCGGTCTGCTGTTCATCGTGGTTGGAGCCGGGGGAATGGCGTTTGTTACGGATGAGACTCCTGAGTATGTGCTGATGCTGTGGAATGCGCTGTATGGGCTTGGATTCGGCTTCTCCTTTACAGTGTTCACCATTATTGCTCAATCCTCCGTAGGCTTCAGCCTGAGAGGGGCCTCTACGGCTCTGAATTCCTTCGTGAAATCGCTAGGGCAGACGATCGGGGTGGCGGTGTTCGGTGTGCTGATCAACCAGCACATTGCCGATGCGGCAGAAGCCAGCCGGAAGCAGGGGACCATGGTCTCTCAGAACGATATCAATAAGCTGTTGTCTCCGGAAAAGGTGGCTGACCTGCCGAAAGAGCTGTGGAATACACTGAGACACTTCCTGGAAGGTGGTCTTCATCTGCTCTTTATCATTATGGCGGTGATCGCCATCATCGGGACGATCAGTGTGCTAGGGCTTCATAACAAGCCGCCGGGCTCCGAAGAGTCTGAGGCAAAACCTGCCCGCTCAGCTAACTAAAAATTGTACCATCTGTGCAGCCTCTGGATGACACCGGAGGCTGTTTTTTTATCGGGAACCAGATATGAATGCCGATCGTTGCACCAATCTTTATCGGTTTGACTGTGTAAATGTCATGGCGAGTCATATGACGTTTTGTAACTGGTAAGCTGCTGGAATGCTAAGCTATACTACATGGAGAGCTGTCGGTGTATTGGAGGAGATGGATGTGTACAACCTTGTGAAAAAGTGGTTTTGGTTTGATTGGATGGTCTTTTTGCTGCGGATCATTTTCTTTGGATCGATATTAATTACAGCCTGCTCGCAATATGGGGGGGCTGCTCCGATTCCCTTATGGGTAACTTTGTTGTGGGGAATACTGGCTTTTTCGGCTCCCTGGTTCTGTCTGCAGCTGCACTATATTTATTATTTAATCGCAGAAATCGTGATCACCGGAAGTTTGTGTTTGTTTCTGGCGCACCTCTTTCCGGCGTCCTACTCGATCTTTCTGGCCCCCGCGTTCATGATTGCCACCAACAGCGCACACAAGTCATACCGCTGGAGCGGCCCGGTGGTTATTGTTGTGTTTCCGTTTTTATTGAATGAAATTGCCCATGAAGACGGTGTTCTGCCCCTTTCGATAACTTTTGGACTGGCGTATACACTGGGCTTTGCCTTTCAGCTGCTTGTCGTGAATCACCGGCAGAGCGGGATTATCCGGGATCAATATGCTGTTCTGGAGCAGTACACTTCCCAGATGGAGCATGTGACTCAACTTGAAGAGAGGAACCGTATGTCCAAGGATTTGCACGACACGATGGGACATGCCTTCACGTCCATACTGATGGGGCTTGAAGCCTTGCGGCCGGATGTGCAGTCTGAGGAAGGCAGGAGAAGGATGGATTCCCTGCTGGGGCTTACCCGGAAAAGTCTTGATGAAGTCCGGCAATATTTGCACCGGGCTGGAAGCTCGGGAGACAACCTGACGCTAGTGCAATCACTGGAGAAGCTGGCCGGTGATTTTCAACGCTTCTCGAAAGCGGAGGTCCGGTTTAGAAGTTATGGCGAAGATATCACACTGCCCAAGCAGATGGGAATGACATTATACCGCTGTCTTCAGGAATCCTTGACGAATGCGGTGCGGCATGGGCAGGCAAGCCGCATTGAGGTGAGCCTTCATGTGGAAGACAGGCAGATCCGGCTGGAAGTGAAGGATAATGGACTTGGAGCCGACGATCTGCAGGAAGGCTTCGGACTTCAGGCTATGCGGGAGAGAGTAACCAACCTTCGGGGCCAGCTTTATATCTATTCCAATCAGGGTGAGGGAACTACAGTTACGTGTAATCTGCCAAGGGATTCAGGCTCCATGGAGGAGTTGATCCGGATCGTAATTGTCGACGATCAGACATATATTCAGGACAGTCTAAAGATGATCTTGGGAAGAGAAAAGGACTTTGTCATCGAAGGAGCTGCTGAGGACGGTCAATCCGCGCTTGAGCTTTGCGGGCAGGTAATGCCTGATTTGGTTCTAATGGACCTGAATATGCCAGGAATGGATGGAGCTGAGGCTACCCGGAGGATTAAGACGGCTTGGCCACATATGAAGGTGTTGATTCTAACGACCTTTGATGAAGCCGGGAAAGCTATAGAGGCTCTGCGCGGGGGAGCAGATGGTTATATGATGAAGTCTGTACAGCCGCTGGAACTGTTTGAAACGATCCGTCTTGTATACCGTGGGAGTAAGATTATTGCCCCCGATATTACCAATGAGTTGATTGACCGGTACCGGTCACAGCCAGATATCCCAGAACAGCCTGGTAAGGATGGGCAGGGTGGCGAATACGGGCTGACAGACCGGGAGATGGAGATTCTGGAGTGTTTGGCTAAAGGCCTACGCTACAAGTCGATTGCTGCCAAGCTTTATTTGTCCGATGGAACTGTGCGGAATTATGCGTCCACCATCTATGCCAAGCTTGGGGTACGCAACCGGGAAGAAGCGGTGCAGAAGGCGTTCAAGTTAGATGGCTAGAGACTGTGCAGGATGAACTGAACTGCATAAATGACGATGCAGGTAATTTAGTCTCAAGGGACTTATACAGATGATCTATAAGACGGTGCAGGGAATTGTCCCTGACACCGTCTTTTTGCGTGCGCAAAAGCCCGGATTCCGTAAAAGAAAGTTGTCATATGACATAACGGCACTGTTCAGTTTGACACCGGCAGAGCTAACATGGGTTCAAAGCTGATAAGTTCCAGGCTATTACACAAGATGAACTAGGCCATAGAATTTAACCAAGGCAACCATGAACATTTTATGTGCTTACTTCGCCAAAATTCTATAGTTCAGCTTATATGGACTTCAGGAGGAGTGATGGTTATTAATATGTCAGTTCACAGGCATGTCCGAAACTTCACTTATTTGATGCTCATCTTTGTGAAGGGCGTATTCTATTTCTGTTTCTATCTGATGGGAATTACGGCTGGGATTGGATTCTCCTTCACTTTGGTAGGTCTGCCTATTCTGTATTATGTGATGCAGTCCCGGTTTATGTTTGTAAGGCATGAGAGAGTTTTGGCTAAGGTCTATCTTGACCTGACCATCGACCCTGTGCCGGAAAACCTCCCTGCTCAAGGGGGATTATGGGAGAAGGTCAGGGACGATGTCACGGATGCGCGCAGCTGGAGGGTCATCCTGGGATTAATGTTTATGTTTGTGCTAGGTGTGATTAGCTTGTTTGTCGGGGTTCTGCTCTACATCACCCCTTGTTTGATGGTGGTGTTACCTGTGCTGGGTGAGCTGTTTGGATTCAAAGTTGGTACGCTGGGACCGAGCATCTATACGATCCTTGCCGGAATAGGTCTGGTATGGGTTGGCCCAAGCCTGGGCGGCAGGATGGTCAAGCTCGTGGGAGCTCATATCCGGCGGCTTTCTGCCATCTTGGCGGGCAAATGACCATGGATTAGGGATTAAGAGATTTAAGAGATTTAAATTAAAATTGAACAAGAAGGCAGGTATAAAAATGACGGCAACTTATATCAAAAATTCGTTTCAAACCCTGTGGATGGTATGGGAAGATTTCTTTGATGTGCTGACCAAGTACCGCAGCGAATCTGTCAGAAGGTATGGCATATGCAAGCTGGTTATCCGGAAGCACCAGGGCAAGCCAATAGAATGTTACGATGGCCAGCGCATTGACAAAGGGGAGTGGATTGGAGAGCTTCACCTGGATAACCGCCAGGTGCTGCAGATGGTACGTACCCTTGGCTCCGACCGCGCCGGGCTGAGGATTGCCCGTATGTTCAGGAAGGCTGTAGAACAGATTACTCTGGATATGATCGGGCAGCCGGAGCTGCAGAAGATTAAAGCTTTAACCGGGATTACTCTTCTGCACCGGGGGATTATTCATGGAATGGGCTTTGAACAGCATCCTATAAAAGCACGTTTCCAGCGCAGCTTTTTCAAACTGTATCTCCGGCTTCTTCTAAGAACCATGCACCCTGAAGGAAACCGGCGGATTCAGGCAGGCTCGGAGAAATTATCCCCAGTCATGCTAATCATCAGTCAGGCCTCTCTGAAGGAGCGTGCTGCTGATCAAGCTGCATGTATCACTGGCCAAGAGGCGGTATCCTGATGCCGGACATTATTATTCTCCTATTAGCTGCATCGGGTTTCTATATGCTGCTCCCTTTTATTCTGACCCGGATATTCAAGCTGGGGGTAATTGCCGAAGGTCCGTCCAATAGAGGGGTAGCATTTACGTTTGATGACGGGCCTCATCCCGCTTATACACCAGAGCTCTTGGACCTGCTGCGTGAGCATAATGCCAAGGCAACCTTCTTTGTCCTTGGCAGCAAGGCGGAGAAGTATCCGGAATTAATTGCTCGAATGCACAGGGAAGGACATCAACTTGCAATTCATAATTATGTCCATAAGACCAATTGGCTGATGTCCCCTTGGACAAGCCGGCACAAGCAGGCTGACCGGACAGCAGATATTATCGAGCAGATCACAGGGGAGCGGCCAACCTTCTACAGACCACCTTGGGGCCTTCTTAACCTGGGCGATCTTTTTATCCTGAAGAACTCTTACCGGATCGTATTGTGGTCGGTTATGGTAGGGGACTGGAGAGCCTGTACAAGCGCGGATCAGCTGAAAAGCAGGCTGATGGGCAGAATAAGGGAAGGATCAATTATTGTGCTGCATGATAGCGGGGATACGCTGGGTGCGGATATCGAAGCGCCGGGTGAAATGCTTAAGGGGCTCAAACAGGTATTGGTGGAGCTTTCATTTACAGGGCTTAAAAGTATCCGGACAGATGAACTGCTTGGCAAGAAGGAGCTGGACTGTGGGGAGATAACACCTGCGGCGGGGAGGTTAACCAAGAGGGAGTATAAAAAAGGGTACGCCTCCACACCTTAACAGTAAGGGGAGGTGTATTAGATGAATGAACCGCTGAAGGTGGATCAGAATATCCTGGTCAATGCCTGGCAGCAGCAGCTGCCCGAGTTCCTGAACCCGGGGGACAGCGCACAGGTACAGGCGGATGCGAAGGAACCCCAAAGTCTGCGGATACATATCGATGCAGCGGGGCATCAATTTTATTCCTTTGACTTCCAGTGCTCTTATATGGATCCGCGTGAGATCAAGGTCAGTCTTGTGGACGTTGAGAGAGACGGGGATCACGTGGATGTCGGCAGAGACGTGATTCAGAACATGGTGGAGGATTATTCCCGCCACCTGCATGAATGTGCTCAGGCACTGCACCATATTACGAACCCATCATAACCAGAAGAAGGGCAGGCTGCCTCGATAGAGGAGCCTGCCTTTCTTTTGGGTCTGCGGGGAAATTGGATCTTTTATAGAAGAGTACACGTATATTCCTATATGATATAGATATTCAAGGAGATTGACAGATTCACAATTAGTTATACATAGGTGGTGCACAATGATGGACAACAAAGAGGAGCAGGACTATGTGCTTCAGGCGCATATTGAGGAGGCTGGTTATGAGGATGGCAACCCCAAGGTTCGGGATATGGATATTTTGGTACGGCCTGGAAGGCTGACGGGGCTCATTGGTCCGAATGGGGCCGGGAAAAGCACAACGTTGAAGACGATACTCGGGCTTCTTCCACACTCCAAGGCGAAGATTGAATTCGGCGGTTCCACCGGGAAATATGCGTATGTTCCTGAACAGCCCGTATTCTATGAAACATTGACGTTATGGGAGCATCTGGGGCTGGCCGCTGCTGTTTATGGGATCGAAGAGACGGTTTTTGAGCAGAAGGCGAATTCCCTGCTGGACAAGTTCAGAATGCAGGAGGTCCGGCATCATCTCCCGGCCAGTTTCTCCAAAGGCATGCAGCAGAAGATGATGCTGATGATTGGGTTTCTGACCCGGCCGGACGTATATATTGTCGATGAGCCATTCATTGGTCTGGACCCCAGAGCAACCAAGGATTTCCTTGGACTGCTGGAGCAAGAGCGTCTGAGGGGAGCCGGAGTGCTGATGTCCACACACGTGCTGGATACTGCAGAGCGGATCTGCGATGACTTCATCCTGCTCTCGCAGGGGCAGGTCGCAGCCAGCGGCAGCCTGCAGGATATCCGGAACACGAGCGGCCTGCCGGAGGGAACGCTGTTCGATTGCTTTGACAAATTGACATAGAGGAGGGAGTGACGTGTCCTATACACAAGTAAGCTGTAGAAGTACTGTCTGGGGGATATTTAAGCGCAGGTGGATAGACCACATCCGGAAGCAGATCGGAGTGATCCGTTCAGTTGTTGATCTTACTGTAGCGCTGTATATCCTGATTCCAGGTATTCTGCTGCTGGCGAAGCTTTACTATGAGCTGCTGTCGAGCCCTCCGGCATGGCTGGTCCACCTTCCATTTCTGCTTATCCCTTTGATTTTAATGATGTTCGTAAATGTGTCGGGAGGACTAATCTTATATCAGGAAGCTGCGGATATGCTGTTTCTCAGGCAAAATAAGCGATGGCAGATGGGCATCCTGCGTCTTGGCTGCACAGCTAGTCTGCTCATTCAAGCACTCGTAACTGCGGTGGCTGTGTTAGTGGTGACCCCTGCGCTGCTCGGAATTTTTCATCTGAAATTAACGGAGATCGCTCTTTTGTACATGCTGACAGCAGCTTTCAAAGCTGCCCAGATGCTGGTGCAGCAGATGGTTCAGGTTGTCTTGTCAGGCTGGACCAGGAATATTGTCAAATACGCGGCAGCCGGGCTGCTCGCTGCGGGATACATGACGGCCAGTATATTCCTGCAGGCTAGTCCGGTGTGGACATATCTCGGAGCTGCCATATTCACAGGACTCTTAGCAGGGCTGATCATCGTGAGATTCCGAATGTCCGGCACGTTTCTTGCTGATGTCCGAGAGGATATGCGGCAAATGACCCGGTTGACAGCGTTCGTTCTCTCAACATCTGTAGACAAGCCTCGTACCCAAAAGGCAAAGCCGTTTATCTTCAGAGCCTCAAACCGGTTGTTCCGCTCGCGGAAAGCCTCCGTCCGGGTTGCTGAGGCGGTTGTTAAATCATTTTACCGAAGTGGAGTTTATCTGAGGATGTATGCTCAGTTTGTGTTATTCAGCATAGTGGCCTGTGTTCTGCCACCTTTTCCAGTAAACGTGTTCGTCTATTTTGCCCTTATTGTTCTGTTGGCTTATTGGATGAACGGGTACTGCAGGCAGTTCTTCTCTTCCCGGCTGATGAAGATGCTGCCTGTTGAGGACGGAATGATATATCAGGCCATGGCGCCCTCGCTAAGATGGCTGATTCTGCCCTGCATGCTGGTTATCAGTGCCGCTTTAGGAGTTGCGCTGCTTCATGTCTGGTGGGCTGCACCGCTGTTCCTTGTACTTGGTTTTGGTTTCGGCTGGTGGGTGGCTGCTGAGCTGTGGATGGTGCTCGGTACGGGAAGGAGAAGATCCTTCTGAAGATAGAGAGCCAGCAGGACCTTATTCAACTTGTAGAAGATGACCCGTGGATGATGGAGATACTCAGACATGCCAAATCGCTGAATCTGCCTGACTGGTGGATCTGTGCGGGTTTTGTCCGCTCTAAAATATGGGATACACTTCATGGGTTTGTGGATAGAAGAACCCCACTGCCTGATGTGGATGTCATCTACTACGATAAATCGAATCTCAATGAAGAAGTTGAGAAACTGTTGGAAATGAGGCTTAAATGCATTCATCTGGATATTCCTTGGTCTGTTAAGAATGAAGCGAGAATGCACTTAGTAAATGGTATCCCGCCTTATTCGTCGTCCGTGGATGCGATCTCTAAATTCCCAGAAACGGCCACGGCATTAGGGCTAACATTAGATGAGCATAATAACGTGGTTTTAGCCGCTCCTTGGGGAATTGAGGATGCCATAAATCTGATCTTAAAACCAACACCTTATTTTACAGAAGAGAAAGACAGAGCCAGAGTTTACGAGGAGCGTATCAGCAAGAAGCATTGGCAGGGCATTTGGAGCAAGCTAACGGTCTATCCTATTCAGCGGACTTCCTAATTTCATGTGAAAAGAAAACAAGCCGGCGTGTGAATCGCTGGCTTGTTTGAATTCTCGGTTTCAATTAGCGTGTGCACTGCTTCCCGCATGATATCCCGCCGTATACCCAGTTGTGAACGCGGCGGTGATGTTGTAACCGCCTGTGTAGCCGTGGATATCAAGGACTTCGCCGCAGAAATAAAGGCCGGGCATCAGCTTGGACTCCATCGTGCGCGGCTCGATTTCCTTGAGGTGAACGCCGCCTCCGGTTACGAAAGCTTCTTCAAAAGGCCGTGTGCCGCTGGCTTTGACCGGGAACGCTTTAAGCACTGTAATGAAGGCGGCCCAGGGCTCCTTCGGCAGGTGTTCAAAGGTGGTGTCCCCGTTCAGTCCGGCGCGGCCGAAGAGAAGCGGGAGCAGCCGCTCGGGAATTTTGCCCTTGAACACATTCTTAAGGGCCTTCTTGGGCTCAGCAGCCGCTAGGCGGCGAAGCTCCTGCTCCAGTGCCCCGGCAGAATAATCGGGGAAGAGATCGATTTGCAGCAGCGCTTCCGGCACGCCAAACTTCTTCTTCACCTGGCGGATGAACTGGCTGCAGCGAAGCGCGATCGGCCCGGACAGTCCGAAGTGGGTGAAGATCATGTCCCCGCGGTGGGAGATCACCGCCTTGCCTTTGGGATTCATGACAGATAACTCGACATCTCTGAGGGAGAGGCCCTGCAGCTCCCGGCTGGCAATGAAGGGTTCCTTGGATACGATAGGCACTTCTGTTGGATAAAGTTCGGTTATCGTATGTCCCGCCGCCTCGGCCCAGGGATAACCGTCTCCTGTAGATCCGGTATGCGGAACCGATCTGCCGCCGGTGGCCACGATAACGCTTGAAGCGTTTAGGGTTTGGCCTGAGATCAGCTGAACGCCCTTCACACCCTCGGATCCGTACAGAATTTCTCTGACCGGTTCACGGGTGCGCATCTCGACACCTAGGGAGGAGGCTCGTCCGATCAGGGCATCGACCACGGTCTTGGCTTTATCGGAGACCGGGAACATGCGCCCATTGTCCTCTTCCTTAAGGGCAATCCCGAGATCTTCAAAAAAACGGATGATATCCCGGTTGTTGAAATTTGCGAAGGCGCTGTACAGAAACCGGCCATTGCCGGGAATGAACCGGATCAGCTCGTCAATCTCCTTGGCATTGGTCACGTTGCATCGCCCGCCCCCGGAAATGCCCAGCTTACGGCCCAGCTTGTCCCCTTTATCCAAAAGTAGAACAGAGGCGCCCTGCATAGCCGCCGCAATCGAGGCCATCAGTCCAGAGGGTCCTCCTCCTATAACAATCACTTCATAACGCTTCATGTTGTCTTCCTTTCCGCAATTTTTCCTGAATCTAAGTATACCCTAAACAGGCCGGAGGCGAATAACAAAACGTGGGGAATCACCAAATAGGAAATCCCTATAATACACAAACTTCTCCTGCCTAACATGTTATTGTAAAATATTGTCGCCTATGATTTAATCAATAGCAGAGTCTGCACTGCTAAGGGGGGAGAACGTGGTTGCTGTAAAGGAAATTCTGCTTCAAGTGCTCATTGCGTGTTCGCCGGCTTTTCTCTTCCCGCTGATTTTTGAAAGATGCAGACCGTACCCTGTGCAGAATGCCGGACCCGAGAGGAACTCCTATTACAATATTCTTCTGTGCTCTTGTCTGATTAGTATTCTGATATGCTCAACCTTCTCAACGTACTTATTCGGTATTATACCTCTAAATTACTTTTTGCCTTCCTTATTTATTGGCATGCTGTACGGCAGACTGCGGGACGGACTTATATTGGCCGCAGTCCAGTTGATCATCTATATTCTAATTACTCCTTTCAAAGGGATCGGCTTTCTTCTTGATACCGGTCTTGTTTTATATCCAATGGTTCTCCTGTCATCCGGGAGATTCAAACGTGGAGGAAGGCAGGCCAAGCTGATTACGTTATCCTTCTTCCTCCTGGTCGGACAATATTTATCAACTTCCCTGTCCTTTCTGACATGGCCTTTATCCCACAAGATGGACCTTACGGTTATCTTGTTTGGCATCGTCAATATAGCTGTAGCTGTCGTTATTGGAGGGCTGCTGCTGGTTGTTATAGAGAGCTCCCTCGACAAGGAACGTTTGCAGATGCAGGTTACTCAGCTGTCCCGGCGGTATTTCCGCGAGGCGGAGAAGCTTCAACAGATGATGGATGCAGCCCCGGTCTCCATTCTTTTATTGGATCAGCAGGGGCGTATTGTATCGGTCAACGATACATTTCTGAACTTCTACCGGACAGAGCATCCCGAGGCGGTTAAGGAAGAATTGGTCGGCAGGATGCTGAATGAGACGCTTAAGGGCCTTGATATCGAAATTTTTGGCGCCAGGGCTGAAAGGACGCTCCGCAACCGTGAAACTACGAGTGAGCTTGTGCAGGTGGGAGAGCGGATGTTCTACACCAGCACTTCTCCTATTAAGCGGGGGCACACGGATGAAACGTTCGGTGCTGTCATCATCATTCAGGATATCACGGAGCTTGAGACGCTCCGGACGGAGCTTGGCAATGTGGAGCGTCTGAGTCTGGTTGGTCAGATGGCGGCAGGCATTACTCACGAAATCCGCAATCCGATGGCTGTCGTCAGGGGATTCCTGCAGCTGATGAAGGAGAAGAGTCCGCCTTCACTCGATCATTATTACCGCATTGTGATGGACGAGCTGGACCGGGCGAACGGGATTATTAACGATTTTCTCTCGTTGGCTCAGAGCCGGAGTGTGAATAAAGAAGAGTGCCAGCTCCACGATATCATTCATGAATTAAGTCCTTTATTGTGGGCGGACGCGAATCTCCGCGGGCAGAGCATAGAACTTAAGCTGGCTCCGTATCTTCCAACACTTCCGCTTAACAACAAAGAGATTAAGCAGGTGATTCTCAATCTGTCCCGCAATGCGATGGAGGCGATGGAGGACAAGGGGCAGCTGACCCTGGAGACCCGGAATATTCCTGGAGGAGTAGAGCTTCGCGTTACGGATACGGGGCCAGGGATTCCGCCGGCGAAGCAGGAGAAGCTGTTTCAGCCTTTTTTTACAACAAAAGCCCAGGGTACAGGTCTCGGTCTGGCCCTCTGTCTAAGCATTATTGAGCGTCACAACGGTAAGATCTCAGTGGAGTCCGATGAGGGCAGGGGAACCACATTTTCGGTTAAATTTATGAAGCCCTTGGGCCATAACGCGGGGGACGCCTGAAAGTGTGCTGTATTAACGTAAATTTGCTTTCCTTGGTCCGGGATGTATAATAAAATTATCTTTATCAACAAACACTTATTTTAAGATTAGTGAGCTAAGGAGTGAAAGAACGTGTCCATGTCTTTTGACCAATATATGAGAGATATGGTTCAGCCTATGAGGGATGAACTGACTCGCCTGGGAATTCAAGAGCTTCGTACGCCAGAAGAAGTGGAAGCAAGCTTTCCTGCCTTGAAAGGGACGTCACTGGTAGTTATTAACTCGGTTTGCGGATGTGCTGCGGGACAATGCCGTCCTGGAGTAGCCAAGGCGCTTGAGAACGACCTTACGCCGGATCACCTGTTTACGGTGTTCGCAGGTCAGGATAAAGAAGCAACTACGAAAGCGCGTGAGTATTTCGCACCTTATCCGCCATCTTCGCCGTCCATCGCACTTCTCAAAGACGGAGAGCTCGTTCATTTCATTGAACGCCACCAAATCGAAGATCGTTCTGCGGAGGAAATTGCGGCTGATTTGACCAGCGCGTTTGATCGTTTCTGCCGGTAATAATTCATATGTACGCCCTGCAGATCGGATAACCGATTTTGCGGGGCGTTTGGTTTACTTGGAAGCCGATTGGTTTACATAGTGAGGGAATGGATCGTTAATGATAGCAGAGAGGTGAGGAATTATGAGTTTACAACAGGAAATTATTGAACGTCTCGGGGTACAACCAAGCATTGATGTGGATCAGGAAATTCGCAAGCGTGTGGATTTTCTAAAGAAGTATGTAAAGAATTCGGGCACGTCCGGCCTGCTGATTGCTATCAGCGGGGGTATTGATAGTGCAGTAGCCGCTGGGCTCTGCAAACAGGCAACGGATGAACTGACCAAGGAAGAAGGCAAGGAGTATATCACTCTGGGAGTGTACCAGCCTTATGGCACACAGGAAGATATCGCTCACAGCTACGCCGTTTCCGAGGCATTTGGGATAACCAAAACGATGGAGACCAATATTGAAGAAGCCGTAGATGAAATCGCACTTGAAGTGGAGCATGGATTGAAGAATATTGGATTGTCCCGGCATATAAGCTATCAGGGGAAAGGGAATGTGAAGGCCCGTACCCGTATGGTGGTTCAGTATGCAATCGCCTTTGAACTGAATCTGCTTGTCGTTGGTACCGACCATGCCTCGGAAGCCCTGACTGGCTTCTATACCAAATGGGGGGATGGCGCGGTGGATATTACCCCGCTCAGCTCGCTGAACAAGCGGCAGATCAGACAGCTTGCAGCTAAGCTTGGCGTGCCGAAGAGCATCCTGGACAAAGCTCCGACTGCCGGACTTTGGGAAGGTCAGACTGATGAAAAAGAGCTTGGCGTCAGCTATGAGGACAACAGCGACTATCTGGAAGGCAAACAGATCAGCGACGAGGCCCGTGAGCGTCTGGAAAAGTTCTACCGCAGAACGGAGCACAAGCGCAGCCCGATTCCGGGTATTTGATGATATGAAAGACTTTGATTTATAACATAAACAATCCGGTGCATGATATGCCGGGTTGTTTTTTTTATGCAGTTAACTTCTAAGCATATAACAAGATTGTTATATCCGTATAAAAATATAGACTAAAATAATTCTAAATCACCCATTAATTGGTCGATTGTGGCTTGTTTAGATAATTATATCCCTCCTTTGTAAGAAAACATCCCTAGAAGGTCACTGTAATTCGCATATAATTACTACTAAATGGATGGAACGGTATGAAATGCAATCCGTCCACTTACACCCTCAAGAGACATAACCACATTAGAGAGTTTCCTCGAGTATCTTCTAAATCCCTGATCGGTTTATTTAACAATTTCCTTTATGAAGTGCCGCTAAGTATGGTTTAAATTCATTTCCTATCAAAGGAATGAATTTATATACACAATGCCGCTAGATTCTATAGTGGAGGTGAACAAGCAGCAGTGTTTATTATATGGCATTGTACAAAAATGATAGATTGGGGTGTATTATGAAAGCGCTTCAAAAAACTAGGGCATGGCAGTTAATCGTTTATTCACTATGTTCTGCACTCATTTTCTCATCGTTTGCATTAACAGGAAAAGCATCGGCTCAATCATCAGATATTAAAGGACACTGGGCCGAGACTCAACTTGCTGAATGGCAAAGTCATGGCCTTCTTAAAGGATACGCTGATGGTTCATTGAAGCCCGATAATTCGCTTACTCGCGCAGAGCTTATTGCGCTTATTAACAGATATTTTAATTTTACAGAAGAGAAAGCCATTAGCTTCACCGATATAAAGGGCGATAAGTGGTACCATTCGGAAATTGCTAAGGCTGTTCAGGCTGGTTATGTCAACGGCTACAGCGATGGGACGATTCGTCCTGACCAAAAGGTAAGCAGACAGGAAACAGCTGTCATGCTGGCTAGAGCACTTAAGCTTGACGCGGCGGCTTCTACGGGTAACTTAAACAGCTTCAAAGATGCCGCTGCTATCGCAAGCTGGAGCAAAGATGCGGTCAGCTCCTTGGCGGGTAGAGGGGTTATTGAGGGATATGAAGATGGAACGTATCGCCCCAATGCTAATTTGACCCGTGCTGAAGGGGTCGTACTGTTAAGTCGGATGTTGAATGCCCAGACCGTGACTTATGATAAAGCAGGCACCTACGGCCCAGCGGCAGGAACGGTAACGGTTCTTGGCAATGTGACCATTAATGCGGCAGGAACTACTCTTCAGAACACGGTAATCCGCGGGAACCTGTTACTTGGGAAGGGCATTGAGAATGGGGATGTTACCCTCAAAAATGTCAAAGTAGACGGGACTGCAACGGTTAATGGCGGTGGGGAGAACTCCATTCATCTAGTGAATACCGTTCTAACTAAATTAATTGTAAACAAATTAGGCGGAGTAGTAAGAATAGTAGCTGAAGGTACGTCATCTATCCAAGAGACATATGTAGTATCATCCGCTAAGCTCGAAGAAGCAGGAACCGGCGCTGGTTTTATAAAAGTGATTTTTGCAAAAGAATTG
The DNA here is from genome assembly GCF_018403205.1 of Paenibacillus sp. J22TS3. Lineage (NCBI taxonomy): Bacteria > Bacillati > Bacillota > Bacilli > Caryophanales > Paenibacillaceae > Paenibacillus > Paenibacillus sp. J22TS3. Next base: position 288,879 of record NZ_BOSF01000006.1, read on the forward strand.
CCAACGGGTTCTGTTGTTACTTTAACAGGAGCATTTAGCACACTGGCCATGGAGGCCTCGAATATTAAGGTGGAGTTTCTTAAAGGTTTAGTGGAAAGCATGACAGTTAACGGAAGCGGCAATACCATTCATCTTGGCAAAGATGCAATCATTGCTAAATTAATTCTGAATGCAGCCGTGAAAGTTTTAGGTTTTGGCCAAGTTCAACATGCTACTGTAAATGAGGGTGGTAAAGGGTCTTCATTTGAAACAGCGCCAGGTAAAGCAGACGGACCTCAAAGCGGCTCTATTAGTTCCGGCACAAGCGGTTCGAATAATGGAGGGACTGGTGGTTCCACGGGCAATAACGGCGGTTCAGCCGGTGGTGGTTCTAACAACGGTGGAGGTACCGATCCATCAGGACCAGCAGCACCTGTGGTATTAAATGTAGTGGAAGGAAAGACATACACTTCCGGTGTTCTGCCGAACTGGACCGATGCGGCAGGCACAACCAGTACAGCGACTCTGAATGGTAAGACGTATGTGAAAGGTACAGGGATCACGGATGCTGGCGAGTATGCGTTAGTCGTAACGGCCAGCAAGAATGGCAAAAGCGCCAGCACAACGGTTAAATTCAAGATTGATCCAGCTCTGCGGATCATTGGATATGTACCCGGCTGGGTAGACTGGTCTGATGCGAATACGGTAGATGTAGCCAAAATGACACACCTGAACTACGCATTTAACCATATTGATAAAGATCACAAGCTCATTCCATTCCAAGGAAACTACCATGATGATCAGAACTATGCCTATTTAAGCAGTCTGAAGTCCAAGAACCCCAATTTGAAGATTCTGAATTCTGTTGGAGGATGGGGGGCAGATGGGTTCTCGGATGCGGCAGCGACACCAGCAGCCCGGGAGACTTTTGTCAACAGCGTGATCGAGCATATCAAGAAATACAATCTGGACGGAGTAGATCTCGATTGGGAGTATCCAACACAAACGGCGGGGGATCTGATTAAGGCAACCCCAGAGGATAAGGAGAACTTCACACTTCTTCTTCAAACGGTTCGTGAGAGGCTGAACAAGTTGGGCCTTGAGAACAACAAATATTATGAGCTGACCATTTGTGCGGCTGCCGCATCGGACTATCCGAAGTGGGTCGAGCTGGATAAGATCATTCCGCTCCTGGACAGTCTGAACATCATGACATATGACTTGGCAGGTGGATGGGTGCAGAAAACTGCTCACCACACAAACCTTTATGCAGGTAGAAGCGTGGATTCAACGGTGCAGATGTTCTTTGATCATAACGTGCCAGCAAGTAAAATTGCGATCGGTGCTGCTTTCTACGCTCACAAATGGACAGAGGTGGAAGCAGACGGAGAGAATATTCTTGATCAGAAAGCCAAGGGCAGCGAGGAAACGCCAACGTACAACGATATTCTTACGAAATATAACGAAGAGCATGGATTTATCCGTCACTGGGACGATGCAGCCAAGGCGCCTTATCTGTACAATCCAACCACTAAGGAATTTCTGTCTTATGACGATCCCCAATCCGTAACGGAAAAAGGAAAATATGTACTGGATAAGAAGCTTGGCGGCGTATTGTTCTGGGAGTACAGCCAGGATAAGACGGGGGCCCTGCTGGAAGCTTTGAATAACGGACTCCAGGGTAAACCGTACGAAGTGGATAACACAGTACCTGATGCTCCAAAAGTGGTTAACGTGACAGAAGGAACAACATACACCTCTGGTGTACTGCCGAACTGGACCGATGCCAAGGGAACCTACAGCTCGGCTACATTGAACGGTAAAGCGTATGTTAAAGGCACAGGCATTAATGAAGCAGGTGACTATACTCTGGTTGTGACTGCCATTCATGGCAAGAGCTTAAAGACTTCAAGCACAACGGTTAAATTCAAGGTTGAACCCGCTCTGCGGATCATTGGATATGTGCCCGGCTGGGTGGACTGGTCTGATGCGAATACGGTAGATGTAGCCAAAATGACTCATCTGAATTATGCGTTTAACCATATTGATAAGGATCACAAACTCGTTCCATTCCAAGGAAACTATCATGATGATCAGAACTATGCTTATTTGAGCAGTCTGAAGTCCAAGAACCCTAATTTGAAGATTCTGAATTCTGTTGGAGGATGGGGTGCAGATGGGTTCTCGGATGCGGCAGCGACACCAGCTGCCCGGGAGACTTTTGTCAACAGTGTGATCGAACATATCAAGAAATACAATCTGGACGGAGTAGATCTCGATTGGGAGTATCCAACACAAACGGCGGGGGATCTGATTAAGGCAACCCCAGAGGATAAGGAGAATTTCACACTTCTTCTTCAAACGGTTCGTGAGAGGCTGAACAAGTTGGGCCTTGAGAACAACAAATATTATGAGCTGACCATTTGTGCGGCTGCCGCATCGGACTATCCGAAGTGGGTTGAGCTGGATAAGATCATCCCGCTCCTGGACAGCCTGAACATCATGACATATGACTTGGCAGGTGGATGGGTGCAGAAAACTGCTCATCACACAAACCTTTATGCAGGTAGAAGCGTGGATTCAACGGTGCAGATGTTCTTTGATCATAACGTGCCAGCAAGTAAAATTGCGATCGGTGCTGCTTTCTACGCTCACAAATGGACAGAGGTGGAAGCAGACGGAGAGAATATTCTTGATCAGAAAGCTAAGGGCAGCGAGGAAACGCCAACGTACAACGATATTCTTACGAAATACAACGAAGAGCATGGATTTATCCGTCATTGGGATGAAGCAGCCAAGGCGCCTTACCTGTACAATCCAACCACTAAGGAATTTCTGTCTTATGACGATCCACAGTCCTTAACGGAAAAAGGAAAATATGTACTGGATAAGAAGCTTGGCGGCGTGTTGTTCTGGGAGTACAGCCAGGATAAGACGGGGGCCTTGTTAGGAGCACTTTATGATGCTCTCCAAGGCAAAGCACCTGAACCAGATACCAACGCAAATTAAGTAGTTGACAGCCGCCGCTATGCAACGCCATACCACGCGCAGGGAGCTTCAGACGCCCTTTAGCCTGGTATGGAAAACTGCTTAAGATGAGCTTTAATAGGAGCAACCATTTTAATTTCTTGAGTGTTAATCCGAAGAAGCCAAGCACAACAGAATGTGCTTGGCTTCTTAATGTTGTTAGAACATTTAGGATAGGTTATCCCCGCTTGCGGAGCACATCGGAGATGAACAGCTCGCTGGCATTAATCGCATCCTTCAGCTGGCGGCTCGCTCCCTGGAAGGGATGGGTCGTATTGAAGGTATGATTGGCTCCTTCAATTAGAATCCAAGGAATATGCGGGTTCGCTTCAACCAGCTTTCGGGAGCCCTCCAACAGATGGTCCTCCGTTCCCTGAATCAGAGCTACGGCGAAATCGGCCAGGCCGATGCGGTTCATAATATGATAACGGTCCTTCTGCTGCTCAAGATCTTCCAGAATCACAACATCCAGCGGCATCCGCTGGCCGGTTCTTGCATTAACCACGTGACTGCGGCCCTGCTCACGCATCTCCTTCTTTTGCTGCTCGTTAAAGAGATCCAGCTTCGTAAGTCCGTTCCAGGACAGGACTCCGGCCAGCGTTCTCGGGTGATCAAAGCCATAGACCAGACAAACCCCGGCTCCCCGGCTGTGTCCGATCAGGAATAGGGGCAGGGCAGACAAAGACGGGTCCTGCCGGATATAAGTATGAAGAGCTTCGAGGTCCCGAAGCTCGCGATCGTAGGTATTGACGGCAAATTTATTAAGTTCGGTGAATTCTGTTGGACTTTCGCCAATGCCATTATGGGAGAAATTAAAAGTAATGACTTCATGCTGGCGGCTGAATTGTTCGGCAACATAGGGGAACATACCCCAATCTTTGAAACCCTTGAAGCCGGGGGCCAGAATAATTAGGCTCTGCGGCCTAGCCTCCTTCGAGGGATAACGGGTGCACCTGAGCAGGTTCGCTTCATCCAGCCGGATATTGAAATCTATCGGCATTCAAGCTCACATCCTTATCTGGTGGTATCGCCTACCATTATATCACATCCCGGACTAAAGACTCGCATGGATGCGGTACAGTTGGTACAATGGAAATATAGTCTGGACGGAAGGAAGGGGTCACATTGATCTATGGCATTGGCCATGATGTAGTCGAGATTCCCCGTATCGAAGCGCTTGCGGGTGGACCGCTGGGAGAGCGGTTTCTCAAGCGGGTCCTTACAGAGGCGGAGCGGGCAAGTGCCGCTGGCCGCAATCGCCTGGCGGAGTATACGGCGGGCCGCTTTGCCGTCAAGGAAGCGGTAAGCAAGGCGTTTGGCTGCGGCATCGGCCGGACTTTGAGCTTCCAGGATATCCAGATTACTCCGGATGCGGCCGGGAAGCCTTGGGCTGAGCTCTCCGAAGGGGCGTGGGAGCGCCTTACGCTTAGCGGCAGCCCGCAGCACTATAAAATACATGTGAGTATCACCCATGAGAGACAGCTGGCCTCGGCTTTTGTTATTGTTGAATATATACCGTCAGAAAGCGTATCAGATGAACGATAGAGGAGACACGGATGCAGCAGGATAACAAGGATATCAAAAAATTCTTTAGCACTGAATTGTTGGAATGGTACGGGCGGTCCAAGCGTGATTTACCTTGGCGCCGACACCGTGACCCTTATTTTATATGGGTGTCGGAAATTATGCTTCAGCAGACCCGGGTGGACACGGTCATTCCGTATTTCCACCGTTTTATAGAGAAGTTTCCTACGGTTAAGGCTTTGGCAGAGGCCCCTGAGGAAGATGTGCTGAAATGCTGGGAGGGGCTTGGATATTACTCCCGCGCCCGCAATCTGCAGCAGGCCGCCAGGCAGGTAGTAGAGCAGTATGGGGGAAGCATCCCTGATGACTTGGAAGCCGTCTCGGCTCTTAAAGGGGTGGGCCCTTATACCCGCGGCTCTATTATGAGCATAGCGTTTAACCGGCCTGTGCCGGCTGTGGACGGGAATGTGATGCGGGTGCTGTCCCGTTACTTCCTGATTGAAGAGGACATCATGAAAGCAACAACCCGGAAGAAGATGGAGGCTCTGGCTGAAGAGCTGATTCCCGAAGGCCGGGCCTCCGATTTCAATCAGGCCCTAATGGAGCTGGGCGCGCTTGTATGTACGCCCAAGTCTCCGCACTGCTTGACCTGCCCGGTGATGGAGCACTGCCAGGGCCGTCTGGCAGGCATGGAGACCGAGCTGCCGGTCAAGACTAAGGCCAAGAAGCCGCGGCCGGAATACCGGCTGGCCGCGCTTGTGGAAGGCAGCGGCCCAGACGAAGGCCGCGTACTGGTGCGGCAGCGCCCGGCCACGGGCCTGCTCGCCCGCATGTGGGAGCTGCCGCATATTCTGGCGGCAGCGGACCCGGCCGGCGGCGCCGGACTGCCGGATGGGCCGGCCGAAGACCGGCTCACCGGCGCGCTTGCCGCCGAAGGGGTATACGCGCAGCCGCAGGGACCTTATATGGAGGCTGAGCATACGTTCAGCCACATTCATTGGAACCTGCGCGTGTACCGCTTCCGCCAGTCCCCCGAATTGGGGGCGCTGGCGGCCCTCGGCGCCGTTGCAGAGTCCGGCGCCGTGTACGAGATTGCAGCGGCTCAGGAAGACGAGCCGCTGGAGACGCGCTGGATTAACCGGGAGGATATGGAGAAGCTAGCTTTTCCCAATGTGTTTCTGAAGATCCTGAACCAGTACTTTTCTATTCGTAATTCTTAAATTAGTCTATATAGAAGCAGCCTTCATTCCTGACTGGAAAGTGCCAGACAGAATTGAAGGCTGTTTGTTTGTGTTCATTGGACGGCGTGAGACGAATCGGTTCAGAGCATCAGATCATCCGGTTCTCGACAGATTTCATCTTGTTCTGCTCATCAGGCACCCGGCTCTGATCCAGGATCTCCTGATCCTGTACATGACCGGTATCCCCGCTTACACTTCTGGCGAAGCTAGTAAACTGCGCCTTATGCTTGTCGGCTTCATGCTTGGACTTTAACAGCTCTTGCGGATCGTTGGTAGTCATCATCTAACCTCCTTATCCATATAAGAGTTGTTATTACTTTACCCAATTTGCCTGAATCCAACCAGTAAAATTGCCGTACTGACGTACAGCCAAGCGAATAAAAAAAGGACCGCATTTGCGGTCCTTTGGTAGACTGAAAATTATTTTTTAGCAGCCTCGTAACGTTTGTTCACTTCGTTCCAGTTGATTACGTTCCAGAACGCAGCGATGTAGTCAGGGCGTTTGTTCTGATATTTCAGGTAGTAAGCATGCTCCCATACGTCAAGACCCAGAACTGGAGTTTGTCCTTCCATGATTGGGCTGTCTTGGTTAGGCGTGCTGGTTACCGCAAGCTTGCCGTCTTTGCCAACAACGAGCCATGCCCAGCCGCTGCCGAAACGGGTAGTTGCCGCTTTAGCGAAATCTTCCTTGAACTTGTCGAAACCGCCAAGCTCGCTGTCGATTGCGGAAGCGATAGCGCCAGTAGGATTGCCGCCACCGTTAGGTCCGATGATTTCCCAGAATAGGCTATGGTTAGCATGTCCGCCACCGTTGTTGCGTACTGCTGTACGGATGTTCTCTGGAACTGCATCCAGGTTGGAGATCAGTTCTTCAACGCTCTTGCTTTGAAGCTCAGGTGCGCTTTCAAGTGCAGCGTTCAGGTTAGTGACATATGTGTTATGGTGACGATCGTGGTGGATGTTCATAGTTTGTTCGTCGATATGTGGTTCGAGTGCGTTTGCTGCATATGGCAATGCTGGCAGTTGATGAGCCATTTGTGAATCCCTCCTGAAATGTTTTTTGGTATTCAAACATACAAAAGAGCACCTATGTACGGATGCCTCACCTATAATTAAACATGATAATCTTGACTAAATCAATAGGGCTGTATGGAAAGGGCTGGATATCGGCCGATGGTTCTGGCATGCTGTTGGTAGGAGACGATTTTGTAATTGCCAATCCGTGGGGGAGAGATGCTTTCATGTACAAGAAAGACCGGGGGGAAGCAGTTCGGGGAAAGGGCAGAGGGGGGGCGCTTTTTGAGGTTTTGCTGGTCTCGGTCAAGCTGGGACTGACTTCTTTTGGCGGACCTATCGCACATCTTGGCTACTTTCATAACGAATATGTTCAAAAGCGCAAGTGGATGGATGAGCGGAATTACGCCGATTTGGTGGCACTCTGCCAATTCCTGCCCGGTCCGGCGAGCAGCCAGGTTGGGATTGGAATCGGGCTGATCCGGACAGGCCTGCTTGGGGGAATCGTGGCCTGGCTCGGCTTTACGCTTCCTTCCGTTATCGCACTAGTCTTCTTTGCGCTTCTTCTTCAGGGGATGGATATATCGCAGGCGGGATGGATTCACGGTCTGAAGATTACTGCCTTGGCTATTGTGGCTCATGCGGTATTGGGCATGGGGCAGAAATTGGCCCCTGACGCGAAACGGGCCACGATTGCCGCTGTGGCGGCTTCTGTGGTCCTGCTGTGGCAGAATCCCTTCAGCCAGGTCGCGGTGATTGCCGCAGCAGGTCTGGCAGGGTTCTGGCTGTACCGGGAGGATAGCCAAGGGGAGAAGACGCACCAGCTTAAAGTGCCGATCAGCCGTAGGGCAGGCGCGGGATGTCTGGTTCTCCTTTTCATTTTGCTTGTGGCTTTGCCGCTGCTAAGGACAGCAATTGCAAGTCCAGCTCTCGCCCTGTTTGACAGTTTCTTCCGATCGGGTGCTCTGGTATTTGGCGGGGGCCACGTAGTGCTGCCTTTATTGGAGCAGGAAATTGTAGGGTCAGGCTGGGTGAGCAAGTCTGTTTTTTTGGCCGGTTACGGGGCAGCTCAAGCTGTGCCGGGTCCTCTTTTTACATTTGCCTCTTATTTGGGAATGATGGCTTACGGCCTGGGAGGTGTTGTTATTGCCACTGTGGGGATATTTCTTCCCGCGTTTCTGCTGGTGATCGGAGCGCTGCCTTTCTGGAGTACTCTTCGGGGAAACCCCCGGGCCCAAGCAGCCCTGATAGGGGTCAATGCTGCCGTAGTGGGAATTCTTGCCGCTGCCTTTTATAACCCGCTCTGGACTTCTACAGTCAGAGAGCCAGTAGATTTTGTCCTAGCTATGATTCTGTTTGTCATGCTTAATTTCTGGAAATGTCCTCCGTGGGTGATTGTGCTGACTGGAGCAGCGGGGGGAGCTCTTACTGCCGCGGCTTAAACTTGGCTAATGCGCTTACAAGACTGTAAAATCCGTCATTTCTGGCTGTTCGGATCAGGTGTATAATTGAGATAAATAATTCCGTACCACAGGGCTCTTCTTCATAAGAGAAGCCCTGTTTGATATGAGCAAAAAGCATAATATTAATGTAAACGCTTCCTATTAAGCGCTTTCAGAAGAAAACAGGTGATTTGCTGCGATAAATGTGGTTTAATGGTCAAGGAAGCTTTATTTTATCGGTTTTTGTCATGTGTATGTTCGGTTAATGTAAACTTCCTGGAGTGGACAGGCGTCCGCTTTACTTTACGTTAACCCATCTTGTGAGGAAAAGGGAGATATAGACATGCGGGTTCGTTCCTTTCAATTGAGTGACGCCAGTCAGGTCATGGAGCTTTTGCAGGTTGCCTTGTCAGAGGAATGCTATGAGGACACGAAGCGGGCATTTGCCCGGCAGCTCTCTTGGGATTCTGAGCTAATCATGGTTACGGAAGCGGACGGAGAGATCGTTGGCGCTCTAATCGGTACCATTGACCAGAATCTGGGCTGCATCTACAGGGTCGCCGTTCATCCAAATTACCGCCGTCAAGGGGTAGGCAAGAATCTGGTAACCGCAATGGAGCAGCGCTTCCAGCAGCGCAAGGTCAGCCGCATTATGGTCGCGGGAGACGAGCATAATCTTGCTGCAATGCCGCTTTATGAAGCGATGGGTTACGCCGGAAAAATTCTCGAGGCTTTCCAGAAACTCGGAATCGCGGCGGCGCATACGTTATCGAGATCATAGAATTAAGTCGAATTATTTATCCCTTTATAAGCATATCTTTCCGTGCATTGCATTTGCCGGATAGATATGCTTTTCTATTTATAGATAGCAACTCCGGCTTAACCCGGGGTTCTCTCAATATTATGTTGCAATATCCGGTTTATGTCTTAGATTGATGAGGTGATGGCTAATGAAGCCGCAGAACAACTCCGGGAAGGATGACATCATATCCTGGGCGCAGCTGAAGCGTGATATCCAGGAGGCTGCGCCATCCCTTGGCATTGATGATATAGGCTTCGCTGCTGCGGACCCTTTCTTATCTTTAAAAGAGGTGCTGCTTGACCGGCGCCGGAAAGGCTACGAATCGGGCTTTGAAGAGCCCGATATCGACAAACGAATCTATCCTGAGCTGTCGCTGGAGAATCCGGCCTCGCTTATATCGATAGCAGTGGCTTATCCATCCAAGATGGAGAATCCGCCAAAATCTGAACCGGGCAGGAATCGCGGGATTCTTGCCCGTTCTGCTTGGGGCCGTGATTATCACCATGTGCTCCGGGAGGCGATGAAGAAGCTCGAGGAATTCATCCGGCTCAGGGTGCCTGAGGCGAGAATTGAGAGCATGGTGGACACCGGGGCTTTAAATGACCGTGCGGTGGCGGAGCGTGCGGGAATAGGTTTTAAGGGAAAGAATTGTCTGATTATATCCCCGAAGTGGGGTTCGTGGATTTACTTGGGTGAACTGATTACGAATATTCCCTTTCCACCGGATACCCCGGTGACTGAGGATTGCGGGGAATGCACAAAGTGCCTGGATGCGTGCCCTACGGGTGCCCTTGTGGGCCCTGGGGAACTGAACGCGCAGCGGTGCGTCTCCTTCCTGACTCAGACCAAGGGTCTGCTAGAGGAGGAATTCATGCTCAAGATCGGCAACCGGCTGTATGGCTGTGATACATGCCAGACGGTATGCCCGAAGAATCGGGGCAAGCATTGGAACCACCGGCCGGAGCTTCTTCCTGATCCTGAGGTGGCCAAGCCGCTGCTCTTGCCGCTTCTGGATATCAGTAACCGGGAGTTTAAGGAACGGTTCGGTGAGAGTGCGGCAGCTTGGCGGGGCAAGAAGCCGATCCAGCGCAATGCGTTAATTGGGCTGGGTAACTTCAAAGATCGGCTTGCCGTACCGAAGATAATAGAAGTGCTGCTTAAGGACCCACGGCCGGAACTGAGGGGAACGGCTGCATGGGCTCTTGGCCGGATAGGCGGCAGCGAGGCCATGGAAGGGCTGGATCAAGCTGCGGGGGCCGAGCAGGACGAAGCCGTCAGAGACCGGATTGAAAGAGCGCGGGAGAAGCTGCTTAAGACCTCCCTTGCCGGAGATTCCAAGTATGGGAATCCCTCACCGGTACTAGGACAGATTAATGATTGCTGTTCCGAAGGCGAATGATAACGGGGGGATAACATGAGGTACGTTAGCATCGAAGACATTGAACCGGGTCAGTATCTCGGCAGAACCGTGTATTCTGCGAATGGGACAGTTCTGTTGTCCAGCGGTGTTCAATTAACGGTGTTTATGATTAACACCTTGAACCGGATCGGGGTCACGATGATCTACATCCAGGATGAGCGGTATGAGGATGTGGAGATTGAGGATGTGCTGAGTGAACAGACCAAACAGGTGATCTTCAGGGAGATGAGTGAGACGCTGGAGGCCGTGCGTTCAGGCAAGGAATGGAGTACCAGGAAGCTTAGCCTGTCCATTGATCAGCTTCTGCACGAGGTTCTGGATCACAAAGGGGTGCTTGTTCAGCTTACGGATATAAGGACCGCGGATAATAACCAATATCTTCACGCGGTCAATGTGTGCCTGCTTGCCTCCTTGATCGGTCTGAATATGGGGCTTAACTATAGTCAGCTCAAGGACCTGGCGATTGGGGCGATGCTGCATGATATCGGCAAGATTGTGCCTGTGCCGGAGGGGGTTGCCGCAGAGACGGGCAAGTTCCATCATACCTGGCGCGGGTTCGATCTGATCAAGCAGAAGCGGGAGTTCAGCCTGCTGGTAGCGCACACGGCTCTGCAGCATCATGAGAAGCCGGATGGCAGTGGAGTCCCAAGAGGGCTTACCGATGAAGAGATTCATTTGTATGCCAAAATTGTCGCGGTTGCGAACCGGTACGATAATCTGATCGGTCAGGGGACGGGCAGTCTGGACAAAAGAATGCTGCCGCACGAGGCCTGCGAGACGATGATGGCCGCATCGGAACATGATTTGGACCGGAGTGTGCTCATAGAATTCACACGCATCGTGTCCATATACCCTAACGGTACTTCCGTAAGGCTGTCTACGAAAGAGACAGGGGTCGTCGTAAGGCAGCACCGCGGGCTGCCCGGGCGTCCTGTGGTCCGGTTAATCCGTGGTTCGGGCGATGATATGGAGGTCAAGGAAGTGGATTTGGCAACAGAGACGACCCTGTTTATTGAGGCGGTTCTCGCCTGATTTTTGTTTGCTTCACAGGGCTGAAGAATGATATTATTAGTGAGTGCGTCTGCTTGTCTGAACGCATAAGAGACTCAGAATTTAGAGGTGATCGACCGTGGTCTATATCGTTGGTGTTATTGCGCTTATCGTTGGCTTGATCGGCGGATTTTTCATTGGGGTCGTATACTTGCGCAAGCAGTTGACCAAGATGCAGAGCGACCCGCAAATGCTTCAGAAAATGGCTAAGCAAATGGGATACAACCTGAACGGCAAGCAAATGCAGCGTGCCCAGCAAATGATGAAGAATCAAGGCGGAATGCCGCCGATGAATCGCAAGAAGAAATAAGGGGTTTCATCGATTTTATAAAGAACTATAGAGCGAAGGGGGGTTGCTTCCATGGCAGGCGTTAAGGATTATTTGAATACCCAGGTCGGCAAGAACCGTGAACAGGTGGAACACCATGTGCGTGAGATCCTGAAACTGATTGGCGAAGACGTGGAGCGTGAAGGACTGCTGGATACTCCGGCAAGGGTCACGCGAATGTATGAGGAAATCTTCGGCGGTTATGAGGTGGACCCGCGTGATGTGCTGGGGGTTACTTTTGAAGAGAACCACGAGGAACTGGTCATCGTTAAGGACATCGTCTATTACAGCCAATGTGAGCACCACATGGCGCCTTTCTTCGGCAAGGTGCATATCGGGTATATCCCGAGCGGCCGGATAGCGGGCCTCAGCAAGCTTGCCCGTCTGGTTGAGGCCGTTACCCGGCGGCTTCAAGTACAGGAGCGCATCACTTCACAGATCGCCGACATTATGGACGAGGTCCTTAGCCCTCAAGGGGTTATGGTGGTAGTGGAAGGTGAGCATCTGTGCATGTGCGCCCGTGGGGTCAGAAAGCCAGGCAGCAAGACAGTTACGTCCGCCGTTCGCGGCACATTCCGCAGTGATGCGGCTTCCAGAGCCGAATTCCTGTCACTGATTAAGTCATAATCAGCAGGTTGAATTAAAGACAAAGGAGCAGGCATTGCAGAGGTTTCTGCATGCTGCTCCTTTTTGCATATGACAATAATCTATGGAAGATGGGGTCTGCGGAACCAAACTGCGAAATTCTGAAACTCAGCGGCTCTATAACCCAGCGGCTCTATAACTCTGGCATTTTGCCCAGATTAGAAGGGCTGCCATTTCAGATTGCGGGCTTCACCGTAGCGGTAGGCAACTTCAGGCCAGTACACCACGTTCCACCAGTCGGCAATGTATTTCTTCCGCTCGTTCTGATGCTTGAGATAATAAGAGTGTTCCCATACGTCTATCGGCAGCAGAGGAACGACATCCCACTGGGACAGGTTCTGGTGCTTTTCGGCCTGAAGAATCTCCAGTCTGTGGCTGCGCGGGCTCCATACCAGAATCGCCCACCCGCCGCCTTCTACCTCTTCCGCGGCTTTGGTGAACTGCTTATGGAAAGCCTCATAGCTTCCGAAGTCCCGGCGGATCTGGTCAGCCAGCTCCCCTTGAGGGCGGCCGCCTCCCTTTGGATTCATCGTATCCCAGTAGATGGTGTGCAGGTAATGCCCGGCCCCGTTAAAAGCCAGCTCCCGCTCCCAGTGCTTCACAAGGTCAAAGTTGCCGGTCTTACGCGCCTCTGCAAGCTTGGTCTCCGCTTTGTTCAGATTGTCTACGTAGCTCTGGTGGTGCTTGTCATGGTGGATGCGGACGGTAGTCTCGTCGATGTGAGGCTCGAGCGCATTATATGGATAAGGCAGGGGAGGAAGCTTATGACCGCCGATGGGGACCGGCTGTGCCTTTACCCTACCCGCATCGGCCGTCTGGCTGGAGGGCTCGGCAGACGGCTCCTGGGTCCCGGGGGAAGCCTCACTGCGTATGAATGCCTGAGCGTATGGGTCCAGGACGGCTGGATGGTGAACGCTATGTTCAATCTGTCCAGGGCAGTTCAGCGTCTCCAGCACACCTAGGAAGTATTCGGATTCGCGGATGATATGTAGGATGACGGTCTTTGCCAACGGAACCGATTTGACCGCAGCGCTCTGGTCCAGCATAAGGTACAGCTGGCGTATCCATTCCTTCGACTGCCGGAATGAAGTGTCCAGCAGCTGTTCAATCTGTCTCAGCAGTTCAGGCTGAACAGCGTTGGCCTGAGCCTGGATCGCGTACTGGAGCAGGTCGTTCGCCGCCTTCTCGGTCTCCTTGAACACGATGGCCCATTCATCCAGCAGTTGAACATAAGGCTGTTCAAGGTTAGGAACGATCGCCTTAATGACATCGGTATGTTCATCCTCCTGCTGTTTCCAGAACCGGATTTCCTCCAAAATGCGAACAGGCAAAAAAGGCCCGTAAATATAGAGCATAAAAGGTGTACCCCCTCTAAAATGAACTTCTCGATATAGAAGTTATGCCAAGGGGAGGTTGGCTATGCCTAAATTTAACGGGCCTGGTACAGGTTATAAGCGGTTATTTGTTCTTCATGGCTGCCTGAGCCTGCCCCAGGAACGTGGATACCCGGCGCAGGTACTCTCTTGGATGCTCCCTGAAAATCAACTCATGGTGTGCCTTCTCTACGATCCAGACGCCAGATACCGGATTGGTCTGATTGGAGGCAAGCTTCTCCGCAATGGGATAAGGCGCCTTCTCATCCTCGGTACCGTGGATGAACAGGATCGGGAACGGATAGTTCTTCTTCTTGACCTCCTGATAAGGAATCTGGCGCAGGCTGGTTCCGTTCTGGATCGGAAGCAGCATTTCCAGAATCTCAATAGAGGGGTGCTGCGGCAGGTTCATCTTCTGCCGAATGTTATGGTACAGCGTATCGGGCTCAAGCAGGAAGGTACTGTCGAGTATCATGGCATCGATATCTTTGCTGACGAGACCGGCCTGCAGGGCCGTGCCTGCACCCATGGAGAAGCCCCATACTACAATCTCTTTGGCACCCCTTCGCTTGGCAAGCTCTATCGCACCGAGCAGCTGCTGGGTCTCTTTCTTGCCCCCTGTAGCCACTTCCTTGCTGTTCTGTGCGGCGAAGCCATAGTCGAACATAATAACATTGAAGTTCAGCCGGTGGGCAAAGTGAGCCAAGTCATACATCGGGATCCAGCTTTCTTCCCGGTTGGCCCCGTACCCATGGCTGAACACAATGGTCTTCTTGGACCCAGGGGCCGGAATATACCACCCCTGCATAGTACGGCTTCCATCAATCGCAGGAAAATTAACATCTTCATATTTCATGCCCTTGGCCAGCATGGGGTTGGAATACAGGGGGGCTACCGTAGGATTCGACAGCACCCAGGCAATATAACCGTGAAGAGCAATAAAGCAGAACACAAGAAAAAAAACGATGGACAGCAGCAGGGCCACCAGCACATGCTTTAATTTAATAAAACGCGGGGTCAGCAGCGCGGTCTGCGTGTCCTTGGATACTCCAGTAGCTCCAGTAGAGTGGGGGGCATCGCTCCGTGTTGTCATCGGGTTCATGCATTCCCCTCCTTATATCATTTGAGTTAATATTTATGGTGATTACCCGGTAGGGGCGTATTAAATCTTATATATCCAGAAATGATTTTATATTTTATCGTATGATGAGGATTAGGCAAAGTCAATGGCGGGGAAATATATGGACTTTTCCAGAAACTATGCCATAGTAAAAATATAGACGAGACTGCTTTGTTTCTAGTATAATTTTATGTAACTAGGTTTCATGGAGTGAAACGATAGGGAGGCTTTCCTGATGGAGGACCGCAAACTGACTGTACGTGCCGTAGAGAGGGCACTTGATATATTAATGTGTTTTACCAAAGCCACGGATCTTGGACTTACGGAAATATCAAGCCAGATCGGCTTGCACAAGAGCACCGTGCACAGGCTGATGACAACGCTGGAAGAGAAAGGGTTCGTGATTCGCGATTCGGCAACAGAGAAGTATCGCCTCGGGCTCCGGATTTGGGAGCTGTCAGCCCATTTGTCGCATAGCGATGATCCCGCTGTACTGCTTCTGCCGCAGATGGAGCTGTTACGCGACCGGCTCGGTGAAACGGTAAGCTTGTATCTGCTGGATGGGACCGAGCGGATTCGAATTCAGGCAGTGCAGAGCAGCCAGGCCATTCGCCGGGTTGCACCTGTAGGGGCCAGGCTGCCCCTTTACGTTGGGGCCTCAAGCAAGGTACTGGTTGCATTTGCCGATCCGTCTACGCAGCAGGCGGTCCTGAACAGCCCGGATTGGCCATCTTCCGTGGACCGTGAGGATTATATCCGTCAGCTGGACGAGATCCGCGCGAAAGGGTACGCAACCAGCTATGAGGAACGTGAACCGGGTGCGGCTGCCGTATCCGCACCAATCTTCAATCATGCGGGTGCCAGTGTGGCCGCATTGTCCGTCTCCGGACCTGTCAGCCGCCTGTCGCCTCAGACGCTTGTGGAATTTGGCCCGATCCTGATTGAGGCTGCCCGCGAGATGGGCCTGATGATGCATTGATCATCCGCAATTGAGGGAAACTTTAAAGACCCCTGCCGGCCGCCAGAGGCCAGGGGTCTTTTTTTGGTTGGGCTAAAATGCAGGCCCGCGGACCAGTTAGAACAACGAAGATAAGGAGGGAATAAGTTGATCTTATGGCTGATTTTCTGGGGCATTCTGCTTGTGGCCGGTTATATGGTCCGTAGAGGGAAGAGGCTCCTGCTGCATCCAGATACACCCGAAGGACCGGGAAGCCGCATGATTCGTTCTTTAGGTACTTACTGTTATAGCATTGGCGCAGCGGGGCTGCTCAGGGAAACCATTCCGTTGTTGTTTAATGTATCTTCTATTATCCCGATGCTGAATATTATTCTGGTCTCCTTTGTACTTACACTGACACTGGTTATGTTCGCCAAGCTGCGCCGTCTGAAATTGGAATAATTCCGTGCATATACCTAAGCCGCCCCGCTAAACCTATGGTTAGCGGGGCGGCTTATTTCAAAAAACAGCTTATTTGGTTTTCTTCACCCATGCCGCGATATCATTGATTATCGTCTCGGAGGCGTGAGATGGTTGGGCATATTCCATGCTTGTGGATACCCCGTCATACTCGCTGAGAAGATGATTCACTTTCGGGTAAGACTTATATTCCACGTCACTGCGGCCAGCGAGGGCAGTTTTCCAGGCGTTGAATTGGGTCATCGGAACCTGATAGTCATTCTCTCCGGCAAGAATGAGAAGTGGGCCTTTCTGTGCTTTAGCCATGTCCGTTGGCTTGTAATCTCTCATAGAATACCACCAGTAAGGGGTACCCAGAGGGAAATTGGCCGGGAGATTATCCAGAGAATATTGCGGGTCATTCAGCATCTTGGCTGCCGCACTCCATACTGCGGCACTCTGTTCGTAAGGAGCTGTGTCCTGGCCAAGGCCTTTGATCCGGCGGATCAATTCCTGCTGCTGCTCCAGCGCCACATCCATGAACGTACTGCTTGGTCCAGCAAGCATGATGGAACCCTTGATATTCCGTTCATCCTTGTCCGCATTGATGATGAGCGGAAGGGCGAACCCGCCTTGACTGTGACCGGCTACGAAAATATGGGACGTATCAATGTCCTTGCGTGATTTCAGGTATCTAACCGCGGTAATGGCATCATCCACGGTTTCCTGCTTGATGGTTGCTTTAGGATTAGCGGCAAATTTGAAAGTATGCTCATACGTAATTTTATCATAGCGGAGTACCGCAATCCCCTGACTTGCCAGACCATTCGCCAGATCACGGAACGGCTTAGCTGCGCCAATGGATGAATCCCGGTCATTAGGCCCGGAGCCGTGCACCAGTACGACCACAGGAGCGGGACCCCCGGATACGGGTTTGGTCAACACGCCTGGCAGAGCGAATACGCCTTCACCAAGGGTAACCTCTTCTTCCGTGTAGGAAGCCGGATTCACGTAGGACGGGTTCGTATAGGCCACGCTGCCACCCGGGGCGATGAACAGGTCATCCACTTGGCCAGCCTTATTCATACGCAGAGTATAATTGAGCGGTGCAGCTGGAGTCTGGAACGAATAGGTGATATTGGTGTGCACTCCGTTAGGCGTTACCGTTCTGGACAGCTGGGTGGAAGGAGCGCCATAGATTTGGGCGTATCCTTTCCATAGCTCCTTCAGCTGAGGCTTGGGCAGCGCTACCTTGAACGCGGGACTCATCCATTTCTCAGCAGCATCTGCGTCACCGGTTTTAAGCGCCTGTACAAATGCATCCCCAGGAAGCCCCTCTTCGACAGATGGCTTCTCTTCAGCTGGAGCATCCTGAAGCAGCTGAATGATCGCATCGGGATTGATGAGCGCTTGATTGCGAACCACCCGAAGAGAATCTGGCAGATTAATCTGCTTGCCATTCAGCGCAGCCGTTTTCTTACCAACAGTTAGAACTAGCGTGCTGTCACCTTTAGTAATCGTGACGGTTTGGGACTTCTGGTTCCAGGTTACTGCTGCGCCAAGCTTGGCGGCTGTATCTCTGACCGGTGCAACGGATGAGGCGCTCTTAGCTGCCCCAGCAGCCGCTGGAACGGATAGACTAAGACACAGGGCAGCGGTAACTGCAGTGTACCGGATTTTTGGACGTTTCGTCATCATAGGTTCCTCCTAAATGTATGAAGTATAATAATCTCTGGCTTAGGGAGCCAGAAAAGTAATAACCAATATTATAATTACAAATGGTGCCACCAACATCAACCAAGCAAGCGGTCTTGCATAGTTCATCGTCCAGCCCACACCCATTCTCTTCTCAACAAAGAGCGAAGGGTCGTTCGGATTGTAGTAGAAATTGCCGAGCTTCCAGTTGTGATCATCATTGACAGGCATAGTTCCCGATTTATCAGCACTGTTGTCCAGGCGGCTCCCGCCTTGTCCGGTCTGGAAGGAGAGCAGGAGAGCTGATAGGATCATCAAGGCTGGTACCAGCATGATGACAGTCATTTGAATATGGTTGTTGATCTGCAAAAACATACTCAGCTGTATGAATGAGAACATCAGGATGAGTGCAAAGCCAGAAACCAGGCTGTACATGGACCATCTACGGCGGAACAGCACATTTTGCTGGGAGGATGCCGCGCCTTTGCCAGGCTCAAGCTGCTGCTTGCTTCTGGAAATAATACGGTTAACCATGTAGAACAGCAAAAGCAAAACTACCTGCATGACATTGGGGAAAAGAACAGACATGTGGGACTTCTCCACACTTCTTATGACCTCTCCATCCATGCTGTATTTCATCGGTATCATGTTGGGCACAAGGTCGTAATTCATCAGGGCAACCAGAACGTTGGCCGCAATTATAAGCAGATGAGGCAGGAACCACCAGTTTGAATAGACAAGCTTATGCGTGCGGAAGCTGGTATCAATCACAAGCTTCTCCTGCTTAGAAGGCAGGGCAGGATGCATAGCCTTATAACCTTTCATTTTGAAATAAAAATAGAGCTGGATAAGCATGGAACTTAAAATCATCGCTGCAGCATACACCGGAAGAATAATGCTGGCCAGTGTACCCTCCTGGCCCGAGGACATGAACAGAGCAAAGGCAATCGATAGAACAGCCTGGATGACTCCTGTAGTCCAAGCATAAGCTCTGCGCATGCCTGCTACTTCCTTGCTGTAGTACATTTCCTCAGAGACCGAAATTCCGAAGCTGACGGTCTTCCGGCTTAGAAATGGCATTGCGATCATGGTTGCCGAGACGGCGGCGATCATCAGGATCAGAATAATAATAGAAAGCCAGTTCATATTTACTTGCCCCTCTCATTGTTATCAGGCATAAGTTCGCTATAGATGCTGCCTGTGATATCTATGAGCTGTTCCTTCGTCATTCCTCTGCATATGGCTTCGGCAATAATGGATTTCAACTGCCTGCGCTGCTGCTCCAAATACTCTGGAGTGACAGAGGGCATCCCATCCGGGTTGACCACCACACCCTTCTGCCGATGGACCAGAATGAAGCCTTCCTGCTTGAGCAGGGTATAGGCTTTATTGACGGTATGCAGATTAATACCGATATCGGAAGCCAAGCTTCTCACTGAAGGTAGAGCCTCTCCGGGCTGAAGTCGGCCGCTGGCAATCCCTTCTATGATCTGGTTGATGAGCTGGGTGTATATGGGGATATCGGACTGCATATCAAGCTCGATAATCACAATAGCGGCCTCCTAACTATCTGTTATATCTCAAATATAACAGTTATAATTTGGTTTGTAAATAGATGATGCTCTAAATGTTGAACATAACAAATACCGACAGGCAAGAAGTGGGACGGAAGAACATTTCACATGGCTTACTTGTAAAACAATAGTTCAACTTATACAATTTGGTTTTCCCTAAATATCGGCGTATATTAGATATAGTTAAATCCGATTTAATCGGGTGGGAAATGATATTTTGTGTGAAAGGAATATACTTATGCCGAAGATTGCGAAGAATTTAACAGAACTGATTGGGAATACCCCACTGCTTGAATTAGGTGCTTATGAGGAAAATGAGGGGCTCCAGGCCCGAATACTGGCTAAGCTGGAATACTTCAATCCGGCTGGAAGTGTTAAGGACCGTACAAGTTTTGCTTTAATTCAGCGTGCTGAGGAGCAGGGATTGCTTAATAAGGAATCCGTTATTATTGAGCCAACCAGCGGGAACATGGGGATTGGGCTCGCCTTTGCGGCAGCAGCACTTGGATATAAGCTCATTATTACCTTGCCGGAGACCTTCAGCATTGAACGCCGGAAGCTCATGAATGCTTATGGTGCCGAGCTTGTCTTGACACCGGCCAGCGAGGGCATGGCAGGGGCCATTCGTAAGGCGGAAGAACTGGCGGCAGAAATTCCGAACGCCTTTATTCCACAGCAATTCAACAACCCGGCGAACCCTGAA
This sequence comes from Paenibacillus sp. J22TS3, assembly GCF_018403205.1. Lineage (NCBI taxonomy): Bacteria > Bacillati > Bacillota > Bacilli > Caryophanales > Paenibacillaceae > Paenibacillus > Paenibacillus sp. J22TS3. Next base: position 309,212 of record NZ_BOSF01000006.1, read on the forward strand.
ATACATAAGAAAACAACAGCAGAAGAAATTTGGCGGGACACGGACGGACAAGTGGATATTTTTGTGGCCGGTGTAGGCACAGGGGGGACGATCAGCGGAGTCGGTGAAGTGCTTAAGAAGTATAATCCTGCAATTCAAGTTGTAGCCGTTGAACCGTTCGATTCCCCAGTGCTGTCGGGAGGCAAGCGGGGCCCCCATGCGATTCAGGGGATTGGCGCAGGATTTATCCCGGGTAACTACAATCCACAGGTGGTGGATGAGATTGTTCAGGTCAAGAATGAAGATGCGTTCGAGACGGCACGCCGGCTTGCCCGCAGCGAGGGACTGCTGGTGGGGATTTCCTCCGGAGCTGCAGCTTTTGCAGCAGCCTCGCTCGCTGCGCGCCCAGAGAACAAAGGTAGAACTATCGTTGTGATACTGCCGGATACCGGCGAAAGATATTTATCTACGGACTTGTTCGGGGAGTAGCTTAGATAAGTCCATGCTGCCGCTTGTACATTTCACGAAGAAGCCCCGCTGTGCATCCTGACTGGATGGGCAGCGGGGCTTAATGTGTTTCTTCGGGTTTTTTTTACTAATTGCGAAAAAAGCCTGCAGCTCGGGAACGGGTTCCGTGGCTGCAGGCTTTTTTTGAAGCAGTATAACTGCAACTGATTATAAGCAGATTACTTCGCTGCGGATTCGCTGATCATCTGGCGAAGCACCGTCTGCAGAATACCGCCGTTGTGGTAGTAGTCCACATCCACCATGCTGTCCAGGCGGGCTACAACAGGGAACTCGAACTGGGTTCCGTCTGTACGTGTAGCCACTACGTTCAGCACTTGGCCTGGCTTCACTCCGTTGTCAATGCCCAGGATATCGAACGTTTCGGTACCATCGATACCAAGCGTCTTCCAGCCGTGGCCTTCCTGGAATTGAAGCGGAAGTACACCCATGCCAACAAGGTTGCTGCGGTGAATACGCTCGAAGCTCTCGGCGATAACCGCTTTGACGCCCAAGAGATAGGTTCCCTTGGCAGCCCAGTCACGGGAGCTTCCGGTACCGTACTCTTTCCCGGCGAGAACAACCAGGTTGGTGCCGTTGCTTTGGTAATTCATTGAAGCATCATAGATGGACATGATCTCATCCGTTGGCAGATACTTCGTTACGCCGCCTTCAGTACCTGGAGCAACCTGGTTGCGGATACGGATGTTCGCGAATGTACCGCGCATCATGACTTCATGGTTACCGCGGCGGGAGCCGTAGGAGTTGAAGTCCTTGCGGGCTACGCCATGCTCGTTCAGGTACAACCCAGCCGGGCTGGTTGGTGTGATGTTACCTGCAGGGGAGATGTGGTCCGTTGTTACGGAATCACCAAGCAGGGCAAGCACACGCGCGCCGCGGATTTCTTCAATATCCTGCAGGCCGTCTGCAAGCTTCTCGAAGAATGGAGGATTCGCGATATAAGTGGATTTCTCATCCCATTCGTACAATTCGCCTTCCGGCACAGGGATGGAGTTCCAACGCTCATTCTGGGTAAATACATTCTCATATTTGCTGCGGAACATCGCAGGGCTGACGGACAGGCCGATCGCATCCTTGATCTCCTGGGATGTTGGCCAGATATCTCTCAGATACACCGGATTGCCTTCCTGGTCATGGCCAAGCGGATCGTTCTGCAGGTCAATGTTGACCGTTCCGGCCAAGGCATAGGCTACAACCAGTGGTGGTGAAGCCAGATAGTTGGCCTTAACCTGGGCATGGACACGTCCTTCAAAGTTACGGTTACCGGAGATTACAGCCGCAACCGTCAGGTCGTTATCCGCAATTGCCGCACTTACCTCATCTGGAAGCGGACCGGAGTTACCGATACATGTTGCACAGCCATAACCGGCAACGTGGAATCCGAGCTGCTCCAGGGAGTCGATCAGACCGGCTTTCTCCAGGTACTCTGTTACCACAAGGGAGCCTGGAGTCAAGCTGCTCTTCACATAAGCCGGCTTGGTCAGGCCGCGCTCAACCGCTTTCTTGGCAAGCAATCCGGCGCCTAACATAACGCTTGGGTTAGAAGTATTGGTGCAGCTGGTGATGGCCGCGATAACTACGGAACCGGTGCCCAGCTTGGTCTCGCGTCCATCCGGATGCTTCACGTCAACGAACTTGGCGATCTTCTCATCGCTCAGGCCGTAGCCGCCTTTATCCACTGGAGTGCGGATAATTTCAGTGAAGTTCTTCTTCATGTCTGTAAGCTCAATGCGGTCTTGCGGACGCTTCGGACCCGCAAGACTCGGTACAACTGAAGCCAGATCCAGTTCAATCAAATCTGTGAATTGAGGATCTGCTGTCTCGCTGGTACGGAACATGCCTTGAGCTTTGTAGTAAGCTTCAACCAGAGCGACCTGCTCGTCAGGACGTCCTGTGCTGCGCAGATAGTTCAGAGTCTCGTCATCGACAGGGAAGTAACCGATGGTTGCGCCGTATTCCGGAGCCATGTTGGCAACGGTAGCACGGTCAGCAAGGCTGATATTGGCAAGACCCGGGCCGTAGAATTCCACGAATTTGCCGACAACGCCTTTCTTGCGGAGCATTTGAGTTACCGTAAGGGCAAGGTCAGTTGCCGTAGCGCCTTCAGTAAGGCTGCCTGTGAGCTTGAATCCGATAACCTCAGGGGCAACGAAGTACAGCGGCTGACCCAGCATGCCTGCTTCGGCTTCGATACCGCCGACACCCCAGCCTACAACCCCAAGACCGTTGATCATAGTGGTATGGGAGTCCGTACCAACGAGGGAATCCGGGAATACAACCGTTTCGCCGTCAATGGTCTTAGTCGCCGCAACGGAAGCAAGGTATTCCAGGTTAACCTGGTGTACGATGCCTGTTGCCGGAGGAACGGCACGGAAGTTGTTGAACGCAGTCTGTGCCCAGCGAAGGAAGCGGTAGCGCTCCTCATTACGCTCGAACTCTACGTTCATGTTATATTCAAGAGCTTCTGGTGTGCCGAAAGCATCAACCATTACGGAGTGGTCAATAACAAGATCGACGGGTACAAGCGGATTGATCTGTTTCGGATCGCCGCCGGCTTTCTTCACCGTGTCACGCATAGCTGCCAGATCGACAACGACCGGCACGCCGGTGAAGTCCTGAAGCACGATGCGCGCAGGGATGAACGGAATTTCCTTGTTGCTGTCTTGACCTTCGGTCCAGTCAGCGATTTGCTTGACATGCTCTTCGGTAATAGCTCTTCCGTCAAATTGTCTTACAGCGGCTTCAAGCAGCACTTTGATTGAGAACGGAAGCTTGGAAACGTTGGAGAAGCCTTGGGCTTCCAGAGCCTGCAGATCATAGTAACGGTAGGATTTCCCACCCACTTCAAGACTGCGGGCAGCAGAGTACTGATCTTTGATTGGCATGAAGATGACCTCCTAAAAGTTTTGCGCGAAGTAAGCAGTGGACTAAGGCTGGGGCTGGTAAGGATTGAATGGGGTAAAGGTACCCTTGCCAACGATGTTGGCTGACAGGCAATCCGCCGCAGATTCCATTCATTCATAGTATAAATTGTCGGATACCATAAGTTCCAGATGGTTCAGCCGTGCTTTTTCGACTAAGTTTCATTAGATGAAACGTAATTTCAAAATAATATCTAAAATAATTATACCGCTTACTTTGTGGTGAGTAAAGTACTTTTTATTGGTTTTGGACACAGGCCGGACGCGGAAATCGGCGGGTTGAAACCGCCATCTTGCCGGGTGAACATACTGCCAGTTTTCAACTCATATATATAAAGAAAGGAAGTGAATAGCGAGGGGAGATTTGCGCATCTACCCCCTCTGGCCCAAGCGCCGTATAAAGGAGGTTGAACGCATGGCGGACGAGTGGAAAGGTGCATTATCCGCTTATATACAGCAGCAGAACAAGGATGAGGTTGACTTTCGTCCTTCCTCGGTACCGACTCTGGTCACAGATCTTGAGTATCTGATCCGTCGGGGGGAACGAAAGCAGCTTCTTGCAGACTGGTATTCCAAAAGAAAGGCGGTTCCGATCCGAAGCGAGACACGGGCCAAGCTGCTTAGGGAGACGGAGAACCGCAAAGACGAGGTTCAGGTGGATCTTCAGCTTCACCGTACGATCTATTATGAGAAGGGTGGAGTTACACACAAAGAGGAGCGCATTGACCAGGAGCGGCTCACCCTGCAGCGTGATGATGGCAGCTGGTCGATTATCCGTGTGGACATTCGCGTGGCCGAGCGCCATCCCCAGACCGGAATTCCCTATACTGCGATGGATGCCGATCTTGAAATTCCCAAATCGGCTTCGAGGCCTTATTTGAACAGGGAAGTCCTTGGGGTTGTTAATCAAAGCCGTGCCAAACAGTATAACCGGGCGGAGGCTGCTGCCTATGCAGACCGCTGGTGGAACAGCGCCAACCCGGAATTTCAGGAATTTGCGGTGGACTGCACGAACTACATCTCCCAAAGTCTCTTTGCAGGCGGAGCCCCAATAAACTATACTGGAAAAAGAGAATCGGGCTGGTGGTACAAGGGATACGTCGGCGGAAAAGAAGCCTGGAGCTACAGCTGGTCCGTTGCTAACAGCCTGGAGCGCTACCTCAGCAGTGGCGGGCTCGGCGCGAAAGTGCTCGAACGTCCGCAGCAGCTGGAGCTCGGCGATGTGATTATTTATGACTGGGACGGCAACGGAGCCTACGAGCATAGCACGATAGTAACCGCGTTTGATGCCGGGGGAATGCCTCTGGTCAACGCCCATACTGTAAGCAGCAAACATAGGTATTGGGATTACCGCGACTCCTATGCATGGACCGAGAATACGGTTTACCGCTTCTTCCATCTTGCTGACCGGTTCTGATCATAATTAAGTGAAGAGAGGTTAACCATGGGACAGGATAAGTTAACCGTCGGTTTGATTTACGGCGGTAAGTCAGGCGAGCACGAGGTGTCGCTGCAAACGGCCTTCGCTGTGATGAATGCATTTAACTACGATAAATACGAGGTGCTTCCTTTCTATATTACAAAACAGGGGGAGTGGAGAGTAGGCTCCCCACTGTCAGCTCCTTATGCGGACGCTGCGAAGCTCCGTCTTGAAGACGGTGCTGGCGATACCTCCACAGCTATTCAGAAGCTGTTCAGCAAGCTGGCTTCTGGGCAGGCAGAGGTCGACGTGGCCTTCCCGCTTCTGCACGGAACATACGGCGAAGACGGCACAATTCAAGGGCTCTTCGAAATGGCGTCCCTGCCTTACGTCGGTGCCGGTGTGTTGTCCTCTGCAGCAGGCATGGACAAAGCCGTTATGAAGAAGCTGTTCGGGGATGCGGGTCTTGAGCAGTGCAAATACTGCTATTTCACTGGGGCCCAGTGGGAACGCAGCAGTCATACCCTCATTCAGGGTGTCGAACAGCGGCTTGGCTACCCTTGCTTCGTTAAGCCTGCGAATTTGGGGTCAAGTGTCGGCATATCCAAGGCGGCCAATCAGGAGGAGCTTCTGAAGGCTGTAGATTATGCTCTTCGCTATGACACCAAAGTGGTTGTAGAAGAGTTCGTGGAAGCCCGTGAAATTGAGGTCGGTGTGCTGGGCAACGAGGAAGCGGAAGCCTCTGTGCCGGGAGAGATCGTCTCCTCTAGCGAGTATTATGACTATCAGGCCAAGTATCTTGACGGCAAATCTCAAATGGTGATCCCTGCGGCGATTGACACTGAGGTGGCTGACCGGGTTCGCGATCTTGCCGTGAAAGCATTCAAGGCGGTTGAAGGCAGTGGATTGTGCCGGGCCGACTTCTTCCTGAAGGCGGACGGAAGCCTGCTGATCAACGAGGTGAATACGATGCCTGGCTTCACTCCGTTCAGCATGTATCCCCTGCTGTGGCGGGAGACAGGGGTCTCCTATGAAGCCCTTCTTGACCGGTTGATTGAGCTGGCCCAGGAGCGCTTCGATATCAGACAGAATCTGGACTTTAATAATGGAGTGAATTAATTATGGGATTCCAAACCGAATTCAATTCCGTCTGCAAGTTCAAGAGCGAGCAGGAGCTGTATGAGCTTCTTGAATACGGCCGCGGCAAAATGGTCAAGTCCGGCCTAAGGGTGTTCCCGACAGGGCAAAAGGTGATCGCCTACACGTCGGATAACCGGGCTGTGGCGATTGTGAAGGTGCTGGGCTGCATAGCCGAGATCAACTTCAACGGGGATGAAGTGACTGAAGTGGAAATGTCGCTTGTCCGTCAGCTTACTGAAGAAGAATCGCGCATTCAGACCGCTTTGGCTTACGAAATGTTTTTCGGTGAGCATGAGGGGTAATACAAATATGGTGTTTGATTATTCTCCGTAATGTGGAATAACAGCAAATAAAGAACCGTTAGTCCTTCTGGATTAACGGTTCTTTTTTAGAGTTTATGGATTGGAGCATACTATATCAGATGATTTAAGAATAAGATTTACGTCCATCTTATATAGAATGAAGTGCGAAGGAAGTGGGTTACTGATGATCGTTCGTTTCGGATATGTGGCCATGTCTACAGTTGTTAAGAATGCTTCTCCCTCCAAAACCATGACGTTTAAGAGCTTTGGGCAGCTGGCCGACCGGGAAGCGGCTCTGCGTAAGCTTGAGCATGTGGCCGCGGAAAACCTCCATAATACGCTAAGGCTTTTGAAGCACAATCGCGCGTACAACATTCAGGTCTATAGATTCTCCTCCAAGTTAATCCCGCTTGCAACTCATGGAGAACTGGCGGATTGGGACCCTTTCCCGGCGCTTCAGAACGATTTCGCCGCGATTGGCGATTATGTCAAGAAGCATGGGATGAGGGTATCTTTCCACCCCGATCACTTTACGGTGCTGAGCACACCCCGGCCCGAGGTGCTGGAGAGCTCCATCCGGGATCTTGAGCATCACGTCCGGATGCTGGATGCGATGGGCCTGTCTGCCAGCGCGAAGAACAATATTCATGTCGGCGGAGCTTATGGGGATAAGAAATCCGCGGGGGAACGCTTTAAGGCGAATGTGACGGCCCTGCCGGACAAGCTTAAAGAGAGACTGACCTTTGAAAATGATGACAAGACCTTCAACACGCCCGAAACCCTGGAGCTGTGCGAGCAGCTCGGCATCCCGATGGTTCTGGATATTCACCATCAATGGGTCAATAACGAAGGGGAGGACCCTGCCGATCTGTGGCCCCGGATTCTTAAGACCTGGCAGAGCCCCTTTGCCCAGGCGGGTTCGGACCCGGAAGATCCGCTTCCGCCTAAAATTCATGCTTCCAGCCCGAAGAGTCCATCGGACTCCCGGAGCCATGCCGATCATGTGGAGACGGGCCCGCTTCTCGACTTTCTGAGGAAGATCGCTCCCTATACGGAGCGGGTGGACGTCATGCTGGAGGCGAAGCTGAAGGACGGGGCACTTTTTGCCTTGATGGAAGATTTGGGATTCTACTCAGGTGAAGGTGTTCGTGTGATTGACGAAGCTTCTGTAGAGATTGCGCCATGAGCGGGCGTGAACCTTGAAAACTTCGGGAAAATAAGGTAAGTTGGACGTAAGAAGCGGGGGATGCCGCGATCTGAAGGAGGACTTACTTAATATGAGCAATTTATTGGAAGGCAAGAATATTATTATTATGGGTGTGGCTAATGACCGCAGCATCGCTTGGGCGATTGCCCAAAGTCTTGCGGCTCAAGGCGCACGCCTGGCATTTACATATGAAAGTGAACGCGTGGAAGGCCGGGTGCGCAAGCTTGCCGAGACGATTCCGGGAGCAATTATTCTGCCGTGCAACGTTACGGTGGATGAGGAGATCGACAAGCTAGCGGACACGCTGAAGAGCGAGTTCGGCGTGCTTCACGGTCTCGTGCACAGCATTGCGTTTGCCAAGGCGGAGGATCTGGCCGGTGAATTTGCGGACACGTCCCGCGAAGGCTTCGCGCTGGCGAACGACATCAGCGTGTTCTCCCTTGTTGCGGTAGCGAAGCGCCTGTCGCCGCTGATGACCGAAGGCGGAAGCATTATGACCATGACTTATATGGGCTCGGAACGCGTTATGCGCAACTACAATGTCATGGGCGTGGCGAAGGCGGGTCTTGAGGCAGCGGTACGCTACTTGGCGAATGACCTCGGCCCTAGGAATATCCGGGTTAACGCGATCTCCGCTGGTCCGATTCGGACCCTTGCGGCGAAGGGCATCAGTGACTTCAACTCCATTCTGAAGCAAGTGGAAGAGAAAGCGCCGCTTCGCAAAACGACAGAAACCGCTGAAGTTGGAGATACAGCGATGTTCCTGCTTAGCCATTTGTCCAGAGGAATCACTGGTGAAGTTATTTTTGTAGACGGCGGTTACAATATCGTCGGAGCATAAGCTTTAAGTTAAATGAAGGTTCGTTCCCGGGTAATGAATATTAAGCCGCCGGGGGCGGACTTTTTGTTCCTTGTGGGGGCCGGCTTGTCCCATGAAGACTGGGCGAACGATTGACTGGGATCAGGTTAGACACCCTTTTATTATAGGAGTGATTGACGGGGAGCTCTTGAATCAAGTAACGTAGAGGATGGAATAAGGAAAATTTTAGTAGAATACAACAGAAAGTAGAGTGAGAGATTTGAACCCGATTGAGAACCAGAGCCATGATCAAGACCAAGTTCCTTATACAGTCAGCAGTAAAAGTCCGACAGCTGTAGCTATTAACGCAGCTGCCAAGACCGGAGAGTGGATCAAGACCAGACTCGGTAATCACAAGGAGCTGAACACTAAGCTGTCTCCACAGGATTTGGTTACCGATGTGGATAAAGGTGCGGAATTGATGATCCGCAAGCTGATACTAACCCATTTTCCAGACCATGAAATTCTAGGGGAAGAAGGGGTCAAGCCCGGCCCAGATGCATCTATTGAAGCGCTGGCCTCTTACGAGGATGCGGAATACCTGTGGATCGTAGACCCGATAGACGGGACGACAAATTTTGTGCAGGGCTTTCCCTGCTTCTGTGTATCTATAGCTCTTGCCCATCATGGAGAAGTTATTGTAGGGGTGATCTATGATCCGATCCGTGACGAGCTGTTCGTGGCTGAGAAAGGGAAAGGGGCATACATGCACGGTAATCCGACAAGCGTGTCCGGGGACCGGGATCTTGCCGGAAGTGTGCTTGCCATAGGATTTAACCCTGAGCGTGATTTTGCGCTGCCGCTGAACATGAAGGGCATTGAAGCGCTGTCCACAAGAACGCGCAGCCTGCGGGCCATGGGTTCTGCAGCTATGCATCTTGCTTATGTGGCTGCCGGCCGGATGAGCGGGTATTATGAAGTGGGCTTGAATTCTTGGGATATTGCTGCCGGTACACTTCTTGTTCAAGAGTCCGGAGGCAAGGTTACAGATACAAAGGGGAACCCGTATCATCTTGGCGTTCGTCACATGGTTGCCACCAATGGCCACATTCATAAGGAGCTGTTGGAAGTGATTGAGACGGCTGGTGCAACGGGGCTATAAAACTTGTTAAGGGGGCTATTCAGATGAGCGAGGACAAAGATTTGGAACGTCAGCTTAGTGAACTGCTTACCGGTGGGGAGCTGGAGCAGGAGGAGCGCAAGGAAGAAGAACGCCGGCGGCTCTCTCCCAAATATGAAATCCGCGTCCAGACCGAGCATGATCCGATTGTGGAGGAGACACTGAAATACCGCAGTATGGCCAAGGAAGTTGACGGGCGTTATGATGAATATTTGAAGAAGACGGGAAAGACGGAAAAGACAGAAAAGACAGAAGAGGTGGATAAACAAGACTGAGTTGACAGCTGACCGGGCTTTTATCGGGAAGAGTAGATTGGCTGCACGGGCATCCGTTTTAATATAGACTGCTGGGGAGTGTATGTAGTGATTTTAAGGGGAAATCGGAAATGGCCGGTTGTATCCGGCATGCTGGCTTTAATGATTATGATTGCGGGTACAGGCACAGTCTCGGCTGCGAACGAAGGGACAGGGCAGCCGGGCAGCCAGCCAGCCAGCTACAAAATTGTGGCGATTGGGGACTCCATCACGGCCGGATTTGAGCCGGCAATGGTTACCCAGAAAGATCCGAAGCCATACGGATATGTAGACCGTCTTCAGGAGCAGGGTTGGTTCCGGGGGCGCACCCAGACCGTGAATTACGGCATTCTTGGCCTTAAGACAGGCGGTCTTAAGAATTATATCCGGGCCATTAAAGAGGGAAGAACCCTGACCCCGGACGAGATTCAACCCGCTATTGTCGACCCGAGAGCCGCTTCCTTCGGCCAAGGGACCGCGGCCGCTAAGTCTGATCTTCAGACCGCGAATCTGATTACGGTTACAATCGGCGGCAATGATGTAGCCCAGGTCATGGAGGCTGCCGTCAGCGGATCTGCGTCCTCGGACCAGCTGGACACAAGTGTGACAAAGCTGCTTGCGGACTACAAGGCGAATGTCGGTCAGGTGCTTGATGATCTGACCGGGCTGAATCCGAATGCGCAGATTGTGATTGCGGATCAATACCAGCCGGTACCGAAGCTGGCTGGGGCAGCCGTATATGACAGGCTGGAGAAGGCAGCGGATGCCTTTACCGCTTCAGTGGACTCTCTGGCTGCGGAGCTCAGTGCCAAGGGGGCCAAGGTGAAGGTGGCCCATATCGCCAAGGAGTTTGTCGGCGGGGAGATTTCATACACACATATTCTGGAGAAGGATATACATCCCAATCAATTCGGATATGAAGTGATTGCCAAAGTATTCGCCCAGGCTGTATGGGGTGATTATCTGAAGCCTTCGGCCGCTGACGGCGATGTGCCTCTAACGGTAATCGTGAAAGGCCGCGAGATCGTAACACCGTACAAACCGGTGGTAAAGAACGGTCAGACTTTTGTGGCGATTAAAGATATTGTGAATGCGCTTGGCGCATCCTCAACCTGGGACAACCACAGCAGCAGCGCGACCATCAGCAGTGGGACCCGCAAGGTTGTCATTCCTGTGGGTTCCAAGACGATTAAGGTGAATGGCCAGAGTGTAGCTACAGCCGCTCCCTCCTATTTGAACAAAGTGGGCAAAGAGACCAAGACCTATGTGCCGCTTGCCCTGATTGCTCAAGGGCTGGGCATGGATGTGCAGTACAGCCCGCACTTGAAGGCAGCATTCATTAATCCGTAAGCATCAAGCAACCAGGCGGAACGCAAGGCTGGTCCATAGTATATTGAATATTCAAAGAAAACCGGTTCTTTTGTAAATGGGGGCTCGCCTCCAGGTTACCAAGAAACGGTTTCTTTTGCTTTTAATTACTTGTTTCGCCGAAGTCGCGAAGAGACGAACGACCCGCGGCCAAGCGCTAGCAGTCGCCTTTGGTTCTGGATTTCATTCCCCGATAATAATTTGAGAAATCCAAAAGAATAGGCCAACCAGTCTGGCTGACCTAATAATACGAAGGTGTCGTCTTTTGGGGCGACCCCCTATTTATGAGTAGAGGCGTGCTGTCGTTCGAAAAAATGAGTCAATTCTAAAGCGGCAGGCAACTTGATATTAGCACTCTTATCTGCTGCATAGCTTGCCACCTCTTAGGTGAAAGCAAGAAAGTCTTGATTTACTCGGCAGTGAAGTACAGCCCAAGAGGCACGGACATGAACGGCTGAATCACCGTTTTTAAAGTGAATGAGGTGCTGTCACTGATGACACGGGTCTGCCGGGCACCAAAGCTGTAGGTATGAAGAGTTCCTTCATCAATCTTGTAATGCACATATCCGGTGTTTTCGCTGCGGGAGGCCCCGCCGTAAAGCGTATGGACAGTGGCGAGCCCTGAGGAGTTCTTGATTTCGAATTTGTACGTCAAATCCGTGAACCAGTAAGAGCCCCGCTTCTTCGAGCCCTTCACCACTTCAACGGGAGCTTTGAGCGGCTCACCCTCCACACTCCAACGGGTCATCAGCGGCTCCTGCTCGCCTGGATAGGCATAAGGCACGGAATCGCTGACCTTCATGTATTTGGCTGGAGCTTCAGGCGTCAGTTCCAGCTTAACATCAACGGTACGTGCCGAGTGCTTCAGAAGCCCTCGGTAATCGTCCCCGTTGGTCACCGCAATCCGGGTGCTGGCAGCATATTCATTCACCTTGGAGACCCCGTTATTGGTCACAACATCCGATACGATCACAGCCGCGCTCTGTCCTGTCTTTACATTTACAGCTCTGAAGTCTCCGATATAATTCATGACTTGATAAGGAGCAACGGAAGTCGAATAAGAAAGAGTATAAGACCCTTTTGGAGGAATTGTCGCAAGAAGCGTGCCGCCTATTCCTTCAGGGAGCTTCATAAATTGTTCTGTTGCAGCCTTTAAGGATGTGACCGGATCGGCCGAGGTTCCGCTGGAATATCCTTTACGTTTGATATAGAGCTTAACCGGGCTTAATGAAGGATTCTTCACATGCATATAGAAAGCTACCTTTTTCTTAGTGGCATTAGTGTGAGCAGACCAGAAACGGAAGCTGCCGTTCATCTGGTCACGGTAGAGCGTGGTATTGACCTGCACAACATCCGAGCCGTCTGAGCGGTTGCCTTCGTATAGAGCTTCCGGTGCATTGGAGACAAAGACAGGGGTTCCTCCCTGGGTAAACGTAAGCTTATCCAAAGATCCGTCACCCGGTTGAACTTGTACAGCCGTTTCCGGACGCGGGGCGAGATCACCTACCGACAATCCGTCCGCTGCGGATAGGGATGCGGGCAGGAGCATAGCTGCGACGGCAGCAGAGAGAAAAAAATGTTTAAAATTCCTCAGTTTCACGGTATACCTCCATAGGTTTTATTTTAGTTTAAGAACATTTCACATGATTGCCTTACGTATTAATTCATAGCTCGACTTCTATAGCATTTAATTCTATGACGCTTAATCCCCCGGAAAGTTACCAGATTTTATGAATTAATTTAATGAACTCTTATTGCTCTGAAGATACGTAGTTTCACACATAAGCTGGATAACGCTGCACATTGGGTACTCCCGAATTTTTGGATAGTCTGTGGAGGAGACATAGATATTGACAAAGGGAGAGGGAGAGCATGCCTAAAATTGCAGACAAATACTTAAAAATTGATCCCTGGGCGATCGTAGAAGAGGGCTTTGATCCGCAGCGGAACAGGGTCTCGGAATCTATTTTCTCGCTGGGGAATGAATATATGGGCGTACGAGGCTACCCGGAAGAGGGCTATAGCGGTGACAGTCTAAAAGGAAGCTACTTCAATGGCCTGTTCGAACAGATGGAGGTCAGCGCCCACTACAAGGGAATTATCAGGTCACTGCGCTTTATGGTGAATGCGGTGGATTGGCTGTATACAAGGATCACTATTGATGGGGAGACTCTGGATCTTGCCACTAGCCGGATATCTGATTATAGCAGAAGGCTGGATTTTCGTACGGGGATTTATTCACGTGAATTCGTTTGGCATTTGCAGGGTGGAAAGTCTATAAAGCTGGAATTCACTCGACTGGTTAGTATGACCGCTTCTAATCTGGGGGGACAACGGATTAAGCTGACTCCGCTGAATTTCTCAGGTACGGCCCAACTGCGGACCGGACTGGATTTTTCGGTAATACATGAGGACCAGGGACGCGGGTTCTGGAAGTGTCTCGGCAAGGACAATCGTGACGGAATTAGAGCTATGATCGGCGAGACGGCTAATACAGGGAACCGGTTGTATGCCAGTTACAAAGCGCATTCCGATGCCATGACCGCTTCGGTGGATATCGAAGATGAACTGTTCATCGGGCAGGATTTGACCCTTCGCCTTGAACAGGGGCAGGTGGCGGTATTCGATAAGCTGGTGGTGAATTACGCAGAGAAGAATTTGCTGACGGACTTAGACAGCTTGTGGGCTAGGGGACATGATTTAGCACTGAAGCATACAGCTCCGGGACTCGAGACCGCACTGGAGGACCAGCATGCTTATTGGAAGCGCATCTGGGAGACCTCGGACATCACGATTGATGGGGATGAGGAGAATCAGCAGGGCATCCGGTTTTGTATTTTCCAATTGTATCAGACCTATCACGGCGATAATCCTGGCTTCAATATCGGGGCCAAAGGGCTGACCGGCGAAGCGTACCGGGGGCTGGCGTTTTGGGATACCGAGTCTTACTGTCTTCCTTTTTATATTTTCAATAACCCTAAAGCGGCTAAAAGCCTCCTGGAATTCAGATACAAGTCCTTGCCCGAGGCACTTCAGCGTGCCCGTGATGTGGATTGTGAAGGAGCCTTCTACCCGATTGCCACAATTGACGGCACAGAAAGCTGTGACCTCTGGCAGCACTCCAATCTTCAGCTTCATGTTGGTACGGCGGTGGCTTACGGATTGTGGCATTATGTCAAAATCGTGGGAGACAAAGCTTTTCTGTATGAAAAAGGCGTTGAGATGCTGATCCAGATTGCCCGCTTCTACGCGACCCGGGGGCAATGGGGCCAGAAGACCGGCCAATATGGCTACTATGGGGTTATGGGACCTGACGAATTTCAGCTGATGGTGAACAATAACGCATATACCAATTTACTGGCTAAAAAAATGTTCGAATACACGCTGGAATCGGTAGAGGAAATGCGGAGAGAGGAAGAGGCCGCATTCAACGAATTGGCCGGACGGCTAGAGCTTAAGGATGAAGAGCTTGTGCAGTGGAAGCATCTAGCTGAGCATATGCGGATTCCAAAAGATGAGCAGAGCGGCATCTACGAGGAGCATGACGGGTTCTTTGATATGCCGCATCTGGATATTCACAGTATCCCAGTTACGGACTTCCCGCTGTATTCGAACTGGTCCTACGATCGTCTGTACCGCTACGATATGATCAAGCAGCCGGACGTACTGATGTTCATGTTCTTGTATAACCAGCAGTTTACGCTTGAAGAGAAGCGTGTGAATTATGAGTATTATGAACCGAGATGTATCCATGAGTCGTCGCTTTCGCCGTCGATTCATTCCATTCTGGCCTCGGAGCTTGGGAAGCATCAGGAGGCATACAAATTTTTTGAGTTTGCCACACGGTTGGATTTGGATAACTACAACCGGAATACACGGGAAGGGCTTCATACCACTTCGATCGCTGCAGCGTGGATGAATGTGGTGTATGGGTTCGGAGGCATGCGTTCAGATGGGGAGGAGCTGGTGCTGAACCCATCCCTGCCAGAGCGCTGGAGAGGATTCAGCTTCCACATTGTCTATCAGGGAACAACACTCAAGGTTAACGTGGAGAGAACTCAGGTTAAAGTACGCTCGCTATCGGAGGGCGGAAGCGTACGGCTTCGGATTTATGGTGAGCCCCATACGGTGGATGAATCCGGATTGGTTATTGCGCTTCCGTCTGCAGAGAGGGGGATCGTATCATGAGCTGGACGGTTAGGGAGACAGGATATACCCCGAAGTCTGCGGAGACTAATGGCAATAAATTTATGATCGGAAACGGCCGGTTTGGCTACCGCGGAACACTGGAGGAATTCACGAAGCAGGAGCTAACCGCAACAATTGTTGCCGGGTTGTATGATCAGGTTCCGGGCAAATGGCGGGAGCCTGTGAATGTGCCAAACGGCTTGGCAACTAGAATCTATGCAGGTGATGAGCAGCTCAGTGTACTGAACCTCGTTCCTGTACATCACGAGCAGGAGCTGGATATCCGGCAGGCTGTGCATCGCCGTACGACAACCTTTGCGGTGGGAGAAGCTTCAGAGCTGCATACAACCGGCTCCGGTGGAGCTTCAGACAATATGATTACGTTCCGTTCAGAGCGCTTTGCCAGTCTAGCTCAGCTGCCGCTGCTGGTCAGTAAAATGACCCTCAGCTGCACCCGGAATTGCCGCATCGTGATTGAGACAGGAATCGATGGGGACGTGTGGGATATTAATGGCCCCCATCTGGAGAGGTCTGAAGCGGTTGATGAGGACGGAAGCATCGCTCTGAAGGCTGTGTCACAAGAGCTGAAGCAGACGGTTGTGGTGGCTGAAAGCATGTGGAGCAATTTTGGAGATATAACAGGCATTGGCATAGATGCAGGCACAAATACAGACGCGAAATCACGAATTGCTACAGACGCAGGAACAAATACAAATGCGGAATCACGCATTGCTACAGACACGCACATAAGCACAATCGCGGATTCACGTATTGCCACAAATAATGTCACTGAGGAAATCGTGAGCGAAGATAAGCAGATATACCGGAGAATCACGGTGGATTGTCTGGCCGGGGAGACCTATGAATGGGTAAAATATGTGTCGATCTTTACGGGCCTCGATCCGGTGCAAGATCCCCTACAGGCTGCGCTGAACTGCTCCAAAGACGCGTATGAGGCAGGATACGATCAACTTCTGGCAGAACACCAGCGGAAATGGGACGAGAAATGGGCGCTGTCGGATGTACGGATTGAAGGGGACGATGAAGCCCAGTTCGCTTTAAGGTACAGCATGTATCAGCTGCTGATTATTGCCCCTTATGAATCGGAAAAGGTGTCCATTCCGGCAAGAGGGCTCTCCGGGCAGGTCTATAAAGGCGCCGTATTCTGGGATACCGAGATGTTTATGCTGCCCTTCTTCCTCTTCACCCAGCCGGAGGTAGCCCGCAACCTGATGATGTACCGGGTTCATACCCTGGAGGGTGCACGCCGCAAGGCAGCGGAATATGGATTCGAAGGTGCTTTTTATGCCTGGGAGAGCCAGGACAGCGGTGAGGATGCCTGCACCCTGTTTAATGTGAGCGATGTATTCACCGGACGAAAGATGAGAACCTACTTCAGGGACAAACAGGTGCACATCAGCGCCGATGTGGTACATGGCATATGGCAGTATTACACTTTTACCGGGGATATCCGCCTGCTGCTTGAGGGAGGCGCCCGCGTAATCTGGGAGTGTGCCCGCTTCTTCTATTCCTACGGCTATTACAATTCACGGAAGATGAGGTATGAAATTCTGGATGTTACAGGTCCTGATGAGTATCATGAACGTGTGAATAATAATGCGTTTACGAACTATATGGTCAAGCGTGCGCTTGAAACGGCCATTTTGGTAATGGAGCTGCTGCAGCCTGATTATCCGGAACTCGTTCAGGAGATCCTTGCCGGAGGAGAGCCGGGAGGGCCGACAGTTGAGCATATCCGTGAGATGCATGATCAGCTGTATGTTCTGCAGCCTGGCGCAGAGGACGGCATTGTTGAACAGTTCGATGGATACTTCCAACTTGAGGATGCCTCCCTGGATGAAGTGAAATCCCGGGTGATCCATCCGAATGAATATTGGGGCGGAGGGAATGGTATTGCCACCACAACCCGGATTATCAAGCAGGCGGATGTGGTCCTCATGCTCCATCTGTTCAAGGAGGTTCTTCCTCAGGAAGTCAAAAAAGTCAACTGGGCATATTACGAGCCGCGTACAGAGCATGGTTCAAGCCTTAGCCCATGTGTATACGCGCTGGTCGCCTCGGACATCGGTTCTCCGGATTGGGCATATCCTTATTTCATGCGCACAGCTACCATTGACTTGACTGGAGATTCGAAGCAGTATGTCGGGGATTTATATATTGGCGGTACACATCCGGCTGCGAACGGGGGAGCCTGGATGGCGGCAGTGCTCGGTTTTGCAGGACTTCATTATGAAAAAGGAGTACTGCATATCCGGCCGCAGCTGCCGGCCAAGTGGGAGAAGATCAGCTTCTGTGTGATTCTCTTGGGGCAGCAGTATCAAATTGAGGTCAGCAAGAGCAGAGTATCGGTAATTCCACAAGCGGTTCACACCCGCAAACTCCCGGTTGATGTGTTCGGTGAGCGGCGGATTTGTCAGCAGGATCAAGCCGTTGACGTGGATTACGGGACGGACAGAGTCTGAGCCTGACTATATAAATTAGCAGTATAACTGTAGAGTAGAGGAGAGACACAATGTTTGAACAGATGAAAGGGGCCATCTTTGACCTCGATGGAGTTATTGTGGATACAGCTAAATACCATTACCTGGCTTGGCGCAGCCTTGCGGAGGAACTGGGCTTTGAATTCACAGAAGAAGATAATGAGCGGCTTAAGGGTGTAAGCCGGATGGAATCTTTAAATATTTTGCTTGAAATTGGCAGGATTGACGCATCGGATGAAGAGCGGGAGAGAATGGCCGCTTCCAAAAATGAGAGGTATGTGGAATTCATCTCCCGCTTGCATGAGTCTGAGCTGCTCCCGGGAGTTAGAGCATATTTGACAGACCTCCGCAGCAGGGGGGTCAAGATTGCACTCGGTTCCGCAAGTAAGAATGCGGAATTCATCTTGAGCAAGCTGAACATCAGAGGTCTGTTCGATGCGGTTGTGGATGGCAATCAGGTGGTCAACGCGAAGCCGGACCCAGAAGTGTTCCTGATTGCCTGCCGGAAGCTGGGCCTTGAACCTGCTGAATGTGTCGTCTTCGAAGACGCGGCTGCAGGTGTTCAGGCGGCGATTGCAGCCGGAATGGGTGTAGTGGGAATTGGCAGAGCGGACCTGCTGCCTGGTGCGGATAAAGTAGTTTCGGGCGTGGATGAGCTGATAGCTTGAATTTCGCAGAAGCTGCTTTTGAACGGAGCCAGTGCTGTAAGCTGGACTTGGCTGGCAGGGATAACCTGGATAGCTTGAGCTGAGCGAAAGCCGGAGTGCTGGCGGGAGGGCAGGCAGAGGAACAAGCTGGAGCGCGAGAAGAAGAACAAGCAGAAGATCAAGTGGAAGGGCAAGATGAAGAGTAAGTAGAGGACAAAGTGAGGTAGCAGGAGAAGAACATGCCCGGAGAGCGAGCTCAAGGGCAATGCAGAACATTAAGAAGAACCAGCAGTGGATCGAGTGAAAGAACAAGCTGAAGGACAAGAGGCAAGCAGGGAGGTGAGTTCTCCCTGCTTGTTTTTTCACTGAATAGGGGCAGAGCGGCGATCTGTCCCCCTTTTTTACCAGATAAGTCTTATAATTCAGATAGCAGGCAAGGTCCTGCACAAAAGTGCTTACATACACCCATACTTTCCGTAGAAACGCCTATGTTCGCACTGATTTTAATTGATATATTTAACTCAGCCGGAGGTGTGAGCCGTTGAATTCAGGATTTATGAATCCGCTGTCAAAAATGAATGTGAAGCAGCAGCTTATCCTGCTCCTGCTGATCATGTTCAGCCCCATCTTCATTCTGTATGCCTACGGAAATTTGAAGGCGGAACAGATTCTGAAGCATCATGTCACCAATGCTTATGTGGAGCTGAACAAACAGAACTTTACGCTGATCAATCGGGACATCGATACCGTAAATAAAGTGACCTCCACCGTGATCCAGAACCCGCTTGTCCAGCAGCTGGATGTTCATGTGTCGGATTCGGTGTATGAGCGGGTGAAGAAATACGAGAAAATCGAGAAGATTCTGAACGGCTACTCGCAGGCTGCAGACGGGCGGGAGCCGATCTATTATTCACTGTATGTGTATGATCCGGATGATGCTTATTTTTTCGCGCCGAATTATCCCCAGGTTAAGAAATCGGGTGTTTATTTCGTGTCGAACAAAGACAAGCCGGAATGGTTCGACGAGGCTATTGCCAAGAAGGGAAAAGGCTACCTGAGAATCATTAAGGGCATGAACTCGCAGGACAACGAGAAGATGAGCACCTTGGCTTATGTCAGGGCAATCAATAATATCTCCAAGGGCGAGACTATCGGTGTGCTGGTGGTCACCAAGATGGATGCGAAGATTGGGGAGTCCTTGCAGACGGTAGACCTGCCAGACGGCAACATCTACTTCACCGATTGGGACAACAGGATACTGGCTTCCACAGAACCTGAGACTGGGACCCTCCTGCAGCTGCAGGAAGTGAACCAGAATATAGTGAAGCCGGAGGGCGTAGTGGATGTAATCACGTCTGAGTATATTTATGTCATGAACTATAATCATGCGCTGGAACAGAAGCTCATTTATAGGGTTCCTGTCAAAGCCCTGCTCCAGCAGCAGAACGAAATGAAACAGGTGATCCAGCTTATCTCTATCGTCTACGCTGCGGTCGTGCTGCTGGTGATGGCTTATTTCTGGAAATCACTTATGATGCCGCTTCAGCGGCTGGCCTTCTTCGTACGCAAATATGTTCCAGGCCATTCCGTACCGGTGACCCCGCGCAGAGGCAGGAATGATGAGGTGAGTGTACTCATTACATCCACCTATGATATGGCCCGCAGGTTGAACGATCTGGTTCAGAATCAGTACCAGATGGAGATCCGTGAGAAGGAAGCCCAGCTGCAAATTTTATATCAGCAGATTAACCCTCATTTACTATACAACACGCTGGAGAGCATCTATTGGAAAAGCTCGCTTGAAGGCAACGTGGAATCGGCGGAAATGATTAAGGAACTGTCCAAGCTGATGAAGATCAGCCTCAGCCGCGGCAGGGAGCTGATTACGCTCGAAGAAGAGCTGGAGCATGCCAAGGCCTACATCAAGCTCCAACAGATGCGATACGATTACAGCTTCAAGGTGGTCTGGGATATCTCCGGGGATACGCTGCAGCAGCTTATTCCGAAGATTACCCTGCAGCCATTGATTGAAAATGCCATTATCCATGGGGTCAAGAATATGGAGGATGACGGGGTAATCCTCATCCGGGCCTGGAGAGAACAGGGGAATATGCTGATCCGGATTGAGGATAACGGGTATAAGATGACCGACTATGCGGCGATTGACAGGCTGCTGAATGACGAGTTGCATGATCCGTCCACGGGTTATGGCATTCGGAATATCCATCAGCGCATCCGGCTTCATTTCGGTCCTCTATATGGCCTCAAGTATACGAGACGCGAAGAAGGTGGAACATCGGTAACCATCACTCTCCCTGCCGACCAGATATAGAACATGAGAGAAGACAAAGGAGGAGTCCCATGTACAATGTATTAGTTGTGGATGATGAGCCGCTGATTTGCAAAGGCCTGCACAATTTGCTCTTGTCCTCAGGCTTGAGCATACACCAGGTGTATACAGCCCATAGCGGGTATGAAGCCCTGGATTTTATACGGATGGAAGAGATTGATCTGCTGGTGACCGATATTCAGATGGGGGCCATGAACGGCATCGAGCTGATGCATCAGGCCAAAATGATCAGACCCCGTCTGCAGGCAATCATCATCTCAGCGCATGAGAATTTCCAATATGCCCAGATGGCTCTGCGGCTCGGAGCCAAAGACTATCTTATCAAACCGCTGAACAGTGAGCACTTTCTAGATAGTGTTCGCAATGTGCTTCTTAAGATGGATAAGCCGATTTCGGGGCTTGAGGAGATTATGGCGGATATGGATGAGCACTTTCATATGGAGGAACCGCTTCCCGCAAGCACAGAACAGCTTAACCGGCTGCTGGAGAACCCTGCTGCTGTGCTTGAGGGTCCCCTCGGCGCAAATGAAGGGTATGGACTTGGATTATATGGACCTTATTATGCCATTATCAAACTCCAGATGAATCCGAACTCCCGTTCCGAAGGCCACTTCTCCTCTAGGGATCTCCAACTGTTCAGGTATGCGGCGCTGAATATTGTTCAGGAATTGATGGAGCAGGAATGGAATGCCACGTCGTTCTACTCGTCAAGCCGGGAGATCAGTGTGATTGTGCAGTGGAGTGAGAAGGAGTATGAGGAGCCAGGCATTAACAAAATCAACCAGCTGGAGATGATCGGGCGAAGCCTTCATTATCATATTCATAAATATTTGGGGATGCACTGCGTAATTGGCATCAGCCAGATTCTGAAGGGAATCGAATTCCTGGAGATTCTGAACAAGCAGGCGGGCAAGGCCATCCATTGGAACCAGAAGCATGGAGACCACTATGTCTTTTACTATGGTGATTTCAACTGGAATGTCTACTCCAGCGACCCATCTGAAGAGGAAATGAGCAAGCAGAGCAACTGGATTGTTGAGAAGACG
Source organism: Paenibacillus sp. J22TS3 (assembly GCF_018403205.1). NCBI lineage: Bacteria > Bacillati > Bacillota > Bacilli > Caryophanales > Paenibacillaceae > Paenibacillus > Paenibacillus sp. J22TS3. Next base: position 331,078 of record NZ_BOSF01000006.1, read on the forward strand.
AAGCAGTATATCGAGGAGAACTATGCCCAGAAGGGCCTTACCATACATGAAGTAGCCAAGAAGAATCATGTCAGTCCCAACTACCTGAGCTATCTCTATAAGAAGACTACGGGATATAACCTGTGGGAGTACGTCATCAAGCTTCGGATGGAAGAGAGCCGCTCGCTCATTCTGAATACAGACCTGCGCCGATATGAGATCGCCGAGAAGGTCGGTTATGAGTCGCCGGAGCACTTCAGCAAGATTTTCAAGAAATATTACGGCATGAGCCCAAGTGAATTGAAGAAGTAAAAATAACTATGATTCAAATAGATATACACATGTGAACTTCCCCCCTTCTTATCTACAATGAGTGAAGACACAGGAATGAACCGGGATGCTGGATAAGGTTCAGCCCGTGTCCGAAATAAAAGGGGAATGAGGGAGTTAGATGGAGCAGCCGGAAGTAACCGCCACATACCAGAAGCTAACAAAACCGGACTATACGGCACGATCAGGAAGGTGGAAAAAACATTTGTGGGGGTACGCCTTTCTGGTCCCCGCGATTGTGGTTTTCACCTTGTTCTTATGGATGCCTATTTTTAAGGGGATTGTCAACAGCTTCTTCCATATTGATTATGTCAAGGGAAGCAGCTTTGTAGGATTGGATAATTACAAGCAGGTGCTGGACGACCCGGACACATGGAAGGCCGTGAAGAACACCCTGTATTACATGTTCCTGTGTCTGATTATCGGGTTCTGGGTGCCTATTGCCGCTTCAATTGCTATTTCGGAGCTTCGTAAATTCCAGGGTTTTGTGCGGATATCCGCTTATCTGCCTTATGTCATGCCGGGTGTCGTGCTCTATGGGGTATGGAGATGGATGTATGACCCGGTAGGACCGCTGAATGCGGTTCTTTCGAAATTCGGTACCGAATCGATATCGTTTATTTCTGACAGCGCCTGGTCCATGATCTCCCTGGTTGTCATGGAGACGTGGCAGCAGTTTGGTTCTGCCATGCTGATCTATCTTGCGGCCGTGCTCAGTATACCGCGAGACTGGTATGAGGCCGCTGAGATTGATGGGGCGGGTGTATGGAACCGTATCCGGTACATCACCCTTCCATCCATGAAGGGACTTATTATCCTGATGCTGATTCTTCAGGTTATCGGTACCTCCCAGGCCTACCAGTCCCAGATGGCCCTGCTGGACGGTGGACCGAACAAAGCGACCTTGACCTATGCGCTTCATATTGTGAAGTATGCATTTACCAGTCAGGATTACGGCGCGGCTTCGGCGCTCGGAGTGCTTATGTTCATAGTACTTGGCATTCTGGGCATCATTCAGTTCAAGCTGAACAAGGAGGAATACTAAGATGGCAGCCAATGATAGAGGAATTCTGTCCTCCTATGACCTGAAGAAGCCAATGAACAAGCTGGTATACGGCCTGATGCTGATTGTGATTGCGGGTATGGTCGTAACTATGCTGTATCCGATTCTGATGACGATGTTTAACGGGCTTAAGTCCAATGAGGAGGTCAACAGCTTTCCACCGCACTTTTTCCCGGACTCCTGGAACTGGTCAAATTTGAAGGAAGGCTGGGAATATATTAACCTGCTGGGCTTTTTGAAAAATACGATTTTTGTGTTCGCAGGCAACCTGTTCATGACCGTTGTTGTGCTTGGATTGGCATCCTTCAGCATTTCCCGGCTGAATGTGCCGTACAAGCGGGCCATCTATTTCTTCTTTTTGATGACCTTGTTCGTACCGGCAGCCAGCTATCTGATTCCGAGCTTTTTGAATTTAAGAGATTTTGGCATGCTCAACACGTACTGGGCTTTCTGGCTCCCTGCGGGAGCAAGTGCGTTCAATTTCCTGCTGATGAAGAATTTCTTCGACGGGATTCATATGGAGATTCTCGAGGCGGCGAAGATGGACGGAGCTTCTGATCTGACCAGCTTCTTCCGGATCGCAATGCCCCTGTCCATTCCTATCTTCTCTACCTTGGCGATCTTTATATTCTCCGCCGCATGGAATGACTGGTTCTGGCCATCACTGGTGATGCAGACCGAGGATAAGTACACGCTGGCTACGGCTATTTTTAAATACGTGATCAATGTCCGCTCGCTCGATACCAACATCAAGTTTGCCGTACTGTTCCTGGTTATGGTACCGCCTATTGCTGTATTCCTCCTGTTCCAGAAGTTTATTATGCGCGGGGTGACCATGTCTGCGGTCAAAGGGTAATCCACCCAAGCAAGCGTAATTGCACACACAAAGGGCATAGGAATACACCTCGTGTGAAGAACGGATGTTCAATATGATGAGAGAGCAGGGCGGTAAGCCTTGAACACTAACAAATAGCGAAAAGGGGAGTTTCAATGCGCAAGTTCTCAGCAGTTCTGTTATGTTTGCTTCTCCTGGGCACTATGCTCTCGGCCTGCAGCGGGGGTACGGCACCGAAGAAAGAAGCGGAAGGCTCCGGAGCCAACAACAACTCTAATACGGGCAATACGTCCGGCAGCGAAGATATCACGAAGAAGAAGATTACGATCAAAATCCATTATCCTACACCCGATTTGAAGGTCATGCGGGCTCAGGAGGATGATAAAATCAAGCGTTTCCAGGCGGAATATCCGAATGTGGAAATCATTAAGGATGACTGGCAGTACAAGATTGAAGAGATCGGTGTGAAGATGGCGTCCAATGAGGCCCCGACGATCTTTAATACCTTTGCAACCGAAGCGAATTTCCTGGTTGAAAAAGGCTGGGTAGCCGATATTACGGACCTGTATAATAATTGGAAGTACAAAGATCAGATGAACCCTGTGCTTCAAGATCAATTTGTAATCAACGGTAAAGTTTACGGGCTTGCTTATAATGGTTATGTCGTATCTACCGTACTGAACAAGAAGCTGCTCGATGCCAAGTCTGTTGCGGTCCCACCGGTGGACTGGACATGGGACGATATGCTGAATACAGCCAAAAATGCAGCTAACCCGGCCAAGGGCGTGGCGGGCATTGCTCCAATGGGCAAGGGCAACGAAGCTGGCTGGAACTGGACGAACTTCCTGTTCGAAGCTGGTGGAGAGATTGAGAAGAATGAAGGCGGCAAGGTAACCGCAACCTTCAATTCGGAAGCCGGGATTAAGGCTTTGGACTTCTACAAAAAGCTGAAATATGAAGCAAACGCCATTCCGAAGGACTGGGCGCTTGGCTGGGCAGACGCGGTTAATACGTTCCAGCAGGGCCGCACAGCCATGGTTATGGCTGGAGCTGCTGATGTGATTGAACCTGCGCTGAATCAGGGAGGCATGAAGCCTGAGGATGTGCTGACTTATCCAATGCCAGCAGCCGAGAAGGGCGGCAAGCATACAGGAATCCTAGGCGGGAATTATTATGTAATTAACCCGAATGCAACCAAGGACGAACAGGAAATGGCGTTCCGTTACATCACCTTCGATTATTTCTCTGAAAAAGGTCTTCAAGCGCTGGAAGCCAACATTCAAGAGCGTAAGACCAACGGCAAGTATTATGTGCCTCAGTTGATGGACTACTTCAAAGCTGACTCCGATTTCGGCAAGAAGACACAGGCCATCTATGACAAGTACGATAACATCTATAAATACAATCCGGAAATCACCGCACTGCTTGATGGCAAGCCAGAGGCTCAATTCGGCACACAGGATTATTATGCGGAGATGTCCAACGTGATCCAAGAGACCTTCTCCAAGAAGGATATGGACAGCAAAGCACAGTTGGACACAGCTGCGAAGAATGTGCAGGAAAAGGTGTTTGACAAGCTGAAAGCCCAATAATTGTTTCGTTCTCTTAATAGAATCACAGCAAATAGGCTCCTGCCCCGGCGGGGGTCTATTTGCTGTAAGAGCCGAAAGAGGGGCCTTGCAAGGTAAGCGTAAAAACGATCTCCAACAGTCCTTTTTTACACCGAAAGCTTTGTCAAAAACAGATGCCTGCTTCATTTGAAATTCTCAAACTTTGTTTTAAAATGCCTTCTTTATAGCATCATGTTTTTCCTTTCTAGTCATCGAGTAGAGGGCGGAGAGGATTGATAAGAGGGTAATCAACCTGCCTGCTGCAGGATTAACAGAAATGCTGTATTGGCTCACTACGAAGCCGCCTACCATGGAGCCGAGTGCGACTCCAATGTGAAGTGATGAAGTATTAAAGCCGAGCTGAATATCCGCTGATTCGGGAGCAATCTCGATGAGATAGCTCTGAATAGCCGGGCTTGGAGCCATGTTGAAGGTAACTTTGGACCCAATCGCTTCTCATAAAGAATGATTTATTGAACGTTTCCACAATCCATCATGTTCCATTGGGCAGTAATTCAGCTTTTCATGAAACACATCTCCAAGTACCTCGAGTGTCAAAGTTCTAATTAGTCATTTCACCCATGTTACCTTTCCTCTATCGCCGTAAGCGTCAAACGCCATGCCAATGTGATGTGCCAAATATAAAGTACCAAAACAGTAAAACAGCCCGCCCAGCTATTGCCGGACGGGCTGTTGCCATGTTCAGATTGCTTATGCTTTCATCTTGCGGAACGCATTGTCCGCTGCTTCCAGCGTAAAATCAATATCCGCATCCGTATGAGCCGTGGTCAGGAACCACGCTTCATATTTGGATGGGGCAAGGTTGACACCCTGCTCCAGCATGTGCCGGAAGAAGGCGGCGAACTGCTCGCCATCGGTGTCCTGCGCTTCATCGTAATTCGTGACCGGGTGGTCGCAGAAGTGGGTCGAGAAGGCGCCGCGGATCCGGTTGATCGTAAGCGGCACCTCGTGGCGGGCGGCGGAAGCGCCAAGGCCTTCCGTCAACCGCACGGCAAGGCGCTCCATCTCGTCGTAGACGCCCGCGCCTTGCAGCACTTCCAGGCAGGCGATGCCTGCCGAGATCGAGGCGGGGTTGCCCGCCATCGTACCGGCCTGGTAGGCCGGGCCGAGGGGAGCCACCTGCTCCATGATCTCCTTGCTGCCGCCGTATGCGCCGATCGGCAGGCCTCCGCCGATGATCTTGCCCAGCGCCGTCAGATCCGGCTTGATGGCATCATGGTTCGCGAGGCCCGCGTAAGTCTGCGCGGACCCGTAATGGAAGCGGAAGGCGGTGATGACCTCGTCATAGATGACGAGGGCGCCGTATTCACGCGCGAGCTTGCGGAGGCTCTCCAGGAAGCCGGGCTCCGGCATAACCATACCGAAGTTGCCAACAATCGGCTCAACCATCACGGCAGCAACATCTTCGCCCCATTTGTCCAGTGCCTCCTTGAGTGCATCTGGATTATTGAACGGCACGGTGATCACTTCATGTGCGATGCTGGTCGGAATGCCCGCACTGTCCGGGATGCCCAGCGTGGAAGGGCCTGAGCCGGCCGCGACCAGCACCAGATCGGAGTGGCCGTGATAGCATCCGGCAAACTTAATGATTTTGTTGCGTTTCGTATAGGCACGAGCGACGCGGATTGTGGTCATGACCGCCTCCGTACCGGAATTGACAAAGCGGACCTTATCCATGGAGGGAATGGCCTCCTTCAGCTTAACCGCCAGCTGAATTTCCAGCTCGGTCGGCGTACCATAGAGCACGCCGTTTGCTGCCGCCCGGGTGATCGCCTCGGTAATATGCGGATGGGCATGGCCGGTAATGATAGGGCCGTATGCGGCCAGATAATCGATATACTTATTGCCGTCCACATCCCAGAAGTAGGCTCCCTGGGCACGGTTCATGAACACAGGGGCACCGCCGCCCACCGCTTTGAAAGAGCGGGAAGGACTGTTGACGCCGCCAACGATATGTTTGAGCGCCTCCTGATATAAGTGTTCGGATTGGTTGCGGTTCATATGACTTATTCTTCCTTTCTGATTAGGCAGCCTGCCGTTTCACATATTTTACTTGGCTGCCGAAGACTTATTGTCCGAGGTCTGGCTGCCGGAGGCCGAGCCAGATTTGCTGTCTTTAGTATCTTTAGTGTTTTCAGTATCTTTGGTGCCTTCTTTGGCATCTTTAGTACCTTTATTATCCTCTTTGGTTCCGTTCAGAACATCTTGAACATATTCCTTCAGTTTCTTCTCACTGCTTACCCCTAGTACAGCTCCCGCTGAGGTGTTTTTCTCAACAAGCAGACTCATCGGAGGAATCTGTTCGCTGCCGTTCATTTGGCTGTCATAGCCTACGGAGGCAAGCTTCCACATATCATTCACGGTCATGTTGGTATCGATATACGGATTGATCTTCTCCAGAATGCCTGGCAGGTTCATGATCGAGGTAGTGGTTTTCATCTTCTCGGCCACAGCCTTTAGGAAATTGCGCTGGCGTTCTGTCCGTGTGAAGTCGGACATGGCATCATGCCGGAAGCGGACGTATTGGAGGGCGGTTTTGCCATCCAGGTGCTGCATCCCTTTTTTGAGATCAATATCGTACTCGTGTTTGTCAGCAGCACTGACATAGTGCATATCCTTCTCTACATTGAAGTCAACGCCACCCACCGCATCAACCAGGGCGATGAAGCCTTGGAAGTCGGTGTAGACATAATATTGAATTGGAATTCCGAGCAGATCAGAGGCCGTCTGCATTGCAGATTCCGGGCCGTGCGTAATCGCGGTGTTGATCCGGTCCTGCTTCTTCTGCCCGGCGATATCGACATAAGTGTCACGCATAATGGAGAACAAGTAGCCTTTCTTCTGAACAGGATCTATGGAGGCTACAAGCATCGTATCGGACCGGGGGATCTCCCCCTTCTTCAATCCGCGGGCATCCACGCCCATCATAAGTATATTTACACGTTCGGTGCCTTCCCATTTCGGAGGGGAGTTCACCTTCGTTTCGGTTGGCGCAATTTGATGGAACGGAGAATTCTCCCCGACCTTGTGGAAGTTGTTAACCTGGTTATAGATGGCAATGAAATACCAAGCTGCAATAGAAAGAATGATGATAAATACGGCAGCGGCAGACCAGATAATCGTCCTCTTTGTTTTTTTCGTCATCACGTTCGTCCCTTCAATAACCATGGTTGCTCTTTAGCCTAATTGGTATATACATTATAATTTCTTTTATATGTACAATCAATTTTCCTGTTTATTGTTACAGGTTAAAAAAAGAAAGGGGCTTCTTATGATAGATCAACAGGTACAGCTGGGACAGCCAGTTCCTGACTTTACGCTTCCATCTGTGGGTGGAGAAGGGGATACCGTAACTTTAAGCCAGTTTCGGGGAAGCAAGGTGGTTATCTATTTTTATCCCAAGGATATGACTCCTGCTTGCACACAGCAGGCTTGTGATTTTCGCGACAGCGCCACTTATTTTGCATCCAAGGGGGCTGTTATTATAGGCATAAGCGGGGATGAACTGAAATCCCATGTGAAATTTGCGGGCAAGCATGAGCTTCCTTTCCCGCTTCTGGCGGATACAGAACATATAGTCAGCCGGATGTTCGGAGTATGGCAGCTTAAGAAAATGTACGGCCGTGAGTTTGAGGGAATTGTGCGTTCGACTTTTCTGATTAATGAAGAGGGCATTTTGGTCAAGGAATGGCGCAAAGTCAGAGTGCGCGGCCATGTGGATGAAGTGCTTCAGGAGGTTAGCGGCAGCTAGCAGGGGGGGAGAGTTCTTCATCCTCAAGTACAGTGCGTGTGAGAAGCCTAAGGCTTACCAAGATTCAATCTATATAAAGCGAACTTTAAAAATTAACCGATCTCAGCGGAGAGGCCGAGTGATTCTGAAGAAGCAGAGCGTCCGCCTTTGTCTCCGAAATGCCCCTACTTGGATATTTAGTTCAAGCATTTCGGAGACAACAGCGGCCTTAAAGAACACTCGGTAACGCAGCGCCCCATACGGGTAACCTTAATAAGTTCATTTTATATAGCTATAAAAAATAGAGGCCATCTCATGTCATAATATGACTGTGGGAATGGCCTTATTTTGTGCTTCACCCTGGTAACCAGAATGTTATTCAATCTCAGAGGTCTCTGATTTGTTCTTGGATTTGCTGAAACGCCGGATCATGAACTCTTTAATGGATCTGCGGTACCGGAATAGGGCGACAGCCAGGATGATAATCACAAGGGCGATCCCGGCTGCAGCGGAATACGTGGCTGCGAGGTGGAACATTTTGCTCCACTGGGGACCGAATATCCTGCCGATGCCGATGAACAAGGCAGTCCAGAATAGGGCTCCGGAATAAGCGTATATGGCGAACTTGCGGAAAGGCAGTGAAATAATTCCAGAGAAATAACCGGTAATGTGACGGACACCCGGGATAAAGTAGCCGATGAAGATCAAGGTGTAGCCATACTTCTCGAACCAGTACCGTGCTGTATCCAGCTTTTTCGGAGGCAGGAGGAACCACTTCCCATACCTTTTAATAAAAGGAAATCCCGCTTTTCGTCCAATCCAATAAGTAATTGTGATTCCAATCGTGGTTCCCAAGAACGCGATTACAATGAGCAAAGGCCAAGCCAGCAGACCTTTATAGGACAAGTATCCGGCATAGGCCATCGTGGTCTCGCCCGGGAAAGGCAGTGCGATAAATTCAAGAACTAGCCCGATAAAGAGAACCCAATATCCATGGGATTCAAATAAAGTTTCGAGGTACTTCAGGAAGTCCATCATTTTCTTCTCCAGCTCCTAACCTTATCTATTAAGAGGATAGATAAGTCCTGTTTCTATTTTATTATTTCATATTTAGATAGAAGTCTATTTCCGAAGAAGCCTCCATATAATCTATCAAAAGCAAGTTATCATTCATAGAACTGATGGAGGTTATCTACAATGTCCAGAACCTTACTGCACGTTATTAAGCGGACTTTTGTGCCATTTCTACTAGTGATCCTTCTTATCGGAGCGTTTCATCCATCATTAAACCTTTCTTGGAATTCTACGGCTTCGGCACAAGAAGAGTTTCAACCAATTTTGCCAGGAAGTCGTCTTGCCGGTCTTAAGCCGCTGTCCTCCTCTGGTTCAGCCATATCAACGACACCTGTATCCTCCAGTTCCGGGGTCAAGAAGAAGGTTGTGTATTTGACCTTTGATGATGGGCCAACCAAACTGACGGACCAAGTGCTGGCGATCTTGTCTAAGAATAAGGCCAAAGCCACCTTTTTTGTGCTTGGTGAGCAGGCAGAGAGGTATCCTGAAGTAATCAGACGCATATCAGAAGGTGGACATGCTCTTGGAAATCATACTTATGATCACGTGTACAAAAAGCTCTACCACAATTTTAGCGAATTCTGGAGACAAATAAAACAAACGGAGGAAATCCTGCGGAATATCACGGGTTCAAGGACCCCATTGGTCCGGGCGCCGGGTGGAACGTATGGTCATTTTGACAGCAGTTATTTCAGTCTCCTTAAGAGGGGGGGATATGCGGTTTTTGACTGGGATGTGGATACCCGGGATTCCTCACGCAAAGGGGTGCCTTCGTCTGAGATGATCCGCAACGTTAAATTGGCGGAGCTGAAGGATCAGATCGTGGTGCTGATGCATGACGGGGCTGGACATGAGCAGACGATAAAGGCGCTGCCACGCATCATTGAATATTACAAGTCGCACGGATACGAATTTCAATCTCTAAGCTCCAAGGTTAAGCCTGTTCAGTTCTCTATTAAGGCTAACGGAGCATGGGGTTCTAGAATAAAGCCAACAAAGAAATGGGTTGAGGACCATGTAGTCCCGAACGCAGCATTATTTCAGGAGGGGCGGCAGCTTGTTCTGAGCACAGGGGGCGTAGAGACTGAAATGGGGTACGGGGAATACGAGTTGTCTGAAGGAAGGTATAAGGTGCCTCTTCGAGCAGCAATGGAACGTCTCGGGGCTTCAGTCCAATGGAGCAGTGTTAACCGGGCGGCGGTAATTACCTGGGGGAAAAAGACATTGACCATTAAGGTGGACTCAAACACTGCTGAGCAGATGACGATTGGAAAGCAGGGATCAGCTGGGGTCCCGTTTGCCCTGGAAACGAGGGGCGATACCGTATGGGTTCCTCTCCGCAGCCTGCTCGGCCTGCTTGGGCACCCTATCGTTTCAGTGACCAAAGACCGTGATTATTACAGGGTCAAAGCCTTGTAAATGAAGCTGCCAACATCTCTTTGACGTCTATTTCGGGAACAATATGGTGACACTAGTTACTAGATTTTTTACCGGAGTAGAGGAGGTATTGGACTTGTTGAATTCTACCGGCTTGTCTCACGAACAGGCTTCCAGCCTGCTGGAACGTCTGGTTAATCAGGTCGACCGGGTTGTACTTGGTAAACGGCGTGAGATCGAGCTTATCTTAATCGCAATGCTTCAAGGGGGACATGTTCTGCTTGAAGATATTCCTGGTGTGGGCAAAACAACCCTGGTACGGGCCATCGCTGCAAGTATGGGAGGTTCGCTTGGACGTATTCAATTCACCTCTGACTTAATGCCCTCAGATGTTACAGGTGTGTCGGTGTACCGTCCACATAAGGGGGAATTTGAGTTCAGAGCGGGTCCTATTCTATCGAATATCGTGCTTGCCGATGAGATTAACCGGGCGGCCCCCCGGACCCAGTCTGCACTGCTCGAAGCTATGGAAGAGCGCCGGGTGACCGTTGACGGGGTGACCTATCCGCTCCCGAAGCCTTTTCTTCTGCTGGCTACCCAGAATCCGCTTCAGTTCGAAGGAACATACCGTCTGCCAGAGGCACAGATGGACCGGTTTCTTATGCGAATAACGCTGGGATATCCAGGTTCTGAATATGAGATGGACATGCTCGGCCGCCACCAGAGCGGTTCACTGGTAGAAGCCCTGAAGCCTGTCCTCCTCGCTGAGGAAATGGCGGGAATGCAGCGTCAGGTAAGGGGAGTTATGGTGGAGGAATCCATTAAGCGTTATCTTGTTACCATTGCGGAGGCATCCCGCCGGCATAAGCGGATATCGCTTGGAATCAGCCCGAGAGGAACGCTGGCCTGGATGGGAGCCGCTCAGGCTTATGCATATTTTCATGGAAGAATGTTTGTGATCCCTGATGATGTGAAGTCTGTAGCGGCTGCCGTTCTTTCACATAGGGTGACGTTAACTCCAGAGAGCAGGCTGTCTGGGACAACCGGTGAGGAATTGATTCGGGAGATTCTCCAGCACACTCCTGTGCCGGTATCCCGAGGCTCAGTGAGGAGGGCTTCGTCATGAGTATCTCGCTGTATCCGTGGCTGTGGACTGGCGCTGCAGCTATGTTGCTTATGACAGCCTATGCCTCGTATGGAGGGGCTTCCATGTTGTTTCTGCTTGTTGTAACCGGTTTGATCATGCTCCAGGGAGCCGTAGTACAGGCTGGAAGGCCGCGTATGACCGAAGTTCGCAGACATTGGCTCCCTGCCCGGCCTTCAACTGGCGACACAGGATATGTAAGCTATGATATTCGATTTATGGGGGGAGTCCCTCCACTTTGGATCGAGATTTCCGATCCGCTGATCGACCAGGCCGGGAAGATGGAAGGGCTTCGGATGTTCACCGGCTTCCGCCGCCATGTCATACTTCCAGCAGCAGTAAGCTCTCTTCAGAGGGGAGTGTACTCAGGAGGACGGGTTCAGATCACCTGTGGGGATGTGTTCGGTTGGTTTAAGCGCTCTCTTTTCGTGGAGGCTGACGGTTTATTAACCGTGATTCCCCAGACCGCCGTTCTCCCTGCGAAACCGGGGATTCTGGAACAAGGAGACGGAACCACATCATTGTATGGGCCGGAGGGCAGGGAGAGAGGGACTCTAATCAGGGACTACCAGCAGGGGGATTCATGGAGAAGCATTCACTGGAAATCCTCTGCCCGGAAGTCCTCATTGCTGGCTCGCCAATCCGAAGACAGCGGACCTGTGATGCAGGTGTTTCTGCTTGTTACAGACCCGGCCTGCTACTCACCGGGTGCTGTAGAGTTCGAGACTGCCGTTTCCTACACCGCTTCATTGCTGCGGCGGGAGGCAGAAGGCGGTAGAGGGGCCGGGCTTGTCCTTGGAGGTCCTGACGGACGGATGACCTACCGCTGTGAGCCTGACCAAGATAAGGGTATGGAGTTGCTTGCCGCAGCTAAGCTCGTTTCCTGGACACCAGGGCATCATCTATTGATCGAAACGGTGCAGGAGAACATCTATGCGGAGATTACATGCCTCGTTGGGCAATTAACCCGTGAGCTTGCTGCTGCGGCTGCATCTGCAGCCATAAGGGGAATCAAGCTGGAGATTGTGATCACGGGGGACGAGCAAGAGAGAGAGCTTCCGGCTGATCCAGCCGACCAGTCCAGGGAACTGATAGAGCAGCTTCGTCATACAGGAGTAGAGGTAAGGCGTTTAAATTCCTCCACGCTTAAGAACATCGTAGCTGGCGGGAACGACAGAGGCGGGTGGGAATATGCCGAGACTTAAGAAATCCTTTCGCCAAACCATCCTTAGCTTCAAAGAGGCCGGGGAACATGCCCTATTGTCCCTGTTTATTTTTGGACTGTTCCGGGAGTGGTTGAATCCGATCGCCAAGCTGCTTGGGCCGGAAGCGGGCAGGTCCTTGAATCTCTTTTATATCCTTACCGTGGTCCTTCTAATACTGGGGTGCTTTAAGCTGCCTGGACTTGTCCAATTCCTTCTGCCACCAGTGCTGTGTGTGACCAGCATGGTTTATTTGTACGGCGGCAGCCGCGGCATAGGGTGGCTTGAGGTTTTTCTTCAAATGATAGCCGAGGATATATCCGGTGTGGCGGACACGGGCAGACTGAACGGGCTTAGTCCGGAAGTTAGAATGTTTGTGCTGCTGCTGGGCTGGGTGCTTCTTGTCGTGTCAGTTCAGCTGCTTGCTGTTAGCCGCCAGAGCATTATGCTGTTCTTTATGGCTACTTTGCTCTATCTGCTCAGCCTGGAGCTTGGTCTGGGCTTGAGCATTTATTCGGGGTTGGTTAGAACTGTGCTGATTGGGCTGCTGCTGCAGGCTTTATTGTTCGTCTTGCGGCTTCAGGAAGAGGATGAGATTCCTGTGAATCCACATCCGGCAGTTATTGGTGAAACCGAAACCGTTACCGGAAACAAGAGTAGACTTCAGGTGTTCCCGTCTGTCCGGGTTTTTGCCGTAGTCATATCGATCGTGCTGGGGAGCATTCTCGGGCTTGCCAGTCTGGTTCATGCTCTCCCCGTTCAGTCGGCCAGGGCTTTCTCGTTCCAGCAGGTTATGGCCAGTCTGGAGGCGTGGACCAAATCGGCCGTGCCGGCGAACGCTAGGGTGATTTATAACCTGTCGGGATACGGCAGTGATGACGGGGAACTCGGCGGGCCCCTGACGCTCAGAAATGAGGAACTGTTCACCGCCATCTCCCCATTTCCGACCTACTTTCGTGGAGAGAGCAAGAGCAAATATACCGGAAGGGGATGGGAAGAGCTCACCCCGCAGATGGAGAGGCTGAACGTTAACGGGCAGGTTCCGGCCCGTGATGGCGACCGCCCAAGGGGAAGGGAGTTCGAACAGACCATAGTGTTCAAGGAACCCCAGAGCGGTAAAGTCCCTTTGGCTGGCGGCGGGATTCCCACAGCGGTAAAAGAAGTGGTAGCGGGCAATTTCAAGCTCCCTCTCCATGATCTTCAGGCGTTCCCTTCTTCGGGTTTGGTCCTCTATGATGAGCCAGGTCAGTCCCTTTCGAGATATTCGCTCAAGGTTAGAGATCAGTACGCTGCCCCGGAGCTCCTTAGAGCATCCGGTGGGGATGATCCCACTGATATTGAAGATAAGTACCTTGGGCTGCCTGCTTCTCTGCCTACTGAGGTGAGAACGCTTGGGGCTAATCTGACTAAAGGATCAACAAACCGTTATGATTCAGTTAAAAAGGTGGAAACATACTTAAAGGACAATTATAGATATGACTTGAAGACAAGCTCTCCTCCTGTCGGAAGTGATTTTGCCGGGGACTTTCTGTTTGTACAGAAAAAAGGCTACTGTGACCATTTCTCAACAGCGATGACGGTCATATTAAGAACCCAGGGCATACCCGCCAGGTGGGTAAAAGGGTACGCTACAGGCCAACCTGAATCCGGCAACACCCACGCGTATACGGTGTCTTACGCCGATGCCCATTCGTGGGTCGAGGTGTATTTTCCCGAGGTAGGCTGGGTTCCCTTCGATCCGACTCCTGGGTTTGAAGCACCTCAGGGGGCAGCTGCTCAAGAGAATGCAGGCGGTGGACGCTCGCCCCATCACTTCTTTGCCCAATGGATGCAGGCTGCCGGCCAAGGACTAAAGTCAGCCAGCGCTTTCTTTTCTGGAATCGCCTTGTGGATGCTCAAACACCTTTTGGAGCTGATTGCAGGCGGTCTGGTCTGCAGTCTGTTCTTCATGCTCTGGAAATACCGGCCTTATCTCACAGCGTACTGGGCAGCAGCGCTGCTGCCTTATTGGAGAAGAGGGCAATTTCCTGGCCGCGTTGAACTGCTGCGCACTTCTGACTATACGTGGGACTGCCTTTATGCAAGGTATGGCCGTAAGCCGCCAGGACTCACCGGAAGAGAATATGTCCAGAACCTAAGTGGGCTTTGCCTAGAAGAGAGGACACGGCTTGACCAGTTTGTAAATGTATGGGAAGCCTTAAAATATGGAGGGAAGGATCTGGATCGCTCCGCGACCCTGGCATTTCTACGGCAGTGCCGCAAGATGGCTGCAGTATGGGCAAAATCGGAACCCGATCTTCCTTGACGAGCCGTTTTGTCGTTTCGTATAATAAGACCCATGAATTGAGGGAGGCTCGGAAATGAATAAGCCAAATGAAATGATTGTCGTCCTGGACTTCGGGGGACAGTACAACCAGTTAATAGCCAGAAGGATTCGTGATCTTGGTGTGTACAGTGAACTGCTGCCGTATAACACAACTGCTGAGCGCCTTCGCGAACTTGCGCCTAAAGGGATTGTGTTCTCCGGCGGGCCGACAAGTGTGTATGCAGAGAATGCGCCACAAGTGGACCCTGAGATTTTCAACCTGAACGTGCCGATCTTCGGGATTTGTTATGGAATGCAGTTGATGGCCCACCAATTGAACGGTAAAGTTGAACGGGCCGCCAAACGGGAGTACGGGAAAGCGGATGTTCGCTTCGCCGAGCATTCCGCATTGACTAAAGGTCTGGATGCGGAGCAAACGGTATGGATGAGCCATGGTGACCACGTGGTGGAGCTGCCTGAAGGCTTCCAGATCGATGCGGTTACCGAACATGCTCCAATTGCTGGCTTCAGTCACAAGGAACGTCACCTGTACGGTGTTCAGTTCCACCCGGAGGTTCGCCACTCTGTACACGGGAACGAGATGATCCGCAACTTCCTCTATGAAGTGTGCGGTTGTGAAGGCAACTGGACGATGGGGACGTTTATCGAAGATACAATCAGAGACATCCGCGAGCAGGTCGGCGACAACAATGTGTTGTGTGCTCTGAGCGGAGGGGTAGATTCCTCTGTTGTAGCGATTCTGCTTCATAAAGCGATCGGGGACAAGCTTACATGCATGTTCATCGACCATGGTCTGCTCCGCAAAGGCGAAGCCGAGAGCGTTATGGAAACCTTCGTTGGCAAGTTTGACATGAAGGTTGTCAAGATCGATGCGCGGGAACGCTTCTTGTCCAAGCTGGCTGGTGTGGATGATCCAGAACAGAAACGTAAAATTATCGGAAACGAATTTATTTATGTGTTTGACGAGGAATCCAAGAAATTTGACCATTTCAAATTCCTGGCTCAAGGTACGCTCTATACTGATATCGTAGAGAGCGGTACAGCAACAGCTCATACGATTAAGTCCCACCATAACGTTGGCGGACTGCCGGAAGATATGGATTTCGAGCTGGTGGAGCCGCTCAAAGCGCTGTTCAAGGATGAGGTTCGTAAAGTCGGTGAAGAGTGCGGCCTTCCTAGGGAGATTGTCTGGAGACAGCCGTTCCCGGGTCCGGGTCTGGCTATCCGGGTTCTGGGCGAGGTTACGGAAGAGAAGCTGAAAATTGTTCGTGATTCCGACTATATTCTGCGTGAGGAAATTGCCAAGGCGGGCCTTGATCGCGAAATTTGGCAGTATTTCACAGCTCTGCCGAACATGAAGAGCGTGGGTGTCATGGGTGATGCCCGTACGTATTCCTACACCGTAGGTATCCGCGCCGTAACGTCAATCGACGGCATGACTGCGGACTGGGCACGTATTCCTTGGGATGTGCTTGAGAAAATTTCGGTTCGTATCGTGAACGAAGTGGATAACGTGAACCGGATCGTGTACGATATCACATCGAAGCCGCCGGCTACGATTGAGTGGGAGTAAAGTTTAGTCAAAGAGCAGTTTTCCTGGATAGGGAGACTGTTCTTTTTTATGTTTTAGAATCGGCGAGAGTAATCAAAAGTAATTGAATTGTAATAAGAGTGATTACTCCAAATGGTAAAATACGAACATTAAGCTGGATGTGACAAATATCATTCGTATTTTCTATTGACAAGACTCGGCTTCAAGCCTAAAATAAATCAGGTAAACCGCGTTTATGCGAGTTACAACGAGAATTTTCGACAATACTATAACCAGCTTTTCGTATAATTCCGGGGATTGGCCCGGTTGTTTCTACGAGGTCACCGTAATGATCTGGCTACGAAAGGATTGGGCGCTTATTAGTTTGTACAGGCACAAGGACAAGGGCTTCCTGTTCTTGATCGGCAGAGCCATGGCTTGTGCGCGGCGTCCTTTCCAGGAGCTTCAGAACCGGGGACACAGTTTCCCGGTTTTTTGTCGTTGATGACTCATACTTAAGGGGGAGAATTTCTACAATGGATCGGTTCTTTAAGTTGAAGGAACATGGTACGAACGTAAGAACAGAAGTGATTGCGGGAATTACCACATTCATGACAATGGCGTATATTCTTGTCGTGAACAATATTTTTCTCGGGCCCACTGGTGCTGGAATACCTGCTGACGGCGTGTTCTTTGCTACCACGGTTGGTGCCGGGCTGATCACGATACTAATGGGATTGTTCGTGAATATCCCAATCGCGCTTGCTCCAGGTATGGGTTTGAATGCTTATTTTATGACGATTGTATTAAGCTCTAACGGGGCGATTACTTGGCAGGCTGCGCTTGGTGCGGTATTTATCTCAGGTATTATCTTTTTGATCCTGACGGTGACCAAAGTAAGGCAGCTGCTGATTAAGGCAGTACCGACAAGCCTCAAATCCGCGATTACCGTCGGAATTGGCTTGTTTGTTTCCATCCTTGGTTTTAAAATGAGCAATCTGATGGTTGCCAACCTTTCGGGCGTCAAAGATGCTTCGCAGACGGTACCAGGGAGCAGCATGAATTTCGCTCTTGGGGATATTGTTCATAGTCATGATGTTCAGCTAACCTTGATCGGATTGATTGTAATTGCAATACTTATGGTACTTCGTGTAAAAGGTGCGCTGCTTATCGGGATTGTTCTCACAACGCTGATTGGTATTCCTATGGGAGTAACTCATACAGAGGGATTGTCCGGCGCACACTGGATTCCAACCTTTGATAACCTGGCTGTTGGACAATTTGATCTGGCAGGGGCTTTCAAAATTGGATTGTTTGAGATCGTATTTATCTTCACTTTTGTGGAGTTGTTTGATACCTTCGGAACCTTGGTCGGTACGGCTACCCGTGCAGGACTGATGAAGAACAAGGAAGAGGGCGAGAAGAAGATCGGAAAGGCCATGCTTGTCGATGCAATCGGCGTCAGCGCAGGCGCGGTGCTGGGTACGAGTACGATAACTTCTTATGTTGAAAGTACGGCCGGTGTTGCTGAGGGAGGACGCACGGGTCTGACTTCGGTAACTACGGGTATCCTGTTCCTGCTTGCTTTGTTCATTTCTCCGCTTGCGAGTATCGTGCCTTCGGCGGCGACAGCACCGGCCTTGATTATTGTAGGTGTGCTTATGATGGGTCAGGTTAAGAACATTGAGTGGGATGATTTCCTCCACGCCTTTCCAGCGTTTCTTACGATTGCGCTTATGCCGTTCACAGGCGGGATTGCAAACGGGATTTCGGCAGGGATTGTGTCCTACGTAATTCTTGGGGTATTCAGCAACCTCTTCGGCAAAAGTAAAGTGAAAATTCACTGGTTAATGTATGTACTCGCCGTATTGGTACTATGCCGGTATATCTTCATGGGTGCGGAGTAAGTAAAGAGTTGTTAAGTCAGAAGCCGTCTTCTAAAGACGGCTTCTATTTATATATGAAGGAATTAGTTGCGAAACAAAGAGAATTCCGTGTGAAAAGCCCTGCCTAACTACGATGAGATTGGTATTTTAGACTCTCTCATCCAAGGCAGAAAACTCTAATTGATCTTAATGTGTAAGGGTGGGCTCTTGATTTTATAGATGAGCTTATTTTACCAGCGTAGAGGATGAAAGATATAAGGATTTAAACAACATTGAGTATGGGATAAAATAACTGTTTCAAAACAATTGCAATCTGGCGTGTAGAGTGGTATATTATAAATCCAGCCGATCAAAACGCCTTTTTTTATAGAGGCTAGCAAGTAAGTTTGATTGTTCAGAAAAAAAGTACTTGCAATTGTGAAGCTGATGTGATATTATATAAGAGTTGCTGCTGAGACACCGAATGCTAACTGAGTCGATGGCGAAGCGGTTGACCAAATGAGAAATTGATCTTTGAAAACTGAACAACGAGTGAGATACATGATTGAAGAACTTCGGTTCTTCAATCAAGAGAATTAATTTTCTCGTCAGATTCAAAATGAGCAAGTCAAACACTTTAATGGAGAGTTTGATCCTGGCTCAGGACGAACGCTGGCGGCGTGCCTAATACATGCAAGTCGAGCGGACTTGATGGAGAGCTTGCTCTCCTGATGGTTAGC